>NZ_SOEZ01000051.1 GCF_004402215.1 Cryobacterium tagatosivorans
CGTCCCCACGAACAGGGAGTGGTAGCTGATCACCGTCAGCAGCGCCGCGGCGAGGATGGGGCTGAGCAGCGACTCCAGGTCATACGCGAGGCGGGACAGAGACAGCGCCCGCGTGTATTCGCTTTCCTTGGGCAGAACATCCGGGATCAACGCCTGAAAGGCGGGAGTGAAGGTGGCGGACGCGGCCTGCAGCACGAAAATGAGCACGTAGATCTGCCACGCCTCGGTGACGAACGGAAGTGAGATTGCGACCCCGGCGCGCAGGACATCCGAGGACACCAGCAGGAACTTGCGGGGTACGTGGCCGGTGAGCGCAGACACGACCGGGGCGACGCCGACGTAGGCGAGCATCTTGATCGTCAGTGCGATGCCCAAGACGATGCCGGCATCCCCGCCAGCCAGATCGAAGGCCAGCAACCCGAGCGCGACCGTGAGCAGGCCGGTGCCGATCAGCGCCACGACCTGGGCGCTGAACAGTCTTCGGTAGGCGGAGTTCCGCAGGACCTCAAGCACGGGCGTCGGCCTGGTGCTCGGTGCCGGCGGTTTCGTGCGGGTGCCGGTGGTGGGCCGGGACGCCCTCGAGGGCGTGCTCGGCCTGGAAGATGGCGTCGGCGACGAGCTGGCGGGCGTGCTCGTTCGCGAGGCGATAGAACACCCTGGTGCCCTCGCGTCGGGTGGTCACGATGCGGGCCAAGCGCAGCTTCGCCAAATGCTGTGAGACGGCTGCCTGGGATTTGTTGACGGCTTCGGCCAGTTGGTTGACCGCCAGTTCCGTGTCGCGCAGCGCGAGGATGATGCGGATGCGTGTGGCGTCGGCGAGCATCGCGAAGACCTCCACGGCCAGCTCGACATACTCACCGTCGGTATCCAGCGTGCATCCATCCGTATCTGCATTCATACGCAGATTATTGCACATGGGAGTCACGCCTCGTGTGGCCAACTGTTCACCTGGCCCTTGATACCTCCAGGGGTATCATGACGTGTGACAGGCTCACTGTGCCTGCAATAGAGGAGTTCGCCATGATGTGGGGATACGGTTGGGATATGGGCTGGTCGTGGCTGTTTGGGCTGCTAATGCTGGTCGGGATTGTGCTGCTTGTCGTGCTTGCTGTGCGCGTGTTCGGCGGAGGCAGCAGTCGGGGCGGAGGTCCTGGCGCGACTGGACCGACAGCCGGCCCGAGCCGGGCCCGTCAGATTCTGGACGAACGATACGCCAAGGGCGAGCTGACCGCCGAGCAGTACCGTGAACAGGTCCAGGTGCTCGGCGAGAACCCCTAGTGGAACCGATCAGTCGCCGCGGCGCGTTGACGCTCGGCGGTCTGGGGCTGGCTGGCACCGTGGTCGGTGGTGCGGGCCTGCTGTGGACGTCGTCATCGGCAGATACGGCGCAGCCGCAGCCGGGAAAAGAACTCGCGGAGCCTTCAGAAGTGCGCAGCGCGAACGGTCGGTTGACGCTTCGCCTGAGTGCGGCCCTTGGCACGGTGCAGATCGGCGGGCGCAGCGCCAGCGCCCTGAGCTTCAATGGCGGTATTCCAGGACCAACCTTGCGGCTGAAGGCGGGGGATCGGCTGGGCGTGACCCTGCACAACGGTCTTGACGACCCCACGAACCTGCACGTGCACGGCCTGCATGTCTCGCCGGAGGGCAACGGCGATAATCCGTTCGTGATGGTCGAGCCGGGCGAATCCTTCGACTACGAGTATCAGCTGCCGGCGGACCATCCGCCGGGCTTGTACTGGTACCACCCGCACCACCACGGCCTGGTCGCGGACCAGATCTTCGGCGGCCTCTACGGCGCGATCATCGTCGAGGATCCCGAACCGATTGCTGCGGCCCGGGAACGGGTGCTCGTGATCTCGGACATCACCCTCGACGGGCTGGGGCGCACCCCGGCCGTCTCTCCCATGGAGCAGATGATGGGCCGGGAGGGCGAACTCGTGCTCGTCAACGGGCAGGTGAACCCCAGGCTGAGTGCGAGCCCGGCTGAGCGGGAACGGTGGCGAATTGTCAACGCCTGCGTGTCCCGGTACCTGCGGCTGCGGCTCGACGGGCAGCGGATGCAGCTGCTCGGCATTGACTCGGGCCGGTTCGGTGCCCCCGAAACCGTGGAGGAGGTCGTGCTCGCGCCCGGAAACCGGGCGGACCTGTTGGTCACGATGGTCGACGGCACGGCGGTTCTCGAGACGCTGCCCTATGACCGGGGCGGCCCTGGGGGGATGATGGGCGGAGGCGAACGGCCGCGCTCCGGCACGTCCGCCGGTCGCGCCTCGCTGGCGACCCTGACCGTGTCCGGCGAGGAGGTCGCAGCGGCGCCAACGGTGCCGGCCCAGCCGGCGCCCCGGGACCTCCGTGGCAGAGCCGTCACGGCCCGGCGGGAGCTGACGTTTGCCATGGGAATGGGCGGGATGATGGGCGGGGGTGGGTCGATGATGAGCTTCACCATCAATGGCCGGGAGTTCGATGGGAACCGAGTGGACACCACGGTCGAAGCGGGCAGCGTCGAGGAATGGACCCTGAGAAACACAAGTCCGATGGATCACCCGGTGCACCTGCACGTGTGGCCGATGCAGGTCGTGGAGTCCGATGGTCGCGCCCCCGACACCGCCATCTGGCAGGACGTCGTCAACGTGCCGGCGCGAGGCCAGGTTCGGGTGCGGATCGCCTTCGACGACTTCGCCGGACGCTCCGTCTACCACTGTCATATCCTCGACCATGAAGACCTGGGCATGATGGGCGTCATCGAGGCGCGTTAGCTGGTCGCGCCGCCCACTCGGGCACCATCGATGCGCCGGTGTCTCATGGCTTCCGTCATTTGACCGACCGTGGGGAGACCGGCCACGCCGGACGGTGTGAAGTAGATGCGGCAGGCCAGGTCGGTCGTCAATCCATCGGTGGGGAAGAGGTCGTCGCCGTCCACTGTGATGGTGGGAGATCCAGCGAACGCAACCCGCGCCGCATCTTCCTGGGTGCGAAGCGCTGTGGTGATGATGGTGGCATCTTCGTGCCCGGTGGCTGCCAGCGCGGCACGCACGCGGAGGGCGGCTTCCTCCCAGTTCGCGCAGTCCTCGATATGCAGGATCTCCACCCTCATCCGGGTCATCAGTTCAGCACCAGGTCGCGCCACGTTTTGCCGAGGTCATCGCTGGCCATGATCCCTCGACCGTTGGCCACAACGAGTCGAGACACCCACGTGGCTTCGGTGGACCGTAGTTTGGTCGACAAGCGAGAACCAGTCAATAGCTGCGTTGACGGAAAATCATTCCCCGGTCTTTGACATCAACGAGAGAATCCAATAGCGTTCCCTCAGCGCTCCTTCCAGTCGATGAAGCACTGACGTCTTTCGGACGATATCCCGTGCTAAATGAACGGGAATCAATCCTTTGAATCTTCAGCTGTGGATCATGGACGGAACCAGGAACGGTCGGCCAGGTCACGGCCTCGCCCCTCACCTCGACAGGCGACAACATCTTCGGCGACGGCGTCCTCCCCCGCAATGAAGGCCTGATCGAATCCCTCGCAACCGCGCACCGGGAGTCTCCAGTATCAGGAAACGCCCGCCTCGCGGTTTCACACTCTCAGCCCCCAACGAACACTTGGACACATTATGGCCTCTGAAGCACCTCCCATGCTCAACAACTCAGGGCACCCCGACCAGCGCGATCTGAGCAATCTGATCAGTGAATTCCGGCGTCGCCAGCTCGACATCTTCCGTCAACGCGAGCTCAAGACTGAACTCGAGGGTAATTTTCGGACCGCTAGAAAAATACCGGACACGACGGTCTGAAGCCAGGTCCGCAACTCATCTACCTCACCACAACGAATCAAAGCCCCGCCGGAAAACACCGGCGGGGCTTTTCGTATCCGACCATCGTCACCAACGATGACGCCGCCATCGTCAAACAACGCGACGCGCGACAGTTCTCCGCGGCTTCGCGTTCGCTGATCTCGGGGTTGGCGAGGCCCCAGATCACGGGCATTCCGTCCGGGGTGCAGACCAGGTAGAGCCGGAATCCCCAGAAATAGCGGGAGTGGGACGCGCAGTAGCCGTAGCCGGCGTGTCCGGCGAGGTCGGAGCGTTTCACGGTCTCCCGTGATTTGCCGCACGGCACTGGAGTGGAGTCGATCAGCCGGGTGATCTGGCCACGACTGCGTTGTACAACCACCTATTCCGATCACTATCGTTCCACTCAGGCCAGGGAGCGATAGCTTTTTCGCGGCTATCACCGAACTCGTCAGAAACTCCCAGCTGCCCAGGCCCGCAGGCACGCGGCCCGCTCCTGGCCTGCAATCGGTCCGGGCAGGCGCCAGCCTCCGCCCTGTGGAACGCGCCGTTAGAGTCCCGCTTGGAGTGGCGTTGTCAGGGGCGTCGGCTACTTTGATGGTTGAGAGCCCACCGCGATTGCAGCGGGCCTTCGCCAATCCCTGGATGTGAGGCCGCTCGAGCGGCTCGTGGGCGGTCGGCCCGCTCTCTTCTGAGCGCACGGACGGCCGGGAGCCCTCCACTCTCAGCGAAACAGCGCCGCACCCCGGTGCGGCTGCCGGCTGAAGGCCTGGTGCTCAATCGTCAGTGCTGATCGACCTACTGCTGTTGCGTGATGGCCTCGTCAATACTCATCTCCGCCGTCTCCAAGTCAACATCCATCGTCCGCCTGGCCCCAGGAAGCCGCGCAAGCATGCTGGTGCCACCCTTCAGAGCAAACGGGCAGTCCCGGGCGGAGAACACCCGGCAGAGTAAGCGGTCGAAAATTGCCAGTTCAATGCCATCCCGCTGCGATGCGCTGAGAGCGCCTTCTCTTTGATCGCGGACAGCACCGCACGCCCGTCGGGGTACGGCTGGTCGTTACTCATCGGTCTGCGTATCGGTGCGGAAATTTATGACTGGCAGTGTGGGCCTCGGCATCGTGAAGGTGGGTAGCCGTGATGCGATCGTCTTCGTGATCTGATTCATCTGCTCTCGATTCTGTCGAAGGATCGGCGCAAGCACCGTGTCCGCGATCTCGGAGACGAGACGGCTCTGCTCGTGCAGGGGCGCAAGCATCAGATCTATCTGTTCGCGGAACTGAGAGTTCTCCCCCTACCGGCCGCGGATGCCCTCGACGGCGGCCACGGACAAGGTCCGGTGCACCACTTGCATGCGCTGTGGCCGCGCGGCGCCTGACCGGGCCGGCGCCAACACAATGGCTGCATGAAACCCGGGACGGTTCAGGTTCAACGGTCGACGGCCCCCGGCCGTCCTCTCAGCGCGCTGGTGCGAGCTCCTGCCTAACGAAGAATCCACCTGTAGCGACCCGAGCCCCTCGACCCCGTCGGGCTCGCCTCTGAACCTCGTCCGCGGCCGCGCACCCCAGCTACCTGGTCGCGACGTGGGTTACCACGAAGGTTGCACAGCTGGTGCCGAGCAGACGAGGTGTGGATCAGTCCTCCCCCACCCGACGGGCTCAGCAGCTCATCAGCGGCACGGCGGTGTGACTGCAATCAGGTACCGGGTTGGGGGCGTTTCGCGTCGGGTGCCTGGCTAGCTGCCCTTCCGCTGGCTCTCATGAGCCACTGTGGGATTTCCTGCGGGGGAAGCGGCCTTGACCAGAGGAAGCCTTGGGCCAGGCGGGCTCCGATCCGGCGCAGGTCCAGCAGCTGCTCAACGGTCTCAACGCCCTCCGCGACGACGTCGAGATCAAGTGACCGGGCGAGGTTGACAATGGCTTGGACAATCGACGCGGCCTTCGGATTTTCTCCACCGAGACCCCCGACGAATGACCGATCGATCTTGATCGTCTGCACCGGGAGACGATCCAGGTGTCCAAGCGAGGCATGCCCGGTTCCGAAATCATCCAGTGACAGGCGCACCCCCAGCGCGTGCAGGGCGTTCAATGTTTCGGCTGCCGCCTCGATGTCGTTCATCATCACGGATTCCGTGATTTCGAGGTGCAGTGCCGTCGGGGCCAACCCGCTCCGTGTGAGCGCATCAGCAACTACCGCCACGAAATCGGGATCCTGCAATTGCAGGACGGAGAAATTCACGGATATGGATAGGGCTGCGGCACCGGGGATTTCCGTGCGCCACTTTTGCGCTTGAGCGAGAGCCTCACGCAGCACCCATTCTCCGATTGGGATAATCATGCCGGTTTGCTCAGCGATCGGAATGAACTCGAGCGGTGAAATCAACCCGCGTATTGGGTGCGCCCATCGCACCAATGCCTCGAAGCCGACGACGCCTTCCGTCGATACATCGACAATGGGCTGATAGTAGACACGCAGCTCGTTATGGTCCAGTGCCCGTGCAAGCTGGGATTCAAGATCGAGCCGACTCGACGCTCGCGTGTGCATCTCCTCGCTGAACATCATTGCTTGAGCACGGCCGCGGTTCTTGGCGTCGTACATCGCGGCATCCGAATTGCGCAGCACGGTCTCCGTGTCTTCGTCCGCGCTGGCGAGCACGATGCCGACACTGACGGTGGCAAATACGTCCTGTCCCTCGAGCACAAACGGATCTTTACCCGAGGCCACGATTCGTTCGACTAACCGCTCGGTGTTCTCTCGTGTGATGTTCTCGCAAACAATCACGAACTCATCGCCGCCGAATCGAGCCAACGTGTCGGTGAGGCGCACCATGGACTGCAGTCGCTTGGCCAGCTGAACGAGCAGCCCGTCACCGGCCGTATGTCCGAGGCCATCGTTGATGACCTTGAACTGGTCCACATCCAGGAAGAGCACGCTGACCTGGCCACCGGAAGCCTTCGCGCGGACCAGCGAGCGTTCAAGATTCTTCGTCAACAGCAACCGGTTAGCCAGGCCCGTAAGCGGATCATGAAAGGCTTGATATTCGAGGTCCGCTTCGGCGAGCTTTCGCGACGTGATGTCTTGAAGCTGCATGAACAAATGGGCAGCGCCGTCGTCCAATCCGGGCACGAACGACACTGTCTCCTGCACCCACACTGCTACGCCATCCGGCCGTAGATAACGCTTTTCGACGTGAGCGGTCTCCGCCTCGTTGGATTGCATATGAGAGGAGGCGACCGAGATGCTCCCGACATCGTCCTGGTGGAGAAAATCCTCGGCGCGCCTACCCAGGATCTCCATTTCCGAACGCCCGAAGATCTCGCATACGGCCGGGTTGACCCGCTGGAACTGCCCCTCAAGGTCCGCCACCCCGATGCCGATCGGCGACAAGTTGAAGCCAAGCTGGAAATTGGTTTCGGCTTCCCTGCGCTGAACGTCCGCCAAATGCAGGTCCGTCACGTCCATCGTCGTGCCAAGGATCCGGGCGGGCGATCCATCCTCTGCGTATTCGAAGCTCGTCAGTGACCGCACCCATCGCACCTCGCCCGAAGGTCGCACGATTCGGTAGCCGAAATCCGATGCCCGTCCGCCGGAGTCCAGCGTCAGCCATACCGCTTCGACCCGTTCGCGGTCATCGGGATGCACTGAGGTGAGCATCAGCTCCCGCGACGCCGGTTGAGTATTGGCGACGCCAATAATCCGCCAGTACTCGGCGGACCACCACCGGTCACCCGTGCGCATGTCAATCTCAAAGCTTCCAACATGCGCCGCCTGCTGGGCAGCGATCAGTCGGGCTCGGTCCGCCTCCGCCTCCGCCTGACGGCGCTTGATTTCGCTGACGTCCCGGGCGATACAGGAGACACCGATCTTCGCCCCGTCCGCGTCATACACAAATGACACGCTCAACGAAATAGCGACGGTGGATCCGTCTTTACGGTACCCGTCCGTTTCCAGCAAACGGACGGGATTGCCCGCGTCCAACTGCGAACACACATCACTATCAGCGTCCCCCAGGATGAGCGTCGCCGATCGCCCCACAGCCTCTTGGGCCGTGTACCCGAACATGGCCTCCGCGCCCGCATTCCAGGTCATGATCGCGCCCTCGACGGTGTAACTGACAATCGCGTCACTCGAGGACTCCACCAGAGACGACAGCATCCGCATGGTCGCTTCCGTGCGCTTACGATCGGTGACGTCACGGATAGAACTGGACAGGAACAGCCCATGCTCGGTCCTCACCGGACTGAGCGAGATCTCGACGGGGACCTCTGACCCATCCCTCCGCCGACCAAAAAGCTCAAGATTCGACCCCATGGCCCGCATGCCCGGCGCGCCAGCGTAGCGCGCAAAATGGCCCGCATGTCGGACACGGAACCGTTCCGGCAGGAGCATCTCAATACCCTGGCCGAGCATCTCGGCACGGGAATAGCCGAAGAGTCGCTCGGTCTGCCCGTTCACCAGCACAATCTCGCCATCGGTATTCACGACCACCATGGCATCCGGCGCAGCCTCAAGAAGCCCCCAGAACTCCTGGTCAGACATCCCAAGCGCGCTCGTCGTTTCGCTCTCACCCGAATGTGGGCCATCGACTGCCACGAATCTCCCTCGGAGCGCTGCCATTGCGCCCTCCACGGAAGGCTATACCGTCAACGCCGCGCACCCAGACCACGAACGGGCGCCCGAGCGGGCGCCGCCCCCGATCGAGTCGGGGCTGCTTCTCTGCATCTTCATTCGACAACCGCACGGGACCGGAGTTCGTGCTGGATCATCAATGCGAGCTCGCGCAGCCTCCGCCCCGGTTCGCTGTCAGGACGCACTGTGCTGGTAGCCGGCGGCGCGGGCGCCGTCGGACACGCCGCCATCCAGCTCGCCCGCTGGGCCGGAGCCAGGGTCATCACCACGGTCAGCGGCCCAGTCAAGGAAGAACTGGCGCGGAACGCCGGCGCGGACCACGTGATTAACTACCGGACGCAGGACGCGGCCACCGAAGTCCGCGCCCTCGCCCCGGGAGGCGTTGACCTGGTGGTCGAGGTAGCACCCGCGGTCAATGCCGCGCTCAACACGGCCGTGATTGCTCCGAACGGGACAATCGCCATTTACTCTACCGACGGTGGTGACGAGCTCACCTTGCCCATTCGCGCCCACATGGTCACCAACACCCGAGTGCAATTCGTGCTCGTGTACACCGTCGACCCGCACGCGAAAGCGCAGGCCGTCGTCGACGTCAGGGCGGCCGTGGCCGACGGCGCCCTGACGGTGGGCGAGCCGGCCGGTCTCCCCGTACACCGATTCCAACTGGACCGCACCGCGGACGCACGCGCTGCTGTAGAGGCCGGGGCGGTCGGCAAAGTCCTCATCGACGTCGGGTAGCAGGCCATCAACGCTGCAGCGGCGCGAGAAGCACCTCCCAACCGGGCTCCGCAACCTGCAGTGAGCCAGCGACTGCTCCCAACGGCGCCGTACAGCCGCACTCGGACGCCCCCGAGCCACATGACCACCAGCGCGAGAGCTCAGCCCCGGAACGTCTCATCAAGCGCAGCGGACAAGTCACCGATAAGATCATCGGCGTCCTCAAGACCGACCGAGAAGCGCAGATGCCCGAAAGTGCGGAATTCCACCGGGTAGGCCGGCACGCGCGGCCCGGAAGTGTCGACGTGCACGATCAATGACTCGTCGTGTCCGAGCGACACCGCGGAGGTGATCACGCGCAGGTGGGAGACGAACCGGTTCTGGGTGGCTTTGTCACCGTCCACGGCGAAAGCCATCATGCCGCCAAAACCGTGCGGAAGCTGGCGAATGGCGAGCCCGTGCTGCGGATGCGACGAGAGCCCCGGATAGGCGACGTACGCGACGCGCGGGTCGGCGTCGAGGAACTGGGCAATCGCCAGCGCCGAGGCGCAATGCTGCCGAATGCGCAACGGCAACGTCACCGACCCACGCATGATCAACCAGGCGTTGAACGGGCTGATCACTCCCCCAACATCCACCATGGCATCGAGTTGGATTCGCCTAATCAGCGCCGCGCCCCCGATCACGGCACCGCCCATCGCGTCACCATGACCATTGATGTACTTCGTGAGCGAATGCACGACAAGGTCCGCCCCATGCTCGAGCGGACGGAACAGCGGCGGCGGCGTGAATGTATTGTCGATCGACAACAGTGCACCGGCCTCGTGGACAATGCGAGCGATGGCCGCGACATCCGCCACCTTCGTTGTCGGGTTCGCGACCGTTTCGATGTGCACGAGACGCGTCTCCGGGCGGATGGCCGCCCGCACCGCATCGAGGTCAGTCACGTCCACGAAGGTGGCTTGGATGCCGTACTTCTCGGTCAACAGCTCCGTAAACAGACGGAAGACCGCCTCATAGGTCACATCGGCGACGACGACATGGTCACCGGTCTTGAGCACGGTGAAGAAAATCGCGTGCAGGGCGGCGACACCGCTCGCAAACGCCACAGCATCCTCCCCACGCTCCAGCACGGCCAGCTTGCGTTGCAGGCCGAGCTGATTTACGCCGCTATTGCGCGTGTACAGCGGCACATCAGTGCCCGACCAGCTGAGCGTAGACGGGTCCTCGGGCAACGCGTAAGAATTCGCCATCACAATAGGCGTGCGTAATGCGCCTGATCCCACATCAATCTCATTACCCGCATGGACCGCCTGAGAGTTAAAGGAAAGGCCGCCCGGGTTGCACCTGTCAGGACGTTTCTCAGGTTTGCGTTCGCTCATGACTCCAACCTATTCTGCTGGTGTTACCGCCAACCGAAAATGGGGCCACTTCTGCCAACTGAATACAGTCAGCATGGAGCTGCTCCGCGGCCGCACCATGCTGACTGTTTTGGGTCGGCGTCAACACCTCGCCGATTTCTTCACCGCCGGTGACCGCGGAGCCAGTCCTCTCCCCCGCGAATGTCACGGGTTGAGACGAACTCCCATCAGCACCACGCTCAGCGGTGGTCGCCAACGGCGCGTGCCCAACGATCACTGAGTGAAGAGTTGGCTTGCTGGTTCTTTCAGCGACACGCGAGATGGCCCAGCCGGCATTCAGCCCGTCCCCCGTACCGTTGGTGACGGAGTTCCCCCACTCCACGTGGACCCCGGCAGATTCCTCGCCTCCCCCAGGCGTTGTGAAGCCGGGGCTTTTTCGCGGCTATCACCGAGGTCGACGAGATCTGTCGATCTGGTCGCGAGTTGACCGCCGTAGGTGGCAGCTCATCAAAAGTCATCCTCTGCTCAGTCATCTGCTCAGTCGTCGCTGATCGTCTGCGCTTCGTCGAGGATGAGATGCACAATTTTTCTTACGGCAAGACGTTCTGCTCGGTCGGGCCGCATCAGAATGAAAATGTGGCGATGGGTCTCACCGCCGCGCAATGGCTTTAAAACGATGCGGCCGCGATACGACTCGGCTGCGGTGTACCTCGGCAGGCCCGCGATACCTTTGCCTGCGGCAACCAGCGCCTCAGAGATGCGTGTATCTGCAAACCGTTGCACGACGTTGATGGGCGTTCCCTGAGTCGCAAAAAGGTTGTTCAGCCATGACTCGAACGGGTAGCCCCAGGGGTTTCCGATCCACCGCTCGCCGATGAGATCGTTCGGCACAAGATAGTCGCGATCGGCGAGCCGGTGCGTGCTGGCCAAGGCGATGTCAAGAGGTTCGACCATGACGGGAACCACGATGATGCTTGGGCTGCTTTGTGGCAGCTGCATCGCGTGCGCCAGCACGATATCGAAATCTGCTGTCAGTAGCGGGAAACCTTCCGAGTTTGGGTCACGATCAGAACAGTGCAGGGTGAGCCCGCCAGCCGCCTCAACGCGGTCGAGGAGACCGGGCAGAAACATCTGGCCACCGGTTGGGAAGGTTGCGAGGGTGACGGAGCCTGTTGGGGTATTGCGAAACGCATCCCACTCCGCCTCGGCGCGCGCCATCGCAACCGCCATCTGACGTGCTGTATTGGCCAGCGCGCGGCCGGCATTCGTCAGCACTAGCCCGCGCCCGACTTTTTCGGTGAGAGGCAGGCCAGCTTCGACCTCGAGGCGCCGAAGTTGCTGTGATACCCCCGAGACGGTCTGGTGCGTAACCCGCGCTACCTCGGTGATGCTGCCGCGTTCGGCGAACTCGTTCAGCAGATTCAATCGAACAATGTCCACGCCGCAGGCCCTTTGAATCAGTGAATGGATGATTCATCATAATCTAATAAAAGTTAACTGGTGATATGTGAGTGTGACTGCGAATCTGAAGGCACAACCCCCCTCACGTCCCTTCTCCGAAAGGCTCACCATGGCCATGACCATCATTCTCGCGGTCCTCGCGTTTGCCGGCATCGGGGGCACAATCTGGGCCGTTGCACGAGACGGCTACCGGCAGGTCCAGACGCGTGACAGCTCTGGCGCCGAGCGCGAGCGGTGATATGACAGGAGATCCCGGGGTCTACATAGCTGGCCGAAATTCCCTCGACGGAAACGCCCGGTTACACCCGCGGCCGCCCCGGTCTGATGTCAAGGCTGTGGTCCCGGGCCTCGTCCCGGCCTTCGCCGTCGGCTCTGGCGCGTGCTCGCTCGGCGAGTTTCTTAACACGATCACGCGTAGCCGTCTGGTCGTCCGTGCCGCCTGGCACAGAATCGTTTGGCGTCTCGGTTCGCGGGTTCTGGTCGTTGGCCATCGCCGCGAGGTCCGCCCGGACCCGGGCCTGCCGAGCCTGCGCTTCGTGGAGTTCGGCGCTGTGTTTGAACGGGTCGCCGATTCTTGCGTCGACCTCGGTGATGGTGGTCTCGGCCTCGATGCGTTTCTGCTGGGTCTCGGCGATCAGTTTGGGTACAGATGCGGCCCGGTTCTCGAGCTGCCGGACGAGACCGACGCCGGCTTCGGAGAACTGATCCCGGGGCACGCTCACGCTCGCCCCCGGTACCCCGCGGAGCTCCGCAACGATATGTACCTGGCCCAAAGAAGTGCGTGAGGCGACGTCGATGGAGAACCCTCCAACCTCGCCTGGCGGCCCCAGGTTCCGGTCGACGTTGGTGGGCAGGTATCGCACGCCGTTGCGTGCCGCCCACTCCCCGATCGCGACGCCAGCGTCCGCCCGTTTGCCATACTCTCGGCCGGCTACCGTCATCCGGAACAGGTCATCGCTCGTGTCAACGACCCGCGGGAGCGCAGCCGTCAACGCGTCGATGTTCCGCTCCAGCGTTCCGACCTGGGTGTTGGCGCTGACGCGCATGCTCGCGAGGTTGGTCTGGTTGCGCTGCCAGGCACGCTCGAGGCGTTGCAGTTTCGACACGTCGTTGTTCGCCACAGACTGTTCCATCAGGAGCGGGTTGCCCGACGAGAGTGCTTTCGTTTCGGCCGCACCGAGGGCGACGTCACCGATGTCTTCGATCTCGCGCATATCGAGCCGGCCGCGCATGATCTGGGAAATGAACTTCGCTTTCCGCTCCACGGTCTGCCACATGTAGCTGTCGAAGCTGCGCTCGACGACGTACCGGTAAAGACCGATCTCGGGGTTCTGGTTTCCCTGCCGCACGATGCGGCCGTCGCGCTGTTCGATGTCGGCGGGGCGCCACGGGCAGTCCATATGATGCAGGGCGATCGCGCGTGCCTGCACGTTCGTGCCAACACCCATCTTCGCGGTCGACCCGACGAGCACGGCCACATGCCCGGCCCGCGCGGCCGCGAATAAGCGTGCTTTGTCGGGGTCGGTTTTGGCCTCGTGGATGTACCGGATGGATTCGGCGGGCATCCCGCCGTCGACGAGCTTGGACCGCAGCTCGTCGTAGGCGTTCCACCGGTCAGGTTTCGGTGTGCCCAGGTCGCTGAACACCAGCTGCAGCGCACCGGGCGTCAACGAGGGTTCCTTGGTGACGTCGTCGAGGTAGGTGAGGTGCTTGGTGTCGTTCCAGATGCGCAGCACCTGGTGCGCGACCGCGTCGATCTTCGTCGGCCCGCCCGGTTGGGCGCCGCCGACCATGCGCACGTCCAGGGCAGCCTTCCGTCCGTCCGTGGAGATCTTGAGCATGTTGTCTTCCTCGGGCCGCACCGACTTGTTCGCCACCCGCTCGGCACGCTCACCAATGTCCGCGATATACGCCTCGAGCTCCGGGCCCGGCTGCAGCACAATGTTCTCGGGCACCCGCTGCCCGTCCTTACGCTCACGCAACAGCGGGGTGGGGAGTTTGAGGTCTTCGGCGGTTTTGACGTCGGCGAACACGTGCCACATCCGGAGCATTTCGGGCACGTTCTGGAACTTCGCGAACCGGGTCTTGAGCCGGAAGTTACCGCCACCGGTGGTCGCCATCTCCATCTCAGTCACCGTCTGCCCAAACGTCGCCGCCCACGCGTCGAAGTGGCCGATGCCGGCGTTCTCGAGCAGGTCGGGACGCAGGTACCGCTGCATCACATACGCCTCGGTAATGCTGTTAGCCAACGGTGTAGCCGTGGCCACAGTGACGACGCGGTCGCCGTGCTGAGAGCGCAAGTACTCGAGCTTCATGTGCAGGTCGATCGCGCGATCCGCACCCGTGATCGCGGCATCCCGAATGTTGGACGCGGTGGCCAGATTCTTATAGTCGTGCATCTCGTCAACGACGACATAATCAATGCCGGTGGACTCGAAGGTGATGCCCGGATCGCGGGGCTTGTCGGTGAGTTTCTTAAACTTCTCTTCCAACGCCATCAACGTTTTCTCGAGGCGTTTCACCGTCATCGCGTCCTCACCGGTGGCCGCTTCAAGGACCGTTCGCACGGCGGACACCTCACGGTTGACGTAGTCAGCCTCGGCCGCAGGTGAGAGCGGGATCCGGAGGAAAGCGGTACGGGTCATGATGATCGCGTCCCAGTCGTTCGCCGCCGCGCGGGCAACGAACAGACGACGCTTGTCGCCGGCGAGGTCATCACTGGAGGACGCGAGGATGCGAGCCTGCGGGTAGATCTGGAGCCACTCGCGGGCGAACTGCTCGAGCATGTGGTTGGGCACCACGACCACCGGTTTGGTGATCAGTCCCATCCGGCCAAGCTCCATCGTGCCCATGACCATTTCCGCGGTCTTGCCCGCACCGACCTGGTGGAACAACCCCACGGCCGGCTCGGAGAGCATCCGTGCGACCGCGGCGCGCTGATGCGACCGCGGGACGAAGTTCAACGCCACACCGGGCAACGTCAGATAATCGCCCTCGTCGCTGTAGTCGCGAAGCGCGATCGAGTTGAACCGACGGTTGTACTCGTCCGTGAGGCGTGTCGCTCGCTCGGGGTCTTCCCAGATCCAGTTGGCAAACCGTTCCTGCAGGTTGTCGGCTTTCTCCTGCGCGGCCGTCGTCTCCAATGCGTTCACGACGCTTTTCTTCTTGCCCAGCTCTTCGATGTCGTCGCGGACGATGAGGGGCTTCTGCTCCATCAGAGCCTGGGCGATGTCGGTTGCGGGGCGACGTTTGGTGCCCCATTCGCTGGTGGCCCGGAGGCTCTGCCGGTTGCCGCGCACTTCCCACATGCCCGGCATCGGGTTCTCCACCCTCAGGCCTCGGTCGCGGAGGAGCTCCTGCAGGAACTGTTGGTGCGAGTCTGCGTCGATCCACACGGCTCCCATGCGCGCCCGGATTTGCTCCATCGTGAGCTTCTCCGGCAATGCCGCGGCCAACGCGTTCACGTTGGCCGTGTACTGCTCGGGGTTGGATTGCGCGGCGGCCTGCGCGGCATCGAGCTTGACGCGTACGTCACCGGAGAGGTACTCGGGTGCGTGGATGAGCTGGCCGGTTATCGGGTCGTCGTAGACCATCTCCCCCAGGCCGGCGCGCGCTTTGCTCTCGTCCTGGCCGAGCAGGTGCGCGATCGTTTCAAGGTCGATCCGGCCCGTCCGGTCCAAGCTGAGCGTGATGGCCTCGGCCGGGGTTTCAGCGCCGCGCGTGGTGGGGCGTGGCGCCACGACGCGCTGTTTGAGCATCGCTGCAGGCGCGGCGCTCTGCCGCTCCTCGTCGAAGTTCTCCAGCGCCATCACCAGAGGCCCGAAGGGGTCTTTCCGCAGGATCCGGGCGGGCGTCGGCGTGATTCGGGCCATCCCCGGTTCGCCTGTCTCCGGATCGTCGCGGCCTGTGGGGCGCAAGGTGAAACGGTTGAGGGGCCCGTAGGTCGCTTGGTAGGCGTCATAGCGGTCGCGGAGCGTTGTCCTGGCGGCGACGATCTCGTCGGTGTCGTCCACCGTGATGGACTCCGCCGCCAGGAGAGCAGTCCCCGCGTCCCGAAGGCCGAGCAGCGCCGTGAGTTCGGTGACCCCGTTCTTCGGGACGTGGAGCGGCTCATGTTGACCGGCGCGGACGATGGTGAACGTTCCGCCCTGGACGGTGATCGTGCCGTCCCACTGGGTCGGTTCGGCTGGCCGGTAGGCCGAGAGTTTCCGCTCGGACAGGTTGCTGCGAGCGGTCATCAGCTGGCCGGCCTCGGTGGCGTCCGCGACAACACCTGCCAGAGAGGTACGGAACGCGGTGGGTGTGGCCTGGAGGTCCGTGGCCGTGACGTGCAGCGTTTCGTTGCCGTACATTCCTGTGCCGACGTGAACCTCGCCGAGGATGTTCTCGGGGCGTTGATCGAAATAGGAGTTGATCTTCACCCTCTGCCCGTCGACCTGGTGCGCGGTGACCGTTTCCCACAGCTGCGAAACCGCGGGCTGGCCGATCTCGCGGCGGCGGAAGACGAGCAGGTCGGTCACGACGTCGGTGCCGGCGGAGCGGCGGTGAGCGCCGGACGGTAACCGCACGGCCCCGACGAGATCGGCCATCGCGTTCATCTCCCGGCGTGCGGCCGGGTTCTGCGCGTCGAGCGTGTAGTGACTGGTCAGCACCGCGACCAGGCCGCCAGGCCGGGTCAAGGCGAGGGACTTGATGATGAAGTGGTTATGGATCGAGTGCCGGCCCGCGTTGTGTGCGGGGTCATAGAGGCGGACACCGGCGAACGGAACGTTGCCGACCGCGGCATCGAAATACCCGGCCGGGAACCGACTGTCGGCGAAAGACTCCGCACGGATCTCTACCTGCGGGTAGAGACCACTCGCAATCGCTGCCGTCGTGCTGTCCAGCTCGACCCCGGTCATCCGAGCGCTGCCTGGGGCCAACCCAATGAACGTGCCTGAGCCCGCACCGGGTTCGAGGACCTGGCCGCCCTCGAAGCCCAGCCCCGTCAGGGCCGCCCAGATTTCGCGCACATAGACCGGGTCGGTGTAGTGGGCGTTGATCGTCGTGCGCCGCGCCTCCGCGTACGCGTCACCGGTGAGAAACGTTTTCAGTTCGGTGCGTTCCCTGGCCCAGTTGCCCTTGGCCTCGTCGAAGACGTCGGGGACCGCTCCCCAGCTCAACCAGCGGGCGAGCACCTGGTGCTCGGCGCTCGTGGCGGGTCGACCCTCGGCCTGCAGCTGCTGGGAGAGTCGGATGGCGGCGACGTTCGCGCCGTAGCGGGCCTTCGCGCCCGAGGGGGCGAGTCCGTCCTGGGTGTCCGGGATGAAGCTGGGTGCGGTTACTCTTCCTGGTTCTGCGTCTCCTGGAACCGGTGATACCGCTGGTTCGCGCTCTCCGTCAGGATCTCCGCCTGCTCGCTCAGGAACCGGTACGGGTTGTCCTGGACCGCGAGGACCTCCAAGAAGCTCTCCGGCAGCATCCAGTCCTCCGCCAGCTGCTCGATCGGGTCGACGGACTTGAACTCCCGATCCTCGTCCTGCATCAGGAATGCCCAATCCGCCAAGGCCTCCACCGGAGGCTGGACCGACGCCCACTCCTCCCGGGCTTCGTCCGCTGAGAGCTCCGGTGTGATCCACACCAGGTCGGCCAGCACGATCTCCTTGGCCTGCCTCTTCGCCATCGTGAGCCGGCCCACCTTCTCCAAGTAGGTCTCCCCCGCCAGGTCCGACCCGGCGATCCTCTGGCTCAGGTCGTCGACCTGGCTCTGCACCTGGTCGCCCAGATCCTCGAAGTACTCCTCCGGGTTCGGCAACGCCGCGTACCGGCTCGGGGCCACCTTGATCCAGTGATCCCTGGCTATCAATCCATACTGGTTCATCGGTCCCACCATCCTGTTCAATCCAAAAGTCATCAAAGCTCAGCTGGCCGCTAACAAGGGCGGCCACAACGGGCGAAGGTTCAGCGGTTCGTTCCGCCTCCAGCTGGGCGTCAGCGCTGCTCTCATCGAGTCCCCACAAGTCGAATTCGCCCTGATCTGATGAAACATGCGTTCTTCGAACGCCTGCCGGCCATATGCCACTCCCCTGTCCCCCGAATGGGTGCGTTTCGAGGTTAACAGGTCAACACAGCCCCATTACTGGCACGCCCGCAGCACCCGGCGGCGGTCGACGAGCGGCACCGCGCAGCAACACTCAGTCGGCGAGGATCAGATAGAGGGCGCGTCGGGCCTCGTTGAGCTTCTCGATCGCAGCCGTGCGCTGGGCGTCGGTGGCAGAGAACCGGAACTGGTGGACGACACCCATCAGCTTCCCGACGCTCTCATGGAAGGCCGCATCCGCCTCGGACTGACCTGGGGTCGCCTCCCATGCCTTCTTCAGATCGTCCGCATGCTCGGCCAGGTACGCCGTGCCGGCCTCGGTCAGCTCGTACTCGGTGCGCCGACCGTCGCCGGTGGGAGAGATGAGTTCCTCGTCGACGAGCTGCTGCAGGGTCGGGTACACCGAGCCGGGACTTGGCCGCCACGCGCCACCGGTCTTCTCCTCTATTGCCCTGATCAGTCCATAGCCATTCGACGGGCCCTCGGCCAGCAGCGACAGAACCACCGACCGGACGTCGCCCTTGCTTGCTCGCCTGGACCCACGGGGGCCAGCGCCTGGGCCGAACCCCGGACCCCGCCCGAACCCGCGGCCGTGTCCCTCGGCGCCATGCTGCGACGAGTCGTGGTGGGAGCGGCCGAGCTCCGGGCCGAACCCCATGTGGTGTGTGTGGTGCATGCGAGTCATATTCGCATCCATCCTTTCGCGTCAAGAGAACAAAAAGCACTGTGATGCATCAAAGATATATCGCTGAGTGTCGCCACGTCAATTGGTTGGGATCGTCGGGGTCGCCAGAAGGGCAGGACGGGCTGGGGCCGTCCTCGTCGAGCAACACGACGAGTGGGAAGCCGGCGCCCGCCGCTACCTCTCCGAGGACTCCATGCGCCAACTGGACGCGTTCAACACAGCACTCGCCGGCCCCGACGCCAGCGCCCTGACGGGGGTGATTCCCATCCCCGAGCTCAGTGCTGCACAATCAAACCAGCTGACCCGCACGGTGACGATGAATTACACCACCCCGCGGGACGTGACCTCAGCACCAGCGGCATATGAGTGGGCGGCGGTCACGAGAGTCATGTGGTGGTGCCATCCGGCGGAGGTGCGACCTTCGAAGTGAGCGAGGCCGAGACCTGTTTTCAATTCGCGGTAGTCGTGCTCGATGCGCCACCTGATCTTGGCCAGGCGGACGAGTTCTTTCAGCGGGGTCGCCTCCGGCAAAGTGGAGAGCCAGTAATCGGTCGGGGCCAGCGCCCCGGTGGGCCATTCAGCGAGGAGCCACTCGACCGGAAGGGAGCCGTCGTCGCCGCGGGGCAGATCACGGTTCGCGGGCCGGACCCGGAGTGCGATGAACCGGGACTTCATCGAGGCGAGCTTGTTGTTCGGTGTGGTCTTGGTGCCGCGCCGCCACGTGACCTGGTGGAGGGATGACCGGCCGGCAGCCATGACGAGGTCCCTCAGGGAGCTGGGTGCGTCCAGGTGACGGCGTTGGTGCGGGCGGGGGCCGCGCCCGGAGTACTCGAGCACGTCCGTGGCCGCGTCGTCGGGGAACGCGCTCGTGGAGGCTTTCACGGCGACCATGTAGGGAATGTGTCGCTCGGTCAGCCCGCACCGAAACGCGGTGATCTCACCGTATCCGGCGTCGCCGACGAGGGCTGGCGGCCGGTGGCCCCACGCGGCGAGCTCATCGATCATTTCCAACGCCATCACCCACTTGGTGCGGTGTCGTTGCAGGTCCGGGAGCTGGACCTTGGCGCGGCGCGCCACGATCAGCTCAGCTTCCTCATTCGTGTCGGCGCAGGTATCGTCCCAGGCCCCGGGCACGTAGAGACGCCAATCCAGCGGGCAGGACGCCTGGTCGGTCGCCGCATGGATACTGACCCCGATCTGGCAGTTCCCGATCTTGCCGAGGGTCCCGGAATACTGCCTCGCCACGCACGGGGAGGACGCGCCGTCCTTCTTGAAGCCGGTGTCGTCGACCACCCACGCATCCGGGCCGATGAGCTCGAGTGCTCGGCGCACCAGGACGCGCCGCACGGGCTCGACTCTCCATGGCGACGAGGACACGAACTGTTGCAACCGCTGGTAATCCACGCCGAGACGTTCGCCCATGGGCTGCATGGATTTCCGGCGCCCATCGAGCATCAACCCGCGCAGATACAGGTTCCCTTTGCCGCGTTGATCGACCCGGGGAAGCGACGCGAACACATCGTCCACGAACGCTTCCAACTCGGCTCTAACCTCGGTGAGTTCATCAGGATTCACGCCTGAAAATTAACAGACCCCAGTGACGATTAACAGCCGACACGTAACGATCGTTACTGAACGCCACACGCCAGCTAACTTGCACGAAGCTCGCCGTGATTTGGAACGCGATACGGAACTTGCTTCCGGAGAAATCGCGCGGAAGCCGTACCTACACTCCGCCTCGTCCTTTCCCCATCTGCTTCACGAACCAGACGAGCAGCGCGCCCAGCACCACTTGAGCGGCCTTGCCGCTGAGGCTGAGGGCGTCGATTGTCGCATTTCCCATGAACGCGGACACGACGAACAGGAGCAAGACCAGGGCATTCGCCACCGCGCCTGCGAGCATCAGCCGGCGATGTGCAATCAGGATCAGCCCGCCGCCGATTAGATAGGCAAGCCCGGCCACAATCATGATGGGCGCGGGAGGTGACTTGAAGTTCTCTGGGACTATGCCGAGTCCGATCGCGAAATAGTCCATGGCTGCAAGTGTCGCGAGCGTGGTCGCGACACGGAGCGCCCGACGTGGGACAGGAGTCGCCGTGAACCGTGCGTTTGTCATGCGACCCTCCTCAAGCTGGAAGCTGTCTTCCAGGGGCGGTTACCAGCCGTCCTGAGCAACGCTTCCTCAACCCCGTCCGAGCGTGGCGACGAGCGGTTCGGGCGCGGGCTCGCGAGCGAGCTCGGGCTCGCGAGCGAGCTCGCCGGACGAGCGACGCTTCGTGCGCCCCCAGGCCGCGCGGCCCGCGATCGCCAGCAGAGCGGGCACGAGTACCAGCATCACGACGAGTGCGTACACGGCGATGGCCATGGCCAGGCCGAAGCCGAACATCGTGACCGTGCGCTGGTCGTTCAGAATGAAGCTCCCGAAGACGACCACCATGACGGATGCCGCGGCCAGGATGACCCTCGCCGTCGCGGCCAGGCCGTCCCGAACCGCCCGGTCGGGGTCTCCCGTCCGGGCGAGCTCCTCCTTGACCCGGCTGAGCAGGAACACCGTGTAGTCCGTGGACAGTCCGAAGAGCACCGCGAAGAGCATGACCGGAACGAACGACTCGACCGGGCCCGGCACAACCCCGAGCAGTTCGGCAGGCCACCACCCCCACTGGAACACGGCGACAACGGGCCCGTACGCTGCCCCGACCGCGAACAGGTTCATGATGACGGCCAGGGCCGCGATGAACGGCGCCCGGAACTCGATCAGCAGAACGATGAAGGCCAGCACGACCACAACCAAAATGAACCAGCCGATCTGCGCCAGGAGCGTGTCGGCCAGGTCGATGCTGGTCGCCGTCGCCCCGCCGACGTGGGCGGCCGCACCCGGCGCCACCGCAGGCAGGACCGTGTCGCGCAGGTCGTGGACCAATGTTTCCGTGGCGGCGTCATCCGGCGAACTCGTGGGGATCACCGTGTACAGCGCGGTCGCCCCGTCCTCGCCGAGCCGCGGCGGGGTCACCGCGCTGACGCCGTCCGTTGCCGCCAGTTCGGCGTGCAGTGCGGCGCTCGCGGCCTGGTTCTCGGTCGGCGTCGAATCGGCGCCGAAGTCGACCGTGACCAGGAGCGGGCCGGCCCAGCCTGCACCGAATCCGTCCACGATGAGGTCGTAGGCCTTCCGCTGGGTGGTGTCCGCGGCCTGGGATCCGCCGTCGGCCGTGCCGAGGCGGAGCGACAGCAGGGGCAGAGCCAAAATGGCCAGGACGAGCACGGCGGCGAACGCGGCGAGCCAACGGCGACGCTGGATACCGGCCACCCAGCCGCGCCACCCCGACGCAGGGGCTGATTCCGGCCGACCGGCGGCATCCGTCATGGCAGCGTCCGAGCCCGCGGTTGTCTTCGTACCGATCCTGCGCACCCGGACCCGATCCAGGTTCCCGCCGAAGATGGCCAGCAGCGCCGGCAGCAGGGTGACGGAGGCCAGCATCGTCGCGCTGACCACGATGGCGCTGGCGAACCCCAATGAGGAGACGAACGGGATACCGATGGCGTAGAGGCTGAGGATGGCGATGATCACCGTGGCCCCCGCGACCAGGACAGAGCGGCCGGCGGTGGTCATGGCCGCTTCGATGGACTTGTGCGGAGCCAAGCCCCGGGACATTCCCTCCCGGTGCCGCGTCACGATCAGCAGCGCGTAGTCGATGCCCACGCCCAGGCCGATCATCGCGGCAACGATGGGACCGGACGTGCCGATGGTCATCGTCGACGCGAGCATGGTGATCGAGGCGAGACCCACGCCGAGGGCCATCAAGGCGGTGAGCAGCGTGACGAGCATGGCGAAAACCGAACCGAACACCAGGAGCAGCACCAGGGCAGCCGCGAGCAGCCCGAAGGCCTCACTGCCGGACGGCCCGGACTCGGCCTGCGCGGCGGGGCCGCCGAATTCGACCTGGCCCCCGGCATCCCGAACGCCGTCGAAGGCCGCCTGCGCCTCGGTCACGGTCTCAGCCGGAATGTCCTTGGCCCGCTCGCTGAACTGGATCGTGACCATCGCCGTCATGCCGTCCTCGGACACCATGGGCATGGGCGGACCGTACGGCGACCTGACTGCGGCCACGCCGTCCAGCGCGGCGACGTTGGTCACGGCATCCTCCACCGCGGCGCGCATGGCCGGCGACGTGACGGGCTCCCCGGCATCCGTGCTGTGAACGATGGCCTGCATGCCGTCACCGGCAAGCTCAGGGAACTGCTCGCGGAGGGTGTCGTAGGCGGCCTGCGAGTCGGTGCCGGCGAGAGTCAGGTCGTTGTTGAACGTGCCGCCGATCGCCCGGCTGCCCAGCACGGCGCCCAGGATCAGCGCAAGCCACACTGCGACCACTATCCAGCGGTAACGGGTTGACATGCGAGCGAGTGCAGAGAGCACGGGTAGTCCCATCACGGTTCATCGAGTCCGGCAGCACCATTCGGGCCGCCCGAACCAAGACTAGATGAAACGAGACAGTAATGTCTAGTTTTATGGGCCGCCTGTCGAGGCGCCCGTCGCAATCCCGCCGACCAGGGTGCGGAAGATCAGGTCGGACACCTCTGCGTCGGAGTGCTTCGTCGCCGGCGCTGCCCGCACCGCCGAAATGAGCAGGGAGGACAGGGCCGTGACGATCCATTCCGGCGAGAGATCGGCACGGATGTCGCCCTCACGCTGCCCCCGCTTGACGACCTCGACCACGGGGGCGAGCACCTGGTCGCGCTGGGTGAGGAATCTCGCATTGTGGTCGGACGCCCGGATCAGAATGATCCGGAAGCGCATCCCGTGCTTGCCCAGCTCGCCGATCACGCGCCTGAGGACCTCGAGCGCGCTCCCCTCGTCGAGCCGGCACGCGATGAGCGTCTCCGACGCGCGGGTGAGGGCCTCCGCCTGGATGGCCTTGAGCAGGGTCTGCCGGTTACTGAAATGGCGATAGAGGGTCGCCCTGGTCAGATTTGCCGCCTGGGCGACATCCGCCATGGAGGAGTCGGGGTTGCGGGCGAGTTCATCGGCCGCAGCCGCAAGGAGGGCCCGATGGTGGCGTTCCACATCGATGCGCGGGACCGCTGGCTGTTTAGGGCTGGGCATGGTGCCTTTCCGGGGAGTGCGTCGACCTCGACGATACGCGACGAGATCATCCGTGATGGGCCAGTACAACGATTTCAGGGTCGGAGTGGCGCGCCGGATCGTCCGTCCCGACAAAACGAGACACGCCTGTCACATTTTGTTGCTAGGCTTCTCGGCATGAACCCTTCCCTGAGTCCATTCACCCGACCTCGCTCCGCCAGGACGGGAGACATCGATGTTCTCGTCGTGGGCGCCGGCCCGACCGGGCTGACTGCGGCCTGCGAAGCCCTGCGCCACGGCTTGAGCGTGCGAATCATCGATCGCAAGCAGGGGCGTTCGACCCACTCCAAGGCTCTGGTCACCCATGCCCGCACCCTCGAAGTTTTCGAGAACATGGGGGTGGCTGGGGCGATGCTCGCCGGCGGGGTGCCGTTCGCGGCCCTCAATGCGCATGGCGGCCCCCGGCGCCGGGCCGCCCGCGTGGACCTGCTGGGGCTTCCCTGGGGTGACACCGCGTATCCGTTCTGGCTCTCCATCCCCCAGGATGCGACGGAACTCGTGTTGGAGGAGCACCTCAACAGCCTCGGCGGCGCCGTGGAATGGGGGACGTCTCTCGACGAGATCCACGACGCGGACGATCACGTCGAGGCGCTCGTGACCCGGGACGGCGCGGCAACCGAACGAGTGAGCGCGCGCTGGCTGGTCGGCTGCGATGGAGGTCGCAGCCGGGTGCGAGACCAGGTCGGACTCCGGCTCACCCGTCGTGATGCCGGCGCAACCTTCATCCTGGCGGACGTCAAGAGCACCGTGCCGATAACCCAGAACGAGGGCTACGCCTACCTCGACCCGCAGGGGCTGCTGCTGGTCGTCCCGATGCCGGAGCCGGAGCGCTGGCGGATCATCGCACACGTTCCGACGCCGGCGACGGAGTCGCAACTGACCGTGGACGCGGCCTTCCTCGATGAGCTGATTCGGCAGCGGTCCGGGCTGGAATTCGGCAGCCACGATGTGAAGTGGACCTCACAGTTCAACCTCAGCCATGGGCTGGCCGACCATTTCCGCTCGGGCCGGGTCTTCCTTGCCGGCGACGCAGCCCACATCCACAGTCCCGTCGGCGGGCAGGGCCTCAACACCGGGGTTCAGGATGCCCACAATCTTCTCTGGAAACTCGCCGAGGTCGGCCGCCTGGACTCCCCGGAGGCTGCGGAGAGACTGCTCGACAGCTATGAGGCGGAGCGGCGCGACACCGCCCGCAGCATGGTCAATGGTGTGGCCAGGGTGACTGCCGCACTGACCACCCGGCGAAGCTCGATCCGCCGAGCGCTCGGACGCCTCGCCCCGCGGATACTGGCGCACCCCGCAGTCCAGGCGAAGCTGGGCCGCACGGCGGGAATGCTCGACCTGGCCTATTCGAGCGGACCGTTGGCAACGGCGCCCGGAGCCGGCCGGCGGCTGCCGAATCCGGAGCTGCCCGGCGGCGGGCGACTCTACGACGAGCTGAGCCCGGCCGGCTGGTCCTGGGTTGTCTGGGGGCGACCGGGAGAAGCCCAGCCCGACCTGGCGGCTCCGCGTTGGCACGGGATACCGGTTGTTTTCCTCGCCGACGAGCTCCTCTCTCCGGCCACCATGCCCGACGGCAAGCGCGTGGCGCTCGTGCGCCCGGACCGATACGTCGCGGCTCGCGGCTCCTCGCCCGAGTCCATCGGGCGGCCGGAATATGCCGGGGAGGCCACACCCGCAGCCTCCTACTAGTAGTACTTAGTTAGGTTGGGGCTCGTTGTCGGCAGTGGGGACAGTATCCGAGATAGACGGCGAGGACTCGTTGGAGTTCTCTGAGGATGCCGTAGAGGCTCGGCCTGCCCCAACCGCTTTTGGACGGGTGAGCAGTCCCGTTCGTTCGTCGTCTCAGTGCGATCCGCCTGCGGGCGGCCGACTCCTTCTCCTAATCCGACTCGGTGTCTCGAAACCTCTGTGTCTCGAAACGCATGGGTTGCGAGACGATCTGGAGTGGAGCGTTTAGGGCACCTTCACCGGGCATGAGTATTTGAGGCTTTGAGCGCCACCCATTCGTGCGGTTCAGCACCACCGATCGTGCGAGAGAGCGCCAGTGGTGTTGTGGCTGGGAACCACTGACGCCCTCCGTCATCGATTACGCGCTGGCCAGTGCGGTTTGCTCCCTCATGTTGTAGGTGCCCGTCTCGACCCAGACCGTGTTGTGGATGATCCGGTCCATGATCGCGTCCGCGTGAACACCGGAGCCGAGGCGCTGGTGCCAGTCCTTCTGCGAATACTGGGTGCAGAACACCGTCGACGTTTCGCCGTAACGGCGCTCCATCAGCTCCAGCAACATCCCGCGCATCGACTCCGTCGGCCGGTCCAGCAACCACTCGTCAATAACGAGCAACGTGAACGCGGCGTACTTGCGGAGGAACTTCCCGGCCCCGCCGGGGGTGTCCTGCGCGGCAACCCAGGCTTCCTCGAGGTCGGGCATGCGGACGTTGTGGGCGATCTCGATCTTGTGTGGCTTGGCCTGCTCGGAGACCGGGATGGTCAACCGCAGAACACCGGCGTCGTACTCGGCCTTGACCCGGTCAGTGTCCAGGTTGTCTCCCCGGAACAGCTGCCGGCTAAAGACACCGCGAGGCCGCTCGGCGGCAATCATCTCGGTGTCCTTGAGATCGGAGGCGAGCCGTTCGGCTTTGACCGTGAGCACGTTGCGCTCGACGGAGGGCCCCACCTGGAACCGTCAGGGCGCCGAGGCTATCTTGGCCGCCGCGGTCCACTGAAGACAACTGAGTGGGACTTGATCTTCGTCAAGGAAGTCTGGCCACGATCCTCGTAGTGTGGGGACAACTCAAGCAAAGGAGAACACCATGTTCATCAACCGCATCGTCACCCTGCTGGCCGCACTGAAGCCCGTCACCGTGCAGGCCCACTGCGACACCGCCGAGGGCCCGGCCGTCAAGGACGGACGCAAGGCCTTGGAGACGGGCAACATCAACTACGCACTCAAGTGGATCCCGGCCGACGGTGAGGCCGAGATGCGTGACGTCTTCGAGAAGGCCCTGAAGGTCCGCACCCTCGGGGCGGAAGCCGCCGAGCTGGCCGATCGGCTCTTCCTCGAAACGATGGTCCGCATCCACCGGATGGGCGAGGGCGTCGGCTTCACCGGTATCCAGCCCGTCGGCACCCAGATCGACCCGGTCGTCAAGGCCGCCGACGAGGCCATCGCCCTGGACTCGGACGCGGACCTGCTGCCGATGGTGCCGGAAGAGCGCCGCGCCGAGCTCGACAAGCGCTTCCAGGCCGCGCTGGCCATCAAGGACTTCGACGTGGACGACGTCGCAGCTGCCCGACGCTACATTGCCGCTTACGTCAGCTTCTTCAAGTACGCCGAGGGTGAGGATCATGAGCACCACGGGCAAGAAGGCCACGGCCACGAGCACTAGGACACCCGTATGAATCGCCTTGTCAGGGTGGCCGGCGACTCCATGGCCCCCACCTACCGCTCGTCCGACCTACTGCTCACGCGGCCGGTCGGACGAGCCGGGGTGCGGGCGCGGCGTGGCGATGTCGTGGTGTTCCGCCACGGCGAGCTGCGGATGATCAAGCGCGTGGTGGGCCTGCCGGGTGACCTCGTCGAGCTGGAGGCCGGACGCCTGTTCGTCAACGGCGAGCCCGTTGATGGACACCCCCGGGTGCCGGGCGCCTACACCCAGACCTGGCGGGTGCCCGGGACGAGCTACTTCATGGCCGGTGACAACCCGGCCGTCTCGGACGACTCCCGGGTCTGGGACGAGCCCTTTGTCCCGGTCGAGAGTGTCGAAACGGTGGTCACAAGACGGCTGATGGGGCCTCGCCGCCCCAGGGGATTCAAGCCTCGTCGACGAGCTGCTGCAGCCGGTCGGGTTGCGTGATCGAAACCGACCGTCCCGCGCAGATCACGATCAGACCCTGCCTGGCGAGGCTCTTCAGAGCCCGGCTGAAGCTCTCGGGGGTGGTGTCGAGCAGGGAGGCCACGTCCTTCTTGGCCAGCGGCAGCGTCACCGTGGCAACGCCGCCCCGCCAGGTCCTGGATAGACCATGCAGGTAGTCGGCCAGGCGGCTCTCGACGTCGCGCGAAGTCAGTGAGTTGAGCCGGTGTTCGGTGTCGGAGAGTCGCGCGCTCACCGTCGCCAGCAGCCGCAAGCCGATCTCGGGGTGCTTCCTCATCAAGGCCTCAAGATCATCATGGCGGAACACGCAGAGCTGACATTCGTCCAGCGCGGTGGCGTAGTCATCGGGCCGCTGGCCCGTGAACACCGAGGTCTCACCGGTGAAATCGCCTGGCCCCAGCACCCGGATGAGCTGCTCGGACCCGTCGACTGAGACCCGGAAGATCTTGAGGCGTCCCGTGTGCAGCACCATGAGCTGCGACAGGTCGTTGTCGGCAGAGTAGGCGGTCTCACCCGCCTTCAGATGGGTCGGACGCGCCAGCCCCTCGACCCGTTGTTGATCTTGCGCCGAGAGGCTGGCGAAGACCGGGACACGCGAGACGCAGGTGTCGGCCATGACCCAAGCCTAGAACCTGGCGGGCAGGGCGAGCCTGAGACGCTGCTTTCAGCAACCCTCGAGGTGTACGACGCCCAATTTCGGTCGCTCTCAAGGGTTAGTGTGGGTGACAACGACCGGGTGAAGACCATGACCCGATCGCCGGGATCCCGGACAACCATGCGAGCGGGGCACGCCACCAGCCGACGTCCCTGCCCAAACGTCCGCTTCTACCGCGATGGATGCGTTTCTCCGTAGACCGATCCGCTTGTGACATTTCGGATGACCACTTCGCGGTCGGTCATCGGGGCTTCGGACGACCCGTAGATCGTTCCGCTTGCGGGCAGGTTCAGCGCTTATATACCTCGCGGCGATGTGCAGCTCGAACGATAGTGACCGTCAGGGTGTCATCGACAATTTCATAGATGATCCGGTAGTCGCCTGTACGCAGTCGCCACGCGATGTCTTCACCCACGAGCTTTCGAGCACCCTGTGGGCGCGGCTCAACCGAGAGCGTCTCGACCGCATCCAGAACACGCGTGCGCACGTTTCGTGGAAGCTTTCTAATCTGCCTGGCCGCTGCCGTGGTGAACTCAACCGTGTAGCTCAAGCGCCGATTTCGCGACGCAGATCAGCCAGGCCGATCCGGGTGCCGTCATCTGCCGACTTGGCATCACGATAAGCCGCGACATCCTGTGCCATTTCGAGTTGTTCAAGCAGTTCGAAGTCTTCGACACCGATAACCACTGCGGAGAGCTTTCCGTTGCGAGTGATGCCCACCCGCTCGTGACCGTACGCCGTTCGTCCGATCACGTCCGACAGCTGCGAACGCAGTTCCCGCGTCGAGACGTTTGAGCTGATGCTTTCCATATCCCCATAATAGCCCATGTGTACACAGTTTCCACAATGCCTCAGAAACCGTTCCGCTGCGGGCTGTCCGCGACGTCACACTGTCTCACAACCGATGTGTGTCGAAACCCATAGGTTTCGAGACACCTGGGTTACGAGACAGGCCGCCGCGACTTCCATACTCCGCGTGCAGATCTGACCTTGAGCAGCTCCGCCGGTGCACACTACGGTCGCGTTAGCATCTCGCGAGTCAGGTCTTCTTCTGCCGGAAGCCCACCGCGTCTGGTTATGGCGAGAGTCGCATCACAGAGAAGCGCCCAGGCGCCTCGCCATGCGGCGATCTCGTCCCGCGTGCTACTCACAGAACCATGGGCGATCTTCGATCGTTGACCGTATGCGCTGCGAACTGATTTCAAGTACGCGAGCGGATCGGACGGACGGACCAGCTGCGTGAGATACATCGCGACTCGGTAGGTCACTTCGGTCTGCACCGAAGGAAACAGTGACTCCAGCGCCCCCCAAACGGACAGGGTCGCTTGCGGATAGGACGTGGAAACCGGAGCGTTTACGAGGACTTCTTCGAGCACCCGCAATCTCGGCATACGATCGCATAGGTCGATCCATGTCTGAAGGAGTTCGGCTGCAGCTTGAGCGCTCTCCGAATCGAGGAACACTTCGGTGCCGCTCGGGAGCAGACCCAAAGTGGGTTGGTTCCACCACACTTCGACCGGCTCCTCCCCACTTCGGATGGGGGCGGCGGCGGCATGACGAGGATCCTCGGGGTCCGCTGGCGATCCGTTGATGGCAGACAACGCGTCGAGCGGATGCGTACCGACGAATTGTGCAATTAAAGGTTCGACGCCAAGTGCGCACGACATCGCGCGAAAAGCACTGAACTTCCGCTTCGCTTCTGAATAATCCGCAGCGTCGCGCAATCCGATAGAGACGTTGCAGGTTTTCGTCAACACGTCGATGAGTTGATACTCCACGTTGAGCCGGTGTGGCGACGTGACGGAGGGGTAGGTCCAGTCAAAAATGCTCACGTTCCATCTTCTTGGGCTCAAGATCAAGGATGGGCCTTCGAAATCATCGACGGGATCACTCGAGGTGGTTGTTACATAAAAGTAGAAGTCGGGCACACCACAATCATGCTCACCCCCACTCGTCCCCTCCCACCTCGCCCGCTAGGACACGCCGTTGTGGTGACGCTTCGTCTGCTTCTGCATCGCCCCACCACCTCTATGGCCCCCGTCGGTAGGGCGAAGTTGTCACCAGCTCCACTGTCACGTTCGGACAACTCAAGACAACGCACAGCCCGCCTGGGCGCGTCCAGCAGAGGATTTCGCGGCTCGTGCATGCGAGGCGACTGCGGTTCTCTCGGCATGATCGTCTCGTATCCCTAGAGATATAAGACGTCTCACGACTCCCATTTTTAGCCTTTGCAGATCGCCGGAATCTCGCGGCGCGGTGATTCTCATAACTACGTCGCATAACCTACTGGTTGAATGACGGTACTCACCGTTAGTTTTGAGACACCTCAGGAGCAGAGTGACAAAGCTAATCGGCTATGCGCGCGTATCGACGCGCCAGCAATCCACCGACCGGCAACAGGTCGACATCCTCGCCGCTGGCGTCCGGCGCGACGACCTCTACATCGACCACGGCATATCCGGCGCTCGAGCATCACGCCCGCACTTCGATCGCGCTCTCGACGCCCTTCAGGCTGGCGACACTCTCGTCATCACGACTCTGGACCGACTCGGCCGATCGACACAGAACATGCTCGCCTTCGCCGAAGAACTCCGCGGCCGCGACGCTGGCCTTCGCGTACTGAACTTGGGCGGCGGGGATGTCGATACGTCGACACCGATGGGATCCATGCTGTTCACGATCATGGCGGCGCTCGGACAGATGGAACACGAGATCAAGCGCGAGCGTGTGGTCGACTCGATCGCCAAGCGCCGTGAAGCCGGCAAGAGCCTGGGCGGTCGCCCTCGGCTCATTACCGACAGCCAAATCCGCAACGCCCGCCGACTCATAGAAGGTGGAGAGACAGCCGCGCAGGTCGCGCTCGATCTTGGAATGTCCAGAGCGACCTTCTATCGCCGGGCGCGAGCCCTGGGACTACCGCCAGATCAATCTGCCGATGAGACCCTGACAAGCGACACCGGCAAATAGTGGTCACAGAACGCCGGCAAGGAGCGCCAGCAGTTGCAGATCATGGGCAGACCGCGAAGTTTCGTTTCACGCTCGGCTTACGGGCAAACTGGGCCGGTCGTCTACTCATCCGACGGCTCTGATGTGCGGGCGTCTTCACTGTGTGCTCGACTGTCCTGAGGCTCAGGCGCCGAGGATTCTTCGGCCGATAGGATATGAGCCGCGCCGCCATTGTCCGGTTCTTTATTCTTGCGATTGAAGCGGAACGGTCCTCTAGTCCAGTCGGTGAGGTGGCTTTCAATCCAGTCGAGAGCTTCATATGCCTCGAACAAGCTGGAGCCGACCATTGGAAGGCGATCGCCGCCCTGCTTCGCGGTGCCGTTCAGGGCTTCGGACAGCTCCTCACGGTCGGGTCTGGCGTCGAATCGGGACACGCCTCATCCAGTGCGTAGCGCAGTTGGCCCCGCGTGAGCGGTGGCCCTGCATTGGGGTCTCGGTGAGACTCTGCCTCCGCATTTTCCGGAAGCCGGACATACAAGTCGCGCCACAGCACACTGAACGGTGTGAAGTTCGGGGCCCCCGTTATCGCGGTATACGCGCCCTTGCGTATCCGCCAACGCCGTTTCCGGCTTGACCGCTGCGGCCGCTTCGTTCTACCTGCCACTCCGACGAATCCGCGGACATCGATCCAGCCCTTTGGGGCTTCGTTCAAGAGCCTTGGCATGATGCTCCAGTAGGCAAGCAAGAACGTCACGCGTCCGTATGGCGCGGGCGGATTTGGTGGGATCTTCCGCATCTGAGAGCCGTCACCGGCGATGATCGGTGCGGCCAGCCCAGTCTCCACTCTGTGAAGGGGCGGCCGTTTCGCCGTGTTCTAGACTGTGCACGGGCCGAATGCGCCTGCTGAGGGTCGACGGTTTCCTGCTGCGGTTCGCAAACTCTCCCCGGCACACCCAGTTGATAAATCTGAGCGAGGACGTTGAATGAGGCGTTTCACGGCGGACGATGCCTGCCTGCTGCTGGCGCGGTTGCGGGAGAGAACACCTCTGGTGCAGTGCCTGACCAACGCGGTGGTGACCAACTTCACCGCTAACGCGTTGCTGGCGGTCGGGGCTGCGCCGGCGATGACCGACATCCCCATCGAGGCCGACCAGTTCGCCCGTATCGCTTCGGCCATGCTAGTGAACCTGGGCACTCCGCATGCGGAGCAGCGTGCGGCCATGCTTGAAGCGGCCCGGGCGGCGCACGAGATCGGCACGCCGTGGGTGCTCGACCCGGTGGCCGTCGGCGTCCTTTCGGTGCGCACCCAGCTGGCCGCCGATCTGCTGGCGTACGCGCCCACTGCAATCCGCGGCAACGCCTCCGAGGTGATTGCCCTGAACGGCTCGGGCCATGGCGGCCGGGGGGTGGACTCGGTCGACACGGCGGAGCAGGCGTTGGATGCCGCTGGCCGGCTTGCTGACCGGTACGGCTGCATCGTCGCGATCTCTGGGGCGACCGATTTGATCACCGATGGAACCGATGTCATCCGCCTGAGCAACGGCCATCCCTATCTCACCCAAGTCACCGGTGGAGGGTGTGCGCTTGGCGCCATAACCGCGGCTTTCCTCGCGGTCGGCGACGATCGTCTTGTTGCCACTGCCGCCGCGACGGCCGTATATACGATCGCGGCCGAGCGGGCGGCGGTGGGCGCCGGCGGTCCAGGCAGTTTTGCCGTCGCGTTCCTTGACGCATTGGCGAGCGTTGACGGGGCCGCGATCCGGGCGTCGATAGCGATGTCATGACTGAGTTCAGTAGGGAGACTTTCACGCCAGGCGTGTATCTGGTCACCGACACGGCGTTATGTGGCAGTCGCGGGGTGGTCGAGACGGTGCGGGCGGCGGTAGCCGGGGGCGTCCGAACGGTGCAGATCCGGGAGAAAGATGCGTCCGCTGCCGACTTCTACCAGCTCGTATTGCGCATATCCGAGGCTGTCGGTGACCTGGCCGCGATTCTCATCAACGACCGGATCGACGTGTTCCTGGCTGCCCGCGCTGCGGGCGCCCGCGTGCATGGCGTCCACTTCGGCCAAAGCGACCTTCCGGTTACGGCCGTGAGGATGATCGTCGGCGACGACGCGATCATCGGGTTGACCGCCAATACTGTCGATCACTTCCGCCAGGTGGCTCTCCTGCCGGATAGAACGGTCGACTACCTGGGCGTTGGTGTGATCCGGGCGACGGCCACAAAAGTGAACCATCCGACGCCGATCGGCGTGGACGGTTTCGCCGGGTTCGCTGCCGTGGCAGGCCTGCCTTGCGTGGCCATTGGCGGAGTCTTGCTGGACGACGTGGGCGAGCTACGCCGGGTGCGGGCGGCAGGTGTCGCAGTGGTCTCCGCGATCTGTGCCGCCGCGGACCCGAAACGGGTGGCCGAGGATTTTGTGGAGGAGTGGAACCGATGATTCGTACCGTCCTGCCGCGCACAGTACCCCGAGTTCTGAGCATCGCTGGCACCGATCCAACAGGTGGGGCCGGCATCCAGGCGGACTTGAAGAGCATTGCCGCGCAGGGCGGCTACGGGATGGCCGTCGTCACCGCGCTGGTTGCCCAGAACACCCACGGGGTGAGGTCGGTGCATATTCCGCCGGTGGCCTTCCTTCGTGAACAGCTCGATGCCGTCAGCGACGACGTCACTATCGATGCGGTCAAGATCGGGATGCTCGGCAATGCCGAGATCGTTCAGGCCGTCGATGACTGGTTGGAGAAGGTGAAACCGCCGGTGGTGGTGCTTGACCCGGTGATGGTCGCCACCAGCGGCGACCGGCTGCTCGAGCCGGCTGCAGAAAGCGCCATGATCCGGCTGCTCAGCCGGGTCGACTTGGTCACACCGAACCTGGCGGAATTGGGGGTGCTGTTGGGAGAGCCGACCGCTTCGACCTGGCCGCACGCACTCGAGCAGGGCAAGCGACTCTCGTCGGCGCATAACGTCATTGTGCTGGTCAAGGGCGGCCATCTAGAGGGTGCCGTGTGCCCCGACGCGCTGGTGGATGCCACCGGCCAGCTGCCCGCCGGCCGGCCGATGATTGAGGTTGCAGCCGATCGGGTGGACACCGCCAATACCCACGGAACCGGATGTTCGATGTCGTCGGCGATGGCGACATTGCAGGCCCGGCTCGGGGACTGGAGCGTCGCGTTATCGATGACTAAGTCCTGGTTGCAGGAGAGTCTGGAACACGCCGACGAACTCGAGGTCGGTACCGGGCGTGGTCCTATCCACCACTTTCATCGGTTGTGGGCAGGCGGGCCGCCCCAAGGCTGACCCGCACTGTTTCGGGGCCGGCCAGCGCGCCGGTCAGCACGAGCGCTCCAGCCAGTGCGAGCAGCGCTGCGACGGCGCCGTGGTCGCCGAGCACATTCTGCAGGGCCGGCAGATAGTACGGGTAGAGGGCTGGAATGACGATGGAAAGGCTATAACCGACCCCGTAGCCGCTGGAGCGCACGGCAGTCGGGAAGCGTTCGGCCAGGTAGGCGCCGACCGGGCCGTAGCCGGAAACGGTGACGATCTGCAGCGCCACGACCAGCAGCACCAAAACCGTGGTGCCGGCGGCGGTGAAGACGGCTAGGAAGATCACCGGTCCCAGTACCGCTGCGATCAGGCCGAAGCCGATGAAGAAAACGCGGCGGCCGGTGAACGTCGACAGGTGCCCACAACCGGCCATGGTGAAGGCGCTTGCGGCGGTGCCGCACATCATCGCGAACGTTATGGTTTGTGCGCCCACGTCGGCATCGGCGCCGAGTTGCCCAGTCAGCACCGGGATGGCCATGTAAGTCAGCAACCACATGCCGCTCATCAGAATGAATACCTGCCACAGCGCCCGGCGGTGTTCGCCGATGAGAATTTCCTTCAGCGGGTTCGTGCGGCGTGGGGTCTGGGTCCACATCGGGGAATCCTCAACCCGGGCACGATAATAGGCGAGCATTCCAAAAGCGAGCACGGCGCCGAGCAGGAATGGGATGCGCCAGCCCCATGCGTTGTAACTGGCGGTGTCGAGCGTGCCGTGGAGTACGAACACCAGGCCGGCGATGGTGGCGTTGGCCCAGGGTGACATCCACATGATCAGCCCGCTGACAAGCCCTCGCCGTTCAGGTTCGGACCATTCCATCGCCAGTGGAACAGCCGAGGTGTATTCACCGCCGAGAAAAATTCCGCCGAGAAAACGCAGCGCCAGGATCAACAGGAGCGATCCTGCACCGAACACGGCGTGGCTGGGAACCAGTGCGATGAGCAGTGTCGTCAGCGCCACGCCGGTGAGTGCGACCTTGGTCGTCGCCGTGCGGCCGATGCGGTCGGAGATCGGACCGAAGATCGCTGCTCCTATCGGCCGCCCGAGCAGCGTCGCGACAAAGATCAGTCCGGCGTTGCTGACCAGGTTTTCCGACCCGAAAAGATGCGCCGCTGCTGGCGTCAGGGCGATGACGGGTAGGAAGATGTCGAATTGGTCCACATAGTTGCCGAAGATCCCGCCCCGTATGGCGCGGCGCATGCCTGGCGGTGCGGACGGTGGCAGTTGAGCGGGGGCAGAGGCGGTGTTGGGGTGGGCGTAACGCATCAACTTCACTTCCTTTGCCGGCATTACCCGGTAGGTTCAACGGTCGAAGCTGCCTCAGCTTCCTCTCAGCCCCTGCAAGAGGGCTCCCGTGTGGACGAGGAACAACGTAGCACTCTGTGTCAGGGACTGCGTTTAGCCATGTTTGCGTTCGGCCATGTTCTGGCCCTTTTTTCCTGGTTGTGATTGTCTGCAAGCGCGCGGCGAGAGTGGGGATCTGGCGGCGACCTCGTCGGAGTCGTAATGGTGCTGTTCGATGACTTGGTACGCACGCATTGAGTGTGAACCAACACGTTGTTCGTCCAGGCTTGGCTGTTTCTTGGTTACACTCGTCTTGAACACGGGAGTCCGGTGAGCCGGGCTGAGAGGAAGATTATCAATCTTCGACCGTCGAACCTGATCTGGATCATGCCAGCGCAGGGAGGCAATTTTCTCACATCCCGTGCCCTGATATTCCTGCAATCAAGGAGGGCACGACAGTGCAACTATCCCTACTCAAAAGTGCGCCTTCGTCGTGGGTGACGGTGGGCGCGCTGGCTCTTGCCGCGGCGACAGTTCTGAGTGGCTGCGCCTCAGGCTCGGCGACTGGCACCGCCTCGTCTACCGCGTTGACTCCGGTGACCTTCGCCTTGGACTGGACACCGAACACCAATCACACCGGGCTGTATGTCGCTCTTGAGAAGGGCTACTTCACGCAGGCGGGGCTTGAGGTGAAGGTGCTCCCATACAGCCAGTCATCCACCGACGCACTCATCAACGCCGGCTCAGCTGACTTCGGTATCAGCTTCCAGGACGCGGCCACCTTCGCGGCGGCAGCGGGTGTGCGCAACATCTCGGTGATGTCGGTGCTGCAGCACGACGCTACGGCGATCGGGGTCCTGGCCAGCCGCGACGACATTCGCAGCCCCAAGGACCTCGACGGCAAGACCCTCGGCATGGCAGACCCCAGTGCAACTTTTCCCACCGAGGCTGCGGATGTCATCAAGAACGACGGTGGAACGGGCGAGTTTAGGAAAATCACGCTGGGCACCTCCGCCTATGAGGCCCTCTATGCCGGCAAAGTTGACTTCACCTCGGCATTCACCACCTGGGAGGGCATCGACGCCGCTCTTCGCGGCACCCCGATGAAGTTCTTCGCTCTGCACGACTATGGCCTACCGGACCAATACTCGGTGATCGTCGAGGCAAACCGGGCCTGGACGGCCAAGTACCCTGCCGCCACTGCTCAGTTCGTCCAGGCCCTGCAAAAGGGGTACCAATACGCCGCCGACCATCCAGATGCCGCGGCGAACATTTTGATCGACGCCAACCCCGGTGCCTTCGAAAACACGGAACTCGTGTACCAAAGCCAGGAAAAACTGAGCGCTTCCTACCTCAAAGACGCCAACGGTAAAGTAGGCACTCAAACGGTAGACACCTGGCAGCAGCTGGCCGATTTCCTCTACCGTGCCGGCCTCTTGGCCGACGAAGACGGCAAACCGCTCACAGCGCCGCTGGACACGTCGACACTGTTCACTGAGCACTACCTCAGTGAAAAATAGCATCACCGTGAAGCGGGCTACAGCGCCCCGCACGACTGCACTCTCGGCGCTAGCGCCTCCCGCCGCGATCCTCACCGCGCTCGTGATCACCTGGCAGGTGGCGGTGACGGCAGGCGGAGTGCAGCCGGCGATCCTGCCCTCCCCGCAGCGCATTCTTCAGCAGGGCTGGGAGGCCCGCACCACGATCTGGGACAATACGCTCCCCACCCTGCAGGAGACGTTTCTCGGCTTCGCCGTCTCCCTGACCGTCGCTTGGACGCTGGCAATCCTGATCGATTTTTCGCCATGGCTGCGGCGAGCACTGGTGCCACTGCTGGTGGCATCCCAAGCTATACCCATCATTGCGATCGCGCCGCTGATGATCATCTGGTTCGGATTCGGAATGCTGCCCAAAGTCATCGTCATCGCCCTGGTGACATTCTTTCCGGTCACGGTCGGACTGATTGACGGCTTCAACCGCACCGATCGGGACGCGATCAATCTGCTGCGCAGCATGGGGGCTAACCGGTGGAAGCAGTTCGTGTACGTGCGTCTCCCGTCGGCGCTTCCCTCGTTCTTCACGGCCCTTCGAATCGGAATCGCCTACGCCGTCACCGGTGCCATTTTTGCCGAGTACGTCGGCGCCGAGCGAGGCCTGGGCATTTATATGGCGGTGATGAAGAACTCGTTTCGCACCGATCTTGTGTTGGCTGCCGTTGCGGTGACCGCGTTCGTGAGCGTGTGCCTGTTCCTGTTGACCTACGTCGCCGAACGGGCGATCATCCCTTGGCATTCGAAGGAACGCAGGAGCTGGCATGGCTGAGGCGACTCCCCCGAAGATCGAACTGCGCGGAATAGGTAAGTCGTTTCCGCTCGGCCACGGGCAGGTACGGCCGGTCCTCGACGACATCGCCTTCTCGGCGCGGCCGGGCGAATTCGTTGCCGTGATCGGTCCGAGCGGATGCGGCAAGAGCACCATGTTCAACATCATGGCCGGCTTGGAGACGGCCAGTTCCGGCGAGGTCTTAGTCGACGGGGATGTCGTCACCGGTCAACACGAACACTTCGCATACATGCCGCAGAAGGATTTGTTGTTCCCGTGGCGCAGCATTCTGGAGAACACATCCCTCGGCCTCGAGGTTGCGGGGGAAACCAAGAAGACCGCCCGAGCACGGGCGGCCAGTCTCTTTGCGGCCTTCGGCCTGTCCGGTTTTGAAGATGCACATCCTTTCGAACTCTCCGGAGGCATGCGCCAGCGCGCGGCCTTGCTGCGCACCGTGGTGCAGGGCAGAGATGTCCTGTTGCTGGACGAGCCGTTCGGGGCCCTGGACTCCCTCACCCGCACCGACATGCAGTCCTGGTTGCAGGGGGTGTGGTCCCAGAACGCCTGGACTGCGGTGCTGATCACCCACGACATCCGTGAGGCGATTTACCTCGCCGACCGGGTGGTCGTCCTCAGCGCGCGGCCGGCATCCGTGCGGCTGAACCTGACCATCGACCTGCCCCGGCCGCGCGAGCTGTCGATGACCACCTCGGCAGAGTTCGCCGGATACGAACGCACGCTCCTGGCGACCCTGCACGAGGAAACCCTCTCGCCCAGAGGACCCTAAACCGCAGCGCCGATCGTGGGTCGTTCCAGCCCCAGGTGCCCACGTAAGGTATCCGCGGTATAGCGGGTGCGGAACAGACCGCGCCGTTGTAACACAGGGATCACCCGGTCCACGAACTCATCCAATGATTCCGGCAGCAGCGGCGGCATCACATTGAAGCCGTCCGCGGCACCGGAACGAAACCACAACTCGATTTGGTCGGCGACCTGCTCCGGCGTTCCGACCATGGTGCAATGCCCACCGCCGGCGGCGAGCCGGCCCAGCAACTGCCTTACCGTGGGCTGCTCAGCCTCGATAATTCGTAGGATGGTCGCATACCGGCCCTGCGGCCCGGTGAAGCCGGCCAGCGACGGCAGCGGCGGCACCGGCACATCCAAATCCCAATTGCTGCAATCCTGTTGCACGAACGTTCCCAGCTGCGCGAGCGACTGCTCGGTCGGCAGGAGGGCGTCGACCTCCGCTTGCTTCGCACGCGCCTGCGCCTGTGTGGACCCCACATAAGTGACGAGGCCGGGCATGATCAACACCGTATCCGGATCGCGTTTGGCTACGGCAATGCGCCGTTTCACATCCTGGTAGTACTCCTGCCCGCTGGCGAGGTCATATGCCACCGCATAGATACCTTCGGCATAACGGGCGGCCAGCTCCCGGCCAGGGACGGAGGCGCCGGCCTGAAACAGAACCGGTCGACCTTGCGGCGGGCGCGGCACCGTCAGCGGGCCGTCCACCCGGAAGTGCTCACCGGAGTGGCCGATCGGCCGCACCCGGGCCGGGTCAACATAGAGACCTCCGCGGTCCAAGACCAGAGCATCGTCCTCCCACGAATCCCACAATTTCAGCGCCGCCTCGATGAACTCGGCCGCCCGGCTATAGCGCTGATCGTGGGAGGGCAGCACATTCATTCCATGGTTGCGGGCTTCGGCGTCAAACATGGAAGTGACCACGTTCCAGCCAATGCGCCCCTTACTGATGTGATCCAACGATGCAAGCATGCGCGCCGCGTGGAAAGGCGTGTAAAAGGTCGCCGAGACGGTGCTGACCAGCCCGATCCGGCTCGTCGCCCGCGCCATCGCGGCCATCGCCGTCAGCGGCTCAAGAAACCATCGCGGGCCGGTACTCACATCGCCGACGGCTTGCCCGTCGGCGAAGAACACCGCGTCAAAGAGGCCACGTTCAGCGCTTCGGGCGAGCCGTTCGTAGAAACTGATGTCTCCCAACTGCTCGATGGGCGACTGCGGCCGCCGCCAAGCGGCGCCATGGTGGCCGCAACCCATGAGGAACGCATTGAAGTGGAGCTGGCGCGGGGCTGACATGACCGGCGCGGCCCTAGTTCATCACCAGGCCGCCGTCGACTATCAGGTTCTGCCCGGTTACCGACCGCGCCCAGGGGGAGGCGAAAAAAAGTACCGCATCCGCAAATTCGGCCGGGGTTGTCACCCTGCGCAGAGGGGTGGACGCGGCGATGAAGTCGAACACGTCCTCGGGGGTGGCCGCGCTGGCATCCGTGGTGCGCAGCAGCCCGCCGGAGACCATGTTCACGGCGATGTTGTGCGGGCCAAGCTCTGAGGCGAGAGTGCGGGTCAGGGAGAGCAGGGCGGCCTTGGCGGCCGTGTAGTCGTGATAGGGCACCACCGGGTTTTGGAACAGGTTGGTGCCGATGTTGATGACGCGGCCGAACCCGGCCTCGCGCATGCCTGCCAGCGCCTGCTGGGTCGTGTTCAGGGCACCGCGGACACTGCCAGAGAACTGCGCCTCAAACTCGTCCCAGCCGATGTCGGCAGCGCCGGAGCGAGCGTCGCCGTTGAAACTGAAATCAGCCAACGCGTTATTGACCACCGTTGTCACGGTGGTGCCAAAATGTGCCTGAGCCTGCGTGAGCATTGCCGCGACCTGGGCCGGATCGGTGACGTCGGCTCGTACGGCAAGAGCATGTTCAGGCCCATAGCCGGAAGCCAGGGTTTCCGCCGCTGCGGCGCTGTTGCGATAGTTGATGACCACCCGGGCGCCCTGAACCGCAAAAGCGTTCACGATGCTTTTGCCCAGGCCGCGTGCGCCGCCGGTGACCAGGACAATCTGTTCTGCTATTTGCATGATTTTCTTCACCTTGGGTAAGGCGAAAGGACGAGATCCGGCATCAGTGCGGTGCACGTAATTCTCCGTGACATCCCTTCGCTAGTTCGAACTAGATCAGGTTCAACGGGTGTCGTCTCAGCCGACCGTCATGCAGTCGGCACCCCGTGTCGCTGGGAAGAATTATAACGGCCTGGTACCGGGGAATGCGCGTCCCGAACTCGTAGACTGCCGGGCTGGTCGACTTTGTAAGATCACCGTCGTCATTTGTGAGCCCATCGGCTCCGACAGCTCACGCGTATATCGTGGCCTCAAGACTGCCCTTAAATTCAAGGACTAAATCGTCCCTGAATTCCTGCCGCTTTTTTCTGGTGAATGGTGTCGGTTGAGCGTCGTTCCACGGTGCGGCGCACCAGCAACCGTCATCGTCGAGGCGCACCATCTCAGTCCGACGCGTGCAACGATGTTGCGTCATCAGAACCTCTGGTCCTCGAAAGCCGGACGTTCGTCTCGTAACCCCGGTGTCGCTCTCACCACCTGAACTCGCCCCCATGCGTGGCGAGTTCAGGTGGTGAGACACCGAGATGCAGATGGCTGATGGCGCCCGGGGACGCGCCATCAGGACGGCGCGCCCTGGTCTTAGAAGCTTCCCTACGGTCGGCCGGCCAGGATCGTAGCTACCTCACTGTTGGCTTTGAAGTGAGCGAGCGCGTCAGCAGAGAGCAACCGGATGACGTAGACCATTCGGCGCCGTTCGCTTTCAGAGCCGTTGAGGATGTTCTCGTGGTGAGCCACTCTGTTTCGGAAGTCTCGAAGCGCGGCCAATGCGTCATTGAGCCGATTGCGGTCGGTACCTGGCGGGAATGCTTTGTGAAGGTGTGGAACCCAGATGGTTTTCTCGTGAGCGTCCGCGAAGAGGTAGGTCCAGAAGCCGAACATAAGCTCGGCCACGACTTTGCCGGGTATTGGCGGCGTGTGGGATATCGTCGCTGCGTTGAGCCGCGCCCGTTCGACGTTGCCTCGTGGAGTTTTGTTCACGTCGTGCGAGCGACCGATGGCCCGGTCCCGTCGCATCACGACGGGAAACAATGTCAGCAGTGTGGCCGGATCCGTCCAGTGAGCATCACCAGGGAGCGTGGCCGCTGCAAGCTGGCGATCGCACGCATTACGCAGACCAACTTCCAGATGGCTGAGATCGTGCAAGAACGCCGCGCTCAGCTTCGCGTTCCACTCATAGAGCTCAAAAGCCCGTGAGCGAGATCCGCCGCCGGCCGCGAGATAGGTAGAGAACCGGCCGACGCTCAGCCATTCCTCTACCCAGGGCCCGTCGCTCGATGTCGTTGCCACAGGGCGCCCTCCGAGCTAAGATTGATCTGCAAGCCCTCGATGACCGCTGTTTCATGTTACTTGGGCCACGAATTGGGAACTCCGGTACTTCGCCTAGGCGGACCCGGAGTTTTTCATTTCCTAGCTGTGCCTGCCTGCCTGCCCTTTCAGCAGCACACTCCACAGCGTTTCGACGTGGCGCTCAGTCGCCGCGTTCTCGGATGGGCTACTTTTTGGCGAGAAGCTTCGCCCCGTCGGGTCGCAGCTCCCCCGTTGGGGAAACGTGGCGATACAGGGTCTGCCGGGTGATCCCGAGCTCCTTACAAAGGGCGCCGACCTTCGTTTCCTTTTGCCCCATAGCGGCCATGGCCAGGCGGATTTTAGCCGGCGTCATCTTGAACGGGCGCCCGCCGGTCCTCCCCCGTGCCCGCGCCGCGGCAAGCCCGGCGACAGTGCGTTCAGAAATAAGTGCTCGCTCGAACTCCGCCAGGGCAGCGAAGATCCCGAAGACTAGCTTCCCGGATGCTGTCGTGGTGTCGATCGCGGCGCCCTCGCCGGTGAGAACCTTGAGGCCGATGCCTCGGTCGGTGAGGTCGTGCACGGTGTTGACCAGGTGGCGCAGGTCACGACCGAGCCGGTCGAGTTTCCACACCAGGAGGGTGTCGCCATGGCGCAGCGCCTTCAGGCAGGCGGTCAGATGCGGCCGGTCGTCCTTCTTCCCCGAAGCCTGGTCCTCGTAGAGGTTGCCCGGCTCGACGCCAGCAGCCCGGAGCGCGTCCCGTTGGAGATCGGTGCTCTGCGACCCGTCAGTCTTCGACACCCGCATATACCCGACGAGCATGCCAACCCCTGTCATTTATACGTTCGTTTGGGTGACAGACAGGTCCTGTCCGAGTTGGAAGCAGAAACTGTCACTTAATCAGTCACTAATTCTATGTCCAGCAAAGGTATCAATTTTTGTTGCGTGATGTGGCTTGAGTGGGGTGTCCAACTCGATGCACGCGAACAGCGGAGTAGTGAACGGGTGCGGACGATGACAGTCAGCGTCGCCGGCCGAGATCCCACCTGAAACGATCATTTTCGCGGGTTTCGGTATGAGGAGATAGCCTCCTCGTCATGACCGACAAGCCGAGCAGCCCCAAAGTTCATCCGGCCGAGTTCGACGAGCTGAATCGACGCTTCTATAGCCGCCCAGGTCCAAACGAGTATTTTGACAACCGCTTCACGGCATTGGTGCGGCACTTGGGCCGGGAGCTGCCGACCGAAAAGACTGAATACAAGTATGGAGAGTTGTCCGTCATCGTAGGGCCGGGTGACTCATCGTCGGATGACGGTCCGGATACCGAGGAACGTGATCGCTTCGCAGCGCTGGATGCGACCGTTCTCCTTCACCACGCCTCAGAGAGCCTCGCCCGGCTCTATCTGGCCCATGCCGACCGGAATCCCTGTCCCTGGGTCGCTCTCGCGGAGATGAAACAGCCCAGGGTCTTCCCGGCGAAACTCCGATCTCTGAGGGACCGTCTTCAGGACGGGGACGCGGAGCTGCTCGACGATCTCATGGAGGTCTTCACCTACTCGAAGACATATAAAGCGTGGGGCGACACGGCTACTCCGGAATCGTGGGCACAGCATCGAGAAGCAATTGCGGTCCTGATGGAGTTCGCGGTCACTCGTTTGCTCGACGATTCGAACCTGTACAACTCGGCGAAACACGGATTTGGGGTGAGTGCGGGAGAAGCCGGCCTGGCTTTTGGAGACCTCATCAAGCACGACGGGCCGGCGATCAGTTTCCTCGATTACAGCCCACGAGCGGACACTCCCTGGTCGCTCTCAACGACATGGGTGGATCCAGAACGCTACCTCGCGTCGGTGTTCCTGATCTCTCAGCAGCTGGCAAACCTGTGGAACTGCGCAAGGGCTCACTACCGTCACGAGAAGCGTGGCCCGTTCGGAATCGCGAACTTGGATCCGGAGAGCGTGCGGAAGGCGATCAGGGACGCCGCGCCCGGCTTTCATGTGTCGACGATGGCCATGTCTCTTTACGTCGAGACCACGACTGACTGAGATTCGCTGCTGGGATTACAGCAGCTCTAGGTGGCTGGCCGCTGAGACGACGCCGGCTGAGAATCTCCAGCCCCTACTGTCGAGCTGAGCTCCAAGACCCGGCGGCGCGGGCTGTCTACTTATGCGAGAGTGACCCTATGTTTACGGTTTCAAGTACTGCCACCTGACGCCTATTGGGGTACACCCCAATCCGACATGTCACGATCTCTGCGCGGGTGTTGCAAGTTCCGGCGTCACCGTTTAGTGAATCGTCTTAACAAATTTCTTCTGCGCCGAACCGTCCACCGGCGTCCAGAGCACCCAGATCGTTCGACTCGTCGGCGAGCTGAGACGTCGAATGAAAGTAAAGAAAATACTTCCACCGCGCGGCACGTCGACAGCCTCCTCCACGTCGGGCTTTATCCAATTGTCATTGAAGCCGTCAGGGGTGCCAATAGAGACGTACATGACGTCGTATCCTGTCTTGTTCGTTGCCTTCCATCGCTGATCGATGCTCGGGTCTGTGAGAGCTTCAAGGGCCCACTCCTCACGATGCGTAGCCGCCGATTCGAGGAGCGCGGTCTGCTTTTCCAGAGTGTCTGCGGTTCGTTCGTGATGCCGCATGGCGACCTCGGCTGCCGAGGCTGATCGAGTAGCGGCATCGAGGGCAGTGCGCTCGTGCGCGGAAGCCTGGTCTCTGGCTTGGCGAGCGTCGTTGACCGAGCGCAAGGCGACAACAGCCGCTATCACGGTCGCAATAAAGATCCCAAGATTTACGACCACCGAAGCAAGTTCCATGTTGAGCACTGTATCGGCGCCGGCCCCGCACCGCAGAGTGTGTGCGGACAGGACCTGAACCCGTGACCAACGGATTATGAGTCTGAGTATTTGATGCTTTGAGAGCCATCCGATCGTGCGGTTCAGAGCCAGCGATCGTGCGAGAGAGAGCCAGTGGTGGTGTGACTCGGAGCCACTGGCTCTCTTCGCCCGGCGTTAGGCGCTGGTGAGGGCGGTGTGCTCGCGCATGTTGTAGGTGCCGGTCTCGACCCAGATCGTGTTGTGGATGATCCGGTCCATGATCGCGTCCGCGTGGACTCCCGAGCCCAGCCGCTGGTGCCAGTGTTGAGCGTCTCGCGGGGTGACGACGTGGGCGTCTTCCCCGGTGACGATGGGTTTTAGCGCGCCTGGATTTGGTTCCTGGTGGTCGGCGGCGTCAGGCTGACGATGTCCGGATAGACGAATGGCCCGGCGTGCAATCTTTGCGGATCACGCCGGGCCGTTCTGACGCGTAAAGGCCGCGCTGATGCTCACGGTAAGTCATGATTCTGTTGTTGTCGAGTTGGACCTGCGGGTCGGGCGCGTAGCGTGCCCCGATTGTGGTGGCCGGTTGCGCCCCTGGGGGTGGGCGAGGGACCGCGTCATTCGCGAGGGCCTCGGCACGGATTGGGCGGGCCGCAGGCTCCGGCCGCGCCGTTCCCGGTGCACGGCATGCCAGGGCACGCATGTGCTCCTCGAGGTGCGGTTGGCCGCGCGGCGGGCCGATACGGCTGAGGTGATCGCGGCAGCGGTCGAGGCGAAGACGGCGCTGGGTTGGGGCCACCGGAAGATCGCGGCGGGCTGCGGAAGACCGGCCTCGACGGTCCGCGGCTGGCTCCGCGCCTTCGTCACCTCGGCCGTGGTAGTCGGCGAGCGGTTCACGAGCCTGTTGGTGCGAGACGCTCCCGACGCCGTCGTGCTCTGGCCCAAACCTGCCGGCACCACCGGCGGGGAGGCATTGTCGGTGTTGATGGCATATGCCGAAGGGCTGGCGCGTCGGTTTGCCGCGACCGTCACGGTGACGTGGATCCAGGCCGGCATCGCCACGACGAACGGGCGGCTTTTTTGCTCGAGCTGGTGGGCCGCAGCTCCCAACACCAGCCAGCCCTTACGCTCGGCGTTGCTGGGCGGAAAGGTGGCAGGAGCGCCTGCCATATCCCTGTGATCGGCGTCTTCACTGTTTGAGAGGACCATTCATGCCCGCAACACCGCCGACCCTCCCGCCGACGCTGCCACCGGTGGTGCCCCGGGTTTCCCCGGTGAGCCCTGCCGTGTCGCTCCTTGTTCCGGCGGGGTCGCCGTCGGAATCGGCAGTGCGCCGCGATCGGATGGAGAAGATCGCGCTCTTCCATTATCAGCTCATCCGCGGCGCTGCAGATGCTGCGATCACGACGCGTCAGCGCGGTCCGATGGTGAGAGACCTCGCGGCTATGGTGCATCCGGGGCCGTTCGGCGGCACGGTGACGGTCTCCAAAGACACCATCGACCGGTGGATTCGGGCATGGCGCCGCGGCGGGTTCGACGCGTTGAAACCCCGCGGCCGCGCCCAGGGCGCCGTCACGCCGGCGCAGATCCTGGCGTTGGCGGCGACGCTGAAACGCGAACGCCCCGCCCGCACCTCCGCGCAGGTGCGCCGCATCATGATGGACACCCTCGGCGACGCCCCCTCGGAGTCGACGTTGCTGCGGCACTTCCGCACGCTGGAACTCCCGACCGGCGTCCGCGAGGTGTTCGGTCGGTTCGAAGCGGACTACCCCAACGAAATGTGGGTAGGTGACGGCCTCCACGGCCCGCGGATCAATGGGCGGAAAACGTATCTGTTCGCGTTCCTCGACGACCACACCCGCCTCGTGACGGCAGGCCGATGGGCCTACGCCGAAGACTCCGTCCGCCTCACTGCAGCCCTCCGTCCGGCGTTGGAATCCCGCGGAATTCCGGGGGTTTGCTACGTTGATAACGGCTCGGCATTTATTGATGCGTCCTTGTCGCGGACCTGCGCGAAGCTCGGAATCCGGCTGACGCACTCGGCACCATACCGACCTCAGGGTCGCGGGAAGATCGAGCGGTTCTTCAATACCGTCAACTCGCAGTTCCTCACCGAGATCACCACCGTCGACACCAAAACGGGCGAGGTCGATGCGGGGGTGGGCAGCATGGTGACGTCGTTGGATGAATTGAATGCGCTCTTCAGTTCGTGGGTGGAGATGGTTTACCACCAGGCCGTTCACTCCACGACGGGGCAAACTCCGCTGCAACGCTGGGATGCCAGCTGGGCCGGACGCAAGCCGGTGCGGAAGTCGCGGGAAGAGATCGCGGAGGCGTTCCGCTGGTCGGCGATCCGCACGGTGACGAAGTCCGCGACGGTGTCATTGCAGTCCAATACCTATCAAGTCGATCAGCTCCTCGTCGGCAAACGGGTGGAGCTGGTCTATGACCCCTTCGACCTCGCCGGGCTGATCACCGTCTCGGCCGGGAACGGCGTCCCGGCTGGCATCGCGGTGCTCAGCGAAATTCGCCGGCACGTGCATAAGAAGGCCTCGTCCGCCGCGGCCGACAGCTCCGACACCGGGGCTAAGAACGCTGCCTCCGGCATTGACTACCTGCGCCTGGTCGAGACCCGCCATAAGGGCACGATGGCTGGGGAGCCGATCAGTTTCGTGAAAGCGTCCACCGCGACGGCCCGCAAGGTCGTCTTCGTGCCGAGCGTTTCGGAGGTGGCCCGATGAGTATCGACACGTTGCAATCGCACTACGGCTTCACCCGCATGCCCTTCGCCCGGGATATCCCGCCGCAAGCCTTGCACCCACACCCCTCGCATCGGGAAGCGATCGCCCGCATCGATTGGTGTGTCAGTCAGCGTCAGCTCGGGGTGATCAGCGGTGAAGTCGGCGCCGGGAAAACCGTCGCTGTTCGGGCTGCCCTCGCCGGGCTAGAACCCTCCCGGCATCAGGTGATCTATATCCCCGACCCGACGATCACGATGCGCGGCATCCACACCCGCATCGTCACCGCGCTCGGCGGAACCCCGGCGTTCTTCTCCGGAGTGCTCGCCTCGCAAACCGCGGCGCTGCTCGCGGGGGAACTCGACGAACGTGCTCGGCTGCCCGTGGTCGTGATCGATGAAGCGCACCTGCTGACCAACACCGACCTCGAAGCGCTCCGCATGCTCACCAACAGCGATATGGACACGGGGTCGCACTTCGCGATGCTCCTCATCGGCCAGCCCACACTCCGCCGCCGGCTGAAACTCGCGGTGCTCTCGGCGCTGGATCAACGCATCTCGACGCGTTACACAATCACCGGGATGAATGCAGGCGACACGACCGATTACATCCGGCAACACCTGAAATTCGCGGGCCGGTCCGACCCGCTCTTCTCCGACGACGCGATCCATGCCATTCACCTCGCCTCGCGGGGCTATCCGCGGGCGGTGAACAACCTAGCGGTCGCGGCGCTGATCGCGACTTATGCCGCTGACAAAGCGATCGTCGACCTGGCCGCCGCGCAATCGGCCATCACCGAAAACAGCGAATGAGCCCGCGTCACCACTGACGACCACCACGTCACCATCCAGACGAAAGCCCCGCCGGAATCCTCCGGCGGGGCCTTTTCAGACCCAGGCATCGTCACCGAAGATGACGCCGCCATCGTCAAATAACGCGACGCGCGACATGCCAGTCCTTCTGCGAGTACTGGGTGCAGAACACTGTGGAGGTCTCGCCGTAGCGGCGCTCCATCAACTCCAGCAGCATGCCGCGCATCGATTCCGTGGGTCGATCCAGCAACCACTCGTCGATGACCAGCAGGGTGAAAGCGGCGTATTTGCGGAGGAACTTCCCGGCCCCGCCGGGGCTGTCTTGGGCGGCGACCCATGCTTCCTCGAGGTCGGGCATGCGGACGTAGTGGGCGCGGATGTGGTGCTCGCAGGCGCGTTTGGCGATCGCGCAACCTAGATACGACTTTCCCGACCCGGTGAACCCTTGGAAGACGACGTTCTGCTGCCGGTCCACGAACGAGCAGGTGCCGAGCTGGGCCAGCAGCTGTCGGTTCAGGCTGCGCTCGTCGAGCAGGTCGATGCGGCGCAGGTCAGCGTTCGGGTAACGCAGTCCTGCCCGCCGGATCAGACCCGCGACTTTGGAGTGCGTGAAGCTCGTCCGCACCCTGCGACCACACCGCCCGACCCCGACGCCGCGGCCATCCTGGACGCGCTCACGGGCGATACGCACTAAAGTGGCACGACTCAGGCCGGCGTGAAGAACTCCCGCTACGCGCTCTGGAAGAACCCGGAGAACCTGACCGAGAAACAGCAAGTGAAGCTCGCCTGGATCGCCCAAACCGACCCCACCCCCGGCCGGGCTTACTTACCTCAAAAAAGGACTCCGCACGATCTTCAAACTCCCCTACGACGAAGCGGTGAAGCACCCGACAAATGGATCGGCTGAGCACGCCGGTGCCGCATCCCCGCGTTCGTGAAACTCCAACGCAGCCTCGTCAACCACCGAGGATCCATCCTCGCCGCGACCCCGCACGGGCTCTCTAACGCACGCGTCGAATCGATGAACACGAAGATCAGACTCAACACCCGCATCGCTTCCGGATTCAAATCACCCGAATCACTCATCGCCTTGGCCATGCTCAGCCTCGGCGGCCACAAACCAGCCCTCCCCAGCCGGAACAAACCCACGGAAACAGCAGGAGAGCCCTTTTGCCTTTTAGTGAGCTGACCCCGACAACGGCAGGTCCATGACCACAGTCGTCCCTTCCCCCTCGACCGAGGTCAGTCGCAGTTCTCCGCCGTGGTCCTCGACGATTTGCTTGACGATGGCCAGCCCGAGGCCGGTGCCGGGGATTGCCTGGGCCGTGGCGTTGCTCGCGCGGTAGAACCGGGTGAATATCTTTGCCTGGTCGTCGGCCGGGATACCGATACCGCGGTCCTGGCAGGTGAAAAGGACCCGCTGGGCGCCCTGGTCCAGCGTGCACCTGATGGTCACCACGCCTCCTGGGCGGCTGAACTTGATGGCGTTGGAGACGATGTTGACGATCGAGCGTTGAAGGTGTCCCCTGTCGCCCTGGACGATCGCCTCGTCCGGACCGGCATCGATGTCGAGCTCAATGGCGCCACTTTGCGCAAGCGGGGACAGTTCCTGGCCGGTGTGGGTGATCAGCTCACGCATGGACACCGGGGTGACGTTGACCTTGAGGCCGCCACTTTCGATCCGGTTGATCACCAACAGGTCCTCGATCAGGCCGCGCAGGCGACTCGTGTTGCGGTCTATCACCTCGAGCATCCGGTGCTGTTCCCCCGTGAGCTCGCCGGCGTCTCCGTCCTGGAGCAGCTCCAGATAGCCGCTGATCGAGGTCAGTGGCGTCCGCAGTTCGTGGCTCACCGTCGACAGGAAGTCGGTCTTCTGGCGGTCGAGCCGTTCGATCCGTTCGACGTACTCGCTCTGGTGCGCCCGGTAATCGGCCTCCACGATGACCCGCGCCACGAACGCAGCGACCTGCTGGACGGCGCCGGTCTCGGACGCGGTCCACCGTCGGGGCTCATGGACCATGAGGACGTAGATCGCCCCGATGACCCGGTCACCAAGCCCGATGGGGACCATTATGACCGCGCGGGCGCCGGTAGCGCGGTGAAAGATCCGGGATCGCTCCCGGGACTGCACCTCCGGCGCGAGAAAGTCGTCCCGAGCCGCGAACCCCTCGGCCAGCCACAGCTCCTCGGCGAGCCCGCCGACGTGCGGAACCAGATCGTCCGGCATATCCCCCAGTGGTGGCAGGTCCGGCAGGTGCCACTGGGCGCCGAGCAGCACCTTGTGGTCGGCATCGACGGTGTTGGCCATGACTCGGTCGGCGCCGAGCCCCTCGCCCAATGCTGCGCACAGGACGTCCAGTGCTTGCTGGGTGTCTGGCGCCGTACGGATGGCACGCTCGACCTCGAAGGTGAGCTGGTGCATGCGCAGAGCGCGTGCTTGGGTCTGCTGCAGACCAAGGTTCTGTTCTGTAAGTGCGTTGAAGTCGGCGGCAAGGGACCGGATCTCCAGGGAACCCTGATCCTCACGAGCGCGCGCACCTGGCTCGCCCTCGCGCTGACGTGTCACCGTGTCACGCAGCTCAGCTATCGGCCGGCTCATGGAGCGCGCGGCCCGTTGCCCCAGGACGAACGTCGCCACCAGTGCCGCAAGGCTGGCAGCGATGGTCGCTGTCGTTCCTGCCGCCGCTGTCGCTTGTGCCGAACTCCTGGCCTCGTCACGCTCAGTCGTGAGGTGCTCACCGAGCGCGGCGTTCACCCGACGGAAGTTGTCGGACAGGGCGTGACCCCGCCGGAGATCTGTCCTGTCGCCTCGAAGCACGGCCTGCTCCGTGTTCCGCGCATAGACCCACCACTGCTCCACGGCGAGGCGCTGAGCGCCCTCGAGGCCAGTGTGCAATGCGTGGTCGGCGGCGTTGAGGTCGCCCACCAGCAGCGCGAGCGGGTCCTGCAGCGTCGCCAGCGCTGCCATCGTCCGCGCGCGGTCGGCGCGGTAGTGCGTCAGCCGCTCCGGGTCATGGGAGAGCTCATATCCGAGCAGCTCGGTCTCGGCGTCGCTCATGAAGTGGAGGACATGACCGTTGGCATCGACGGCGGGGCCGAGGGCCAGGGTCAACCGGTTGACCTCGTTGGTCTGGATCTGCAGGGCACCGACGGCCGTGACACAGACAAGGAGGAGCAGGGCCCAGAGCACATAGACGAAGCGGCGCAGTCGGGCGGCTATCGGCCGCCCCTGCGCCGCCCGGCGACGGCGCAGGTCAATCATCGGCGCTCACTGCGGGTCACCGCACAGGACTCGTCGTCGAAGCCCTGCCGGGTCATAGTCCCCCAGACCTGTTTCTTGCCGCGCAGACTCGCCCACCACCCTTCCAGACGCCACCATGCCGTCGCCTGACGGTACCCGACGTTCTCCAGCACCGAGGCCAGCAGAATCGTCCCCAGGTCACGCCAACGAGTGTACTTGTGGAAGGTCAACTCCTCGACGGCCATGGCGACCAGGGTCACCAGAATCGCGTAGCCATAGGCCACGGCCAGGAACATCAGCGCATATGGCGTACTGACCACCCCGAGCGCGAAGCCGAGCACGACCAGGATGAGCCCGACGAGCTCCAGCAACGGTGCGATCAGCTCGAAGGCCCAGTAGTACGGGATGGCCACGAGCCCGACCCTGCCGTAGCGGGGGTTGAAAGCCATCCCGCGGTACTTCCACAAGGTCTCCCACAGCCCCCGGTGCCACCTCTTGCGCTGGCCGCGGAGCACTGTGGCGGTCATCGGCACTTCCGTCCACGACACCGGCTCGGCCACGAACTGCACGCGGTAGTCCCGGCGGTTCTCGATCATGTGACGGTGGATCCGTAGGACGAGCTCGAAGTCCTCGCCGATGCTGTCGGGGTTGAGGCCGCCGACCTCCACCAGGACGTCGCGGCGGAACATGCCGAATGCTCCGCTGATCAGGATGAGTGCGCCGAACCTGGACCACCCCGTGCGCCCGAGCAAGAAGGCCCGCAGGTACTCGACGACCTGGATGCGCACGATCCACGGCTTGGCGAGGTTGACCTCGACGATGCGTCCGTCGACGACCTTGCACCCGTTGGCGGCGCGGATGACCCCGCCGGTCGCGACGACGCGGGTGGGGTCGTCGGCAAACGGCTTGGTGACCACGATGAGCGCATCCGGATCCAGGATCGAGTCGGCGTCGACGAACACCACCAGCGGCTCGACGGCGGCGTTGATGCCGACGTTGATCGCATCCGATTTGCCGGAGTTCTCCTTACGCACCACCACCAGTCGTGTGCGTCCGTCCCGGGGGATGTGGACGTCGACGATGGTGCCCCGGGTTGGCAGGTCGGAGGGAACCTCACGCTGAACGGGCACGAGCTCGAAGGCTCGTCGCAGATGCTCGAACGTCGCGTCGGTGCTGCCATCGTCGACGACGATGACCTCGTGGCGTGGATAACGCATCGACAGCATGGCCTGCACCGAGGTGACGATCACCGCCTCCTCGTTGTAGGAGGGCAAGACGACCGAAACCCCTTGTGCCAGCTGGCTGGCCACGGTTTCTTCACGACCGGCGTAGCCCTTGCGGCGGTTCTGGCGCAGGAACTCCCACGCGGCCAGGCCGATCAGCACCAGCAGCGAGGTGTTGACGACCAGGAAGTAGATCAGCACCGGAGTGGCGACCAGGCCCATGATCGCGGAGATGACGTGACGCGAGCCCTCAACGAAGTCCGACCAGGTCATCAGGACTCTTCTGCGCTGACGGGCAGTTGCCCACGCAGCCCGGCGAGGTCAAGGGCCCCGCGCGCCACGCGCGCGCTGGGACACTGCCCAGCGGCGGCCTCTTTGAGTCTGGTGATGCCTTCGGAGCCGATCCGGACCAGGGCGTCGGCGGCCAGCTGTGCGAGCCGGCGGTCACCATCGTCGAGCAGCCCGGCGAGTGTGTCCAGGCTTTCGCGCTGTCCCAGGTCGCCCAGAGCGGTGGCGCAGGTGCGCCTCAGCGCGGTCGTCTCGGACGCATCCGTATGCCGTGCGAGGGCAGCCTCGTCCTCGGCACCGCCGACGCGGCCGAGCGCCACCGCGGCGCTGGCCCTGACGTCGCCCTCACTGTCCGTGGCGAGCAGGATGCGCAGCTGCGGGGCGGCTGAGGCGAAGGTGCCGTGGCCGGCGACCAGGGCGCAGACGTTGCGCACCGCCGGGTCCTCGGAGGCGAGACCGATCCGGAGTGCCGGAGCGATCTGGACCCCCATCGCCAACAACGCCTCGGCGGCGACCCAGGCCGGCAGACCGATCTGCCCGTGATAGGTGCGTAGTGCGTGCAGGACGCCGCTCGCCGCCGAAGGCTCGCCGATGGCACCCAGTGCCCGAGCGGCTACCAGCCGGACATCCGCATCAGGGTCGCCGAGAAGGGGCAGTACGAGGGCGGCGCTGTTCGGATCACGAACCAAGCCGAGCAGGTATGCCGCGCGGGTGCGTCGGATGGCTGACCGCGAGGTCAGCATCCTTGTGGCCCGCTCGATCTCACCGTGGGAGCGCAACAACTCACCCAGGTCGTCAGCCGGGGTGCCTCGAACCTTGGGCAGGAAGGCGACCACGCTCGGGCGCAGGCGATCCCAGGTGGGCGCCGGGAGGGCAGACAACGCAGTTTTGGCTTGGCCGTCCTCGTCCTCGCCGGAAGCTATCGCGATCAATGCGTGTCGATAGGGCGCGAGCAGGGCCCTGGACCTGACATCCGCACGACCACGACGGAACTTGGAGATGGCAATCACGGCGATTGACGACGCACAGGACAGGCCGATGACGGCGATGACAATCAGGAGGACCTGACCAGCCCTCACTTGTTGCCCCGCGCGAGAAGCGCGTTCACACGGTGCAACAGTTCGCGCGGGCTGAACGGCTTGATGACGTAGTCGTTCGCGCCGGTGGCGAACCCGACGTCGACGTCGGAGTCGCGTGAGCGCGCTGTGAGCAGGATGACGTCGAGGTCCTTGGTGGCCTCGTTCGCCCGCACCTTGCGGAGCACGTCGATGCCCGACAACCCGGGCATCATGACGTCGAGGATGGCCAGCCTCGGAGGGTCGGCCTCGATGGCCGCAAGGGCCGCCACACCATCAGCGACAGCGACGGTCTCGTACCCGGCCTGGGTGAGTTTGAAGACCACGAGCTCTAGGATGTCCCGGTCATCGTCGGCGACGAGGATGCGGGTCTTGACCGGCTCAACCATGCTCGAAACTCCCGTTCGACACCGGCTCTGCTGATGATGGACTACTATATATCAACCGGAGTGTTTCACCCGACTGCGCAGAAACCTGTTCAGAGTTGCTTCGAATGGTCTGGCGGGCTCTAAGCGGACAGTGACTTTCGTCTGACTTATCCTGCTTTGGGGTAGCTCCCCACTGTGGGTCCGGGCTTTGTTGTGTACGCGGCCGAAGGCACTACGCCAGCCGATGAAAGTCGATCCCCCACGCTACCCCGGGCGCACTGCCATTTCTCAGGCCGCCCCCTATCCAGGTAGCGACCGCGCGCCGATATCACAGACTGGGCATAGCACCAGGTAGATGGGGCCCCGGTAGCCGGCTGTGACGATGAGGCTGTTGTCTGCCCCGCAGTGCCCGCAGGGCGGTTTGGGTTCGTCCAAGCCCGGGTCGGTATCGTCCATGACTACACCATAGGCCGGGGACGCGTGATGCCGGCGTAGTTATCCACAACGGAACCGCTGCGCGGCACTGTGCCAGCCCCCACGGGGTTGCCCTCCTCCTGAACGGGACTGCCCCCGGTTTGGTTGACTCCTTGACGTGCCCCACGGTTTGGTTACCCAAAACGGTGTGAAGATCGGGCTCTCTTTGAGAGGCTTCTTCCATGCCACGACCATTCCCTGTCGAGTTCCGGAGGCGAGCGGTCGCGCTCGTTCGGGCCGGTACACCGATCACCGCTGCCGCTGTCGCGCTCGGTGTCAGCGCGGCCGCGATTCATAACTGGGTCCGCCAGGACCAGATTGACCGGGGAGAGCGTCCCGGGATTACGACGCCGGAGAGCATCGAGCTGGCCAAGGCGAAGAAGCGGATCCGGCAGCTCGAGGAAGAAGTCGTGATCCTGAAGAAGGCGTCGAAGCTGTTCGGGGAGGATCGACCGGGCCCAAAAGGCTTCACCCGATGATCGATGCCCTCGTTGAGGCAGGTCATCGGGCCAAGCAATGCTGCCGGCTGCTCGGAGTGAGCAGTCCCGGCTACTACAAGTACAAGAAGCGACCGTTGTCGCCGACTCAGATGCGTAGGCAATGGCTGACGGGGCTGATCCGTGAGATTCATACCGCGTCCCGGCAGACCTACGGGTCTCGCCGTGTCCATGCCGAGCTGACCCTCGGTTTGGGAGTCAAAGTCAGCGAGAGACTCGTCGCCGTCCTGATGTCGGACGCGCAGATCGTAGGTTTGCCGGGGCCGGCGAAGGTGAAACGGCTCCACGGCGTGGCCACGGCGGACGACCTGGTGCATCGAAAGTTCCACCGGCTGGCACCGAACGAACTCTGGGTCACGGACATCACAGAGCACCCCACGAAAGAAGGCAAGGTCTACTGCTGCGCGGTCATGGACACGTTCTCCAGGAAGATCGTGGGCTGGTCGATCGACAGCGCCCAGGAGACCAATCTCGTCGTCAACGCTCTCGATATGGCCATCAAGAACCGCCAGCCTCGCCCCGGCGGCATCGTGCACGCCGACCATGGAGTGCAGTTCACCTCTTGGGCCTTCACGAACAAGATCCGCGCCTCAGGGCTGATGCCCTCCTTCGGAACAGTCGGCGACTGCTACGACAACTCGATGATGGAATCCTTCTGGTCGAGCATGCAGATCGAGCTCCTGAACCGGAAGAAGTGGCGCACCCGCGTTGACCTGGCGAACGCCATGTTCGAGTACATCGAGATCTTCTACAACCGCACACGACGCCACTCCCAGCTCGCCTATGCCACCCCGATCGAGCACGAGCTACGCTTCAACACAACATCCATCTCCGCCTGATCCTCAGACCGCAGCGGGTAACCAGGCTGTAGGGCACGTCACCTAACCTGTGGAGACTCGTCTTCGCTGGAAGGATGTCACCATGCCCAAGCCCTACCCTCCCGAGTTCCGCCGCGACGTCGTCGCCGTGGCCCGGAAGCACGAAGCCCCGCTGAACCAGATCGCGAAGGACTTCGGGATCTCAGAGTCCTGCCTGGCCAACTGGCTGAAGAAAGCCGACGTTGAAGAGGGCGTGAAGCCGGGCGTGACCGAGAAGGAATCCGCGGAGCTCCGGGATGCGAAGAAGCGCATCCGGCTGCTTGAGCAGGAAGCCGAGGTCATGCGCCGCGCGGTCGCCTAC
>NZ_SOEZ01000070.1 GCF_004402215.1 Cryobacterium tagatosivorans
CCGCCGGACTTAACTTAGAAATACCAGGAAAGCCACCCTTCGGGGTGGCTTTCCTGCGTTAACGGCCACCCTCCCGGGGTGGCCGTTTTCTCGTTAACGCACCCCCGGCGGTCGAGCCCGTCGAGACCCGTTAGCGCTCCGGGAACCGGTGCGGGCGCCCGGTCAGCACCGGCTTCAGCCGCTCGAGCCGCGCCCGCTGCAGCATCAGGCCCGCGTACTCACGGTCCCGGCGCACCGCGGCGACCCCGGCCAGGAACACCTCCGCCGGCGCATCCGGCACCGGCGAAACGAACACGGCGGCCTCGGCGGCCAGCGTTGCCGCCAGCCTGGCCCGGGTGGCCGGCGTCATCTTCGATGCCTGGAGCAGGAACTGCGCGACCCGGCGGGCCAGCCGGTCGGGGAGCGGGGCCACGTCGACGGTCGCGGCCCAGGCCTCGAGCCCCACCGGCATGCCGGCGGATGCCGGGGGCAGCCGAGGCACACGCTCATGCTGGCTGTACGTGCCGGCCAGGATGTCGCCGAGTCGCTTGGACCGGCCGTTCAGCAGCGCAGTCATGGCCGCCAGGCCGCCGAAGGTCAGGTAGATCTCGATCACGCCGACGAGCGCGCGGATGAAGGCGTGCCTCAGCCGGATGGCCCCGCCGTCGTCCCGCACGATCCGGGCGCCGACGGCGAGCTTGCCGAGCGACCGCCCGCCGGTCGCGGTTTCCACGACCATCGGCACGATCAGGATGGAGAACACGAGCCCGGCGATCAGGAGCGCCCGTGCGAGCGCGCTGTCAATGGTGCCCACCAGCCAGCCGACGCCGAGGGCGAAGATCAGGAAGATCCCGAGATAGGCGATCCAGTCGATGATCGTGCCGGCCCCCCGAAGGATGACGCTCGCCGGGCGCACGTCGAGGGCGACGGCCTCCCCCGTCACGAGCTCATGGTCGCCCCGGGCATCATCACCGTGGGCTACCGACATCCGCGGCTCCGCCATGAATACTATTGAAGCAGATGGACCTCGATGCCTACTCAGCCGCGCACCGCGAAGAATGGGATCGCCTTGCCGAGTTGGCGAGGCGCCGCGTGCTCACCGGTGAGCAGGCGGACGAACTCATCGAGCGCTACCAGGCCGGCGCGACCCAGCTGTCGGCGATCAAGACGGCCGCCGGGTCGACGGTCCAGGGCGACCGGTTGTCGGTGGCGCTCTCGCGCGCCCGGCTGCGGTTTACCGGCGCGGGTGCCAGCGTGCTCTCGCAACTGCCCCGGTTCTTCGTGCTCCAGCTGCCGGCCGCGTTGTACCGCCTGCGCTGGATCACCCTCGGGGTGGCGTTCGTGACCTTCCTCGTCGCCGGGCTCTACGCGGCCTGGGCGTACTCCAACCCGCAGGTCCTCGCGAACTTCGGCTCGGATGCCCAGCTGCAGAAGCTGGCGAACGAGGACTTCGTCAATTACTACTCGGAGAACCCCGCCGCATCCTTCACCGGAATGGTCTGGACGAACAACGCCTGGATCGCCGCGCAGTGCATCGCTTTTGGCATCCTCGGCGTCTATGTGCCCTCCATCATCCTGCAGAACGCCCAGAACCTGGGAGTCAACGCCGCCGTCATGTTCGCGTATGACCAGGGGGACGTCTTCTTCCTCTACATCGCCCCGCACGGGATGCTCGAGCTGACCGCGATCTTCGTGGCGGCGGCCGGCGGCCTGCGGATCTTCTGGGCCTGGATCGCGCCCGGGGTGCGCACCCGCGGCCTGGCCCTCGCCCAGGACGGCCGCGCGCTGTTCACGGTGGCGATCGGCCTGGTCTTCGTGCTCTTCGTCTCCGGCGTGATCGAAGGCTTCGTGACGCCGGCCCCGTGGCCGTGGCCGGTGAAGATCGGTATCGGCGCGGTCGGGCTGCTCGCCTTCCTCGCCTACATGCTCGTCGTCGGGCGCCGGGCGTTCCGCGCGGGCGAAACCGGCGACCTCGACGAGTTCGAGGCGGGAACCTCAAGGATCTACGCCGGCTGACGGCCGCCGCACCGCGGCCGGTAACCCGGCGACCCCAACACGGGGCGGAAAGTGCGTGGGCGCCCGGCTGGGGCGGATGTCTCGGCTAGTGTCTGATCGTGGGTGAGAAACAAAGACCAACGGGCGTGCAACGCATTGCCTTCGCCGTGTTCGCGGTCCTGGCCCTCGTCCTGGTCATCCGCTCCATCACGCTTCTCCTCCTGGGCCCGACCGAGTTCTGGGTTATCGGCCTGCTCGGGGTGTTCTGCGCCGCGGCCCTCGAGCTGACCTGGGTCAGGGTGGGCACTGTGCCGCATCGTACGCCGGTGGTCAGCCTTCCAATCCTCGCGCTGCCGGCACTGGCCCCGGCCATCCCCGCGTCCGCCGGCGGCATGGGCCTCGTCGTGCTCGGCGTTGCGCTCGCCCTTCTCGTGGAGTCTCGTCGGGTCACGGTCGCCCTCTACAGCGCCGGGCTCGTGGCCGCCGGCTGCATTGCCACCGTCCTGTTCTCCGCCGGGATGCTCGCTGTGGGGCTCCCCAAGCTCCTGGCCATCGCGATCGGGGCCGGGGGCTACGTCGTCTTCGTCGTCGCCGTCGAATCCCTCCGCCAGCGCCTCACCCGGCCCCCGGTGGACCTCGGCGGCCGACGTGCCCTGGCTCCCGTGCGTTTCATGGTCGCCATCGTCGGCTGCGGGGCGCTTGCCTCCGGGCTGGCGTACTGGAGCGACAACCACGTGCCGATCATCAACTCGGCCTCCGAGGCCACCATCGTCGTGCTGCTCGGCCTGGCCGTCGCGGCCGTCGGGGTCAAGGCGGCCAACAGCCGGTCGGCGATGCGGCGCCGGCTCCGGGGACTCGTCGCCGGGGGCACGATGCTCATCGCGGGCAACCGTGCGGCCACGGCCGCCCTGGCGGCCGCTCGGCTGCCGGGCGCCGGAGAGACCGCGCCGGATGCCGTGGACATCCCCGACATCCTCTGCCGCGCGGTCGAGGAAACGGTCGGCGTCGAATCCGTCAGCGTGCGCACCAGGCCGCCGGAGCCGGGCGAGCTCGGCGTTGCCGTGAACCTGGTGGCCGGCCAGAGCCACTTCGTCGTCGCCGTGCGCGACCCGATGGACGGGGCGTTCACCGAGGACGACCGGGTCAGCCTCGAGACGCTTGCCTTCACCGCCGAGGCGGTCGACGAGACCCGCGTCAGCATCGGCGGGCTGACCGTGCGCGCGAATACCGACCCGCTCACCGGCCTGCCCAACTACGGTGCGTTCCAGGTCGCGCTGGCCAACATCAACGACAACCGCGACTACTCCGAGGCGATCGCGGTGCTCTTCATCGACCTCGACGACTTCAAACGGATGAACGACCGGTACGGCCACCAGGTGGGCGACAGCATCCTCCGGGAAATCGGCCACCGGCTGAGCATGGTTGTGCGACCGCACGACGTCGTCGCCCGCGTCGGCGGCGACGAGTTCGTGATCATCCTGACGCACCTCAAGTCGCTGGGCGAGGCGAACATCATCGCCGAGCGGATCATGACTGCCTCCGGCGAGCCGATGACCGTCGACGGGTCCGCGGTCATCCCGGTGGTCAGCATCGGCCTGGCCTACTCGGCGCACCGCGAGACGGATGTCAACGAGTTGCTCAAGGACGCCGACCGGAGCATGCTCGCGATCAAGAAGTCGCGGCGCCGCGGCGGGCCGTCCAAGGAGAGCAGCATCAACATCTCCGGCCACCGTTCCTCCGAGATGAACGACATCGTCGCCCGGGCGATCGACGAGGACCTGCTCCAGCTCGCCTACCAGCCGATCGTCAGCCTCGTCACCGGCCAGATCTGGGCCTTCGAGGCCCTCGTGCGCTACACCCACCCCGAACTCGGCCCGCTCTCGCCGTCGTCGCTGGTCGAGAAGGCCAAGGGTCTCGGTCGCCTCGACAAGCTGACCCGGCAGGTCGCCGTCAAGGCCATGATCGCGGCCAACGAGTTCCGCCTGATCGAACCCAGGATCGGCTGCATGACCATCAACGTCGAGGCCGGCCAGATCGTGCCCAAGCGGGTCGGCGATTTCGTCGAGGAACTGGCCGAACGCTACCCCGGCATCTCCCTCTGCCTGGAGCTCAACGAGCGCTCGATGGCCCGGGTCACCCCGGCCATTCGCGCCCAGGCCGACCACCTCCGCGACATCGGCCTGCTGATCGCCCTCGACGACTACGGCTCCCAGGACTCCTCGGTGGACGCCCTCGTGCGGATGCCGATGGACATCCTGAAGATCGACCGCAGCCTGGTCGACGACCTCGACGACGTGCGCCAGCGCGAGGTGCTCACCGCGCTGCAGGGCTTCGGCGACAAGCTCGAGTATTCGATGATCGTCGAGGGCGTGGAGAGCCAGGCGATGGCCGACCACCTCGGCGCGCTCGGCATCCGCAGCGCCCAGGGCTTCCACTACGGCACCCCGCAGAGCTTCGAGAACACCGTGGCCCGGCTCGAGGAGTTCGGCGCGAATGCGGTCGTCCCGCGAGCCCCGCGTGCGGGCAGCGCGGTCAGCGAGGTCGCCGCGGCGGCGAGCACCGCGCAGGCGCTCGAGCAGGCCGGCGACAACGACGTCCTGCCCGTTCCGGCGCCGGTGTAGCCACCCGCGAGGCGCTCCGCGACGCTGCCGCGGGCCGCGGCCGGCGGTCGTCCGGTGTCACCGTGCACGGGGCATCCGGTCGCCGCCGATAGAGTGGGAGGGTGAATGCACAGGCCCCCATCGACGTCGTGCTCATTGGTGGCGGCATCATGAGTGCCACCCTTGGCACCCTCCTCAAGCAGTTGCAGCCCGACTGGAACATCCAGGTTTACGAGCGCCTCGGCGCCGTCGCCGAGGAAAGTTCCAATCCCTGGAACAACGCCGGCACCGGCCACGCGGCCCTGTGCGAGCTGAACTATATGCCCGAGGCGCCCGACGGAACCGTCACCGCCGACAAGGCCGTGGCCATCAACGAGCAGTTCCAGATCAGCCGGCAGCTGTGGGCGCACCTCGTGCAGACGGGCGCCCTGCCCGAGCCCGAGAAGTTCATCAACTCCACCCCGCACATGACCTTCGTGCACGGCAAGGCCAGTGTGGCCTACCTGCGCAAGCGGTTCGCCGCGCTGCAGGGCCAGCCGTTGTTCGCCGGAATGGAGTACAGCGAAGACCGCGAGACCATCGGCCGGTGGACCCCGCTCCTCACGAAGAAGCGCCCGACCGGCCAGAAGATCGCCGCGACCCGCATCGAGTCGGGCACCGACGTGGACTTCGGCGCCCTCACCCGCTATCTGTTCGACGACCTGGCCAAACAGGGCGTCGGCATCCACGTGAACCGCCAGGTGACCAAGCTGAAGAAGCTGCCGGATGGCACGTGGCGGCTCAACCTGCTGCGCCTGGTCGGCCGCGACAAGAGCACCGTCAACGCCCGCTTCGTCTTCGTCGGCGCCGGCGGCGGGGCCCTCGCCCTGCTCCAGAACAGCGGCATCCCCGAGGCCAGGGGCTTCGGCGGTTTCCCGATCAGCGGGCAGTTCCTGCGCACCACCAACCCGAAGGTCGTCGCCCAGCACAAGGCGAAGGTCTACGGCAAGGCCGCCGTCGGCGCCCCGCCCATGTCGGTGCCGCACCTGGACACCCGCGTCGTCGAGGGGGAGTCCTCGCTGATGTTCGGCCCCTACGCCGGGTTCACCCCGAAGTTCCTCAAGTCGAGCACCTGGCTCGACCTCCCGTTCTCGATCCGCACGCACAACCTGGTGCCGATGCTCGCCGTTGGCTGGCACAACTTCAGCCTGGTGAGCTACCTCGTCGGCGAGGTGCTCGCGACGCGCAAGAAGAAGCTCGCCGCGCTGCAGGAGTTCATGCCCACCGCGAAGATGGAGGACTGGGAGCTGATCACGGCCGGCCAGCGCGTGCAGGTGATGAAGAAGGATGTCGAGAAGGGTGGCGTGCTCCAGTTCGGCACCGAGGTCATCACCTCGGCCGACGGCAGCATCGCGGGCCTCCTCGGCGCCTCGCCCGGAGCATCCACGGCCGCGCCGATCATGGTCGACCTGCTGGGGCGCTGCTTCCCCGACCGGATCGCCGCCTGGGAACCTCAGCTGCGCCGGATGATCCCCAGCTACGGCACGAAGCTCTCCGACGACCCGGTCGCCGCCGCGGCCTCGCTCGCCGAGACCGCCGCCGCCCTGCACCTCACCGCGTAGCGCGCCAGCGCGCACGGGTGCCCGGCGTGCGTGACCGGGCCTGGGGCGGTTTGAAAATGTATCCCTCTTAGGTTGTTGCACAACAGAAGACGTATACCTTGAATGTTGTTGCACAATAGAAAATGTATACCTAGGGGTCAAAGCCCCATAGACTCGGTGCATGGCAACATCGATCGGTCTACTCGCTCAGGAGCTCAGCAATGGGAATCCGTGGTGGCGTGGTGGAACCCAATGGGTTGCGCGGGATCCGGACCTCAGTGAAGTTGCGCAGGCGCCGTTGAGCTACGAGTCGGGCTGCCTCGACGATTTGGAACCCGGGAATCTCTACATCCTGCGCGGGCCGCGCAGAGTAGGGAAAACTGTGGCCGTGAAGCAGACCATTCGGCGACTGCTTGACGACGACGTTCGGCCGACCAGAATAATCCGTGTCGCGGTGGACGGATGGGACGCGAAAGCGCTGAGGACCCTGGTAGCGAACTCCACGCTCCCGGTTCTGCGCGAGGGCGAAACGCGGTTCTGGTTCCTCGACGAGGTTTCCGCAGTGTCGGGCGACTGGGCACAGCAGTTGAAGTGGCTGCGTGACAACGATGAGCAATTCCGGAGGGACACCGTGGTCCTCACCGGCTCGAACGCACGAGCACTGACAGTAGCCGGCGGTGTCCTCGCAGGACGACGCGGACGTGGGGCGCACCTCGACCGGATTCTGCTACCCATGGGTTTCAGAACCTTTGCGTCGACGATCCTGCGCGGCGATGTGCCGCCCGGAGGGCACCTTGCCGTGGCGGCGCTGCGCACCCACGAAGCGAAAGGGCGGTACGAAGACTCGATTCCGTGGCTGGACGGGCTCACAAGGGCCTGGGAACAGTACCTGCTCTACGGAGGTTTTCCTCGCTCGGTCTCGGCTCTTCTCGACGGCCAACCGGTCCCAGAGTCCTTTGTGGACGACCTATTCGACGTTGTCTCCGCGGACGTGTTCAAAAACAGCCAGCTTCCAGCAGTTACCGAGATGGCGCTTCTTGAAAGGCTGTGGAAAAGCACTGCAACTCCAGCCAACGTGACATCCATCGGCGAAGACGTTGGCATCAGCAATCAGGTCGTCACCCGACACATCGAATATCTGCGCGATGCGTTCCTGCTGTGGGCGTGCCCGCAACGCCAGGACACCAGATGGCTTCCGAAGCCGAAATCCCAGAGCAAACTCTATGCCGTCGATCCCCTTGTCGCGCGCCTGCCGCACCTGAGGAATTCTGCGCGGCCCGACCTCGACCCGACCGTGCTAACTGAGATGCAGATCGGAATGGCCATGCGGCGCAGGGTGCTCGTCGACCGGCCGACAGCGGGCAATGACGACTTCTTGTTCTACACCCGCACTCCTGCCCGAAAGGAGATCGACTTCGTTTCCACCGACCTCGGGGGCGTGGCGATCGAAGGCAAGTACACCGATCGGGGCTCGTGGAGAAGCGAAGCCGCCACGGTGAACGCGTCGGTATGGGACGGAATCCTCGTCACAAGAAACGTACTCGACATGGCCGACGCGGAGACCGCGTGGGCGGTACCGGCAGGAATTCTTGCCTACTTTCTGGACGTGTGACCGCCCCGGTCCCGATCCGGTGGGTCGCATTGTCCATGCTGCGGCCGATTCAGGGGTTCGGCGGAGAATGTGGGATCGTCACGGTCACCGCAAAGCCGCCCTCGGGTCGGTTCGCCAGCCGTACTGTGCCGAGCGCATGCGAAACGATGGCCGAGACGATTGACAGGCCCAGACCGCTTCCGCCGTCGCTTCCGCCTCTCTGCTCGTCCGGCCGCGTGAATCGGTCGAACGCGATGCCGATGAAACCTTCGGGCATCCCGGGCCCGGAGTCCTCGACGGTGAGTCGCAGTCCGGTCGGTTCCTGGAGCAGTCGCGCTCGCACTTCTCCTGATGGCGGAACCGCGCGCAGGGCGTTGCTGATCAGGTTGTCGATGACCTGGGCCAAATGCGTGGCTGAGATCGGGTAGTCGAGGTCGTCTGCCGTGTCGTCGACGTCAAATTCCACGTGAACGGACTTGTCGAGCGCCAGCACGCGTGCTCGGTCTGATGCCGCGACGAATTCCGCGACCAGCGCCTGCCAGGGGGCGCGCTGGATGTCGTGCGTCGCGTCGAGCGTGGACAGTGCGAGGAGGTTTGTTGCCAGGCGGGACAATCGGTCGACGGATGCTTCGGCTGATGCCAGGTCTGCGGCGAGGGCAGTCGCGTCGCCCGCGCTCAGATGGGCAAGTTCGAGCTGGACCTTGAGCAGGGCAATCGGCGTTCGAAGCTCATGACTCGCGTCGGACACCATTTGCTTCTCTCGGGCTGCGGTGTCCAGGACGCTGGCAATGAAGTCGTTCAAGGTCGTGGCGAGGGCCGACAGTTCGTCGCGCGCCGGGCCCACAGGCAACAACTCCGACGACCCGCTCTCTCGCAGCGCCTCGGCGCGGCGGCGCATTCGTGCGACGGGCCGAAGCGCCGCCGTGGTCAGGAGCCAGGACGCCAGCCCAAACCCGGCCAGGAGCATCACGGCACCGACGATCAAGACATTCGTCACCTTCGTGACGACGATCGCCGTCAGGCGTTGATCCCGCGTTGCCACGACATGCCAGTCACCGTCGGCTGTCGTGACCGTCCGAACGATCACCAGGTAACTACCCTGTGATTCCGTGATGAAATGTGATCCATCGTCCAGTCGCGTGAGGCTCCCGAGCCGGTGGGACAACGCGTCCGGAAGATTGCTGACCACCACGGCTCCGCCTGGGTCCACCACCGCGACGTGCTGTTCTCCGGCCGGAGGGTCGATTTGCGTCGGATGCGTCTTGATGGCCGTCAGGTAGGGCGTGCTCGCGTCGTAGAGGAGCTTCTTGTCCGAGTTGATTTGGACCTGTTCTATCTGCGACCGGAACAGGACGGCCGCCGCCGTCAGCAAGACGGCAGCGACCAGGACGCTCCCGATGGTGATTCGCCACCGGATGGAGAGCCGGCGAAACCAGTTCACTCGTCGACCTGGGCGAGGTAGCCCACGCCGCGCACGGTGACGATGGATACGTTGCTGTCTCGTGCCGACAGTTTCTTGCGAAGCGTGCTGACGTACTGTTCGACGATGTTCGCGTCGATGTGGGTGGCCGTCCCCCAGACCGATTCGAGGATCTCCTGCCGTGTCACCGGCTCTCCCAGCTGGGTGAGCAATCCCCGGAGCAGCATGAACTCATTGGGGCTGAGCGAGAGCGAGCGTCCGCCGACCTGTCCTTTGCGCGACTGCGAATCCAGGGTCAGGTCCCCGGCGGTGACCTTGATCCACTGCTCGGCCGGGTCACGTCGGATGAGCGCCCGCAGTCTCGCCGCGAGCTCGGCGAAGCTGAACGGCTTTGTGAGGTAATCGTCGGCGCCGGCATCCAACCCGGTCACCCGGTCGTCGACCGCATCACGCGCGGTGAGCAGAAGCATGGGCATGGCGCTGCCGGTTTCCCGCACGCGCCGGCAGATTTCGAACCCGGACATGTGCGGCAGCATCACGTCGATGATGGCCACGGCGAACTGCTCATTCGCCACATTGATCAGGGCGTCAACCCCGTTGGTGACGAGCACGGTCTCGTACCCCTCCGCCTGGATGCCGCGCTCGAGCGCGAGGCCCATCTGGGGATCATCTTCGACAATCAGGATTGATTTCATTTCCACCAAGTTACTTCACGGACTCCCGGGGCTTCAGGGACTTCACTGCATTCCTGTACAGAGTTACATCTCCGGAGGCCCGGTTTAACAGCTCGGCACAATCGGCGCCGCGGAGCATTGCCCTATGACCGCCACCCTCGCCCGGAGCTCCGCCGAGACCCGTCCGGCCGGGGACCGGAGAACCACCGGCTGGCGCCTGCCCATCGGCCTGGGGCTGCTCGGTTTCGTTGCCGCGTTTGCGGGCTCGTGGGTCCCGTCCTTCTGGGGCGACGAAGCCGCGAGCGTGATGTCGGCCGAGCGCACACTGCCGTCGCTGATCGGGATGCTGAAGAACGTCGATGCCGTGCACGGCGTCTATTACCTCCTCCTGCACTTCTGGATCCAGGCGTTCGGCGCGTCTGAGTTCTCGGTGCGCCTGCCCAGCGCGATTGCCGTCGGGGTCATCGTTGCCGGGACGTTCGTGCTCGGTCGGATGCTGCTGGGCAGGAACGCGGGCATCGTGGCCGCCGTCCTCTGCGCGGTGCTCCCGCGGACGAGTTTCATGGGGGCGGATGCTCGCTCCTACGCCCTCTCGACCGCGATCGCGCTCTGGATCACGATCTTGTTCCTCGTTCTCCTGCTGCACCGCTTCAGCACGAGCACTCGCCACCGGCTCGCGTGGCTCGGTTACGCGGCCGGTATCGCCATCGGAATCTACGTCTTCCTCTATCTGGGACTGCTCCTGCTCGTGCACGGGGCCTTCCTCTTCAGCTCGCGGGCGTACCGCCGAAACCGCACATCGTGGTTGGCGGCGGCCGCCCTGGCGGTGGCACTGGCGCTTCCGATCGTGGCCGCGGGATACGGACAACGCGGGCAAATCGCGTTCCTGGCGCATCGCAGTTACGCAACGGCGAGGTCGGTGCTGGTCACCCAGTGGTTCGGGAACCCGTTCCTGGCAACCGCGGGCTGGCTCGTGATCGCGGCCGCGATCGCCGGTGCTGTCCTGGCGTGGCGTCGACGGCCGGAGGTTTCCCCGCCGGTCCTGCTCGCAATCCTCTGGGTGATTCTGCCGACGCTCGTTTTGCTCGGCCTCAACGCGGTGACTCCCGCCTACAGCTTCCGGTACGTCTCCTTCTGCGTCCCCGGGGTCGCCATCGTGCTGGCCGCCGGCATCCGCACCTTCACCGGCAGGACCGTCCGGATTGCCGCGGTCCTGCTGCTCCTCGTCCTTGCCGTTCCCACCGACGTGGGCCAGCGCGGACCATTCGCCAAGGACCGGGGGAGTGACCTGGCGGAGGTTTCCGCGCTCCTCGGCCAGGAGGCGCGGGCCGGCGACGCGGTGCTGTTCGACGAAACGACCGCCCCGCGGCAGCGTCCCCGGCTGGCGATGCACCTCTACCCCGGGGCGTTCGCGGGCCTGCGGGACGTCACCCTGAAGAGGCCATACCGGGCCCGAGGCGAGCTCTGGGATACGACATATCCGCTCGCGGATGTCGGGGCTGAGCTGGCGCCCGTGAGTCGAGTGTGGCTGATCGAGCTCACGGGGAGTCCGGACAATGTCGACGGGACCGACCTTCGCACCCTCGCCGGCGACGGCTTCGACCTGGTCTCAACCCAGATCGTCCATCGCACGATCATCTACTCGTTGGCCAGGCGCCCATGACGCTGGAGAACCGGAAGGAGACGACCGTGGACGTTTCGGTCATAGTCCCGACATTCAATGAGGCCCCCAATGTGCGGGAACTCGTCGAACGCATCCAGGCGGCGGTGCACGGTCGGCCGGCCGAAATCGTGTTCGTCGATGACTCGAACGATGACACTCCGGAGGCCATCGAGCGAGCGGCCGCGTGGTCGGAGGTGCCCGTCCGGCTGATCCGGCGGGAGCAGCCGACCGGCGGGCTGTCCGGCGCCGTGATCGCGGGCCTGGCCGCGAGCCGCGGCGACTGGTGCATCGTGATGGACGGCGATTTGCAGCATCCGCCGGAGGTGATTCCGGTGCTCCTGAGGTCGGGCGCCGAGCGCGACGTGGACGTCGTGGTCGCGTCGCGTCACGTCACCGGCGGATCGTCGGAGGGGCTGAGCGGGCGCGTGCGTCAGCTGGTTTCGGCTTCGGCGACCATTCTCACCCGGGCCATGTTCCCGTCGCGCCTTCGTCACTGTACCGACCCGATGACCGGATTCTTCGCCGTCAGACGGTCATCGATCGACCTCGACAAGCTCCGGCCCCGCGGGTTCAAGATCCTGCTCGAGATCCTGGCTCGCAACACTCTCACGGTCGCGGAAGAGCCTTTCGTCTTTGCTGAACGCAAGGCGGGTGAATCGAAGGCCGACTTCCGGCAGGGAGTTCGGTTTCTCACCCAGCTCGCCTCGCTGCGGTTCGGGCGTCTGTCCGGATTCGCGCTCATCGGAGCGTTCGGCGCGGTGGGGAACCTCGCCATCATGGCCACCCTTCAGGCGGTCGGTATGTGGTTCCTGCTGGCGGCGACCATAGCCGCGGTGGTGACAATCTTCACGAACTTCCTGCTGCAGGAGCGGTTCGTCTTCCACGACCTCCGACGGGAGGGGCGACGCTTCCGGGCGCGCCTGGCGCAGTCGCTTGCCTTCAACGGCACGGAAACGGCCCTCCGCACATTCCTCCTCTGGCTGGTGGTCGTCTCGACGTCCATCGCCAGCGTCCCGGCGCAGGCAGCCCTCCTCACGGTCGGCTTCCTGCTGCGATTCGTCTTCCACGCCCGAGTGGTCTATCGGCCACGGCGCACCCGGCTCGTGCACGTCGATCTCGACGTTGGGCCCAAGGCGCTTGAGACCGCGCCAACGCGGCCGGCAGGTCTGCCGGCCATTTTGGCCCCCCGTCAAATTCCTAACTCAAGGTCCTCCAGATTCCTAACCTGACTTGCCGCCTGCTGCGCTAACAGCGCCGACCCCACCCTCAGAATCTGGGATACTTCAAGCTGAGGGAGAATCAATGTCGCTAGGCTTACCCGGCCACCTGGTCCAGGCAACGCTCAGCCGTGCCCTCGCCCGGGCCTCGCACTGGTTCGGCCTCGTCTGCCTCACCGGCGCCCTCGCCTCGGTCGTCATCCTCAGTCTCGTGAACGAGACCACCCGGCTCGGGCTCACGCTCCTGTCCGTGCTGGCCATGGGCGCCCTGCTCGTGCTGCTCGCCCGGCACCGCACCGTGCCGATCACCATCGCCTACCTGCTGCTCGGCACCGGCTGCGTCTACCTCTACACGGTCACCCTGCTGGGCATGCCGGGCGTCTTCCCGGCCTCGAACGTGTTCCTCGTCTCGCTGCCCAAGATGGCCATGATCATGGTCGGCGGGGCCGGGTCGAGCGCGTTCGTCGGCGTGCTCTGGAGCACCCTCGGCTTCCTGCTCGCCGAGGCGACCGTGCTGCTGGCCGTGCTGCACACCCAGGTGCCGTACCGGCCCGACCTGTTCACCGTCTCCACCTACCTCGTGCTCGTCGGCGTCATGCTGCTCGACGGTTTTGCCCGGCGCACCGGCCGCACCGCCCAGCCGGCGATCCACCGGGCCGTGCGCGACGACTACGCCCGCCTGCTCCGCAACGACTTCGCCCACCGGGCCATCGCGCGCATGCACGACACCACCCTGGATCAGCTCGTCGCCCTCGCCCGTGCCCAGCCGGGCACGCTCCACTCGCCCATGCGCGCGAGCATCCGCGACACCCTGCGCACCCTCAACGATGCCAACTGGCTGGCGGATGTCGACGCCCACGCCGCCGAGCGTCCCACCGGCGAAGACGCCTGGCTGGCCAGCGCGGTCTACACCGCGATCGACGGGTGCCGCGACCGCGGGCTGATGGTCGAGGTCTCCGGGGATCGCTCCGCGCTCGGCCGGCTCGGCCCGGATGCCGACCGGGAGCTCGGCCTGGCCGTGCGGCAGTGCCTGGTCAACGTGATCCAGCACGCCGGCATCGTCGCGGCCGAGGTGATCATCGACGCCGACGACGACAGCGTGTCGGTGATGGTGCAGGATGCCGGCCGCGGCTTCACCGAGTCGGAGAGCGGCCCCGACCGGCTCGGCCTGCGCCAGTCGGTGCGCCGGCGGATCGAGCGGCTCGGCGGCTCGGTCGCCGTGCTCTCCCGGCCCGGCGCCGGCACCTCCGTGCTGCTGACCCTGCCCGCGGCGCCCCCGTCCGCCGCGGCCGCCGAGCGGGACGAGCGGGTGGCGCCGTGAAGCTGGTCACCACCCGCACCGAGCGCCAGGACCACGGTCCGTCCCGGGCCACCCAGCAGCGCCTCGATCCGCTCGGAGCCCTCGCCGCGTGGCCGCTCGCCCCGATCATGGCCGCGATCACGGTCGGCTACGCCGTGCTCGCCACCATCCTCCAGGCCGACCAGATCCAGAGCCCGCTCCTGGCCGCGCTCGCCGTCGTCGCGATGGCCGCCGCCGGCGCCGCGCTCGTGGCCGGCGCCCTCCCGGCGCGGGCGCCCTTCGAACCCGGCATGCACCTGCTCGTGGTCGGGCTGGCCCTCGCCGCGGCGCTGTTCGAACAGGCGAGCAAATGGGGGCACAACTCCCTCATCCAGGACGACTTCGGCCAACTCGGAATCGGCCTGCTGCTGCTCGCCCTCGCTCCCTACCGGCCGTGGCGCCAGATCGCGCTCTCCGGCATCATTGCCAGCCTCGTCGGCGGCGCGCTCGCGCTGTCCCAGGCCGCATACCTGAGCATCGTCGTCCCCTCCGGGGTCTACGCCGTCGTGGCGATGACCGTGGTGCTCTCCCCGGCGGCCGCCGGCGCCGCGTACTCGCGGCGCATCGTGCGCTCGATCCTGGCCTGGCAGGCGGATGCCCGCCGGGCGGGCGCGGAGCGCTCCGAGGAGACGCGCGGGCAGGTGGCCCAGGCAGTCGTCGACGAGCAGATCGCGACCCTCCGCGCCGGAGTCATCCCCTTCCTGACCGACGTGCTCGAACGCGGGGCGATCAGCCCCCGCGACATCGAACGCGCCGGGGAGCTCGCCGCCGACGTGCGCCGGGCCCTCGTCGAGCAGGTCGACAGCACCTGGCTGGACAGCGTCGTCGCGCGCGAACGCGCCACGCTCACCGAGCGCGGGCTGGCCCCGCTGCTCGTCGTCTCCGACGCCGACCGCCGTGCGACGGCGTTCGGCCCCGACCAGCGCGCGGCGACCGCCGCCCTGATCGGCGCGATCTGCGGCCTGCGCGGCTTCGACCCCGGCAGCCTGGTCGTGCAGGTCACCGGATCCGAGCGGCGCGGCCTCGGCCGCCTGCCCTACCGGGCGATCCCGGCCCGGTACAAGGAGCTGGTCGACCCGCGCCCGCGCGCCCCGCACGTCGACACCGTGACCGTGCAGGCCGGCGTCGACCTGCACGCGCGGCGGCTGCGGAGACTGCTCCGGCCCTACCTCGGCGTGCTCCGGGTGCTGTTCGTGCGCGTGCGGGTCAGCGTGCGGCATCCGCTCGTGACCGTTATCTTCGATGATGAGCGGGTTCACACCGACCCGGACCTCGCCGAGAACGGACCCCCGCAGTAATGGCCAAACTTTACTTCCGCTACGGCGCCATGAACAGCGGCAAGAGCACCTCGATGCTGCAGGCCGCGTACAACTATGAGGAGCGCGGCCACCGCGTGCTGCTCGCCAAGCCGTCGATCGACACGAAGGGCGACATGGGCATCCTGTCGCGCCTCGGCGTGGCCCGCCGGGTGGACTTCCTGCTCACCCCCAACGCGGATGCGCTCGCCCTGTTCCAGGAACACCGCGCGCAGACGATGGCCGAGTCGGGCCTCGACGTGAGCTCGCTGCTCGTGGACGAGGCGCAGTTCCTCACCGAAACGCAGGTCGACGACCTGCTCCGGATCGCGATCCTCGAAAACGTGCCCGTGCTGGCGTACGGCATCCGGACCGACTTCCAGACGGTCGCGTTCCCCGGAAGCCGGCGGCTGCTCGAGGTCGCGCACAGCCTCGAAGAGCTCAAGACGATCTGCCGGTGCGGGCGCAAGGCCGTGTTCAACGGCCGCAGTATCGACGGGGAGTTCGTGTTCAGCGGCGACCAGGTCGCCATCGACGGGGCCGAGGTCACCTACGAGTCGCTCTGCGGCTCCTGCTACCTCGAGGAAAGCGGCGGTGTGCTGAACAACCGTCGCCGCGAAACCTCGCGCCGGGCGGACCCGGCGACCCGCGGGCCGGCTGAAGCCGCCGGCTAACTGAGGAAGGGGCGCTCACCGCCGAGCCTCCGCCGGAAAGCGGTGGAGTGATGCGAGCGCCCCCGTCCCCCCAGGGTTTCCCCGCTTTTAGCCTAGGGAACCGGCCAAGTGCGCAAAAGCCGTTACTTTTGGGGGCAGGACGTAGGAGTAGTGTGCAAACAGGGGGGAAGGTCGAATGTCGCAATACCGGGTGGCCCTCATCGACGATCATGAGATCGTCGCCCACGGTTTCGCGAACCTGTTCGCGACCATCCCCGAGATCGAGGTCGTGGCGACCGTCACGACCGTGACCGACCTCCTGGCGTCGCCCGCCGCCGCCGAGTGCATCGCCCTGGTCATCCTCGACCTGCGCCTCTCCGACGGCTCCACGGTCACCGGCAACGTCGAGCGACTCCGGGCCGCCGGAGCGCAGGTGCTCGCCTTCACCGGCGGCGACGACGCCCAGCTGATGCGGTTCGCCGCCCGCAGCGGCGTGCTCGGTGTGGTGCGCAAGTCGGAGTCGGTCGGCGTGCTGCTCGACGCCGTCACCCGCGCCGCCGCGGGGGAGACGATCGCGTCGACCGAGTGGGCTGCCGCCCTCGACGGTGACCCCGACCTGTCCGACGCCGGGCTGAGCCCGCGCGAGCGGGAGGTGCTCTCGCTCTACGCCGCCGGCGCGAAGGCGCCGCTCGTTGCTTCGCACACCGGCCTGTCCGAGCTGACCGTGATCGATTACATCCGTCGCGTGCGCTCGAAGTACGAGCGGGTGGGCCGGCCCGCCAACACCAAGATCGACCTCTACATTCGCGCCCTGGAAGACGGCATCCTGCCGATCCCCGGCAAGTCGTGACCGCGCCGTCGTGATCGCTCCATCGTGACCGTGCCATCGTGACCGTGCAGACGGATCGACTCCAGCCCGCGGCGCCGGTCGGGCCGGATGCCGCGTCACGCGCGACCGCGGTCCTCGCGTCGCCGGGGACCCGGGCCCGCATCAGGCCCGCGTCGGAACGGTTGGCCCGCACGCTCTTCGCCGGCCTGGGCGTCACGGCGCTCTGCTTCGGCGCGCTCTCGGCGGACTCGTTCTTCCACCACATCTGGAGCCCGGCCCCAGAGCTGGCGACGGCGGCCTGGCTGGTCTTCTTCGCGGTTCCGATCCTCGTCGGGATTTCCTCGTTCTGGGCGCCCCTGCGGGTGCTGCGCGGCTTCGCGATCGGCCAGAGCGTCTTCTTCTTCCTGATCATCGGGTTCTGGCTGGTCTTCCGGGCCGAGCCCCTTCCCGCCGGCGCGGACATCCCCTGGGTGATCTCGTACACGGCGGGCCCGACCATGGCGATCGCCGTGATCGCGGCCGACCGGGTGGCCTGGGTTCACATGGCCGGCGTCTGCCTGGCCAGCGGTCTGCTCCGCTCCGCCACCTCGGCAGACCCGAATCCCGCACTCGTCGGAGTGCAGGACGGCCTCTACGCCCTGCTCGCCCTCACGGTCTTCGTCGGTCTGTTCACGGTGACGCGGCAGAGAGCCGCGAGCGTCGACGCGGCCGAGGTCGTCGCGAACGCGGATGTGGCCGCGGCGGCCGCGCGGGTGGCCCGCACCCGGGAGCGGCTCACCATCGACGCGCTCGTGCACGACGGTGTCATTTCGACGCTGCTGATGGCCGGGCACGGCCGGGTGCCGACCCGGGTACTGTCGAGGCACGCCGCCGACACCCTGATCCGGCTCGACGCGCTGCGGGCGCCGGTCCCGGGCCGGCCGGTGTCGGGAGCCGAGCTCGAGCATCGACTGGAACGGTTGACGGCGGAGCTGGCCCCGGACGCCACGGTCCGCTCGAACCTCGACGGAGACCTCGAGGTGCCCGCCGTCGCCGCCAACGCGCTCCTCGGCGCGGTCGGTGAAGCCCTGCGCAACTCGGAGGCCGCGGCCGACGGGGCGGGGATCGTCAGTTCCGTGGTGCGCACGGTGATCGTGCAGGCCAGGGCCGGCGGCATCCGGGTGGAAGTGCTCGACGACGGAGTGGGCTTCGACCTCAGCGCGGTCCCGCCCGAGCGGCTCGGCATCTCCGAGAGCATCATCGGGCGGATGCAGCGCGTCGCCGGCGGGTCGGCGGCCGTGCGGTCGTGGCCGGGTGCCGGAACCGAGGTGGTCGTCTCATGGACCCCGTGAGCCAGGCGGCGACAGTCGGCATTCCGCTGGAGGGCATGGCCCGCCTGCCCCGGCGCCTGGCCCTGTTCATCGTGGTGCTCTTCGTCGCCGTACACGCGCTGCTGGCCTTCGCCGGCAACGACTCCGGATTGAATGTGCTCCTGACCGCGATCAGCCTGGCGTCGGTGTCAGCCGCCGCCGTCTGGCTCGGCCTGTCCCGGCCGAACCGGCTGCCGATGCCCCGCACCGTCGGGATCTTTGCGCTGTGCGCGGTGGCCGCGATCGTGACCTCCCTGCACGTCTCGCCGTTGGCGCGGGAACCGTTCGCGCACTGGCACCTCGGCGCGATCACCTTCGTGCTCGTGGTCTTCGCCGTGCGCGGCCGCCTCGCCGCCGCGTGGCTCGGCTACTTGGTGCTCGTTGCGATCGTGGCCGCGTGGGCGATCTCGTCCGGGCTCACGGCCGGTGACGGGGTGGGGCTGGTGCTCCGGCACGCCGCCACGCTCCTGGCCGCAACGCTCTTCGCGGTGGGGCTCAAGAGATCCCACGAAGCCCTCACGGTGCTGCATCGCGAACGCACCCAGCGCGCGGTGGTCGACGCCACCGCCGTGGCCGCCATCGAGGAGCGCGAGGCCCACCTCGCCCGGGTGAACGGGCTCGCCCGGCCCACGCTCGACCTGCTCGCCCGCTCGGCCGAACTCGACGACGAACTGCGTGCCGAATGCCTGCTCGTCGAGGCGACGCTGCGCGACGCCATGCGCGGACGCGCCCTGTTCCTGGGCCCGGTGATCCGTGCGGCCCGTGCGGCGCGGATCCGCGGTGTCGAGGTGACCCTGCTCGACGACAGCGGCGACCAGCCTCCCGGCGAGCTGGCCGCGGTGGCCGCCGCAGTCGCCGGCGAATTGAGCGTGCTCAACTCCGGCCGCCTCACGGCGCGCGTGCTTCCCGCCGACCGGCCGGTGATCGCAACGATCGTCGTCGAGGCCACCGAACACCGGATTCTCATGGTCACACCGGCCGGCGACGTGGTCGAGGGCTAACACCTGCTGGCGTCGCTGCCCAGGATCGGGCTCACGAGTGGACTCCTGCAGCGGCACCGTCCGAATCGGTATCCGCCGAATTGGTGTTCGCCGAATCGATGTCGGCCGAATCGACATCCGCGGGCGGGAGGGTGACGGGTGAGCCGAGGTGGAGGGCGCTTTTGCTGTTGAGGCGGATCGGGGTTTGGTCGGGGTCGATTCCGGGTGGGGGGATGAGCCAGTAGGTCGCGGCTCCGTCTCGGGTGATTTTCCAGCCCTCGTTGTGGAGGCGGAGGTGGTCGGGTTTGCAGAGGAGGACCCCGTCGGCGATGTTGGTGAGGCCGGTCTGGGCGAGCCATTCGTTGATGTGGTGGCCTTCGGTCCAGGATGGCGGTTTGGTGCAGCCGGGCCAGAGGCAGCCGCCGTCGCGGACGGCGAGGGCGGCTTTCTGGGCTGGGGTGAAGAGGCGGTTTTCCCGGCCGAGGTCGACGGCCTGGCCCTGGTCGAAGGCGATCGCGGTGAATCCGGCGCAGAGGTGCCGGTCGATGTCGGTCAGCGGGATCGGGTCGGGATGACCCTCGATGGCACCATGCCCCTCGGTGGGGCTGTGGCCGGTGCTGCTGCGTTGGACGACGACCCTGGCGGTGGGTCGGGAGCCGGAGAACACGGTGCCGGGGTCGGCGGTGATGGCGATGTGGATGAGTTCGATGAGGGTTTCCGCGTGGATCTGGTCGGTGCTGCGGGGGTCGTCGATGATTTTCTGGGCGCGGGCCTTACGTTCCTTGTCGACGAAGCGGGGGCCGCCGCGGCGGGGTCCGGTGAGCTGGCCGAGGACTTCGAGGAGGAAGGTGCCGTTTTCGGGGTTGAGCTCGAAGTCGCCGTGGACCATCCCGTTGGGTTTGCGCCAGGTGCGGAGGTATTGCGCGGCGCGCATGGCGTCGGCGCGGGCGGCGATGCCGGTCTCGTCGATCTGGTCCCGGGCGTGCCGGGCCGCGGTGAACGCTTGCTCCGCGTTCAGGCCCTGGCTCGCGGCAATCCCGCGATCGCTGGTGCGGACATCCGCGCAGCGTTCGATCAGCGCGGTCAGGGCGTCGCGGAGCATGTCCGGGGTGACGCCGGCGGCTGGTTCGCCCAGGCCCTTGCGGAGGTAGCCGGCGGTGTCGAGGCCGATCCGGCCGGCGGTGACTGCGTCGCCGAGCGGCGCGTGCCAGGGCGTCTCGAGGGCGACGGCCGGGAGGTCCCACTCGGGGTGCTCCGCGGCCTGGTCGGCGGCGTGTTTGGCGAGCTGTTCGGCGGCTTCGGCTTCGGCCATCATCGTGCCGACGTCCACGAGCCGGCGGGAGTCGACGCGGGAGCCGCCGGAGAGGGACTGCACCATCGCTTCGGGACTCTGGTGGCCCTTGCGCCGGGCCAGGCCGGCCTGGCCGAGGGCCCAGTCGGAGCGGCGGGCGATCTCGGCCGCGGACAGGGCCGCGTATTTCGTGGTTTCGCCCACGTGCGCGGCGATGCTCTTGTGGGTGGCCTCCAGGTCGTCGTCGGTCAGGGCGGCGAACGCGGCCGCGTCCAGCCGCTCGCCGGCGAGGGAGCCGGTGAGGGAACTGAATACAGCTTCGATGCTTGCCATACTGAGATTCTCTCAGTAACCACCGACATTCGTAGCTACGTTCACCCTCCGGAGACAAGAACCTGCTGCCCCGCCCTGTGGAGGACAAGAGCCAGCCATGTCAGGACCCCCTGCAATTGGGGGCGTAACCCCGCCATATCTCCGAACGCACGCGGAATCTCGGATGGTAGCTTTCCGGTGGTGCTCGATTTCGCACCGTTCCAGACGAGGGAATCACATGGCACGCAACGGCAGCTACGGCTTCGGACGAGCCGCGTTTGCGGTCATCTCCGCGACGGTGTTGGCGCTGGGATGCGTCGGCCCCGCTCACGCAGTTACGGGACTCGCAGCGATGGCAATCACGGCACCCGCAACCACAGCAACCGAAACCGAAACCTACATCGTTGACGCCGCGACCCTCGCCGCCTTGAACTCTGCGGTCGCCCCTCTGCCCGACGCCGACGTCGAGGTTCTCCCCGAGCTGGGCAAGGCGATCGTCGACCTCACGGCAGCCCAGGCCACGCGGCTGGATGCCACCCCCGGCGTCACCGTCGCCGCGGACGAGATACTGTCCCTCGCCGACGCGCAGGACAGCGCCCCCTGGAACCTTGACCGGCTCGACCAGTCCACTCCGTCGGTCGGTGTCGGCACGCAGCTGGGACAGTACTGGTACCCGCACTCCGCCGGCTCTGGTGTGCGCATCTACATCGTCGACTCCGGCGTCTGGGCGGGCCACCCGGACTTCGCCGGCCGCATCATCGACGGGTACGACGCGATCGGGCAACTCGAAGGCCCGACCAGCGACTGCAACGGCCACGGCACCGCCGTCGCATCTGCGGCCGCCGGCACGGTGAACGGCGCAGCCAAGCTCGCGACGATTGTCCCCGTCAAGGTGGCTGATTGCCTGGGCCACGCCAGCACGTCCGCGGTCATCGACGGCCTCAACTGGATCGCCGCCTCGAACCCCGCGGACACACCCGCCGCGATCAACATCAGCCTCGGCGCCCTGGACAAAGACGGCAGCGCGGGCTACGCGCTGATGGAGGATGCCGTCGCCACCATCGTCGCCCAGGGATTCTTCGTCTCCATCGCCGCCGGCAATGAGGGCTTCGGAGACGCGGTTCCTGAAGCCTGCCAGTTCAGCCCGGCCCGCACGCCCACGGCCTTCACCGCCGGTGCCGCCGACGCCTGGCTGGACGAAGCCGGGGTGGAGGGACGCGCGTGGTTCTCCAACGCCGGCTCCTGCGTCGACGCCTTCGCGCCCGGCGTGAACATCATGACCGCTAGTCTGAACGGCGCACCAGACGCCCCACGCGACGGCACGAGCTTCGGGGCGCCCATGGTTACCGGTCTCGCCGCCCTCCACCTCGCCGACCATGCCTCCGACACCCCGCAGCAGACGACGGATGCCCTCCTCGCCTCCGCGCAGACGGGCGCGCTTGCCGACACACCCGCCCGGCGGCTCGACTCCACCATCCACTACGACAGTTCGACCTCAGCCTCGACGGTCGTCACCCCGAGCCCGAATCTTCTGGTCCGCACGCCGGCGCCGGTTCCCCCGACCCCCGGCGCGGTCGCCAACTTCCGCAGTTCGGCGCGCACCGCCACGTCGCTCACGTTCGCCTGGGACGAGCCGACCGACGTGCGCCTGACGATCGAGGGAGGAGGCCGGGCGGCCGCCTTCGTCAACGTCGCCGGCACGGAGCACACGTTCACCGGCCTCACCGGAACGACAACGTACACGGTCACCGCGACGGCACTCTCCGACGGCCTGCTCGGGGCGACCTCGACCACATTGGCCGCAATCACCAGCGTCGGCATCCTCGCCACAGCGACGCCGACGATCAGCGGAACGATGAAGGTCGGCTACGTACTCACGGCTACCGCCGGGGTCTGGGGCCCACCGACGGTGACCCTGCGCGCCCAGTGGTACCGCTCGGGCGTCGCAATCGCCGGGGCAACGGCAAGGACGTACAAGGTGGGGCCGGCCGACGTCGGCAAGGCAATATCCGTGAGGGTGACCGGGTCCAGGGCCGGGTACACCACCGCGACAAGCGCGTCGTCGGCCCGTACCGTCGTCGTCCTCGGCTCCCTGGTCGCCCCGACGCCCACGATCAGCGGCACCAGGAGGTCCGGATACACCCTGACGGCGAACGGCATCTGGGGCCCGGGCGCGGTAGCCCTGACCTACCGCTGGTACCGATCCGGCGTGCCGATCAAGTGGGCGACGGCGAAGACGTACCGGCTCACCTACGCCGACCGCTTCGACACGATCCGAGTTCGGGTGACCGGCATCAAGACCGGGTACACGGGGGTCGGCCGGTACTCCGCGCCCACCGTCAGGATTCCCTAAAGGCCGGACGCACGAACGGATGCCGCGAGAAGGGAACCCGCCGGCGCCGACGGACTCCCTGCTTGGCGCGCAACACTCGCTAGTGCTTCTTCAGGTGTGAAACCGGATCCGCTGCGGTCTCCGTCATGCCCTTGGAACGCTTCGCGGCGCGCTTTTCCTTGATGGATTTGCCCGGCTTCTTCGTGTCGTGCCGGTGCGGTGATTTGTCAGGCATTTCATGCTCCCTAGCTAGAGGGCCAGGGCTGAGTTCGCGATGACCCTCAGGGAAACGGTACGCCGATTCGCCGCGATTGTAATCGGTTGGTCAGGCTTGTTTTTTTCAGGGGCACCCAAACAGGCCGCGAGTCTACCCCCGCCAAAGGGGTGGTCGACGCGCGGCGTGTGCGACTATAGAAAAGAGAAATTCCCGCTTACGGCAGTTTCCATGAGTTCTATCCCTGGAGGCTGTCGCGTGGAGTTGAAAGACTACGTCAGGATCTTTCACAAGAGCTGGATCGTGATTGTGGCGTTTGTGCTGTTCGGGATCGCTGGCGCGGCCGCATACTCCATCACGGTGACACCCAAGTACATTGCCAGTACTCAGCTCTACGTTTCGGTGCAGGCGGCCGCGGGCTCTGGAACCACAGACCTGGTGCAAGGGACGAGTTTTGCCCGCCAGGCGGTGAGCTCGTACGTGGACATTGTCAACAGCGCCATTGTGCTTGACGATGTGATCAAGGAGTTGAGGCTAGACCTCACTGCGGGGCAGCTTGCACCGATGGTCTCGTCGTCGACCCCATTGAACACCGTGCTGATCGACATCTCGGTAACCAACAGCGACCCGGTGCTCGCAGCCAAGATTGCGAATTCTGTGGGGACGAACTTTGGCCGCATTGTCGTGGACCAGTTGGAGAAGCCTGACGGCGACGCTGTGAGTCCCGTGAAAATCGAAACGATCCAACCTGCTCTGGTGCCGGGCAAGCCAGCAAGCCCGAACACCCCAATGAATATTGTCCTGGGGCTGCTCGTCGGTCTGGCCATAGGCGTTGCCTTCGCCGTCCTGCGCAGCGTCCTCGACACGCGTGTCCATAGCCTCCGCGACATCGAACTCGTGACGGACACCCCGATGCTCGGCGGAATCACCTTCGACCCCGAGGCGAAGAAGCGGCCCCTGGTCGTGCACGCGGACCCCAAGAACCCGCGAGCCGAATCCTTCCGCAGCCTGCGCACCAACCTCCAGTTCGTCAACGTCGAGGGCGGTCCGCGCAGCTTCGTCGTCACCAGTTCTGTGCCCGGTGAGGGCAAGAGCACGACCACCGCCAACCTGGCCATCGCGCTGGCCGAAACCGGCGCACGCGTTGCCCTCATCGACGGCGACCTGCGGCTTCCCCGCCTGGCCGACTACCTCGGCATCGAGGGTGGCGTGGGGCTTACCGACGTATTGATCGGCCGTGCCGAACTCGCCGATGTGCTGCAGAAGTGGGGCCGGGGCAAGCTCTTCGTTCTGCCCAGCGGTCGCGTTCCCCCGAACCCCAGCGAGCTCCTTGGCTCGGCGGCCATGGCTCGCCTGCTCGCCTCACTGACCGAGCAGTTCGACATCGTCATCATCGACGCACCGCCGCTTCTGCTGGTGACGGATGCCGCCGTGCTGAGCAAGCTCTGCGGTGGCGCCCTCATGGTGGTCGCCTCGGGCCGCACCAAGCGCAACGAACTCGCCGGTGCCGTCAAGGCGCTCGAACGGGTCGGCAGTCGGCTGGTCGGCGTGATCATCACGATGCTTCCCACGAAGGGGCCGGACTCCTACGGCTACGGGCAGTACAGCTACGGAACCGTGCACGAAGACGACGCTCCCGCGGAAACGCCCGCCGAAGGCCGCGCCGCGCGCAAGCAGCGTCGCAGGGTAAAGACCGCCTAATGGGGAACTTCTCGATCCTCACAGTCTGCTCAGGAAACATCTGCCGTTCGCCGCTGGCCGAACGGCTGCTCGTAGCAGGGCTGGCTCAGTGGCCCCAGGTCTCGGTTTCCAGCGCCGGCACCATCGGCATGACCGGGCACCCAATGACCGACCAGGCCGCCGCCCTCGCGCGGCAGTTCGGCGGGGACCCGACGGGCCACGCAGCCCGGGAACTCACCGCGCAACAGCTCACCGACGCCGACCTCGTCTTCGCCATGTCCCGTGAGCACCGCCGTGCAATCGCCGAGCTCGCGCCGCGCGCCATCCGATACACGTTCACCATTCGCGAGTTCGCCCGTCTGATCAGCGGGGTGACCGACCTGGATCTGGACGACACGGCCGGCTTGCCCGCCGACGACATCGCAGGAAGGTTTGCCTCCCTGCTTGAGGTGGCCGCCTCCCAGCGCGGGATCGTCGCACCCGCCCTGTCTGCCGATGACGATGACGTTGTCGACCCGTACCGCCGAAGCGACGAGACCTATGCCGAGTCCGCTCGGCAGCTGGTTCCCGCCGTCGATGCTGTCGTGTCGCTGTTCCAGCGTGCCGCGACGGTGACCCGCAGCTAGGCGACGCCATGGGGCCGTTTAGGAAGAGGGGTCGCAACAGCCGTAACCGCCGTGCTCTCATGCTGGTCGGGCTCGTTGTTTTCGTCCTTTTCGACATCGCCCTGGTCGCCTTCGCGCTGGGAGGCCCGCTCAAGCCTGCCTCGGTCGACGCCAACCCGACGGCGGTCGAGAATGTCGAGACCACGCCCACGCCACCCCCGGCGGTCGAGCCTGTCGAGACCCCCGTCGCCGCCGCAGTGCCCCCCACCCGCATCCTCTCCGCCCTCGACGGGACAACCGCCTGGCGGGCCAGCACCGCATCGTGCCCCAGGTCGCAGGCCAACCCCGAGCTGACCACCGACTCCGGGGCCACCTGGGAGAGGTCCAACGCGTCGATCAACACCGGCGCCTCGTCCATCCTTTCGATCAACGCCATCAGCGACTCACAGGCGTCAATGGTGACCCTGGCAGCAGACGGTTGTGCGCCTCAGCTCATCGGTACTTTCGTAGCCGGCGCCGAATGGGCGGACTTTCCTGACCGCCTCAGCGGCAACTGGTACGTCGACCCGTCCGACCGCGCCACCGTGCACAGTCCCGCCGGTTCCTTCAAGGCGCCCTGCGCGTCGGTCATCGCGCTCGCGCCCCGGACCGACGCCGACGCCGGCGTACTCTGCGCCGACGGCACAATCGCACGCACGAGCGACGGCGCAGCGGGCTGGGGCAAGTCGATTTCGCTTCCTGGCGCCGTCAATCTGGCTGTCTCGGGTGACGGGTACATCGTCGCAGCGGCGGGCCAGAAGGGATGCGCGGGCGTTCAGGTGCTGTCCACCTCGGAGGCCCTGGACGGATCGCTGACCGCGGACGGGTGCCGCGAAGTGACGTTCAAGCCGGGAGCAGTCGCGCTGTCCAGCGCTGAGGGGGTCGTGTGGCTCTGGGCGGGGGATACGTTCGCGCAATCCTCCGATGGGGGCGCCACATGGGGCTAGACGGTAACGTTCCCTCTTGGCAGCGTGATTACGCCCGCCGACTCTTCTTCGCCGACTTCGCAGCCGTTGCGGCTGCCATTTTCGGCAGCCAGATCCTGTGGTTCGGGTCTCGCCGAGCCGACTTGCGCGTTCCAATCGAGCGTGTCGCAGACTTCACCGTGGAATATACCTTGGTGTCAGCGGCCCTCGTCGTGCTCTGGATGCTTGCGTTGGGATTTTACGCAACGCGGGACCGTAAGATCATCGGGTCCGGCAGCATTGAGTACCGCCGCATCGTGGACGCAACTATGCGGTTGTTTGGGATGGCCGCCATCATGGTATTCGTTTTCAAGCTCGACCTGGCTCGCGGATACTTCTTGACCGCGCTCCCTGCCGGTTTGCTCCTTATCCTGGTAGGTCGGTGGCTGTGCCGTCAGTGGCTCATCGGGCGCCGCGCCCAAGGGCAATACGTGCACCGTGCCCTTGTGGTGGGGGAGAGGGTCAAGAGCACGCATGTTGCCGAGAGCATCCAGCGCGACCCAGCCGCTGGTCTCTACGTCGTGGGGGCGCTCACCGAAAACGGCACCATCAAGCATGACCTCATAGAGAGGGTTCCCGTGCTTGGCGATTTCACCGAAGTCCTTGCTGCTATCGAGCAGCTTCAGGTCGACACGGTTATCTTCACGGGCGCCGATAATTTTGGGCCGCGGCGGATGAGGGAACTGGGCTGGGAGCTCGAGTCGCGAAAGATTGACCTGATCATGGCCCCGGCCCTCACGGATATCGCCGGCCCGCGTATCCATGCCCGTCCGGTGGCAGGGCTGCCACTCATCCAGGTAGAGTTTCCGACGTTTGAGGGAGCCAAACACGGGGCAAAGCGAGCCTTCGACGTGATCGCCTCTGGCATGGGCCTCGTTCTTCTGAGCCCAGTTCTCCTGGGGATCGTCATTGCCATCCGGCGCGACAGTGACGGCCCCGCCCTATTCCGCCAGGACCGGGTCGGTCTCAATGGCGAGGGCTTCCGCATGATCAAGTTCCGCTCGATGGTCGCGGATGCCGAGGCGCAACTCCCCAGTCTGCTCGACCAGTCCGACGGAAACGGCATGCTCTTCAAACTGAAGGCGGACCCAAGAGTGACGAAGGTCGGCAGTGTCCTGCGCCGGTACAGTCTTGACGAACTTCCTCAATTGGTGAATGTCTTTCTTGGCGATATGGCTCTCGTGGGCCCTCGCCCGCCTCTCGTCAGCGAGGTTGAGGAATACGACGGCTGGGCGCAGCGCCGCCTCCTGGTGAAGCCGGGAATCACGGGCCTTTGGCAAGTAAGCGGGAGATCTGACCTCTCCTGGGAGGACAGTATCCGGCTCGACCTGTACTACGTCGAAAATTGGTCGCCGACCGGTGACGTGATCATTCTCTATCGGACGATTCGCGCTATCCTGCGGCCCGCAGGCGCGTATTGAAGGACACGCCCAACCCTCGTGGATGTCAAGGGGATGGACGAAAGATAGACTTGGTGTCTATTGGCGCGATGCGCCTGCAATTAAGTGGGTGCTGAGTTGAATTCGGGGATCAAGGAACTAGACCAGCGCGCCCAGCTTTCGCAATGGGTGGGTCCCGTTCAGTTCAGTTCGAGCAGCCCACAGGGAGCATGCGACCAGATCATTGCTCTGGCGCATGCGGGGCGTGGGCGTCACGTGCATCTGGCTAACGCCTACACCGTGGCTCTCGCCGATCAATCCGTGGACTATTGCGACATTCTTGCGGCGCCGGCAGTCAACTTCCCTGATGGCAAGCCAATTGGATGGATCTCGGCGCTCCGGCGACATGCCCCTAGGCTGCAACAAGTCCGTGGTCCGCAGCTCTTTCTCGACGTCTTCGATCAGGGCCGCGCGTCGGGCGTCAGGCACTTTCTCTTGGGATCAACACCGGAAGTATTAGCCGCGCTCGATCGCCAACTGAGGACGTTATTCCCGGGGATCGAGATTGCGGGCATAGAGAGTCCGCCCTTTCGTGCCCTGGCGAAAGCGGAATACTTGGATCAGGACGCTCGTATTCTAGCCAGTGGAGCCAACATAGTCTGGGTGGGGCTCGGGACGCCGAAACAGGATTTCGAGGCTGAGCGCCTCTCTCGCCAACTCCCGATTGTAGCCGTTGCCATAGGCGCGGCTTTTGACTTCGCCGCCGGCACGACCCGTCAGGCTCCCGCGTGGATGACTCGAGTGGGCCTTGAGTGGTTTTTCCGACTGATGAGTGATCCGCGGCGCCTGTGGAAGCGATATTTCTTCGGGAATGCAAGATTCTTGAAAGCAGTGCTGTCGGCGCCTGCCGCGACGGACTAGTTGACATGCGGCATCAAGGTGAGGCGCCCACTGTTGACCTCACCCTCGTCTATTGCGACGAAGGGGAGGTGGTTTGAAGTGTTGCGGCATTTAGGGAACATGGTTTTGCGGCGCCTCGCCGTTCGGGAAAACGTCGCAATTGGGTCCGGATTTCACGTGGGTCCTGGCTCCGTCGTGTGGGCGCCCCGGTCTCTGACGATCGGGAACGATGTGTACCTCGGCAAGAACGTGACCATTGAAATCGACGGGGAAATCGGTGACGGGGTCCTGGTTGCAAACCTTGTGGGGATTGTGGGCCGCACAGACCACGATCAGCTCGACCTTGGAGTAAGCATCCGACGGAGTAGATGGGTGGGTGACCACCCCGGTGAACTGAGCCAGCGAACGATCATCGGGTCCGATGTATGGATCGGATATGGCGCAATCATATTATCCGGGGTCACGATTGGTGACAGCTCAATCGTCGGATCCGGCGCCGTCGTTATCGGAGACATCCCAGCCAACTCTGTGGCCGTGGGCAATCCGGCGAGAGTGATAGGGCAGAGATTCGATCCCGACGAGCTCGCTCGACACTGGGACCAGCTGCGGGCGAGTGGTCACCGCCTTCTTAGCGGCCGACACGGGGCCGCGCATTGAGAGTTGCGATTATCCACCCATGGTTTCCGCAATACCGTGTGGCGTTCTTCGAACTCCTCGTGCGGCAGGCGGCGGCAGAAGGCATCGAAGTCCACATCTACCACGGTGAAACCCCCCGCGAATGGCGAGCCCGCCGGGACTCGAGCTCGTCGCCCCTGTTTCACCAGCTCGCGACGAGATTCCTCTCCATCCGCGGACGCGACTTGTCCCTCAAGAACCTCTCTCCTCTCTACGCACGGGGGCCATACGACCTGATCATTGTTGAACAAGCCGTCAGGAATATCGAAACCTATGGAATCGTCGCCAGACGCTTCAGGACTCCGGTCGCATTTTGGGGGCATGGACGCACCTACACAGCACGTGTCGGGAGGGCTCAGGAAGCCGCCAAACAGTGGCTAACCCGCCGAGGAGTGTGGTTCTTTGCATACACAGAGGGCGGCGCGGACGCAGTCGAGGCCCAGGGCTTCCCGCGAACTCGAACAACGATTGTCCAGAATTCCATCGACACAACGGCCCTGAAACAGCAGATCGCGAATGTCGAGGCGCCTGAACTTGACGCCTTTATTGCGCAGCACGACCTCAAAGGGAAGACGGCTATTTTCGTGGGCGGATTGGACGAATCAAAGCGAATTCCGTTTCTTCTGAGTGCAGCAGGGATCGCTCATTCACAAGACGAGGACTTCCGTCTTTTGATCGCTGGCAGCGGTGCACATAGCGCATTGGTGGAACAGGCTGCCAGCGATCACAGCTGGGTTAGGTATCTCGGTCCAGCCTTTGGGCTTGAGAAGGCGCAAGCCATGGCAGCGTCGCAGATTATCGCGATGCCCGGGCGCGTGGGCCTCATTACGGTGGACGGATTCGCCGCTGGCTTGCCCGTCGTGACGACTGATTGGCCGTGGCATGCCCCGGAATTTGAATACCTTGTGCACGGGGAGAATGCCGTAATCTCTGGCAACAGCATAGAAGGATTTGCTGCTGACCTGATTGCAGTGCTGAACGATGATGAGCGACTCCGGGAGATGCGCGCCTCCTGCCTTCTGGCGAGTGAGCGTTTCACCGTAAGAGCAATGGTGCAGAACTTCGTCCGCGGATTACACCTTGCACTTGAGCGGAGCAGCGCATGAGATTTGAAGTTATCGTCGCATGCCACAACAGGAGAGAGCTCACCCTTCATGCCTTCGAGCGTGCGCAGATCGCAGCGAGTGAGGCGAAGATTGAGGTCGCATTCACCTTGTATGACGATGGGTCTGTCGACGGGACCTCGGATGCCGTATCGGCTTCGCCACACGCGGTCCGAATCCTGCATGGTGATGGCACCGCCTTTTGGGCTCAGAGCATGGCTCTCGCAGAGGCTGCGGTGCTCGCGTCAAGCCCGTCGCAGCCAGGGACTTACCTCATTTGGCTCAACGACGACGTCATCCTGGATGGGAATGCATTTAGGACGCTGAGCCTTGCCATCGACGAGCACCCAAGCGCCGTGATTGTTGGTGCCATGCGCGATCTGTCCACTGGCGAAGTCACCTACTCTGGCATGCGCAGAAAGGGACGCCATCCACTCAGTTTTGAATTGGTGAAACCGAGTTCATTTTCGCAGCCCGTCGAGACGTTCAATGGGAATCTCGTGGCAGTGCCGTTGGGAATTGCTCGCACGGTAGGGGGAATAGACGGCGGCTTTTCACACGCGCTCGCGGACATCGACTACGGGTTGAGATGCGGCCGGGCCGGCGTGCCAGTCCTCCTGGCCCCGGGAACCTTGGGGACCTGTTCTCGCAATGCCACGTCTCCGCGTGCCTCGGCCCTCGTCGAATGGCGCGCATTCACGGGGCCGAAAGGCGGCGGCAACTTCTCGTCCCAGAGGCGGATCCTTCGAAAGAGCAACCGGCGCACCTGGCTCGTCGTTGTCGCGATCAGTTACGGACTCTGGTGGGTCCGGAGGCTCTCCTCCGTCCGGCCCGTGTCGAGGCTTACGTCGTGAGTTCTCTGTGGGACGGCATGCTCGGTGTTGGCGCCCTGGCCGGTTTGATTCTCTTCGTGGTTGCCGTGCGGCGTTGGCCGGTTGTCGGCGCGGTCGTCCTCGCGATCAATGTCTTGCTCGCTTGGGAATTTCCAAACGCGACCGCCTTAGCGGTAGTGGAGGGCAGGAGCATTTATTTCCTTGACGTTCTGGGGCTGGCTCTCCTTCTCGTAGGGCTTGCCGGCGTCAAGCAGTTGTTCAGGAACCTCGGATCTGTCGCCTGGCTGTGGCTAGCCTTTGGTCTGGTGCTCCTCGTATCACTAGCTCGTGGGCTGACGCAACTTGACCCGGGGGTGGCGGTAACCGAATTCAGATCCTTCTTTTACAACTTCGCCACGATCACCTGGGCAATGACGCTCGCGTGGAACCCGGCTCGAACACGCGTGCTTGTCGAGAAGTTTGCGCTGGCCCTGGGCTGGGGGCTGGTGGTCGTCGGCGGCTATCACTTGGCTCGATACGGACTCGGCTCTGCGTCCGCCTTTGTCGATGCGAGTACCGGTCTGAACCAGACTTCACGCCCGCTGGTCTCAGGGCAGGCGCTGATCCTGCTTATCTGCGCGGTTGTCAGTCTGTGGCTCTGGGGGCGCGATCGGAGGAAATCGGTTCTGCTTAGTTCGATCGTGTTCCTTGCTGTGGTGGTGGTTGTCCAACAGCGCACCGTGTGGGGGGTGGCTATCGCCGTGGCAGCCGTGATTTTCGTCGTCAGCAAGTCGAACACCAAGAGTGCAATGGTCGTTTTCGGGATCGTCGCGGCGTGGGGTGTCGGACTTGTCCTGGCCACTGGCGCGGCGGGCGATCTCCTGGCCCAGCTTGAGGATTCTGCCACAAATTTCGCCACGTATGACGCGCGCCTGACCAGCTGGGCCGACCTGATTGACCGCTCGATCTCGCACGGCTTCGAGCACGTCGCGTTCGGGGCGCCATTTGGGAGCGGCTATGGCCGCTTCGAGGGGGCCGGTCGTTGGGTGGAGTTCGCCCCACACAACTGGTACTTAACTGTATATCTGCGAGCCGGACTTCTGGGGTTCGCCCTGTTCGCGCTCTTCCTCATTCTCGTGCTGGTTAGGGCTCTGCGCACACGCGGGAACTCCGCAGCCATCGCGATCCTCGTCGCTTGCCTCGTCTACGGGTGGAGTTACTCGTGGTTGTGGTACACGGGAGGCCTACTGGGCTGGGCAATATCGCGTTCAACTGGCAGAGGCGAGCTGCCTCCCCGTAGTCGACCGACTCGACCGGCCGACCTGGTCCGACCGCCCCAGGGGCTTCCCCATAGGTACGAGCCACCGGGGTCAGTGCATGAAGGAGTACGATGAGGCGTTTGAAGACGGTCCTGCGCCGTATGGCGATGCTTCCCAGGCTGATCATTTTGCGGACGTCGGGCGTAAGCGTGGGCACAAATGTGCGCGTCTACGGGCGGGTGCGCATCCATCGAGCGGAGGGCAGCACGATATCGCTGGCCAGCAATGTTGTCCTGAACGCGGACGCGCGTCGCAACACATTGGAATCGAGAGGCCCAGTCATTCTGAAAACGCTGAGCCCCCATGCGCTGCTCAGCATCGGGAAGGACTCCGGTATGACGAGTGCCACCATAAGCTCGGCCAGTGAAATTTCAATTGGCGACCGGGTACTCATCGGCGCCGGCGTATTGATTACGGATTCCGATCATCACGTCGTTCGACCGCCAACGGGCATGCACCGGAGATATCTGGGCTTCCCGCCCGTACGCGCTGGAGATCGCGTGCGAATCGCAGACGATGTGTTCATCGGGGCGCGTTCTATCGTTCTCAAGGGAGTGAGTATCGGCGCGCGGTCCGTGATCGGCGCAGGTTCTGTTGTCGTGAACGACATCCCGCCGGACGTGATCGCCGCCGGCAATCCATGCCGAGTCTTAGGGACCCTCTGAGCCACTGCCAGGGGGACGATGAGTATGCAACCAAGGAGATGAAAGCCGCCATGCTAAAGAAGCTGAAGGTCGCGTATTGGAGACGGCGCACGATTCGACAGAATGTAACTGTTGGCGACAGGTTTGTCTTTGGCACTGACTCAGTCGTGTGGGCTCCGCGTAGTCTCGATATCGGAAACAACGTGAGTCTGGGATCGAATGTTCGCATCGAGGTTGATGGCAAGATCGGCGATGACGTCTTGATCGCGAATGGCGTCGGGATCGTAGGGCGGGAGGACCATGACATGGGTCAAGTCGGGGTTTCCATTCGCGACTCACGGTGGGTCGGGCGTCACGCGGATGACATGAGCCATGAGACGATCGTAGGCTCGGATGTCTGGATCGGATACGCCGCGACTGTACTTTCGGGCGTAACGATCGGGGACAGCAGCATCGTAGGTGCGGGCTCGGTTGTCACTAAGGACATCCCGGCAAACTCGATAGCGGTCGGCAACCCGGCACGCGTCATTGGCGCACGATTCGACCAGGAATCCTTCACACGACACTGGGCCGCGCTTCACCAAGCCGGGATTGCTCGAATGACGCCCTGACCTGTCGTAGCCCCCAGTCTCACCTCGAGAATCTCGAACAGAAAGCTGAATCACGCTTCATGGATCCGCTGCGAATTCTTTACGTCCCGAACGAAGCGGGCTCCTTCAGACAACTTGGCTTCAGGCGGCCGTTCGCCAACCTGCGGGGCGCAAACTTGATCGATGACGTCAGCGTGTTCAGTCTGCAATGGCGTATTCAGAACGGGGGGGATCCTGAAGGACACCGCCAGGACCTCATCGCACGGGTGGGCGCGTTCAGGCCGAACGTCGTTTTGATGCAGCACCTGGGGTCGACCGGTTTAAAGGACAGGCACTTCGAAGCTATGCGCGCGGCCTCAGATTTCGAGCTGGTGTACCACGAGGCGGATCCCTACAGCCGATTCCTGCATCCACTCCCTGTCGCCGCGAGGGCAGCCGGACGTGCGGCCAACGTCGTTTTCACAGTCGGGACGGGGACGTTTGCAGAGAACTTTCGTCGTACGGGTTCAACCGACGTGCGATGGGCCTCCCACGTGTTTGAGGCCGAGCGCTTCCGGCGCTCCCCTGTTAGCCAGGTGCCCTCGCGCGAGCACGACGTCGTCATCGTCGCCAACAGGAACACTCCTCGTTTTAGAGGGCACCCGAATTGGAAGGACAGAATCAGGTTTGTTTCCTACCTTCAGGAGCGATTCGGCGATCGGTTGGCCATCTACGGGAATGGCTGGACGGGCGTGGGCGCAATGGGCCCGATCAGTTTTTCGAGTCAGAGCGACGCTATTCGGTCCGCATGGGTCAGTGCGAACTGGGATCACTACGCCGCCGAGCCCAGCTATTTCTCCAATCGGCTGCCGATATCGCTCTCGGTTGGGTCCATCCACGCCACGACCTCTCACAAACTGTACGAGAACATTTTTCCGGAATTCACCAAGCGTTTTCTCATCTTCGGTCAGACTCACGAGCACCTGGCTGACTCAATCGAGCGGGTCCTTGCGGAAACCACACCTGCGGAGCGGATTCTTGCAGGCGAGAGCGCACAGGACTTCGCGTACGAGCACTACCGGCAGGACAACCAGTTGGTGGAGTTCCTCAATTATCGCGCTCGTCGGGTGAGCCCCGAGGCCGCAGCGGCTGCGTGGGACATCGACGCAACACCCCTCGAGGAACTCTAGGACCTGATTCCCTGGCGGGTCTCCGCGCGCGTCATGTTGACTCTCCGCGAGCGCTCAAGCGCGAAAGAGACTGTACCTGCGCATGATCTTCACGGGGGGCAACCGATCCCGCCACCTCCAGGCACAAGAGAGGACCAGGCCCACGGCGACCGCGTAGGGTATCCACAACCATGCAAGTGACGGGGCTAGATATGCGATGCGCGCGCCGGTCAGTGCAATCCCACCGATGATAATCGCACCAGCCGCTATTGCGGCGTAGTGGAGAAGCAGCCTGCGTATTGACAGGTAACCGGCAGCGCCGCAGAGCCAAATGTGCACCGCGTGCGTTGCGACCAGTCCGATGATCATCCCGATGAAGATCGGGGTCCAGTTATGGATGGCAATCGAGAGCAAGGCCGAGAGGCTGCTGACGACGACCATGGCCACCTGGCCCGCCCAAATCCAACGAAACCGGCCAAGCGCCTCCACTGCGCTCCACAGCATCATGACAAGTGCTTGCAGCCCTCCAATTATGGCTAGCGGAGCGGAGAGGGCCGCCGCGGTGCCCCACCCCGGCCCGAACAGGATCGGCACGACGTGTGGAAGGACGGCGGCCGCTGCTGCGCTCGCCGGAATCGATATCCATCCGACAAGCGCGAGTAGATCCGGCCATGCCGAATTGGCTCGCTTTGGATTTGCGATATCGTGACGGAATTCCGGGTATACGGCCTGAACCATGGCCGTCTGCACTTGCTGAAAAGGAACCGACGTGACAACAGCGGCACGGTTCCACTGTCCCAATTGAGCGGCGCCGAACGCGGTGGCCACTGTCCACGGACCGATGTTTCCGCTGAAGTACGAGAGCATGGATGCGACGGTAAGTTTCGAACTGAAACCGATCGACTCCCTGGCCCCGCGAAGTCGGGTGAGTCCAAGTAGCAGACCGTCGGACAGTATGAAGCCAGCGACGACCACCGTGATCTGAGAAGCGATAGGGGAGACGAGCAGGGAACTGGGCGTGCCCCAAGCAATGACCGCCACGGAACCTATTGCCATGCCGCCGAGGTTGGCGGCGACAGTCACTTCGGCGAGGCGACGGAACCTCCCGAGTCGGCGCATGAGCCCGCTCGCGAGCCCCATGCTCGGCGCAAGCAGGGCAGAAATGCTGAGCCATCGGATCGGATCAGTCGCTGCCGGAACCCCCCAGAGGGCGGCCCACAGCGGCGCAGTCAGGTACAAAGTGATACCACCTACCACCCCGAGGAGCACTGCGTAGGTCACCAACGCGCGCAGAGTCGTCGCCTCAAGGACGGCCATCCGTCCGACAGCCTGGCCAAGGCCACCATTCGCCAAAAGCATCACAAGGGCCGATACCGTCAACGCAACGCCATAGGCTCCGAAGCCCTCGGGCCCAACGAGGCGTGACGTGACTGCCGCGTAGGCGAATTGGGCCAGAATCGTGATGAGTTGGGCGCCGTAGGTCCAGGCAGCGGCGGACAGGAGGCGTCTGGAGCTATTCAAGTCGCCACGGGCACAGGTGCGGGCGAAGCGGATGCTTAGCGGGCAACAGTGAGCCATCCCGGCATGTCAAGGGGCGGAACGGCACCAGGCGTGAACGCCGCTGGGGCGATCACAGTGGGAGCCTCACGCTCCTGGAGGTTCGCGGCCCACCACGAAAAGGTGCTCCCCGAGAGAACGAGGAACTCGTGTCGCGACAGCGAGAGGAGATCATGCGCCGCACTCTGAGCCGGAGCATATTGTGCGCGAATCTCGAGATTCTCCCTGCACCAGGCGGGGTCGTCGGAAAAGACCGTAACGCCCTCAGCGGAAGGGAGCGCATTGGCACGAATGAGTCTATCGAGGGCGACTCGATAATACCTGGCGTCCAGGCTCGACTGCTGGCCCACCATGTCTCCCCGGCGCACATGCATGGCTATTCGAGTCGACGGCGCCGAAGATTCCATAATCGCCGGCAAGCTTTCACTTCGAAGTGCGCCAATGGTCTCTGCGACGGCAGACGGTGCCTGCCAGTATCCGTAATACCAGGCCGGCGTCTTGAGCTGAAGAGGGGTTGGGAGGCCGCCTAGATCAACCTCGCGCCACAACGTGCTGGGCCCAGCAAGCGTGCGCAGAACCCGTGCGGTGCGGGGGTATCGGCCTCCCGGGTATGGAAGTCGATTCAGCCAATCGGCGGTCTCGCCCAGAGACAGACCGAGCGCGGCCACCCCAAGATAATCCGGTCTGCTGCGGAACGCCGACAGATCGAATTTTGTGGGGTGTCCGGACTGGAGTTCGAGCCACTTCCCGAAGGAGTACTGGAACAGTTGGTTGCCGAGGCCACCGAGAAGCCCCACAACATTTTTCACTGTATTCGCTCCCGGATTTCACATGTGGATAGTCATGCGACCAAGGTCAGCCTAGCGTTGGCTACATTCGGCGAGGAGCGCCCCGCGCCCGGGGGCGGAAACCGTCGCTAAACTGAACGATCACATAAGAGAAACAAACGGAACACCCTTGGCCGATCTGAAAGTCACAGCTGAAAGCGCGGCGGGAGTGTCCAGACTGGACAGTCTCACGGGACTGCGTTTCTATGCCGCTCTTGTCGTCGTCATACTGCACGTAACCCGCGAATATGCGCCTGTGCCGCTCATTCGGGAGTTGTTTGCTCCGGGCGGGGTTGGCGTTAGCTTCTTCTTCATCTTGTCGGGGTTCGTGCTCATGTGGTCTATGCGTCCGAACTTGCCGAAGCGCGACTTCTATCGAAACCGGTTCGCCAGGGTCTATCCACTGCACTTGGTCACATGGGCGATGGCTGGCGTCGTCATTCTTGTCGGGGGGCTGTTCGTCGACCCGTGGGTCGCTCTTGCGTCCCTGGCTCTGGTTCAGTCATGGATTCCCCTGGAAGCTGTCTATTTTTCGATGAACGGTCCGAGCTGGTCACTTTCCGCAGAAGCGTTCTTCTACGCCGTCTTCCCCTGGGTCGCCCGGCCAATCCGGCGAGCCAGCACTCTTGGCCTGGCTCGAGGCATGTTTGGTCTCTATGCCGTGATTGTCGTAGTGACAATTGCCGGCCACATATTGCTCCGCGGAGGGCCAACCGTCGCTTTCTTTTACGTGAACCCGCTCTACCGCCTCTGGGAATTCCTCATCGGAATGTCCATTGCGGTTTTCGTGCAGAGGGGCTGGCGAACAAGGATTGGACTGCCCATCTCCCTTTCCCTCGTGTCGATGGTCTTTGTCGCCGTCGCGGGGCTTAATTTCCTAATCGAAAATGGTATCGGTCCAGTGAGCGTGCTCGGTATGCGCAGCCTGCCGAATGACATTACTTCCCTAATAATGGTGCCGTTCTTCGTCCTTCTAATAGGAAGTGCCGCAAGCTCTGACCTCCGCGGGAAGAGGTCGCACCTGCGGTCGCCGCTCTTGATGAGCCTCGGTAAGTGGTCGTTCGCGCTGTATTTGACGCATCTCCTGCTGGTCAGCCTTCTCTCAATGGTCGTACCTCGCGGAATGCCATGGCAGCTCTCAACGATCGTTGCGGTCCTCACTGTGCTGTCCGCCATCGGCATCTCAGCGCTCTTCTACAGGCATGTGGAGCACCCGCTCGAGGCCCGACTTCGTGCACCGCGTAAGAGAGCGCAAGAGGTCGCGGCCGTCGGCGAGGAAGAGCCTCACTATGCTGGAAACTGACAGACTTGGCAGCGAAGTGCGGTCGTTAGCTCGGCTATATATGTTGCAGAACACTAAAGGGGAACAAGTGGCACGGCGCGCGCTCATTACAGGAATCACCGGACAGGACGGTTCTTACCTTGCCGAATTATTGCTCGCGAAAGGGTACGAGGTCCATGGACTGATTCGCCGGGCATCGACATTTAATACCCACCGCATCGACCACTTGTATGTGGATCCCCACGATCCTTCGGCGAAGCTTTTTCTGCACTACGGAGACCTGAGCGATGGCGCACGTCTCGTGACCCTGCTGGCGGAAATCAAACCGGACGAGGTCTATAACCTGGCCGCTCAGTCCCACGTGCGCGTGTCTTTCGATGAGCCCGAGCACACCGGCGATACCACCGGCATGGGAACCATTCGGTTACTTGAAGCAGTTCGCATGTCGGGCATCGAGACGCGCTTTTACCAGGCTTCGTCGTCCGAGATGTTCGGCGCGACTCCGCCCCCGCAGAACGAGGACACTCCCTTCTACCCGCGCTCGCCGTACGGCGCCGCGAAGGTTTACAGCTACTGGGTGACCAAGAATTACCGCGAAGCGTATGGCATGTTCGCCGTGAACGGCATCCTGTTCAACCACGAATCGCCGCGCCGCGGAGAGACGTTCGTCACGCGCAAGATCACCCGTGCCGTGGCCGCCATCAAGGCCGGCAAACAGGACCACGTGTACCTCGGTAACCTGGATTCCATTCGCGACTGGGGCTACGCCGCAGAGTACGTCGAGGGCATGTGGCGCATGCTGCAGGTCGACGAACCGGAGGACTTCGTCCTGGCCACCGGCGGCAACTTCACCGTGCGCGACTTCGTTGAGACCTCCTTCAGGCACGCGGGCCTCAACTGGGAAGACCACGTCAAGTTCGACGAGCGTTACCTGCGACCCACCGAGGTCGACGCCCTCGTCGGCGACGCGTCCAAGGCGCGCGAGAAGCTCGGCTGGGTGCCGGCCGTCGACACCGCCGAGCTAGCGCGCATCATGGTCGACGCCGACATCACGGCCCTCGAACACTCCGGCCGACACTGGATCGACGAAGTCAAGCTCGCGAGCTGGGGGACCAAGTAGCCATGGGCGAGGCGCCCCAGAACGTCGTCGACGACCGCGATCAGGTTGTGTTCGAGCCCGGCCCGCTGGACCGGTCGTCTCGGTTCTACGTCGCCGGTCACCGCGGGCTCGTCGGGTCCGCGATCTGGCGGCGGCTCGAAGCCGAGGGCTTCACCGATCTCGTCGGCCGGTCATCGGCGGAACTCGACCTGAAGGACCGGGACGCGGTCTTCGCTTTCTTCGCGGAAACGAAGCCACGCTACGTCGTACTGGCCGCGGCGAAGGTGGGTGGCATCCTCGCCAACAACACCTACCCGGTCGACTTTCTCAGCGATAACCTGCGGATCCAGGTGAACGTGCTCGACGCTGCGGTCAAACACGGCGTCGAGCGACTGCTCTTCCTCGGGTCGTCCTGCATTTACCCGCGGCTTGCGCCGCAGCCGATCAAGGAGGAGTCGCTCCTCACCGGCCACCTCGAGCCGACGAACGACGCCTACGCGATCGCGAAGATCGCGGGCATCCTGCACATCCAGGCGATCCGGCGCCAGTACGGCCTGCCCTGGATCTCCGCCATGCCGACAAACCTCTACGGCCCCGGCGACAACTTCTCGACGACCGGCTCGCACGTGCTGCCGGCCCTGATCCGCCGGTACGACGAGGCGGCCAGATCGGGCGCCGCCAGTGTGACGAACTGGGGCACCGGAACCCCACGCCGCGAGTTCCTGCACGTGGACGACTTGGCCGAGGCGTGCCTCCACCTCCTCGAGCACTACGATGGTCCCGCCCAGGTCAATGTGGGCACGGGAACCGATGTGACCATTCGGGAGATCGCGGAAACCGTTGCCCGGGTCGTCGGGTTCGCCGGCGAAACGCAGTGGGACACAACCAAGCCCGACGGCACGCCGCAGAAGCTGCTGGACGTTTCCAAGCTCGCCGATGCCGGCTGGACCGCGCAGATCGGGCTCGAAGACGGTCTGCGCTCGACCGTGCAGTGGTACCGTGCTCACGCGGACTCGATTCGCCAGTAGGAGGCGCCGGCGGCAGCGCGAAAGCACATCGGCCTGCGGCTAGGGTGGAACGGCAATGGGAAAACGGGCGCAAGAGACGAAGAGACCACTGGTGCGAAGCTTCCGGCTCTGGGTTCCCGTGGGCCTCGGTGTGGTGCTGCTCGCACTCGGCGGTATCGCGTTCAAGGTCTCGTCGGATGTGCTCGAGGCGAAAGCTCAGCTCGAGGCGGCAATCCCGTTGGCGTCCACTGTGCAGAAGCAGCTGATGGCGGGCGACACCAAGGCGGCTTCCCGAACTGCAGGAGAACTCGAGCAGCGCACCGCGCAGGCACACGCGGCCTCGAGCGGGCGCCTTTGGCGCGGGCTGGAGTGGGTGCCGGTTGCAGGCCCGAACCTCGAGGCGGTACGCGTGGCCTCGACAGTGGTCAACGACCTCGCCGTCAATGCCATCGTCCCCGCGTCGTCGCTGAGCGTGGATCAACTGAAGCCGGTCGATGGCCGCATCAACCTCGAGGCCCTCGCTTCCATGGCCGGGACGGTTGAGGAAGCGCGTGCATCCGTCGATCGATCCGCGGCCCAACTCAAGAAACTCGACAGGAAACCGCTCCTGGGCCCCGTCGACTCGGGCATCGCCCGGCTCGATGCGTCCCTGGCCAAGATGGGCGGACTGCTCGAAGGCGTCGACAACGCGGTGCGGCTGCTGCCCCAGGCGCTCGGCGCGAATGGCCCGAAGAACTACCTCACGTTGTTCCAGAACAATGCGGAGTCCCGCGGCACCGGGGGGAACCCAGCCGCCGTCGTCATGCTGACCGCTGACCACGGGAAGATCGACATCACGCAACAGTCCTCCAGCACGGATTTTGTCAACGGCAAGCCCGAACCGATCATCCCGCTCGATCCGGCGACCGAAGCGCTCTATGGCGACAAGATCGGCCGTTACATCCAGGACATCACGCTCACACCGGATTTCCCCTACACGGCCGAACTCGCGAAGGCCTTCTGGGCTAAGACTTTCGATTCCAGGGTGGACGGCGTAGTCTCCTTCGACCCGGTCGCCCTGAGCTACCTGCTCAAGGCCACAGGCCCAGTCACGCTCCCCACCGGTGACACACTCACTGACGCGAACGCTGTGTCGCTGCTCCTCAATGAGGTCTACGGCCGCTACACGGATCCCCGTGATCAGGACGCCTTCTTTGCCGCAGCTGCCGGCTCCATCTTCGGGGCCGTCACCTCGGGCACAGGCGACACAGCCGCGCTCCTCACGCAGCTCTCGCGCGCGACCGACGAGGGCCGGCTGATGTACTGGAGCGGTGACGAGGCGCAGCGTGAAATCCTGGCCGACAGCCGCCTCTCGGGCACCCTTCCGGTGGACAATGCGAAGATTACGGTCGTGGGCGCGTACATCAACGACAACACCTCCTCGAAGATGGACTACTACCTCGATGTCGTCAATGATGTCGCCTCGACGCAGTGCCAGCCCGGTGCGCCCACGTTCACCGGGAGTGTCACGCTCACCTCGACGGTTGACCCGGCGAAGGCGTCCAGCCTGCCCGGCTACATCACCGGCAACATCTTCCGTCCCGGTGACATCAGCACCGACGTCGTGGTCTACGGCCCCGTCGGGGCAACCATCGACCGGGTCACCGTGAACGGCAAGAAGGTGAAGCCCTCCTACAGCGGGCAGCACCTGGGCCGCCCCGCGGTCAAGGTCCGGGTCTTCAACGTGCCCGGCGCGGTGCGGAAGATCGGCTACTCCATGACGGGCGCGGCGGGCACCTACGGCCCGCTCGAGGTCCGCGGCACCCCGATGGTGCGGCCGACCCCGGTCACGCTGTCCACGCCGGGGTGCAAGAAGTAGCGAGGCCTCAGGCGGCGGAGGCGGGGCCCGGCGTGACGGGCGCCGCGTCCCGTTCGCCGCGGAACACGATCAAGTGGTACAGCAGGAAGCGCACGAGCACGACGACGACAATGCTGGCCAGGTTGATCACATTCACCAGGATCGGCCCCGGCGACATGACCAGCCAGTTCTCCGCCATCCAGACACCGGCGGCGACAAGGAGCGCCCCGAGGCCGGTGCACACCGCGTTGACGCCGAGGAAGAGCATCGCTTCCAGAGAGCGGGTGTGCCGGCCGCGGTCCCGGAAGGTCCAGTCCCGATTGCCGAAGTACGCGTTGACCAGGGCCACGAGCGACGCGGCCACCTTCGCCCACACGACGTCCCAGCCGAACGCGAGGTAGAGCAGGTTGAACACGCCCACTTCGATGAGCGTGCTGAGCCCGCCGACGATAAGGAACCGGGCGCCCAGCCCGGCCAGGCGTCTCATCCGGGTTCGACTCATCATGGCTGCACTACGCTACTACGAGAGCCCGAGAATCACGCTTCGGGCAGCAATCCCAGGGAGACCACGTGCTGTTGCATCATCTTGCCGTGGTCATGCCCGCCCACAACGAGGCCGAAGGGCTCCCGGGGTTCCTCGCCGAGATCCGCGAACACGTGGCCCCGCTCGCCGACCGGGTGAGCGTCATCGTCGTCGACGACCTCTCCACGGACGACACGGTCGAGGTGCTGGCCGCGATCGGGCTCGACTGGCCCGGGCTGAGCGTGATCCCCTCCCCGGTCAACCGAGGCCACGGCCCCACCGCGCTGGCCGCCTACCGGGCCGCCCTGGCCCTCGGCCCCGACGTCATCGTGCATGTCGACGGCGACGGCCAGTTCGAGGGCAAGGACTTCCCCCCGCTCATCCGCGCCCTCGACGACGCCGACGTCGTACACGGCGTTCGGCAACATCGCACCGACCCCTGGTTCCGGCGCGTGCTCACGGCCTGTGTCGGTCTCGTCATCGCCCTCGCAACCGGCCGGCGCATCCCGGACGTGAACACGCCTCTGCGGGCCTACCGCCCGGCCGCGATCGCCCAACTGGTCGAGCTCGTGCCCGCAGGCGCCCTCGTGCCGCACGTGCACTTCTCCCTGGCGGAGAGCCGGCTCGGTCTCCGGGTGCGGTACGTGCGCGTGCGCAGCATCCCGCGCCGCGGCAGCGTGGCCAACGGCACGATGTGGGGCGACCAGCCGAAGCAGCCGATGCTTCCGCCTGCGCGGCTGCGGGACTTCAGCCGCCGGGCCGCCGTCGAACTCTGGCAGTACTCGTTGCGGCCGGGTCTCGACAAGCTCGACCACCGGGGAGTGCTGGACCACCGGGGCAAGCTCGAGCACCGGGGCAAGCTCGACGGCCGGGGCACGGTCGAGCACCGGGGCGAGCGGGCGGAGACCGACGCCGCCTCGGGTGCGCCTAGGCCGTGACGCGCTTACGCGGGGCGCTGTTTTCGCTGGCCCTGGCGCTGGTCGTGCTCGCCCACCTGCTCGTCGCCGCGCCGAGCCTGCTGGAGCTGCGCCTGTGGGAAGACGAGGCGTTCAACCTAACCGTGCCGCTGAACCTGCTCCGCGGACTCGGCTACACGAGCGACGGCACCCTCTCGGGCAGCCAGCTGACCCCGTTCGATGCGCGCATTTCCACCGGCCCGGTCGTGCTGCTGCCCGTCACGGCGGCGCTGGCGACCGGCGCGGACCTGGTCCTGGCCGGGCGGGCCGTAATGCTCGTCTTCTACGCGGCGCTGCTCGCCGGGCTGTGGATCGTCGGTCGACGCGTCGGCGGCCGTTGGGCCGGCCTGGCCGCCGTCTCGGTGCCGTTGGCGCTCAACACGAACGGCTCTGCGTCGCCGCTGCAGGGTCCGGCCGACATCCTCGGGGAGATTCCGGCGGCTGCACTGATCGTTTTCGCCCTCGCCACCTTCCGTTCGCGCCCGTGGCTCGCCGGCCTGCTGCTGGGCCTGGCCGTGCAGTGCAAGACGATCGCGCTGCTCGCCTTTCCCGCGCTCCTGCTCGCCGTGTTCTTCACGGAACCGGGCCAGACGGTCCGGCAACGGCTTCGACGGACGCTGCCGATGATCGGGATGGCGGTCGTTCCCACGGCGCTCTTCGAACTGTGGCAGCTGGTCGCGCTCGGTCCGGCCGGGTTCGCCCTGGCGACCCGGAACTTCATCGGGTTCCTCGTCAAGGGCGGCCAGACGGGCTATTTCCCGCCCCTGGACAAGCTCGTGGCGCTGTTGTCGGCCTGGCGGTTGCCCTTGGTGGTCGTGGTCCTCGTGGTCATCGGCGCGATCGCCCTCGGCGTCTACATCGTGCGGCTCGCTCGCCGAGGGGCGATCTGCCTGCCGGCCGGCGCAGGCGAGGACGCTTCCCCGCGGGAGCTCATCGTGTTGCTGGGCGCCGCGGCGTTCGGGGTGCTGACCTGGGCGGCGTGGTGGATCGCCTCCGCGCACACGCCGGTCTGGATCCGGCATCCGTCGCCCGGGCTGTTCGCGTTCCTGCCGGTGCTCGCGGCTTATGTCGTTCTCGCCCTCCGGGTGCTCCTCGGGGCGCCGCAGGCGCGCCCGCGTATCGTCGCGGCGGTGGGCGCCGTTGCGCTCGCCGCGGTCCTGGTGCTGCCCGCCGCGGTCCACGCCTCCGATGCGCGCGCTGGCCGGCATGAAACGCTGGGCGATCAGCGCGCGGCAGCCGCGGGGATCGCCGCCGTCCACCAGCCGTGGCTGGCCGGCGCCTGGGGCGGTTCCGTGAGCGTGACGGTGATGTCCGGTGCTCACGCCGCGCTCACCGATGCGCCCCAAGTCGGTGACACAACGCGCATCTGGTCGGTCCGAGACCACCCGAACCGTGCGGCGTTCGACGAATGGCTGGGCGTACACTGCGGGCGGGAACTGCTCGCCACGCATGGCTACGTCGTCTGTGCGGCGCCGCCGGGCTGACGTCCGGCTGAGCCGACGGAGTCAGCGGCGGCGGAACGGGCCTGCGGACACTCGATTCGCCCAGCGCGTGCGGTGCAACCAGGTTCCCATGCCGAGCAACGCGGCGACAGCGAGGCTGCCGCCGAGGGCAATCACCGCGAGCGTGGGGGTGCCCGAACCGGCGATGGGGCTGGTGTAGTCCACGTTCCAGGCCGCGACGACCGGGGCGGGAGCTTCGGTTGGGGCCGGCGTCGGGACGAGCGCGGACGGGCGGTTCGGCTTCACCGCGGGCTTGGCGACACTCGGCATGCTCTCTTGCGGGTCTCCAACGGTGGGCTCTTCGGAGAAGCTGGAGAAGCCGCCGGCAGGACCGGGCATCCACTCGGACGGCTGCGGAGCCGGGTCCCCGGGAGTGCTGGGCCGCGGGCGTGACGGCGTGGGGGTCACCGCTTCAGGAGCCGGCGGCAAGTCGACGGCAGGCTCTTCGCTCGGCGGGAGCACCGTACCGGGGGAGACCGTGTCGTCGGCGGGATCTGGCACGACCTCTACCGGTGGCGTCACCGGGTCGGGCGTCACCGGGTCGGGCGCGGGTGGCGCCGGCTCTGTGGTCGGCAGGGGCGGTGCGACCTCGGCCCACGCCGTGAGCGCAGGCGAACCGAGCGCGAGCGCGATCGCGAGTGCGACAGCGGCGAACGCAGGCCCCCCGCCTGCTGATCTGGTCATCTGCGCGGCCGGACCTACAGGTCCATGGTCAGCGCGGCCCAGCCGACGACGCCCGCGGACGCGGCGGCGGCGAGCAGGAAGGAGTACTGCAGCCACTTCCGGCTGCGGCCCCGTCGCAACAGGGCCTGGTGGCCCCTTTGCTCGGGGCGGATTTTCGTCACGCCCGAGCTTATGGGAGGAGAGATCGCCGCAGCCAGCCCGGGCCACCCCCAGAAAGGGGAGGCGGTTGGCACCGGATAGGCTCGACTCTATGGGGAATTTCGCATGAGAATGTCCGTCATCGGCTGTGGCTACCTGGGTGCGGTGCACGCGTCGGCGATGGCCGAGCTGGGGCATGACGTGATCGGGATCGACGTCGACCCCGACAAGATCGCCCACCTGGCCCAGGGCCGGCCGCCGTTCTTCGAGCCGGGGCTGTCCGAGGTGCTGACCTCGGCCATGAACTCCGGGCGACTCCGATTCAGCACGGACATCGCCGATGCCGCCGGCGCCCAGGTGCACTTCGTCGCCGTCGGAACCCCGCAGAAGCAAGGCAGCCACGCCGCAGACCTCCGCTACGTCGACGCCGCGATCAAGTCACTGCTGCCGCACCTCGCCGCCGGCGACCTGGTCGTGGGCAAGAGCACCGTTCCGGTCGGCACCGCGGCCCGCCTCGCCGAGATGATCGCCGCCTCCGGCACGGGGGCCTCGCTGGCCTGGAACCCCGAGTTCCTGCGCGAGGGTTTCGCCGTGCAGGACACGGTCAGCCCCGACCGCCTCGTCTACGGCGTGCCCGGCGGCGACGCGGGGGAGCACGCCACGGCCGTGCTGAACGAGGTCTACGCGTCCGCGATCGCCGCCGACACCCCGCTCGTGGTCACCGACTATGCCACGGCCGAGCTCGTCAAGGTCGCCGCGAACGCGTTCCTCGCCACCAAGATCAGCTTCATCAACGCGATGGCCGAGATCGCCGAGGTTTCCGGCGCCGACGTCACCCAACTCGCGGATGCCATCGGGTTCGACAATCGCATCGGCCGCCGCTTCCTGAACGCCGGCGTCGGCTTCGGCGGCGGCTGCCTGCCCAAGGACATCCGCGCCTTCACCGCCCGCGCCGAGGAGCTCGGCCGGGGCGAATCGGTCGCCTTCCTCAAGGAGGTCGACGCGATCAACCTGCGCCGGCGCCAGCGGGTCGTCGACCTCGCGGTCTCCGCGCTCGGCCGGCCGGTGCACACCGCCAAGGTCGCCGTGCTCGGGCTGAGCTTCAAGCCGCATTCCGACGACGTGCGCGACTCCCCGGCGCTCGACGTGGCCGTGCAGCTGCGCGGTCTCGGCGCCGACGTCGTCGCCACCGACCCGCAGGCCATCGAGAACTCGCGGGCGCGGCATCCGCAGCTGAGCTATTCGACCGACCTCGAGGAGACCCTGCGCGGCGCGGATGCCGTTGTCCTGGTCACCGAGTGGCCCGAGTTCCGGGAGCTGGACCCGGTGTGGGCAGCGACGCTCGTGCGCACCCCGACCATCATTGACGGACGCAACACGCTCAACGCGGCCGCCTGGCGCGCCGCGGGTTGGACCTACCTGGGATTGGGACGACCCTGATGACTGACATCTTCTCCGGCCCGGCTTACGAGCCCCAGCCCAAGACCAGGCCGCAGCCCTCGCGCAAGAAGAAGGGCTGGATCATCGCCCTCGTTGCCGCAGGGGCCGTCGTGCTCCTGGTCGCCGGAGGGGCCGGCGTCTACGCCTGGACGCTCAGCAGCACCTTCGACAACAAGACCGAGAAGATCGCCGACGCCTTCCCGAAGGACGATGCCGCGCGCCCGCCCGTGCTGGAGGGAGTTGCGTCGAAGGCGCAGAACATCCTGCTCCTGGGCTCCGACACCCGGGGGTCGATCGGCACGTCGCTCGCCGAGGCCGGCGGGGCGCGCACCGACACGATCATGGTGGCCCACATCCCGGCCGACCGGAAGAACATCTACGTGATGTCGATCATGCGCGACAGCTGGCTGGAGATCCCCGGGCACGGCAAGGCGAAGGTCAACGCCGCCATGGCGTTCGGGGGAGTGCCGCTTGCCGTCGAGACCATCGAGAGCTTGCTCGGCGCGCGGATCGACCACGTGGCCATCGTCGACTTCACCGGGTTCAAGGGCGTGACGAACGCGCTCGGCGGCGTCGATGTGGACAACCAGGTCGCCTTCAACTCCTCGCACATGAAGGGCCACTACTTCGCGCAGGGCCCAAACCACCTGAACGGAACGGAGGCGCTCGCCTTCGTGCGGGAGCGCTATGGGTTCCGCGACGGCGACTTCCAGCGCGCGCGCAACCAGCAGGCCTTCATCAAGGCCGTGCTGAAGACCACCCTGAGCGCTGAGACCCTGACCGATCCGGGCAAGATCAGCGGGCTGGTCGGCGCCGTGGCGCCCTTCCTCGCGGTCGACGAAGGACTGAACTCCGCCTACGTCGCCGGCCTCGGGGTGGAGATGCGCGACGTCCGCGTCGGCAACGTCACGTTCTTCACCATGCCGACCAAGGGCACGGGCACCGAGGGCGGCCAGTCGGTCGTGAACATCGACTGGGACAAGCTCGCGCTCGTGCAGAAGGCCTTCCAGACCGACACCCTCGACCTGTATCAGCCCGAGGTGCAGACGATCGGTTAAGCCGCGCGCTCAGAGCGGCGACCTGCAAGCTACATAACCATGTGGCGGTGCCATTCCGCCTTGTGATCGCGGGAGCAGAATCCGTAGGTGCCGTAGCTGGGAACGGGCCCGGCCGACGCTCCTCCGCAGAGGGCGCAGGACCGCATCAAGAGGCCCCTCATGCGCAGGACGAAGAGGTGGAGTCGGGTGCGCATGAGACCCACTCTAGGTGCGACGGGGCGGCGAACATGAATCCGACTCGACACTTCATTGACAGGCTGGGCGGGCGGAATACTCTGAATGAGACTGCTGACGAGCCGTCGGGTGGGCTCACAACGGATTGTGGGGTGCCCTGTGACGCACGCGATGTCTCCGCGCGAGGCGGCTGCCGGGCCCGCCCGCAAGCGCAGAACCTGGCGGGTCGCGCTCATCGGCGTCGGTGCGCTGCTTCTCGCCGGCGGCATCCTCGGCGCCTATGCGTGGTTCCTCAGCAGTACCTTCGACACGCAAACGGAGAAGATCTCGGAGGCCTTTCCCCGCCCCTATTCGCTCCGCCCTCCCGTGCTCGAGGGCGAGGCGGCCAAGGCGCAGAACATCCTGCTGCTCGGCTCCGACACCGGCAGGCCGAGCGGCGGCTCGGTCGCAGCCCTCGGTGCCCGGCACTCCGACTCGGTCATCGTCGTGCACATCCCGGCCGACCGGGCGCACATTTACGTGCTGTCGATCCTGCGGGACAGCTGGGTCGACGTCCCCGGGCACGGCCAGGCGCGGATCAACGCCGCACTGTCCCTCGGCGGCGTGCCGACCGCGGTCGCAACGATCGAGGGCCTGCTGGGCGCACGGATGGACCATGTGGCCATCGTCGACTTCACCGGCTTCCGGGGGGTCACGGATGCGCTCGGCGGCGTCGACATCGACAACCCGGTGGCGTTCAGCTCGAGCCGCCTCGAGGGCCGCTACTTCAAGCGGGGAACCCTCCATGTGAACGGAACGGAAGCCCTCGCCTTCGTGCGTGAGAGGCACGCGTTCCGGGACGGCGATTTCCAGCGCACCCGAAACCAGCAGGCGTTCATGAAGGCCCTGATGACCGAGGTGCTGAGCGCGGGAACCCTCACCGACCCCGGCAAGGTCAGCGGCCTGGTCGGCGCCGTCGCGCCCTTCCTCGCGGTCGATCCCGGTCTCAACTCCGCCTACCTGGCCGGACTCGCGCTCGAGTTGCGCGAGACGCGAGCGGACGACGTCACGTTCTTCACCGCGCCGGCCAAGGGCACAGCCATCGTGGGCGAGCACCCCATCGTGAAAATAGACCCGGTCAAGTTCGCGGCGCTGCGGGAGGCTTTCACGGAGGACACCCTCGACGCCTATCTGTCAGCCCCCCAATAGGGGGCTGAAACGCACCGCCACGCGCCCCCTATGCTGGCCGCACCCGACCATCAAGGAGTCCTCGTGAGCGACCCGACCGGAACAATCTCCACGCAGCAAGGCTGGTACCCGGACCCCTCCGGGGCGGGCCGACTGCGTTGGTGGGACGGCGCCAGGTGGACCCAGCACGTGCACGATCCCTCTGCGGCGAACCCCCCGGTCGCCCGCGTGTCGCTCCGCGACCCGGCGATGCCCGTCTACAGCGCCTCCATCTGGATGATCGTCGCGCTGCCGCTGCTCTCCGTGTTCGCGCTGGCAACGTTCGACCTCACCGGGTTCCTGATCGGTGTCACGTCGGGCCTGGCCTTCCTCGACCCGGGCTACCTCTTCCTCTCTGTGCTCGGCTCGGCCATCTCGGTCGCCTCGATCATTTTCGCGTTCGTCGACTGGCGGGGGCTCGAGGCGGACGGCTTCGAGCGTCCGCTCCACTGGGCCTGGGCCTTCCTGTCGATGGGGCTCTACGTGATCGGGCGGTCCGTCGTCGTTTACCGCCAGGCGGGCCGCGGGCTCCTGCCGATCGGCGCCCTCGTTCTTCTCGTCATCGTGTCCACCGGCGTGCTCGTGCTCAAGTACATCGACGCGATGCCGGCCATGTCGATGTCGCTCGGAGGCTAGGCCGGCAGCATGCCGGGCGGCGGACGCCCGTCCCATCGACCCCGTGCGGGAGAATGGGACGATGTTCGATCGGATGACTGAGTTGCTCGCGGGCGTGCCCCTGATCGACGGCCACAACGACCTGCCCGACTCCCTGCGGGTGAGCGCCGGCTACTCGGTGGCGGGCCTCGAGTCGGTGAGAGGTCCTTCAGCGAAAACGAATCTTCACAGGTCAGGAGTCAACCAAACCGGGGTCAGTCCCGTCCCAGTGCGGCGTGCTCTTAGTTCACTTGTCGAGGCGCACCAGCACCTTCCCAGGCGTCCCATCCATGCGGGCCAGGCCAGCGAAGGCCTCATGGGCGCCCTCGAGACCAACCTCGCGGGTGATTAGCTCTCCGAGTTCTTTCGGGGCCCGGGCTACCCATTCGGCCGCGTCGAGGAATTCCTGTACGGAATACGAGAAACTCCCGACTAACGTGCGTTCCTCGGTGCTGACACGGAATGCATCGAGATCCAGCCTCTGATTACCCATACCGACCAGACAGACTGTGCCACCGAACGTCGTCGAGACCAGCGCATCGTTGACAGTGGATGTGAGCCCCACGGCGTCCAGCGCAACGTCAGCAAGCCGCCCGAGCGCGGCGCGAACCTGCTCCGCGAGTGGAGCAACCCTCGGATCGATTGTCCTGGCCCCGAGACGTTCGCACAGCGACCGGCGCTCCGGATCCACCTCGCTGACGAGAACAGCAGCGGCGCCCGCTCGCAGGGCAGCAAGGACAATGGATTGGCCGATGGGGCCCCCACCGATTACGAGCACCCCGTCTCCTGTCCTCACCCCGGCGCGATTTACCGCATGGATTGCGACGGCGATCGGTTCGATGAGGGCGCCGTAGGCGATGGGCATGCTGTCTGGCAGGGGAACGATGTTCCGCATCGGCACGAGCACCTGTTGCGCGAACGCAGAAACGATGTCGGCGGCAACACCGATGACACGCTTATTAGGGGAATGCTGCTCCCGGCCGGCGAAGGTCTTCAGATCCTCTTCTGGCAGGATGAGCGGGTTGAACGTCGCGACCTGGCCGATCCTCAGGCCCGAGGTTTCCGTTCCTTCGCCGAGGGCGACAATTCGCCCAACGGACTCGTGCCCCATGATCTGGCCGGCGACCCTCCGCCCGTTCTTCCCCGTGAAGCCGTGAATGTCGGAGCCGCAGATGCCAGTGGCCACGATGGCGAGCTGCACCTCTCCGTGGCCGGGGGTTGGATCGGGGCGTTCTTCAACGACCAGATGTCCGAATTCCTTGAGGACGAGTGCGCGCATGTGATGTCTCAGCTTTCCTTGGGGAGTGGCGGGAGCCGGTTTGGAATTGTTTTGGGGCCTTGCGGTCGGGTAACTTGCTCGAGTACTTCGAGAACGTGTTGGTAGGAGTGGCCGGTAGCACGGGTCATGCCCATTTCACAGGTGCGGTTCGTGGAGGCGTAGGCGCTGAAGTCGCGTTCTGCGACCGCCGCCGCCTCACGCCAGGTTGCGGATGCCGTCAACTCCGGGTGCAACATGCCGCGATCGCCGGCGAACCCGCAGCAGCCCCATCCGTCTGGGACGATGACCTCGTCAGCGACCGCACTCCCGATTCGCTGGAGAGCCTCGTTGGTGCCGAGGTGCGTAGAGGAGCAGGTGGGATGCAATGCCAGAGAATCCAGTCGGCTGTCGACGCTGAGCAGGGGCAGGATGTGGTCGTCGACGAAGGTCACGGCATCGATGATCCGAAGTCCGGGGTACCGGTCGTCGACGTCTCCAATCATGCGCGCCAGTCCCTCGGTGCAGGAGGCGGCGTCGCAGACGACGGGGAGCCGTCCCTGGTCGCTCGCCTCCCAGATGATCGGCAGCACATGGTCTTTCATCTCGCGGTAACCGTCGGTTAGCCCCTTTGATTTCCACGGCGTGCCGCAGCACATACTCCCGATCCCCTCCGGCACGGTCACGTCCATCCCCGCCCGCTCGCAGAGCTTGAGGAGGGCGGAGCTCACCCCGGGCGCTCCATCGGCCGGCCCGAACATGGCGCCGATGCAGGCGGGGAAGAAGACGGCCTGTGGGTTCTCAGCGGCTCGGGCTAGGCGTGGGGTGCCCCCACCGGGGAGATCCTTCTCCCAGAGCGGCACAGTTTCGGCACCGATAACCGCCCTGGCGGCGGCGGCGGCCGCCGTCACGAGGGGTGCGGGTAGCTTCTGGGCTGTGGTGAGCGCGAGGGCACCGACTCGACTGACCGCGTCCCAGTGCAGCGCCGCCTGCTTCCCGGCGCCCTGTTCGAGGCCTGTGCGTTGTTCGGTGCGGAGTCGGCGGACAAGGTCGCCTGTGTCGATGAGAACCGGACATGCTGTCTGGCACATGCCGTCGACCGCGCAGGTGTCGACGGCATCGTACTGATAGTCATCCTCGAGCTGCTTGAGCAGGGCGGTGTCTCCCGCCGCCTCGGCGTTGGCGATCTCGCGCCGGAGCACGATGCGCTGACGGGGGGTGAGAGTGAGATCTTTGCTCGGGCAGACGGGCTCGCAGTAGCCGCACTCGACGCAGCGGTCGACTTCCTTTTCCACAGTCGGGGTGGTCTTGAGGTTCGATACGTGCGATCGGGGGTCTTCGTTCAGAAGGACACCCGGGTTGAGCAGTCCACGCGGATCGAAGAGCCTCTTAATTTCCTGCATCACCCCATAGAGTTCGTCGCCGTATTGGCGCCGCACGTAGGGGGCCATGATGCGTCCCGTGCCGTGTTCGGCCTTGAGCGTGCCGTCCTGGGCGAGAACGAGCCGCACCATGTCCTCGGTGAACGCGATGTAGCGGTCGAGATGCTCGGCGCGGTCGAAGCGTTCGTTGAGCAGGAAGTGAATGTTGCCGTCTTTGGCGTGACCGAAGATGACGCTCTCCTCGTAGCCGTGGCGGTCGAAGAGCCGCGTGAGCTCGGCGCAGGTCTCCAGGAGGGAGGCCACAGGAACGGCGATGTCCTCGAGCAGGGCAGTCGTGCCAGAGGGTCGATTCCCCGCGACCGTCGCGTACAGGCCCTTGCGGATGTGCCAAAGAGCGGCGCGGGACTTGGCGTCGCCGGTCAGAGCTGCTGGGACGGAGAGCGGTAGCTCGTCAAGCATCCGTTGCCCTGCGCTGAGGCGGTCGACGAGCGCATCAGCGGACGCTTCCTGATATTCCACGAGTAGGGCTGCGTGGTTGCGCACGACGATGGAAGTGAGCAGATCACCCGCCTGAGGGTCCCGCTGAGCGACTCGCAGGCTCGTGGCGTCGAGGAGTTCGATCGTCGCCAGCCCGGCCGCGACGAGTTGGGTGAGCGAACCGGTGGCGTCCCGGAGATCGTCGAAGAGTAGGAGGCCGGTGGCGAGGTGTGTCTTGACGGGCACCGTTCGGAAGGTGGCCTCTGCAACAAAGGCAAGGGTACCTTCGCTCCCGATAACCAGGTGGGTAAGAATGTCGATCGGCAGTTCGTGATCGACGAAGGAATTCAGCCCGTAGCCCATTGTGTTCTTGATCGAATACAACTTCGCGATCGTGCGCAATGATTCGGGGTTGCCGCGCACTCGGTCGCGCAGCCGCAAGAGTCCCTCGTGCAGCTCGGGCGCCAGGGCACGCAGCCGGTTGTCGGCGTCGGGCAAGGCCGTGTTAATGACCGCTCCGCTAGCGAGCACAAGAATCGTGGACTGCAGGGTCTGGTAGGCGTTGTACTCAGTGCCGCAGGCCATCCCGCTCGAGTTGTTGGCGACGACGCCGCCGATGGTGCAGGCCGATTCGCTGGCCGGGTCGGGGCCGAGCTTACGCCTGTAAGGCGCCAGGCGAGCATTCACCTGACGCACCGTGGCACCCGGTTGCACGCGTACGAGCGCGCCGTCTTCGAGGACTTCAATTTCGCGGAAGTTGCGCCGCGTATCGACCAGCACTCCATCGGAGGAGGCCTGGCCGCTGAGACTCGTTCCGCCTGAGCGAAACGTGAGCGGAACGCCGTGAGCCGCGCTAACGCCAAGCAACGCTGACACCTGGCCGGCGCCCATAGGGGTCACGACAGCCTGCGGGGCGAGCAGGTAGTGGGAAGCATCGTGAGCGTACGCAAGCCGGTCGGATGCCCGGGAACGCACGGCGCCCGGCGCAGCCCCTTCAAGGGCACGAAGCAGACCTCGATCGACCGAGCCGACCTTGCTCGGGCGGGCCGAGGAATGCATCTCATTGATCACGGCTGGCTCGTTCCCGTTCGTTCGGTTTCTCGGCAGCATCTCCCAGTCCTGACTGGGACTGTGATGCTTCACATGAATCGTCAGATTCCATTTTTTGGAATGACGGTCTAACATTTGGAATACCATGCAGACTACTCGAAGAGACGACGCCGCGGAACACGTTCCCGAAGAGCGGCTGGTCGGTTCAGATCGTGTCCTGGCCGTTCTCACTGAACTGGCCGGACACCCGGACGGAATTGGACTCGACGACATCGCGCGCGCCATGAAGAGCCCAAAACCAACCGTGCACCGTGCGCTCGCCGCGCTCAGGCGAGCGGGGTTCGCGAACCAGGATGGGCGAGGACATTACGTGCTCGGCGACGAATTCCTGCGCATGGCCTTCGCACACCACGAGGCGAGACCGGACCACTTGCGCGTACAACCGATTCTCGAGTTGCTCTCGCAAAAGCACGGGGAGACCGTGCACTATGCCGTCCTCGAGGGAAGGTCCGTGGTTTACCGGGCCAAGGTCGACCCGCCGGCTGGGGCCATCAAGCTCAGTTCAACGATCGGCGGCCGCAATCCCGCCCACGCGACCGGTGTCGGCAAGCTCTTGCTGTCCTACGAACTTCTTGACAAGGAAGCGGTGCGCGCCTGGGTGGGCGACAGCCCACTCGAGCGGAAGACCGAGCGAACTATATCTACGGTCGAAGATCTCCATGCGGAACTATGCAGGATCCGGTCTCGTGGCTACAGCGTCGACGACCAGGAGAGCGAACCCGGCGTGAACTGCATCGCCCTCCCCGCGTTCCTAACTTCGCCGAGGATTCCGAGCGGGGCGATCAGCGTCAGCGCTCTCGCGTATCGAACGCCACTTCAGACCCTCATCGATGACCTTCCCGCCATCCGCGCGGCCGTTGCCGGCCACTCGACGGAGGAGTCGACCCACTGACTATGTGCAATTCCCGCCCCTTTTACAAGTGCGATCGTTCTGAGCGCAGGTCAGCTCGCGCTCTCAAAACCAGTCCGCATCCAGCTTGCCTTCCGCCAACCATTGGAGATCATTCATGTACCTCATGAGAATTGGAGCCGCCGGCTCCGAGAAGCCCGTCGTTCGCGTCAGCGATGAGAGCTACGTCGATGTTTCTGACTTGGTCAGCGACTTCGATGAATCCTTCTTCAGCCGAGGGGGCCTAGAGGCTCTTCGAGGACCCGTGGCCGAACGGATCGCCTCGAACGCCGTTTCCCCGTTCGCTGGCGAGCGGGTGGGAGCGCCCATCGCGAGGCCTCACCAGATCCTCTGCATCGGTCTCAATTACAGCGACCACGCCGCCGAGACCGGCCAGGCGGTTCCCGCCGAGCCCATCCTTTTCACGAAATCTCCAAACACGCTGGTCGGACCAAACGACGATGTGCGCATCCCTCGAGGCTCGACCAAGCCGGATTGGGAGGTCGAACTCGGCATCGTTATCGGCAAGCGCACGAGTTACCTGGACAGCGTGGACGATGCCCGTGATGCGATTGCCGGGTTCGTGGTCGTCAACGACGTGAGCGAGCGCGCTTTCCAAATCGAGCGAGGCGGCCAATGGTCGAAGGGGAAGTCCGCTGAGACCTTCAACCCCGCGGGCCCGTGGCTGGTTACGCCGGATGAAATCGACGATGTCCTCAGCCTGGGGATGTGGCTGGATGTCAACGGCGTTCGACGCCAGACCGGTTCAACCTCGACCATGATCTTCGATCCCTACTTCATCGTGCACTACCTCAGCCAGTTCCTTGTGCTGGAGCCCGGAGACCTCATCAACACGGGAACCCCGCCCGGGGTAGGCATGGGATTCAAGCCGCCCATCTGGCTGCAGGCCGGCGATGTGATTGAACTCGGCATCGACGGTCTGGGCGTGCAACGTCAGACAGTCATCGCGCCTCGTCCTTAGCCCAGGACGCGAACACAACGGCCACAGGCTCGTGGTCGTTCCCACCAGCCGTATGACCCGGCGCTTCTTGAGCACGAGGAGCGCCGGCCGGCCTCGCGCAGCAGTCTCTGCTCCAGCCTCGCCTGGCGAGGACCTCCGGGCTCGATCGCGCGCATCGTCGCGAATGCGCGAAAAACGACCGAGTCTTACGTCGTGATTCCGGAGCTGTCAGAACGTCGCTGTGAGCCCCCCGTCGACTGCTAGAACTTGCCCGGTCACATAGGTGTTCGCCGCGGAGCAGAAGAAAACGGCCGCCTCGGCCACCTCGCTCGCGGCCGCCGGGCGGCGCAGTGGAATCCGGCCTCCTTCGACATAGATGTCGCGGAACCAATCAGTGTCGTACTCGGTGCTGCCATCCGCAAAACGCGCCATGGGGGTATCGACGAAACCCGGCGCGAGCGCGTTGACGAGGACATTGTCGTCAGCAAGGTCGCAGGCCAGTCCTCGCGTGAAGTTCACCAGACCGCCCTTGGACGCTCCATAGGCTAAGGAGTTCCTTGCACCCAGAAAGCCCTGGATCGAGGCGATGTTGAGGATGCGTCCGGCATCCGAGGCAATGAGCATGGTCCGTACTGCGAGTGTGAGGGCGATCGCACCTTCAAGGTTGACCGAGAGGACGCGCCGCACCGTCGCGCGATCAACATCAGCAATGTCGATCTCGCCGCCAATGCCGGCGTTATTGACCAGGATGTCGAGCCGGCCGAATCCTGCGAGGATCGACCTCTGCACGTCGGAGACCTGCGCGTCATTCGTTATATCGAGGGCGAGCGCTTCGGCCTGTCCCCCCGCGGCGCGAATCGCTGAGGCCACGCTTTCGGCGCCGTCATTCTCTATGTCCGCACAGATCACTGCGATTCCATCTCGCGCCAGACGTCGGGCCACTGCGGCGCCGATGCCGCTCGCTGCCCCAGTGACCAGGGCGACTCGTGATGCTGAAACCATCCGTAAATCCTTCCGTCTGAAGGCCGAGTTGTGCGCGCGCGGTGCGGCCACGGTTTTGATGTCGCGCCCGTGTGAATACAATTCATACTACTTTAAGACAGACAGGTACTTTTTTCTGATGAACGGCGGCAGATCATGAAGGCAGAAATTGCGGTCGACTGTGGAAACACGCTGGGGGAATCGCCCATCTGGGACCCCGAATCGGGAATGCTGCATTGGCTGGACCTCGCGCGACCGAGCTTGAACTCCATGGATATCGGGACGGGGCTGGTTTCCCGGCACGCCATCGATGGTCCGGCACCTCTCGGGGCTCTTGTCCGAAGCACGAGAACAGGGTCCCTGTTGTTGGCCAAGCGGGACGGGATTGTTCTCGTGAACCTCGAGAGCATGGCGGAAAGTGCCGTCGCGCACCCGCTACTGGGCCACGTGGGCCTGGCATACAACGATGCGGGTACGGACAGCCAGGGTCGCCTGTGGATCGGCACCGCCGAGCTCACGGAAACAAGTCCAGACGCGGTACTTTTCAGGCTTGAGTCCGACGGGTCCTCGACCATAGCCGAGTCAGGTTTCACAGTCAGCAATGGTCCCGCATTCAGCGCGGACGGCGCAACGATGTACGTCAGTGACACGCTGGCCGGACGCGTGCTCACCTACGATGTGGACGCTGACGGCACTCTCCACAACAAACGTGTCTTCATGCAATTAGACGAGACACAGGGGATCCCCGACGGCCTCGCAATGGACGTCGAGGGGGGAATCTGGATTGCCCATTGGGGGGGCTCCCGCATCACGAGGTGGACACCCGACGGCACACTGAGCGAGACAATCCTCGTGCCGACCCCAAACGTGACAAGCATGGCATTCGCTGGCGAGGGGATGACGACAATGTTCATCACCACGGCAGCCCATCCTTATGGGGGGCGAATATCTAGCGCCGGTGCCGGCGCTCTCTACGTTGCAAGCCCTGGTGTTGCGGGGCTTGCCGACTGGCCATGTTCGCTGGGCGACGCATGACCGTGCACGATTTCGCCTGGTCGCACGGCCGCGTCGAGGTCCTCTCGACGGCAGCGATGCTGTCGCGTTGCGTATTCGACCTCGGTGGCGTCGAGTTTGAGCCCTTCGCCCGTGCGGATTGGGTCGGTACGGGTGTCTCTGGCCACCCGGGGCATCTGCGCGAACTCGCCGGAGAATTTGTCTGCCTCCCATTCGGTGAAGGCGGTGAAGTTCGGAATGTGGCCACCGAGTGGGCGGGCGTGATTGGCTCCTCGGCCAACAATCCGCCGCACGGCAGGGCCGCAGACGCGGAATGGGAAATCGCGGAGCTCAGGGAGGGTGGCATCACGCTGCGCCTCGATTACCCGGATGATGATTCCATCATTTCTCTTGAACGCCGAATCGACGGGGTGCCCGGCGCTCCATCTCTGAACCTGTCACTCACCATAAACGCGCGCCGCGAGTTGAGAACGTCCGTGGGGCTGCACCCAATCATTCGCCTTCCCACGCGCCCGGGCGCGCTGAGATTGTCTGCGGGATTCGACGTTGGGCTCACGTACCCCGCCTCTTTGCAGCCGGAAGCGACCCAGGCAGTGCCGGGTAGGCGATTCCAGAATCTCGCTGAAATCCCTGTGCGCGCAGGCGGGTCTCAGGACTTTGGAAGCCTTCCGTTCAACAACCCCACAGAAGAGGTTCTGCAATTATGCGGCGTGCGCGAACCCATAACCGTTGAGTTCCTCGACGAAGCCGCGGCCCTTGAAATCGACTGGGACCATCAGTTGCTACCCTCCGCGCAGTTATGGATTGCGGACCGGGCACTTGGCACTGATCCATGGAACAGCCGTTATCGGGGTCTCGGCATTGAGCCCATTGCTGCGGCATTTGACCTGGCCGATTCAATTTCGACCTTGCCGAATCCGATAAACGATATGGGATTTGCGACATCGATCGCCCTGGTCCCGGATGAGCCACTGATCATTCGATATGGGTTCAAGGCCTATTCTCGTAAAAAGTAGTATCTATTGCTAATATTCATCGAAAGCAGCGATTTTCTCGACCGGTCGCAACCCTGACCGACTCGTCGAATCGCCATCGGCAGATTGGTTCCTCGTGCGCATAGACGCCATTGATTTTTTCTACTTGTCCATGCCCGAGATCACCCTGGAAGCGGACGGCAGCCAGGACGCCCTCCTGGTACGTCTCGAGGCGGGCGGCAACGTGGGCTGGGGCGAGTGCGAAGCGTCACCGTTGACGTCAATCGCGGCGTACGTCGCCCCTCGATCCCACGGAGTTTGCCAACCGGTTTCTGCATCAGTGCTCGGAGAACAGCTCAACTCGCCAACCGACATCGCGCGAATTAGCGCCCTCGTCCAACGGAATAGTATGGACCTTCTCCAGGCGCCACACACGTATTCCGGGATCGAAATGGCGATGTGGGACGCCCTGGGCAAGGAGCGAGGCCTCCCCGCCTGGAAGATGCTTGGCTACTCGGCCACCCACGCCAAGACACCGTATGCATCGATGCTCTTCGGTGAAACACCCGCGGAGACGTTTGAGCACGTCCGGGCCGCGACGGCTCGCGGTTTCCGCGCGGTTAAAGTCGGGTGGGGCGGTTTCGGAGAGGGCACAGTCGCGGCTGACGCCGAGCACTTGGCTGCCGCAAGAGACGCGCTTGGTCGCGATGGCATCTTGCTCGTTGATGCTGGCCAGATTTGGGTGGAGAACACGGCATTGGCCCTCGAGCGGTTAGACGCTCTTGAAAGCCAGCACGTTACCTGGCTTGAAGAGCCGTTTCTCCCCGACGCCTATTCGGCCTACAGCGCTTTCGCGGAACGCAGTCCGCGCGTCCGCCTGGCCGGAGGCGAAGGCGCGCACAACGAGCGTATGGCAATCAATCTGATCGACTACGGCAAGGTCGGCTTCGTGCAGATCGACTGTGGGCGCATTGGCGGGCTGGGCGCAGCCAAGAAGGTGGCCGAGCATGCCGTGGCTTCTGGTGTCACCTACGTCAACCACACCTTCACGTCGCATTTGGCCCTTTCGGCCTCTCTCCAGCCATTCGCCGGTCTCGCGGAACATCGCATCTGCGAATACCCCGTTGAGCCCAAGCAGCTGGCCATCGATATCACCGTCAACACGCTGGACATCGACGACAACGGAACCATTCATGCTCCGAATGCTCCCGGACTCGGCATCGAGGTCAACACTGCGGCCATCGCCCGATACGCCGTGCCCGTTGAGATCAAGGTCGCAGGGCGAACGCTATTCTCCAGCTCCACCGCACTCTGATCGCCGGGCGCACGCCTACCTGAGAAGATGACAACGTGAGCACGCAAAGAGATGACTACGACCGCAGTTCGGGCTACAACATGCGGGGTGCGCATGGTCGGGTGATCGATGCGATAGGGCGCGCAATCGTTGGCGGAAGATACGAGCCGGGCAGCCTTCTCCCCAAAGAGGCCGAGCTCATGGAGGAATACGGAGTCAGCCGCACTTCCCTCCGTGAGGCCACGAAGGTCCTCGCGGCCAAAGGGCTCATTGAGATCCGACAGAAAGTCGGCACCCGAGTGCGCCCCGAAGGCCTGTGGAACGCGTTTGACAGCGACGTGCTGACCTGGTCCAGCGAGGAGGGCAAGGGCGAGGCGATAATTCGCGACCTCGTCGAGCTTCGCGAAATTCTGGAGCCTTCCGCGGCACGCCTCGCTGCGGCCAGAGCGAGTAAGGCCGATCTGGAACGCATCGCGAAGGCGCACTTGTCCATGGCCGAAAACGTAAGGGACCCCGCTCGATACGCCGAAAGCGACGTGGAGTTCCACATGGCCGTCTTCGCCGCTTCACACAACGTTCTTCTTCAGCGATTCGGCTATTTCGTAGCCGATTTCCTGCATCTCAGCTTCGACCTGCAACAAAAGGCGCTGCTTGAGCGCGAGCAAGTGCTGGACTTCTCCAAAGACGTCGAGCGCCATCGGCTGGTATACGAGTCCGTGAATCGCGCAGCACAGGGAACAGCCGGTGAGGCGATGCTCGAAGTGATCCTCGATGGGAAAAGGAATCTCAGCTACGCGGTCGAGTTGGACTCGAAGCAAAATGTCTCAGAAAAGTCATACTAAAAATCTCAGACCGATTCGTTTCGCCTGTGTTCGTACCGACGCGCTAACAATTGTGACCTGCTCCTTCTAGTATTTCGCGTGATTACATCGTACTATTTGATTCTTGGTTGCTCTCGAGGACGAGACCGGCTCCGCTCAGACGGGGCACCGTCGTTCCTCAAGTGGAATCGGACCGAACCTCTGGGCAGAAAGCTCTCCAGAACCAATCGAAAGGGAAGACCGGCCATGATCTCGAGACGGACAACCGCAGCAATGATGCTCGCGGGTATCTTTGCGCTGACCGCGTGCAGTGGCCCCGGGGCCAGCGCTCCCGCCACGGTGGCCGAGTTCCCGACTGAGGATGTCAAGCTCACCATGTGGTACTGGGGGGAGCAAGAGGCGCCCGGCGCCCAGGCCTTCATGGACAACGCCATCGTTGCCTACGAGAAGAAGCGTCCAAACGTCACCATCGACGCCGTGTTGCAGACGACCGACGGACTCATCCCGTCGTTCCAGGCAGCAGCCGCATCGAAATCCGGTCCGGATCTCCAGTATTTCTGGGCTGGAACCAACGCCCTCACGCCCGCCTGGAACAAGCAGATCGTTCCCGTGTCCGATTACATCCCCAAATCCGAACTCGCGCACTATCTCAATGCCACGGAGGAGACCTTTGAGGGCAAGGTCTGGACAGCGCCCTGGTACGTCCAGCCTTCGTTCCCGCTGCTCGTGCGAAAAGACCTGCTGGCCGCTCATGGGCTGACCGTTCCCAAGGACTGGACGGACCTGATGTCGGTTTGCGACGCGCTGTCCGAAAAGGGGATCACAACCCTTGCCGGCGGCGTCAAAGATGGTTGGTTCGGTGGTTGGCTGTATTCCATCCTCGGCGCCCAGAATCTCGACTCACAGAAGGACGTCCTCGAAGCGACAGTGGGCAAGCAGTCCTTCACCAGCGCCAAGCATGCTGAGTGGTGGAAGCGTCTCGCAGAATCCCGTGACCACGGTTGCTGGAACGATGACATCAACTCTCTAGAGCTTTACCAGGCGCAGCAGCGCTTCGTCGACGGCACCGCAGCCATGACCGTCACCGCGGGCACGGACGCGATGAACTTCGTCAAGAAGGCCGGGGGCGATGCCAACGTCGAGGTGATGGCCATGCCCAGCTGGGGCGCAGGACCACTCGCCGGCAAGCTCGGCTCCTCCTCTCAGACGCTCGGCATCACCTCGTGGGCGAAGTACCCCCAGGTTGCCGCCGATTTCATCACCTTCCTGCACGAGGAGGAACAACTCAACGCGTGGTACGCCACAACCGGATCCATGCCGGCTGACGATCGATTCGACCGCACACAGGTCACCTCAGCGTCACAACGAAAGCTGTTCGATCTGGCGACCGACGGTTCCCCGTACCTGGAGAACTACATCCCGCCGCAACTCGACTCCGACGCTGTGTTCAAGAACGTACAGCTCGTACTTCAAGGATCCCAGACGGCGGAAGGAGCGGCGGAAGACATGGAGGCAACCGCGGCCCGTCTCCGCACGACCGATCGATCGCTGGTGAAGAACTTCACCGCCTGGTCGAAGTAACCAATGGCAGTAACCTCCACGGCGGTAGCCCCCGCAATCTCGGGTGGGAGGGGCTCGCGCTCGAGCCTCTCCCGCCCGGGCGTTAATGCCGCCATCTGGATCGCACCAGCCGCCGCTGTGCTACTTCTCGTCTTTGGCTACTCAATGGTCACGCTCTTCGGCCAATCCTTGACCTATCAGGGCGACTGGGTAGGGCTGGAGAACTTCCAGCTTGTCCTCAGTGATCCGTTATTCACCACAGGGCTCCGGCACAACTTCCTGCTGCTCCTGGCTGTCCCAGTCGTCACGGCAGTGGCGCTGCTGGTCGCGATTGTGCTCTTCGAGACAAAGAAGGGTCTCGGTTTCTTCCGCGCCGTCGTCTTCATGCCTTACATCCTCGCGGTCCCTGTTGTGGCCGTGGTTTTCGGCCAACTCCTCCAGCGCAACGGACCCATTAACCAGGCGCTGCACGCCCTCGGCCTTGACATGTTTGCCTTCGACTGGCTGGGCGACCCCAACGTCGCGCTCTGGACGATGGCCGGCATCATCATGTGGAAGGAAGTCGGCTTTGGCGTGGTGTTGATCCTTGCGCGCATGCTGACCGTTTCCACCGAGATCTACGAAGCGGCGAAACTGGATGGTGCCGGATTCTGGCGAACTCACTGGTCGATCACGTTGCCGCAAGTGGGCGGGATTGTCGCGTTCTACATGGTCAACGAGGCGATCACCATGGTCTCCTGGGTCTTCAACTACGTCTACGTGCTGACGAACGGCCAAGGCGGACCAGGCGACGCCACCGTCGTGAGCGAGCTCTACATCTACCGGAATGCCTTCCAGTACATGCAGCCTGAACTGGCCGCCGCCGCCGCCGTCATTCTCTTCCTCGGCACGATGGTCCTGGTCGCTGTCTTCTTCCACATGCAGCGCAGGTCCCTGCGCAGAACCCTTTCGGAGTAACATGATCGCGCTAATGCGACGACGCAGCGGAGCAGTCGCACGGTATTCCCTTCTCGTAGTCGTCGCATTCGTCGCCCTGCTACCGACATACGTCATGTTCACCGGCGCTTTCAAGACTCAGTCGGACTTTCTGAGCTCACCGTTCGGGTTGCCCTTGTCGCCCAATTTGGATGGATTCTCGAGGGTGCTGTCCGACCAGTTCCCGGCCTGGTTCATGAACAGCGTGATAGTGACGGGGCTCTCGGCGGTCATCACGATCGCGGTCGCCGCTTTCGCGGCGTGGGGATTCGCGCATTGGGACTTCCCAGGGCGAAGCACAATTTTGGGCGTCGTCGTTTCGCTTATGGTGATCCCGCCGGTCGTGCTTCTGATCCCGCTTTTCCAGCTTGGCGCGCAACTTGGATGGATCTCGACCTTTCGGCTGCTCATCCTTATCTACATCGGGCTCATGCTGCCGTTCTCGATCTACATGCTCACGAACTTCTTCTCGACGGTACCCGTGTCGATACTTGAGGCTGCGCGCATGGACGGCGCATCATCGTGGGTCACCTTCGTCCGAATTGTGCTTCCGCTTTCTAAGGCGCCACTGGCCACTTTGGCCATAGTCAACATCCTGTGGGCCTGGAACGAGCTGCTGCTCGCGCTGGTTCTCATGCAGAGCAATGAGATGAAGACGCTGATGGTTGGGCTCACCGGGTTCCAAAGTCGTTACAGTCTCGACATTCCGACGGTTATGGCCGGAATGTCCATCGCCACACTTCCCTTGCTGGTTGCGTACATGTTCGGTCAGCGATACTTCATCCAGGGTCTGACCGCCGGAGCAGTAAAAGGCGAGTAGTTGAAGGCCCTGACGGCGGCCGGCACTGGGGGTGGCGCTTCGCCGCCACCTCTTGCGGGAGAATTGCCTGATGTTAGAGCGGATGACCACGTTGCTGGCCGGTGTGCCCCTGATTGACGGGCACAACGACCTGCCCGACGCGCTGCGCGTGAGTGCCGGCTACTCGGTCGCGGGCCTCGACGCCGTGCGCAGTGAACTGCAGACGGATATCCCGCGGCTGCGGCAGGGCAACGTGGGCGCGCAGTTCTGGTCGGTCTGGGTGCCGTCGGATCTGCCCGAGCAGGCGGCGGTCGTTGCGACCCTGGAGCAGGTGGACGCGGTCTACCGACTCGTGGCCTCGTATCCGCAGGTGTTCGGCTTCGCCGCCACGGCCGACGAGCTGGAGCGGGTCCGGGCGTCGGGCCGGATCGCCTCGCTGATGGGCATCGAGGGCGGGCACTCGATCGCCGAATCCCTCGGGGCGCTGCGGATGTTCGCCCGACTGGGCGTGCGCTACATGACCCTCACCCACAACGACGACACCTCCTGGGCGGCCTCGGCGACCGGCCTGCGGCAGACGACCGGCCTGAACGACACGGGCCGGGGCATCGTGGCGGAGATGAACCGGATCGGGATGATCGTGGACCTCTCGCACACCGCGGAGTCCACCCAGCTCGACGCGCTGGCGACGACGACGGCCCCGGTGATCTTCTCCCACTCCTCGGCGCGGGCGCTGACCGATCACCCGCGGAACGTGTCGGACCTCGTGCTGGAGAAGCTCGCCGACAACGATGGTGTGCTCCAGGTCACGTTCGTGCCGGGGTTCGTGTCGGCTCGGCCGGACGCCACTCTGGCTGACGTGGCCGACCACATCGAGCACGCCCGCGCGGTGGCCGGCGTCGACCACATCGGGATCGGCGGCGACTACGACGGCACGCCGGTGCAGCCGGCGGGCCTGGAGAACGTGAGCACCTACCCGGCGCTCTTCGACGAGCTGGCGACGCGGGGCTGGTCGGCCGGCGACCTGCAGAAGCTCGCCGGGCGCAACATCCTGCGCGTCATGCGTGCGGTGGAGGATGCCGCGACGGAGCCGCTCTGGCCAGGGAGCCGCTAGCCGTAGATGGTGATCAGGAGAACAAACCCGATCACCGTCACGGCGGCCGCGCTGAGGCCGAAGAGCGCATAGCGTCGGCCGGCACTGCGCAGGCCGGCAGTCCCGGCGATGACCGCGCCCACGATGCCGACGGGGAGGAAGGCAAGCCCCAGAATGCGTACCCAGTTCGCCGGGTCGATGGTTGTCGCGGTCAGCATCCACAACCACACCAGCGCCGCAATCCCGCTGAGACCGAGAGCGGCGCTCACGCCTCCAACCAGGCTGGAGCGCTCGGAGGCGGAACCTGGTGATGTGCTCATGTCGGACTCCTTTTCCGTTTGCGGGTGACCCGCCCATGGAGATCGCCGCGTGTCCTTCGGGGGCACGGCGATACTAGCCCTCATCTGGCGCCGGATCCTCGAGGAACAAGCTCCGTATCCTGGCCGAACTGGCCGCCGAGCGGGTCGCCTATATCCGGTCGAACCTGGCCGCAGCGTTCGCCGACGCGGCCGGCCGGACGACCGGCAGCCCCGAGGTGGCCGGATACGCGGCCACCGTCGCCAACTCCATCCACGAGCTCGTCGTCACCCGCGGCTGGGCCTGACCGGCCACCTCGGCCGGGGACTGGAAGCCGAACAGGTCATAAACATCGAGGTGACCGGTTTCCGGTCAGAGACCTGCAGATCCCTGAATGGCTCCCGCCCCTCAAAGAGCGAGTACCTCGATGGCGGTGATTCGGAGCCGCTCCATGGCGGCGACCCTGAGCCGACGCGCGCCGACGGTGACCGTGTCGCCGACGACGGGCAGGCGGCCCAGCCGAGCCGTGATGAAGCCGGCCGCGGTCTCGTACGGGCCGTCCTCGAGCTCGATCCCGGTCAGCTCCGCGAAGTCCTCGATGTTCACGCTGCCGTCCACGATCAGTGCCGCGCCGGACTCGTCGGAGCGGCGCACGGCCTCGGCCTCGGGGGCGTCACGCTCGTCCCGCATCTCGCCGACGAGTTCTTCGACGAGGTCCTCGAGCGTCACGATGCCGTCGGTGCCCCCGTATTCGTCGATCACGACGGCCATGTGCACTCCGGCGCGTCGCAGCTGCGTCATGGCCGGCAGGATGCGATTCGTGCCCGGAAGGAACACGATCGGCCGCGCGAGGTCGGCGACCGTCCTCGCGCCGAGGTTCCCCTCCGGGTCGAGAAGATCGCGCACGTGCACGAAACCGATCACGTCGTCAACGGATTGGCCGATGAGCGGGTAGCGCGTGTACGGCATCACGCGTACCTGGCCGATCGCCTCGGGGATCGTTTGGGTGCCGGTCAGGAAGGCGACATCCGCGCGATGGCGCATCACTTCCCTGACGGTACGATCCGTTGCGGTGAGGACTTCACCGAGGATTTTTCGTTCATCGACTTCGAGCCCCGGGTGGGCGCCGAGCAGGTCACGGAGCTCCTCGACCGACATTTCCTCCTTCCTGGCGTGCGGGTCTCCGCCGAAGATCCTCACGACGGCGTTCGTTGACACGGAAAGAAACCAGATCACCGGGCGCATCAGCGAAGCAAAAATCAGCAGCGGAGGGGCGAGCGCGAGCGAGAAAGCGGCCGCCCGCTGCAGCGCCAGCCGCTTGGGCACGAGTTCGCCGAGCACGAGCGACAGGTACGCGATCAGCAGCGTCATGCCGATCAGGGCCAGCACGTCCGCGGCGCCCGTGGACAGGCCGAGCGCTTCGAGCAGCGGCGCGACATCGGGGGCCAGCGTTGAGGCTCCATAGGCTGCGGAGAGGAAGCCGGCGACCGTGACGCCGATCTGCACCGCCGCGAGAAACCGATTGGGGTCACGCGCGAGCGAGGCAACCTTGGCCCCGCGGGTTCCCTGCTTCCGCAGCCCGTGCAGCTGGCTCTCCCTCAGGGACACCAACGCGATCTCCGTCGCGGCGAACACCCCGCCGATCAGCACGAACAGCAGCACGAGAACGAGATTGACCCAGGTGTACGCGTCCACTAGATCGCCGCATCCGGGAACCTCGTCGAAACCGGGGGCTTGACGCGGCTGGAACTTTGAAGGTTATCCACGAGCTCATTCTATGAATCCTGCCTCCTGCCCGGCGCTCTTCGACGAGCCGGCGACGCGGAACGCGGGGCCCCGTCCTTGATCGGTTTGGAGGCCGCTGGACTTGTCTGCGTGTTCAGGGAACGGGTTTCAAGTCCGAGGTTTACATGCGTCAACGCGCTATAATCATTGGTGGCGCATTGCCGTTAAGGGCAACGCCCAGAGTCTCCTGGATGGCCGTACGAGCGCGGAGGGGCGAACTGCTGTTGTGATCGGAGTTATAGGCTCACCCGACTCAGTCGCTCTAGCGCTTGCGGTGGCGGCTGACATCGGCCTTGCCGACCAGGTAATAGGTAGGTCCTACAGCCATGTTGACGACGTGCCCTCGATCTCCCAGGACCTCGACAGGGTGTGTCAGGTCTTACTATTCACAGGCCGTGTCCCGTTCAGCCAGGCGGTAGGAGGCGAGCACGTCTTGCATGCGACGGTCGACTTCGTACCCCACACCGCAATCGACTTGTACCGGACCCTGTCATTGGTGCTACTTCGCAACGGCGGGCACATTCCAACCGTCAGCATCGACACCATCGACGAGGACGTGGTGGCAGAGGTCTTCAACGACTTGGGAGTCACGTCAGCCTTCAGAGTTCTGTCGCTGGATGCGGGTCGCGGTCGGCTCCGGTCCAGCGACGAGGTGGTGAGGTTCCACCTCGATGCACTTCGCGAAGGGCGAGCGACCATGAGCCTTACGTGTTTGGGTGCGGTGAAACGGACTTTGGACGAAGCTGGGGTCTCCGTCATGCGCATTGAGCACACACGGTCGACGCTGAGGCAGGCACTTTCCCGTGCTGCCTCGGCGCTGAAAATGGCTGAGGTGGAGGGGTCGCAGCTCACTGCGGCCGTGCTGCGCCCCCTGGATAATCAGCGACGGCACCTTCCCCCTCCACACGTGCGCAGTTTCTCAGAGCAACTCAGGGGGGTGGCCCGACCTGCTGCCGACGGCACTTGGGTGGTCCACACCACTATCGCAGCAGTGCAATCGATGACGCTGGCGGGCGGCGCAGGTGTCCCGGAGGGGTGGGCAGTGGGATACGGCGCAGGGGCGACTCTTCTGGATGCCGAGGCCAATGCTCGCCGCGCTCTTGCCCTCGCGGGAGACGATCACGGTCCCTTCACCGTATTCCCCGATGGGAGTGTCTTCGGCCTTGAGGCGACGGGCGTCGCAGGGTACCGGTTGCGGGAGACGGACGATCTGCTGCTGTCTCATGCGCGGGAGATGGGCATGAGGCCTCTGACTCTCGCGAGGCTGACTGTCGCGTTGCGCGGGTTGGACCCGTCCGCGTTCACGGCTCGTGAACTCGCGGCTGCGTATGGTGGCGAAGCCAGGTCGGCTCGGCGAATGTTGGCGACGCTCCAGAGGGCGGGCGTAGCGACGGTTCGCGGCGCTGAGGGTCCGCCCCGTGCTGGCCGCCCGCAGGCCGTCTATCAGATTGATGTGGACTTACTCGTGCCGAGGCGATGACCGCAAGGCAGACTCCGTCGGGACGAGCGCGGAGCTCGTTTCGTGCACTCCGCAACCAACGGGCGCCATGGGTTCCGCGCAGCAGGTGATCGTTGACGAAATGGCTGCCGTCGAAGCCGCCGCCCAGGATTGGGCACGGAATGATTTTGCTGGCTTTGTAGCGTGCGGTGACGCTGCCCACGGGGCCGCGTCAAGATTTCTGGATGCGTCCGCAAGTTGTCCTTGACAAGTTGTGCGGCATCCGACAGAGTCATGACATGAATTTAGGTCCAATAAAGGACGCCTTCGTGTCCAATCCCTCTATGAGTGACCTGGTCGACTTCCGACGCGACCTGCACAGGCACCCCGAGTTGAGATTTCAAGAAGTGCGGACCGCGAAACTGATCGCAGACCAACTCCTGGCGGCTGGCATCAGGCCGCGGATTGGGCAAGCGCGCACCGGCGTTGTCGCGACCTTGGAGGGAGAAGCTGCCTACCCTCATATCCTCCTCCGCGCTGACATCGACGCCCTTCCCACAGCTGACTTGAAGTCTGTCCCTTACGCCTCGTCCTGCCCGGGCGTTGCCCACGCCTGCGGACACGACGTGCACACTGCGGTCGTCCTTGGGGTTGCCCAGGCGCTGGCCGCGCGACCCAGCCGGCGCGGGCGGGTCACCTTCGTGTTCCAGCCCGCCGAAGAGATCCCATTCGGCGAGTCCAGCGGCGGCCAGGAGATGCTCGACACGGGCGTGCTCGATGGCGTCGACGTGGTCTTGGGGCTGCACTGCTGGCCGACGCTGGACGCCGGGGTCATTGGCGTGGATCTCGACGTCGCGATGGCCTCCAAAATGGCCTTTCGCATTCTGGTGACAGGCACAGGGTCCCATGCCGCGACGCCCAGCCGCGGCCGCGACGCACTGCTCGCCGCCAGCGCTATGGTCGGCTCCCTCCATCAGCTCCTTGGGCGCGAGATCGACCCTGGCAGTCGCGTCGCTCTTAACGTGGGCACTTTCCACGGTGGTCAGTCACAGAGCATTGTCCCGTCGGAAGCTGAGCTCACGGGCACAATTCGGACCGTCGACGAGGGCGATGCCGGACGCCTACGGAATGCGGTTGAGCGAGTAGTCGCCGGGCTGGCAGACGCCGCAGGCGTCACCGTTCAGGTCGAATGGAAGAATGACATGCCCGCCGTTCGCAATGACAAACGGCTCGTGCAACGGGCTCTCAGCGTGCTCGGCGGCTCGGAGACGCTGACGGTCGTCGCGCTCGATCAGCCGCCCATGACAGCTGATGATTTTGCGTTGTACGCACGGCAGCGGCCAGGACTGTACGTGAAGCTCGGGGTGCGCGACCCGTCGGGAGTCCGACCTGCGCCGCCACTTCACGACGGGCAGTTCGACGTGGACGAGAGCGCGATACCCGCCGGCGTCTCGGGTCTTCTAGCCCTGATAGATGATCTGTTTGACAATGGCTGGCAGGGGGACCCGCGATGACGAATGTAGGGCACTTCTATTACCTGCCAATGGACAGTGTCCACTATGGCCGCGGTTCGCTGAACGAGTTGATTGGTGAGCTCGACCGCCTCGGCGGCGAACGAGTCATGATTGTGACGTCGCCGACTGTTCGTCGGCATCCGGAACTTGTCCGACGGATTGAGTCGATGCTCGGAACGCGTTGTGTCGCGGTCTACGACGGCGTCCGGCCGCACGTACCCTACGAATGCCTTCAGGCTGGCCTCGACCTGTTGAACGAAACAAGGCCCGACGTATTGGTCACGATAGGCGCAGGGAGCGTTGTCGATGCGGGCAGGGCGCTTGCCCTCGCCGCTGGCGAGGGGCTCCGCGATGCGATGGAACTCCAGCGTTGGCGTGCGGTGTTCCATCCGCCGAGTACGACGATACTGCCGCCCACGAACGGCAAGGCATTGCCAATTGTGGCCGTTCCAACAACATTGTCCGCAGCTGAGTTCTCCAACTGCGGAGCGGTTACGAGCGTTGAACGTGGTACCAAGGACCTGCTGATCGCGAATGAACTCACACCGCGGTCCGTCATACTCGACCCGGAGCTTGGCGTCACGACTCCCGCAGCCCTGTGGGTGAGCACCGGTATGAGGGCCCTTGACCACGCCATCGAGACGGTTTACTCTCCGCGCAGCGGTCCGGTTACCGACGCTCTCGCTCTCGACGCCATTCGCCGTTTGTCTCGCGCGCTGCGCGCCACCGTGCGCAACCCTGAGGACGTCGAAGCTCGCAGCGAGGGGCAGCTGGGCGCGTGGGCGTCGTATTTCGGCGAGATGAACCTCACGTTGGGCCTGTCGCATGCCATCGGCCATCAGATTGGGGCGCGGCACAACGTGCAGCATGGATGGACTTCATGCGTCGTGCTGCCCTCTGTCATGCGCTGGCTTGCACCCGGGACTCTGAGGAAGCAAGCGCTAATTGCCGGGGCTTTGGGTGTTGACACTTCGCAACTCACGGACGCTGCCGCTGCTGGCGCCGCTGCCACCGCGGTTGAGGCACTCGTGAAGGACCTCGGGCTGCCGGCTCACCTTGGCGAGCTGGGTATCACGCCAGGGGATTACCCGGGCCTCGCGGACGCGGTCATGCAGGACCTTGTCGTCGCCGGAAGCCCGCGACCGGTCGCATACTCAGACGTGATTCACCTCCTTGAGGAGTGCGCATGACGACCACGCCTGCTGTTGCGGTACGCGGTCTTGCCAAGGCCTACCCCGGGGTCCGTGCGCTCGATGGTGTTGACCTCGACGTACTCCCAGGCGAGGTTCACGTCCTGCTCGGCGAGAACGGTGCCGGCAAGTCGACCTTGGTCAAAATGCTCTCCGGCGCTATCCAACCCGACGCGGGAGGCATTTCAATCGGGGGCGAGACGGTCGTTCTTGGGACTCCTCACGCAGCCCAGCAGGCAGGCATCAGCACCGTGCACCAAGAGCTGTCCCTGGTCCCGGACCTCACTGTTGCGCAGAACCTCTTCCTGGGTCAGGAGTTGGTCCACTCAGGGGCGCCCTTTCTGGATAGCAGCGCTATGAACCGACGCGCGTCGGAGTTACTCGCCGCGCTGGGGCTGCGCCTGGACCCGGAAGTGCCCGTCCGGCGGCTCAGTCTGGCCGTTCGCCAAGTTGTCGAGATCGTGCGCGCACTCTCGCGCGACCCGCGCATCCTCATCCTGGATGAGCCGACCTCCTCGCTGACAGATCGGGAAGTCACGGAGCTCTTCACTCGGGTCAAGCAGATCACCGCGACCGGCGTCGGCGTCATCTATATCTCGCATCGTCTCGAGGAGCTCGCGCAGATTGCCGATCGTGTCACCGTCATGCGCGACGGTCGCATTGTCGCCGCAGGCTTGCCGGCATCGACACCGTTGCCCCAACTGGTCCGGCTCATGGTCGGCCGCGAGGTTGGCCAGGAGTTTCCGCCCCATCGGACGACCCACGGGGATGTCGTGCTCAAGGTTCGCAATCTGACAATTCCCGGTCGAGTCGAAGACGTGTCCTTTGATGTGCATGCGGGCGAGGTCGTCGGATTCTTCGGCCTCGTGGGCGCGGGACGGACCGAATTGCTTCGCGGCCTGTACGGCCTGGACCGGTCCAGCGGAACGATTGAGCTGGCAGGATTCAGGCTTGATGGCGGTAGCCCGCGCCGGTCGCTCGAACACGGCTTGGCCCTGGTCCCTGAGGACAGGCATGGCTGGGGTCTCGTGCTGCCGATGAGCATCCAGGACAACATCAGCCTGTCCGCTCTTGACAAGTGCACGTCATGGGGCGTGCTCCGGCGTTCACGTGTTGCCAGCCTGGGGAAGCGATTCATGGCAGCCATGCGGATCAAAGCAAGAAACGGCACCACGGGCGTTGAGATGCTTTCCGGCGGCAACCAGCAGAAGGTCGTTATTGCCAGGACGCTGGCCGCCGGTAGTCAGGTGCTACTGCTCGATGAGCCCACTCGAGGCGTCGACATCGGGGCGAAAATCGAGATCTACGAACTCGTCGCGGCGCTGGCTGCCGAGGGCAAGGCGGTCGTCGTCGTCTCCTCCGAGCTGCCCGAGGTTATGGGCCTCAGCGACCGGATCTTCGTCATGCGGAAGGGCCGCATCAGCGCTGAGTTCTCCCATTCCACCGCCACTCCCGAGGCACTGCTCAGCGCGGCCTTAACACACGAAAAGGGGACAGAATGACCATTGATACCGCGAGCCGGTGGCGGGTTAGGTGGCCTGGCTGGGAAGTCGCGGGACTTCCCGCGGTTCTCGTCGCTTTGTTCGTCCTTTTTTCTGTGCTGGCCCCAAACTTCGCCGAGGTAACGAACTTCACTAACGTCGCGCGGCAGGTTGCGGTCCTCGCCTTGATCGCTACCGCCCAGACCGTTGTAATCCTCACTGCGGGCATTGATTTGTCCGTCGGCTCGGTGGTTGCGCTAGCAAGTGTCCTCACCGCAATCGGTTTACGAGAGGGCAATCCTACTCTCGGAATCGCGATGGCTCTCGGAGCGGGACTGCTCGTCGGAGCCGTGAACGGCGCCATCATCGGCTTTACATCAGTAGCACCCTTCATCGTTACCCTGGGGATGCTTTCCATCGTCAGCGGCACCGCGTTAACCATCACCAACGGCGACCCAATTTTCGAGCTGCCGGACTCGTGGTTCTTCAACCTGGGCATTGGCTTCGTCGGCCCCGTACCGATTCCGGTCATCATCGCCGCCGTTGTGTTTGCTCTCATTTGGATACTGCTCTACCGAACTCGCATGGGCATTCATGTCTACGCCGTGGGCGGCAACGAGCAGGCGGCGAACCTGGCTGGCATTGCTGTCGCGAGGACGAAACTCCAGGTGTACATGCTGAGCGGATTGTGCGCTGCCTTGGGTGGTGTGATCCTCACGGCCCGCGTCCACTCGGGCCAGCCCCTGCTCGGCCAGGGGATGGAGCTCAACGCGGTCGCTGCAGTGGTAATCGGCGGTACGTCGCTGTTCGGCGGTCGCGGTCGACTCATAGGAACCATTTACGGCGTCCTCCTCGTCGGCATCGTCAGCAATGGGCTTGACCTGTTGGGCATTTCGACGTTCATCCAACGCATCGTTATCGGGGCCGCCACAATCGGCGCAGTGCTGCTGACGGTCATGCGTGAAGGGGGGCGCAAGCGCTGAGCCCACAAGGCCAACCGTGCCCGAGGGTCTATACCCCGTCTCCTCCCCGCTGGACTCAGCCAGAGTTCGGTTCGACTCTTCCCATTCATGAGGTGAAAATGAACGTTCGAAAGCAGCAAAGGAAACTAGTCCTGCCCGCCATATTGATGAGCTTGGCGCTCAGCGCATGCGCTAGCAGCGGGGCCGGAGGTGGAGGTGACACGGCGTCTCCGCAGGGGGTTGCGCCCACGGGCGCTCCAGCCTCGCTCCCCGTCGCAGAGGTCGTCCCTGACCTGAAAGCCAAGAAGCCGTATCGGATTGCGGTGCTTTTCCCCAACGCGGGGGATCCCTATTTCCAGCAGAAGGCCTACGGCTATCGAGACGAGGCCGCCAAGGTCGGCGCCACTGTCACGTTCTTCGACGCTGGTGGGTATGCGAACATCGAAAAGCAGATCTCTCAGATTGAGAACGTCGTCCAGCAGAAGTTCGACGCTATAGCCATCGCAGTTACGAGCAGCACGGGCACGGTTCCGGCGCTTGAGGCCGCGGAGCAGGCGGGTGTCCTGGTCGTTGGTGATGGGGTGTTCCCGCAGTCCGATCAGGTCATCAAGCGTGGCGAGGACAGCGTGCGGGCTGGCTACAATTCCGGAAAATTTCTGTGCGACAGCCTCAATAGCGGCGACAGCGTCGGCCTACTTCTTGGGCCTCCCGGGATCGACCTGATCAAGCTTCGCGAGGATGGAGTCAAGGCCGGCCTCGCCGCTTGCCCGGGCGTCACGGTAGCAAAGGCGCTCAACAACCTCTCGGACCTGCCGGCTTCCCTCGCAGCCGCGGAGAACATCCTGCAAGCAGACCCGAACGTGAAGGGCATCTACGCGTTCAACAGCGTGGTGGCTCAGGCAGTCGTGCAATCTCTCAAGAGCGCAGGCAAGAAGCCTGGTGAGGTCCAGGTAACAGCAGTCGACCTCGACCCGGATCTGGAGAAGCTCATGAAGGAGGGCTGGGTGCAGCACACCAGCGTTGGTGGGTCCGTCCTGCTCGGCCGCGTGGTGGTCGACACGATTACCGAGAAGCTGAACGGTGTCGACGTCGGCAAGGAAGCTTACCTGGTTCCTGTCGAGGTCACGCCGGACACCCTCGGGAGCTTCGACCGCACCATTCTGTACCCGCCGGCCGGTTCTTAGGCCGAAATACATGTTGTCCTGCCCGACCAGCGCGAGTCGGTTGGGCAGGACACTCCAAATTTGAAGGGACCTCTCCGTGGCATCTGAACTTGTCCGGCGTCACGCTGAAGCTGGCCGCGAGCTACGCCGGCACTTCCCCGGTGACCTTAGCGAGCCAGTTCCCAACTTGGTGGCAGGCGAGTGGTCTCCGGATAGTGACGGCACCTTCGAGACCATCGACCCTGCTACGGGCGCGCCGCTTATGGCGGTATCGATCGCCGGGGTCGCGCAGATCGAGGCCGCGACCGCGGCCGCGGTGGACGCTGCTTCCGTCTGGTGGCAAATGGACGGACAGGATCGATCACGGCTCCTCCGCGCGGCGGCTGACGCGATCCGCAGCCACGGAGCTGTATTGGGCCTGGCCGACACCCTGGATGTGGGTCGTCCGATCAAGGACACAGCCACTCGTGACGTCGAGCGGGCCGCCAGGCTCTTCGAATTCTGGGCCGGTACCACCGACCGGCTGCGCGGAGCGGCTGTCCCAGTGCAACCCGGCTTCACCAACGTCGTCGTCCGAGAACCATTCGGTGTGGTTGGCGCCATCACCCCGTGGAACTATCCCCTCACGAACGCCGCGGCGAAACTTGCCCCGGCGCTGGCGACCGGTAACGCCGTGGTCCTCAAGCCAGCGGAGGAGTCACCGCTCTCCGCCCTTCTTTTGGGACGGATCTTGCACACGGCCGGACTCCCCGCCGGGCTCGTCAGCGTGCTCAATGGACCGGGCGAGACCACCGGGAGCGCGCTGGTCGAACACCCCAATATTGAGAAGATCACCTTTACCGGCTCCACGTCGGTGGGCCGTCTCATTGGTGGGCGATGCGGGACATTGCTCAAGTCCGTAAGTCTGGAGCTGGGCGGCAAGAGTCCTTTTCTCGTCTTCCCTGACAGCGATCTAGTCGCCGCTGCCGACGCAGCCACCTTCACCGCGTTCCTCAACGCTGGCCAAACGTGCACCGCTGGCACCCGACTGCTTTTGCATGCCTCCGTGGCGGACGAGTTTCTTGAGATGATGCGCGAGCGCATCTCACGACTGCGGATAGGTGACCCCTTGGATGAGTCCACGGACGTCGGCCCGCTCGTCTCGGAGCGTCAATTACAGACGGTGCGCGCCTATGTCGAGTCAGCCACATCGGAGGGTGCCCAACGGTTGAGCCCGCTGGTGAGCTTGCCAGCGATGGGCTGGTTCCATGAGCCGGTTGTGTTCGGAAACGTGTCGCCGATGATGAAGGTCGTCCGAGAGGAGATCTTCGGCCCGGTGCTGTCCGTCTTGACGTTTCGTGACGAGGAGGAAGCCCTCGCCATGGCGAACGACACGGAGTACGGTCTCGCGGCCTCCGTCTGGACGGGGGACGGTGCCCGCGCCGCCAGACTCAGCTCGGCGCTTCAGGCCGGGCTTGTCTGGGTCAACTGCGTGCACCAGCTTCACCCCGGGTCGCCATACGGGGGCCACAAGACGAGTGGCGTAGGTGTGGAGATGGGTGACGAAGCCGTGGCGCAACTCATGAAGGTCAAGAGTGTCTGGACCGCCGTGCAGACGTGGCAATCGCCGTGGCGCCACCAGGCTGTCTGACGAGGCAAGGGACGCCCCCCGCCACATAGTCTCGCCGAGTGGGCTGAAAAGGCATGTTTTCACTCATCGGCGTGCTCTTCGCCGGTGTCGGAATCTTCCCGGTCGACGAGTTCTTCACGGCTCACAATGTGGCCGCGAGCGGGATGACCGCCGTGTTCGTTTCGATGGTCATCGGTCCGCGCGGGTTCGTTCCGGCGATGTCACGCGTCTTCCTGCTCCTCGGCTATGTCTTCGTGGCCGTCATCGGTGTCATGGCGGTGCCCTTCGTGACGGGCTACTACACCCTGACCGCTGTCGAGCTGGTCGTCTTCCTTCATCCGAAGTGCGGGAACACTGCCGCCGCACAGCAACGCTGTTGGGGCCGACGCAGCGGCTCCAACCGTCCAACTGACAGAGGCGAACCCCCGGGCAAAAGACGTAGATGCCACGTCTGCGACGGCCGCACTGAGGCCGAAAAGCGCATGGCGTCGGCCGGAGCGGCGGAGGCCGGCGCCACAATCCCGCTGAGAGCGAAAGCGGCGCTCATGCCTCCAGCCAGGCTGGAGCGCCCCGAAGCGGAACCATGTGATGTGCTCATTTCAGACTCCCCGCCCGTTCGGGACTCGCCCGTGGAGTTCGCCGCGGATGGTCCTGTGGGAGTCCACGGCGATACTAGCCCTCATCCCTGTAGCGGCCGGTTAGCCCGTGATCGGGACTGCCGATATCCCCCGATAGGGGGCTGAGGCGCGGTGGCACCGGGCCTCTATGCTGGCCGCACCCGAACGTCAAGGAGCCCTCGTGACCGACACGGCAGGAACCATCTCCACGCAAGCAGGCTGGTACCCGGACCCGTCAGGGGCCGCCCGACAGCGATGGTGGGACGGCGCGAGGTGGACCGAACACCTGCACGACCCCGCGGCGGCCAACAACCCGGCCGCCCGCGCGTCGCTGCGGGATTCCGCGATGCCCGTCTACAGCGCATCCATCTGGATGATCGTGGGGCTTCCCCTTCTCTCCCTGTTCGCGCTGGTGGCGTTCGACCTCACCGGGTTCCTGATCGGATTCACGTCGGGGTTGTCCACCATGGTCGACCTCTCGGTCACATCGTGGCTGGCCCTGCTCAACCCGGACTTCTACTTCCTGTATGCCCTCGCCCTGGCCGCGCGGATCGCCTCGCTCATCTTCGCGTACGTCGACTGGCGGGGACTGCTGTCCGACGGCATCGATCGTCCGTTCCACTGGGCCTGGTCCTTCCTGTCGGTGGAGCTGTACGTGCTCGGCCGCTCGATCGTCGTGCGCCGGCGCGTCGGTCGCGGTCTGCTGCCGATCGGCGTCATGGGGTGCTGCTCTGGGTCGTGAGCTACGCCGTGGTCACGCTCAAAATCGAGGACTCGATGCCGGCCGTGACGATGTGGCTCGGGAGCCTCTGACCGCCGGGTAGCTGGCCGCTGTCTGGCGGGCCGCTGTTGTAGCTGGTCCTTGTGTAGCTGACCCCGTGCGGGTCTTCGGCACGGCGGCGTGCCCGTGTGACCCGAACCGGGGGTAGTGCCGCGGCACTTCTTCATAACTGAGCACTTGTCATGTTCTGCTATTGCGGAGTTGACTGAGCGGCATCGAACCACCCGCCACGCGTCCCTTCCCGAAAGGGGACCTGCTGATGAGTACTTCGTCCCGCCCGCTTCGCCTGCCCCGCCGGCACCCTGTGCGCCGGAGCGCACTCGCGGCCATTGCGATGCTCGCCGTGCCGCTGGCCCTGGCGGCGGGCAACGTCGCCTTCGGGGCCAACCACGTCTCGGCCGCGACGGTGTCGGTGGCGGAAGCCCAGTACCTGGGCGAGGTGGACGGCTTCGAGCAGAGGCGCCTGCGGGCGGTCGGCTTGCTCGCGGTCGCGGAGTCGGTCCTGGCGTCCGCGGAACTCACGCTGAACACGAGCGCGGGAAAGGTGCTCGCCCCGGCGTCCCGCACGACCCTGGCGGACGGCATCCGGGCCGAGCAGTACCAGCTGGACCTGGTCAGGGAAGAACTGAAGAAGGGGTACCGGCTGGTTGACCCCGCTGCCCCCGTCACCAGCCGGTTCTCGGCTCGGCTGGGGTTCTACGACGCGGCGTCCGTGCTGCGCCGCCATCGATTCGCGGAGGCCGCCGACCTGTCCACCGTGCGGGCCCACCTGGCCGGGCCGGTGCAGACGGTGAAGGACGCCGTGCTCGCCTGGCAGACGGAGCAGAAGCGGCTGGCGGCGGTGAAGGCGGCCAAGGCGGCGGCAGCGGCCCGGGCGGCGGAGGCTGCTCGTGCGGCGGCCGCGCGTGCCCCCGCGCGAGCGTGGCAGGCGCCGACCGCG
>NZ_SOEZ01000054.1 GCF_004402215.1 Cryobacterium tagatosivorans
GGCACGGGCGCGGCGGCCGGCACGGGCGCGGCGGCCGGCACGGCGGCGGCGTCCGCGGCCTGGTCCGAGTGGATCGTGATGATCGCCGTCCCGACGTCCACCGTGCTCCCGGCCGGGACCAGGATCTCGCCGACGACGCCGACGAACGGGGACGGCAACTCGACGAGCGACTTGGCGGTCTCGATCTCGACGAGGACCTGGTTGATGGTCACCGTGTCGCCGGGAGCCACCTTCCACTCGACGATCTCGGCTTCGGTGAGCCCTTCGCCGACATCCGGGAGGGTGAACTTCGACACGGTCATGCTGTGCCTTCCTTGAGACGAATCATGGGTCAGTAGGCGAGGGCGCGGTCGATGGCCTCGAGGACGCGGTCGGGGCTCGGCAGGAAGTGGGTCTCCACGGCCGCCGGCGGGAACGGGGTGTCGAAGGACGAGACCCGCAGCACGGGGGCCTCGAGCGTGTAAAACGCCTTCTCGGCGACGGTCGCGGCGATTTCGGAGCCGACGCTGACGTTGCCGTGCGCCTCCTGGGCGACGACCAGGTGGCCGGTCTTCTCCACGGAGGCGAGGATCGGTCCGTAGTCGATCGGCGAGAGCGAGCGGAGGTCGACGACCTCGATGCTGATGCCCTCCGCCTGGGCGATGTCGGCGGCCTGGAGCAGCACGCTGACCATGGCGCCGTGGCCGACCACCGTGACATCCGTCCCGGTGCGCACGACGCGGCTGGCGTGCAGCGGGGCGCCGCTCTCACCGAAGTGCACCTCGCCCTTGGGCCAGTACCGGCTTTTCGGTTCGAAGAAGATCACCGGGTCGTCGGAGGCGATGGCCTCCTGCATCATCCAGTAGGCGTCGTGCGGGTTCGACGGGCTGACCACGCGGAGACCCGGCGTGTGCGCGAAGTACGCCTCCGGGCTTTCCTGGTGGTGCTCGATCGAGCCGATGTGGCCGCCGTAGGGGATGCGGATGACGACGGGCATGATCAGCCCGCCTTCGTGGCGGTTGCGCATGCGCGCCAGCTGGCTGGTGATCTGGTCGAAGCCGGGGAAGACGAAGCCGTCGAACTGGATCTCGCAGACCGGGCGGAAGCCGCGCATCGCCAGGCCGATCGCCGTGCCGATGATCCCGGATTCGGCCAGCGGGGTGTCCAGGACGCGCTTGTCACCGAACTCGGCGAAGAGTCCCTCGGTCACGCGGAAGACGCCGCCGAGCGGGCCGATGTCCTCGCCCATCAGCAGGACCTTCGGGTCGGCCAGCATGGCCTGCCGGAGCCCGGCGTTCAGGGCCTTCGTCATGGGCAGGTTCGCGGATGCCGCGGCGGCGCCGGCGCTCGCGGTCGAGCCCGGGGTCACGGCCTCGCCGTTCATGCCTGGCCACCTTCGAAGGATGCCTCGTAGCGTTCGAGCCAGGTCTTCTGCTCGGCGATCAGCGGGTGGGGCTCGGCGTACACGTTGTCGAAGATGACCGAGCGTTCCGGCGCGCGGATCTCCAGCGCCCGGCGGCGCACATCGGAGGCGTAGTCGGCGGCTTCCTCATCCACGGAGTCGAGGAATTCCTGCTCCACGCCGAGTCCCTGCAGGTAGGTGCGGAATCGCACGATCGGGTCGCGGGCGACCCAGTGGGCCAGTTCCTCCGGGTCCCGGTACTTCGTCGGGTCGTCGGCCGTGGTGTGGGCGCCGACGCGGTAGGTCAGCGCCTCGATCAGGGCCGGGCCGCGACCGGCGCGCGCGTCATCCATCGACTTCGCGGTCACCGCGTAGCTGGCGAGTACGTCGTTGCCGTCGACCTGGGTTCCCGGCATGCCGAAGCCGCCCGCCCGCAGGTAGAGCGGCGAGCGTGACTGGCGGGAGACCGGGACCGAAATCGCCCAGTGGTTGTTCTGCAGGAAGAAGACCTGCGGGGTCTGGTAGCTGGCGGCGAAGACGAGGGCCTCGTTGGCGTCGCCCTGCGAGGATGCGCCGTCGCCGTAGTAGACGATGACCGCCTGGTCGGTCTCCGGGTTGCCGGTGGCGGTCGAGCCGTCCAGCTGCATGCCCATCGCGTAGCCGGTGGCGTGCAGGGTCTGCGAGGCGAGCACCAGGGTGTAGAGGTGGAAGTTGCCGTGGTCTTCCGGGTTCCAGCCGCCGAGCGTGACGCCGCGCAGCATCCGGAGGATGTCGACGAGGTCGAGCCCCCGGATCATGCCGACGACATGCTCGCGGTACGACGGGAAGACGTGGTCCTGCGATCGTGTGGCGTAGGCGGAGCCGACCTGGGCCGCCTCCTGTCCGTGGCTGGGCACCCAGAGGGCGAGCTGGCCCTGGCGCTGCAGGTTGGCCGCCTCGGTGTCGAACTTCCGCACGACGACCATGTCGCGGTAGAACCGGCGGTAGTCGTCCTCGGTCAGTCGATCGAGGTAGGGCAGGAACTCGGCCGCGGCGTCGTTCGGCCGAAACACACCCTCCGTGGAGAGCAGCTGCACGGTCGGGAGTGCGTCATTGGGGGTGGCTGGCACGGTTCTAACCTAACCGGCGTGCCGGGTTGCCCGCCGGTAGATCTCCAACAATGTCAGCCGCGATCCGTAGGAGTTTCTCCACAGCCTCTCCCTCGCCGATCGACACCCGGATGCCGTCCGGCTGGAAGGCGCGCACGACGAGTCCGGCGGCGAAGAGCCGGTCGGCGACCTCGGTCGTCTGCTCGCCGGTGGGCAGCCAGAGGAAGTTGCCCTGGGGGTTCGGAATGTTCCAGCCCTGGCTGGTGAGCGCCTGCCAGGCCGCGTCGCGTCGCTCGGCGATGACCTCGACCCGGGCGAGCAGCTCGCGTTCGACGTCGAGGGAGGCGATCGCAGCGGCGCCGGCCGGCCCGGTCACGGACAGCGGGATCGCCGTGGAGCGGGCGGCGTCCAGGATCGGGACGGGGCCGAGGGCGTAGCCGACCCGGAGCCCGGCGAGCCCGTAGGCCTTGGAGAAGGTGCGCAGCACGACCAGGTTGGGGTACCGGGCGAGCAGCGGTGGGCCCTTGACCGCGTCCGGGGCGGTCACGAACTCGGCGTATGCCTCGTCGAGAATGACCAGGAGATCCTTCGGGACGACGGCCATGAACGCGTCGAATTCCTCGGCCGTGACGATCGTCCCGGTCGGGTTGTTCGGGCTGCAGACGATGACGACGCGGGTGCGGTCGTTGATGGCGGCGGCCATTTCGGGCAGGTCGTGCCCGTGGTTGGCGCGGTTCGGCACCTGCACGCTGGTCGCGCCGCTGACCGTGACCAGGCCGGGGTAGGCCTCGAACGAGCGCCAGGAGTACAGCACCTCATCGCCGGGTCCGGCCGCGGCGAGGATCAGCTGGGCCAGCAGGGCCACCGACCCGGAGCCCACGTGCACCTCGTCGGAGCTGACACCGAACCTGGCGGCGAGCCGTTCCCGGAGCGCGAGGGCGGAGGCATCCGGGTAGCGGTTGAACGCGGTGGCGGCGTTGACCGCCTCGATGACGCTGGGCAGCGGGTCGAACGGGTTCTCATTGCTCGAGAGCTTGAACGCCGCCGCGTCGGCCGGTTTGCCCTGGCGGTAGGCAGGCAGGGCAACGATCTCGGGACGCAGACGGACTGATGGCAGGTCAGAGGGGCTCACTCGGCGAGTCTACGCCGCGGCATATTCACCTGACCGCATGCGCGATGCCCCGGTCCGGTGCCATAGTGGAGCCATGGGCAGATTCCTGATCAAGCTGATCGTCAACGCCGTCGCGCTGTGGCTGACAACCCTGGTCGTCACCGGCGTGCACGTGGTGCCGTACGCGGACGACTCGACGGCCGTCTTCGTCACCTTCCTGCTCGTCGCCCTGATCTTCGGCCTGGTCAACACGTTCATCGGCACGGTCGTGCACATCATCGCGCTGCCGCTGTACATCCTCACCCTCGGCCTGCTCGCGCTCGTCGTGAACGGCCTGCTCCTGATGCTCGCCGCCTGGATCTCCAGCCTGATGGGCTTCGGCCTCGTCGTCGACGACCTCTGGTCCGGCGTGCTGGGCGCGCTCGTGCTGGGCATCATCAGCTGGCTGCTCGGGCTGCTCACGCGTCCGCTCACTTCGAGGCGATAGCGCCCGATCGGGAGCCCCGCCAGCGCGTGGCAACGCCCGGTGCCGTGCCCACGGTCGCCGCGAGGAGCGAGCGGAGATCGACCAGCGCCGGAGCCGGCGAGGCGTCCACCAGGCGGGCCGTCTCCCGGTAGTTGACCAGCCCGTGAGCCGGAAGCGGCGAGGCCGGCACCGCCGCGTCGGCGTACAGCTCCCGGCGCACGGTGAGGCGCGCGGGCGCATCGCCGGCGGATCCGCCGAACGCGGGCACAAGGTCCTCGGCGTGCTCGACCGCGACCGTGGGCAGCCCGGGCGGCACCGGAACCTGGGCGACCGGCGCGCCGAAGGTGGCCACCGCGACGGTGTGGAACTCCCCGGCCGCGGCCAGCTGCGCCGCGACGAGGCCACCCTGGGAATGGCCGACCGGGATCACCGCGTCGGTGGGGCGGATGCCGGCCTCGCGCATCGCCTGGACGACGGCCCGGTACGAGCCGGCACCCTGCTCGGCGACGGCGGTGATGTTGGAGGTCATGTCCCACGGTTCGCCGGCCGAGACCGGGCTCCACTCGGCGGTGCCCCCGATATAGACCAGCCAGGCGGCGTCTTCGGCGCCGCCGTAGCGCTCGATGCGCACCTGCGGGCCGCCCCGGGAGACCGCGGGGATCCGGGCGGCGAGGTCCGCGAACCCGGCCGGCGGTGCGGCCGGCCGCGGCCGGCCGACACGGGCCACCGTGACCGGCGTCTCCCGGAGCATCCCGATCGAGCGCGCCACGGCGAGCGTGCCGGCGGCCGAGGTCGTCACCCCGAGCAGCGCGGCCCCCTCGTCGCCGAGCGCGGCGGACACCGGGAAGGGCAGGCCGAGGGCGCCGGCCGCGGCGTCATCGACCGAGGACACCAGCAGCCGCACCAGCGCCACCACGGCCGGGTTCGTGAGTAAGCGGGGGTCCGGACGGAGGGCGCCGCGTTCGTCGCGGCGTTCGTCGCCGTGTTCGCCGCCGTGTTCGCCGTCGTGTTCGTCGCCGTGTTCGTCGCCGTGTTCGTCGCCGTGTTCGCCGCCGCGTTCGCCGCCGCGTTCGCCGCCGCGTTCGTCGCCGCGTTCGTCGTCGTGCCGGCCGTCGTGCGGCAGCAGGCCGGCAAGCAGCCAGGCCACCGTGCCGGCCGTGGCGGCCGGGATCGCGGCGGCGAGGATCAACGGAGCCAGGCGTCCCAGGGTGTGCCCCACCCAGGCTCCCGCGAAGCGGGCGAGCATCTCTGCGGTCCGCTCTGCCTGCCCGTACGCCTCCGCGGCCGCCACGAGCGATTCGGCCAGTTCCCCGCTCCGGGTTTCGATCGCGTCGATGCTCTGCCGGGCCGCGAAGACCATCAGGCCGGGCTCGCCGGCCGACCACATCGGCGCCGGCTTGTCCTCCAGCGTGCGGATGCGTTCGAGTCGCGCCCGCCAGTCCGTCGCGTCGGCGTGCAGGAGCGCCAGCCGCGCCGCCTGCGCGAGCAGCGCGTCGGTGGCGACCATCGTGGTGCCGCCGCCGGAGAGCACGAGCGCGCCCGGGTCGTCGCGTCCGTTTCTTCCGCTGCCGGCCGGCCCGGTCATCCGGCCGTGAGCCTCGAGATAGCGGTGTGCACGGCGTCGAGGGCGTCGTCGAGCTGCCGGCCGGCCCGGCAGAGGTCGCCGGCCAGGTCGCCGAGGCGTGCGGCGTAGTCCCGGTGCGCCGCCGACTGCCACGAGTCGCCGAGGTCGGCCGCCGCCACCGCGGCCGAGGCCAGGCCGACCTCGTCCCGGAGGCCGTGCAGCAGCATCCGTTGCTCGCGCAGGGCCGAAAGGCGCTCGGCGCGCCGTTCGGCGTCCGTCGGGTCGCCGAACAGGCCAGCGGGCGGCAGTCCCTGCACGGCACCTCCTCGATCGATTCGAGGGTGCCAGCGCCTGCGGCGCCTCGCCCGGACGCGCCGATGTTCGTTCACTGTTCAGGAAATGGGCGGGTGTGCAGGACGGGAAACGGGGGCCACAATGGGGGGATGAGTTTCGCCGCCCTCAACCCCGATGAGGCGACACCCTTCCGCATAATTTTCGTGTGCACCGGCAACATCTGCCGCTCCCCGATGGCGGAGGTGATGTTGCGCGACCTGATCACGCGCTCCGGGTTGAGCCGGCTGATCACCACGAGCTCCGCGGGCACCGGCGACTGGCATGTGGGCGAGCAGGCCGACGGCCGCACGATCACCGCCCTGGCCAAGCGCGGCTACGACGGCAGCCACCACCGCGCGCGCCAGTTCGACCCGGCCTGGTTCACCGACCTGGACCTCGTCGTCGTCCTCGACCGGTCGCAGGAGCGCATCCTGCGCAACTGGGCCGGCACCGATCATGACCGCAGCAAGGTCCGCCTGCTGCTCAGTTTCGACCCCGACCAGGCGGTCCTGCAGGACGTTCCCGACCCGTATTACTCCGACGATGCTTTGTTTGACTCGGTTTTAGGCATGATTGATAGTGCGAACCAGGCGCTCTTCAAGCAGCTCGCACCCGCAATCAGACAGGGAGTCCGATGAGTCCACTACCCCCCCAGGTCCTCAGCCCGCTCGACGGCCGCTACCGTGCCGCCGTCACCGAACTGGGCGAGTACCTGTCAGAGGCGGGACTCAACCGCGCACGCGTGCAGGTCGAGGTCGAATGGCTGATCACGCTGACGGACCACAAACTGTTTGGTTCCGCCCCGCTTGACGCGGAGCAGAAGGCCGCCCTGCGCCGGATCGTCACCTCCTTCGGCCAGGCCGAAATCGACGAGCTCGCCGTGCTCGAGGCCACCACCCGGCATGATGTCAAGGCCGTCGAGTACCTCGTGCGCCGCCGCCTGGCGTCCCTCGGCCTCGAGCAGATCAGCGAACTGACCCACTTCGCGGCCACCAGCGAGGACATCAACAACCTCGCCTACGCGCTGACCGTGCGGGAGGCCGTGCGCGACGTCTGGCTGCCCAAGCTTCGTGCCGTGATCGGTGCCCTGCGCGGCCGGGCCGAGGAGTACCGGGCCGACGCCATGCTCGCCCGCACCCACGGCCAGCCGGCGACACCGACGACCATGGGCAAGGAAATCGCCGTCTTCGTTTACCGCCTGGAGCGGATCGCCGGCCAGGTCGAAGCCAACGACTACCTCGGCAAGTTCAGCGGCGCCACCGGCACGTTCGCCGCCCACGTCGCGGCAGAGCCGTCCGTCGACTGGCCGGCCATCTCGCGTGAGTTCGTCGAGGGCCTCGGCCTCACCTGGAACCCGCTGACAACGCAGATCGAGTCCCACGATTGGCAGGCCGAGCTCTACGCGAAGGTCTCGCACGCCAACCGGGTGCTGCACAACCTGGCCACCGACATCTGGAGCTACATCTCGATCGGCTACTTCCGCCAGATCCCCCAGGCCGGGGCGACCGGTTCGTCGACCATGCCGCACAAGATCAACCCGATCCGGTTCGAGAACGCCGAGGCCAACCTGGAGCTCTCGAGCGCCATCCTCGACTCGCTCTCGGCCACCCTCGTCACCTCACGCCTGCAGCGCGACCTGACCGACTCGACCACGCAGCGCAACATCGGCGTGGGGTTCGGCCACTCCCTGCTCGCGCTCGACAACATCGTGCGGGGCCTCGGCGAGATCGACATCGACCGGGTGCTGCTCGCGGCCGACCTCGATGCGAACTGGGAGATCCTCGGCGAGGCGATCCAGACCGTCATCCGCGCCGAGGTCACGGCCGGGCGCTCCACGATCGAGGACCCCTACGCGCTGCTCAAGGAGCTGACCCGCGGCAAGCGCATCGGGCAGGCCGACCTGGCCGCATTCGTCTCGGCCCTCGAGATCGGCGACGCCGCCAGGCAGCGCCTGCTGGCCCTCACCCCGGCCGGCTACGTCGGCCTGGCCGACCCGCTCATCGACCACCTGCGCTAACCCCGCGCCCGGATCGCCCCCGCCCCTCTTCGCCGAACCGTGAGTTTGGCACCTTCCCACGCCGGGTTAAGGTGCCAAACTCACGGTTCGGCGAATGTGGCGTGGCCGAAATGGGGCGCGCGGGTGACGAGGCGCGCGGTCAGGCGCCGTGGTTTTGTTCGTCGAGGTCGGACTTCTCGGCGTCGTTCGGCTTCATGTTCAGCGTGAACATGGCGACCGCGATGAGCACGACGATGAACGTGATGCCCAGGGAGATCACGGACAGCACGACCTGGCGCGTGGCCATGAGCACGACGAGTCCGACGACCAGGGCCAGCACGCCGGAGAATCCGACGAGTTCGGCCGGCCTCAGCCTCTCGGATCGGCTGGGCTGGTGCGGGGTGTTCTGGGTCACGAGGGGTCCGAATCATTGGTGGCGGATGCCGGGGCGGATGCCGGGGCCGGCTCGTCGCTCGGCGCCCACTTCAGGGAGAGGCCGGCAATGACGAGGTACACGCCCAGGATGACGAGGTAGGCGCCGAAGAGCCCGACGGCGACGACGGCATTGGGCGGCAGGAGCAGGAAGGCGAGGGCGAGGGCGGCGGTCAGGCCGCCGACGAGCATCCAGTCCCGGGCGGATGCCGACCGCCCGCGCACGCGGACGCCGCTGTACAGCTCGGTGAAGCCGGTCACGGCGGCCCAGACGCTGACGAGGTAGAGGAAGAAGCCGAGCCCTCCGCCGTTCAGGGCGAGGGCGAGCGCCCCGGCGAGGACGCCGACGGCGCCCTGCACGGCGAACAGCGTGCGTTCCCTCGGGTCGGCCAGCGTGCGCCGGCCCAGGCCGACGAGGAGCAGGCCGCTCAGCAGGGCGAACGCGCCGAAGACCAGGAGTCCGAATCGGGCGGCGTGATCGGGCGTGAAGGTGATGACGGCGGCCGGGACCAGGGCCAGGACCGCACGCAGGACGGGAACCGTCCAGTACCGTGCGCCGGGCCGGTCACCCAGCCGCGCACCCACGGTGGCAGCTGCCTGGGCTTTCGCCACGCGAACCTCTTTCGTTACGGAATCTCGTACCAGCCCAGTCTACGCGCGGGCGGTGCGAGCCCCGGAGCGAGGGGCGCGGGAGGAGGGCGCAGAGTGCGTTGCGGTGGAGGGCCGCGCGTCAGGGCCCTCACGTGCCACGGTCGCGCGCCAGAGCCCGCGCGCCCACGGCCGCGCGTCAGAGTGCGTTGACGGCCCCCAGCACCTTGGTCAGTGAGTCCTTCGCGTCGCCGAAGAGCAGCGAGGTCTTCGGGTCGTAGAGCAGCTCGTTCTCGATCCCGGCGAAGCCGGGGCGCATGGAGCGCTTCAGGAAGATCACCTGGCGCGCCTGCCCGACCTCGAGGATCGGCATCCCGTAGATGGGCGAGCCGGGTGACGACTTGGCCGCCGGGTTGACGACGTCGTTGGCACCGACGACGAGGGCGACATCCGCGTGCTTGAATTCCGGGTTGACCTCCGCCATCTCCTTGAGCGACTCGTAGGGCACGTTGGCCTCCGCGAGCAGCACGTTCATGTGGCCCGGCATCCGACCGGCCACCGGGTGGATGGCGAAGTCGACCTCGACGCCGCGGGCGGCGAGGGTTGTGGCGAGTTCGGCGATGGTGTGCTGGCCCTGGGCGACGGCGAGGCCGTACCCGGGCACGATCACGACGCGCTGGGCGTAGGCGAGGAGCACGGCGACGTCCTCCGGCCCCGACGAGCGGACCGGCCGGTCGCTCTGCGCGGTCGACCCGGCGGTCGATCCGCCGCGGAACGCACCGAACATGATCCCGCTCACTCCGCGGCCCATCGCGGACGCCATCGCGCGGGTCAGGATGGTACCGCTCGCGCCGACGAGGGTGCCGGCGACCACGAGGAGCAGGTTGCCCAGCACGATTCCGGATGCCGCGACCGCGAGCCCCGTGAACGCGTTCAGCAGCGAGATGACGATGGGGACGTCGGCCCCGCCGACCGGCAGCACGAGCAGGAGCCCGGCGGCGAGGCCGAGCAGCAGCAGGGCGATGGCCCAGCCGGCCGAGCCGGTGGCGACGACAAACCCGCCGGCCACGATCGAGGCCAGGAGCACCGCCGTCATCACCCAGCGCATGCCCGGGAAGATGACCGGGCGCGTGGTGATCAGTTCCTGCAGCTTGGCCACCGTCACGGCCGAACCGGAGAACGAGACCGCGCCGATGAGCATCGTGAAGACCACGGCCACCCGCACCCATGCGTCCAGGCTGTGGCCGAGTTCCAGCACGGCGACGAGCGCCGCGGCACCGCCGCCGACCCCGTTGAACAGCGCCACCAGTTGCGGCATCTGCGTCATCTGCACGCGCCGCGCGATCGGCGCCGCGATGGCCGAGCCGACCGCGATCGCCACGAGGATGAGCGGGATGTTCTCGAGCCGCGACGACAGGAACACCGTCACGACCGCCAGCAGTGCACCGGCCGCTCCGATCAGGTTGCCGCGGCGGGCGGTGCGCGGGGAGTTGAGTCCCTTGAGCGCGAGGATGAAGCAGACGGCCGCGATCAGGTAGAGGATCGCGGTCCACTCGGGAGCGAGCAGGCTCATTTGGTGCCTTCCCCGGCGTCGGTCGCGGGCTTTCGGCCGCGGAACATTCCCAGCATCCGGTCGGTCACGACGAAGCCACCCACGAGGTTCGCGGTTGCGAGGACGACGGCGATCAGCGCGACCACGAGCAGGCCGGTCTCGGTCGTCTGTCCGGCGACGATGATGGCGCCGATCAGGATGATGCCGTGGATCGCGTTGGCGCCCGACATCAGCGGGGTGTGCAGCGTGCTCGACACCTTCGAGACGACCTCGAAGCCGACGAAGACGGCCAGCACGACCACGGTCAGGAGGGTGATCGGGTCCATCAGTTTGCTCCTTCGAGGGCGGCGGCGGTCGGTGCGTGCGTGACCTTCCCGTCGTGGGTCAGGCAGGCCCCGGCGAGGACCTCATCAGCGAAATCAGGGGCGACGATGCCGTCGGCGGTCATCAGGGCAAGCAGGTTGGCGACGTTCTTCGCGTAGAGCCGCGACGCGTCGGCGGGCATGGCGGATGCCGCGTCCTTCATTCCGACGAGGGTCACCACCCCGTCACCGGCCGTCGTGGGCACCGGGACATCCCGGCCGGCGACGACACCCTCGACGTTTCCGCCGGATTCCGCGGCCAGGTCCACGACGATGGATCCGGCCCGCATGCCCGCGACCATGTCGCTCGTGACGAGCAGCGGCGCCGGTCGCCCGGGGATGGCAGCGGTCGTGATCAGCACATCCGCGGCGGCGACGTGCGGCGCCAGCAGCTCGCGCTGCCGGACGGCGCGGTCTTCGCTGAGTTCGCGGGCGTAGCCGCCGGTCCCCTCCACGGCGTCGAGGTCCAGGTGGACGAACGTCCCGCCCATCGAGGTCACCTCGTCGGCGGATGCCGGACGGACGTCGTACGCGGAGACGCGGGCGCCGAGACGCTTCGCGGTGCCGATGGCCTGCAGTCCGGCCACCCCGGCGCCGAGCACGAGCACGCGCGCCGGCGGGATCGTGCCGGCGGCGGTCATGTAGAGCGGGAAGAAACGAGGGAACCGGATGGCCGCCTCGAGGACGATCCGGTAGCCGGCCACGAGCGCCTGGGAGGTGAGGGCGTCCATCGACTGGGCCCGGGAGATCCGGGGCACGAGCTCGAGCGCGAAGGCCGTCACGCCGGCCGCGGCGAGGGCGGAAACCGTCTCCAGCTCGGCCGCCGGCGAGGCGAGGCCGATCGTGATCGTGCCGGATCGGAGCGAGGAGGCCTGTGCGGGTGTGAGCGGGCGCACATGGCAGAGGACGTCGAGTTCGCCGACGGCCAGGTGCGGCACGACACTGGCGCCGGCATCCGCGTAGGCGCCGTCGGAGTAGCCCGATTCCGTCCCGGCTCCGGCCTCGACCAGCACCTCGACTCCCAACGCGACCAGCTGGCCCGCCGTCTCCGGCGTTGCCGCGACCCGGCGCTCGCCCTCGCGCAGCTCTCGCCCTATGCCTACCTTCACGCACGACTCCTTATTCCTGGCGCTACGCCGCGGGGAGCCGGGACCCTGGACGGATCCGAACGCGTGCGCCGCAGTGCTGCACTGATTTTCTCAACCTAGCTTTAGGACGGCCGAAACATCTAATTGATCATTGCGACAAATGTCAGGGGCGGTGGGCAGGCGCGCCCTGAACCCGCCGGCGAGCGCGTTCGCGGCACAGGCATCCCCGGATGTCATCACGGCGTTTTCGTCGGACCCGGACGAATACCTCGCCTTCTGCGGCACGCAGGGGCTCGGCCGGCTCGTTCTCGACCCCGCCCGGCGCGCGTTCGCGCTCGGCGCCCTCGAGGCCGCGGCCCCCGATTCGCGCTGGCGTATCCGCGAAGCCGTGGCCCGGGCGTTCCAGTCGGTCGGAGATGCGGACCCCGGCCTGCTGGACACGATCATCGAGGCCTGGTCGCGCTCGAGCGATCCGCTGGTGCTGCGTGCGGCGATCGCGGCCGTCTGTGAGCCGTGGCTGCTGGGCTCACCGGAGGCGCAGGAGCTCGCCCTCCGGGCCTGCGAGCGCGCGACCGAGTGGGTGCTCGGGGACGAGCGGACGCCGTCGTCGGCCGCTCACAAGACGCTGCGGCAGGCGCTGGGTTACTGCTGGAGCGTCGCCATCGGGGCGAACCCGGCTCGGGGAATCGGCCCGTTCACGGCGCTGGCGGCGAACCCGTCGCCGGACGCCCAGTGGATCGTGCGGACGAACCTGACGAAGGCCCGGCTGCAGCGCGCGCTGGCGGAGCACAACCTGTCGGTCACCCCGCTGGGGCGGCCGGGCGTTCGGCGGCGATGATCGCCGCCGCCGTTTCGCGCCCCACCCGGATGGCGCCGTCGACGTGCTGGTAGCCCTTGCCCGCGATGTCGCTGCAGGAGAAGGAGATCGGGCCGACGGGGCTGCGCAGCTCCGCGCCGTAGCGGGCCAGACCGCCCATGTCGAAGCTGGCCGCGTAGGCGCCGCGCGTCCATTCCTCTGAGCCCCAGTCGCTTTCGTAGTAGACGACGGGCTCGAGCGCCCGCGGCCCGTAGTAGCGCGCGAGCGAGGTGAGGATCCGGAGCCGGCGCTCCTCCGCCGAGAGGGCGAAGACCGCGTCGGCCTCCTCGTCGGCGACGAAGCCGACGAGGGTGCCGCGCTCGTCGTCGAAGTTGGTGTTGTCGTAGGCCTCGTGCACCAGCTCGTACGGGCTGAAGGCGGTGCCGGAGAGTCCATCCGCGCGCCAGAACGGCGTCTCGTAGACGGCGTGGACCTTGATCACGAAACCCATCGACAGGTGTTGGTGCAGCTGCTGCTGGCGACGAGGCAGCGCCGGTTCGAAAGAGATCCGGCTGATCAGGACGGGTGGGACGGCGAGGATGGCCCGGCGGGCGTGCACCTGGAGTTCGTCGGTGACGGCGCCGACGCCGGCGTCGTTCCAGCGAAGGGTGCGCACCGGCCGGCCGAGGTGCACGTCGTCGCCGAGGCGTTCGGCGAGGAGCAGGGGGACCTGTTGCAGGCCGCCGACCACCCTCTCGTCGAGGATGTAGTCCGCGTCGACGAGGTTGCTGAAGGAGCCGGCGCTGGCGGCCATGAGCAGGGCCTGCAGCGCGGAGAAGGCGTGCGCCGGCTTGGTCAGCATGGCCCCGGCGATGAACATGCTGATGTTGTCGTGCGCCTCGCGGTCATCCGTCTGCGTCTCGAGCCAGCGGCTGAAGGAGATCTCGTCGAGTTCGGCCGCGCGCGGGTGCGCCCAGGGGCGGTCGGGGTCGATCTCGGCGACGAGGGCATCCAGCTTGTCGATCAGGCTGACCAGTTCGTGCTCCGTGGTCGCCGATACCGGGAAAATCTCGCCCTGGAAGCGGCTGACCTCGCCGGCGGCCTTGATGTAGACGTTGTCGCCGGTGCGGTGGCGCGGGTAGGTTTCCAGGCCGAGCTCGGCCAGGGTGCTCTTCAGCGCATCCTGGTCGGGGGAGACCCACTGGCCGCCGATCTCGAGCATCGCGCCCTCGATGATGTCGGTCCAGAGCCGGCCGCCGACCCGGTTCCTGGCCTCGAGCACGGCAACGCTGAGGCCCGCCTTGCGGAGCTCGGTCGCCGCCGTGAGGCCGGATGCCCCGGCGCCGATGATGACGACATCACGCTCGATCGTGGCCATGGTTCCTCCCGCACTGTTGGTCAGCACAGTACAACCGGTCAGCACGGTACCGCCGATCGGCGCGCGACAACGGCGGGCTACGCCCCGGGAACCATGTCCGCGAAGCGCGAGTAGTGCCCGTGGAACGCGACCGTGACGGTGCGCGTGGGGCCGTTACGGTGCTTGGCCACGATGAGGTCGGCCTCGCCGGCGCGCGGGTTGTCTTTTTCGTAGGCGCTCTCGCGGTGCAGCAGGATGACCATGTCGGCATCCTGCTCGAGGGAGCCGGACTCGCGGAGGTCGGAGATGGCGGGCATCTTGTCGGCGCGCTGCTCCGGACCACGGTTCAGCTGCGAGAGCGCGATGACGGGAACCTGGAGTTCCTTGGCGAGCAGCTTGAGCGCTCGGGAGAACTCACTGACTTCCTGCTGGCGGGACTCGACGCGCTTGCCGGAGGTCATCAGCTGCAGGTAGTCGATGATGACCATCTTGAGCCCGACGCGCTGCTTGAGCCGACGGCACTTGGCGCGGATCTCGACGAGGGTCATGTTGGGGCTGTCGTCGATGTAGAGCGGGGCGTCATTGATGCGGCCGCGGGTCTGTGCGATCGTCGTCCAGTCGCGGGCGTCGACGGTTCCCTTGCGCATGCTCTGCAGCGGCACGGATGCCTCGGCGGCGAGCAGGCGCATCGCGATCTCGCTGCGTCCCATTTCGAGGGAGAAGAAGATGCTGGGCATGTCGTGGTGGATCGAGGCGGACCGGGCGAAGTCGAGCGCCAGCGTCGACTTGCCGAGGGCCGGACGGGCCGCGACGATGATCAGCTGCCCGCCGTGGAACCCGTTGGTGAGTTCATCGAGGTCGGCGAACCCGGTGGGGACGCCGCTCATCTGGCCGTCTTTGAGCTTGGCGGCCTCGATCTCGTCGATCGCGGCGGTGACCGCGTCGGTGAGGGGAACGTAGTCCTCGGTCTGGGTGCCGCCCGTGACGGAGTAGATCTCGGCCTGCGCGGTGTTGACCAGGTCGAGCACTTCGCCCTCGCCGGAGTAGCCCATCTGGGCGATGCGGGTGCCGGCCTCGACGAGGCGACGCAGCAGCGCCCGCTCGGCGACGATCGTCGAGTAGAACCCGGCGTTGGCCGCGGTGGGAACGAGGCTGGTAAGCGTGTGCAGGTATTCGACGCCACCGGCCCGGGAGAGTTCGCCGATCTTGGTGAGCTCGTCGGTGACGGTGATGACATCGGTCGGTTCGCCGTGCGAGTAGAGCGAGAGGATCGCGTCGAAGATGATCTCGTGCTTGGGGATGTAGAAGTCCGTCGAGCGGACCGTCTCCACGACGTCGGCGACGGCATCCTTGCTCAGCATCATCCCGCCGAGGGCGCTCTGTTCGGCGAGGAGGTCGTGCGGCGGGGTGCGCTCACGGTATTCGGTGGCACCACGTGAATCCGCGGTGCGCTGGTCGGCCAGACCCAGGTGAGCGATCGACACTCCGCGCCTCCTTTGTATATTTGTTACCGGTCTATCAGGACCCGCTGACAGTCGCGGCCCGACGCGCGCACGCTCCGTGAGATGCCGCTTGCCCACACTAGGGAGCGCCTACCACCGGACCAAACGCCCCTGTGGATAAACCTGTGGGGAAACTGCGCGAAACGCCGGTGGCGTTGTGCACAACCTGTGGACTGAGCTGGGGATAACTTAAGAGCATTTCGACGAAAAATCCTTCTGACCAGCTATAAAAACAATTCACAGCTGTGTGTAAATACTTGTCTAAAGTGCCCCTTGAACGTTGCCGGAACTGGCGCCTCCTGTGTATAAACGCCGGTAGGCGACGGGCGAAATCACCCCCGGACTGGGCGGGCCGAAGGCGCTATCAAGGGCTAGCGGCCGACCTTAAACAGGTGTAGCGACGAACCCCCGAAGGGACCCGCCGCTACACCGCGGAGATCGTCGCTTACTTAGCGGCGACCACCAGGAGGGTGATGGTGGCGCTGAGCTCGTCGCGGAGACGAACGGTCGCCGTGTGCTCACCGGTCATCTTGATCGGGCTGAGCTCGATCTTGCGCTTGTCGATCGCACCGAGACCCGCAGCCGCGACTGCGTCGGCGACATCGGTGGTCTTGACGGAGCCGAAGAGGCGTCCGCCCTGGCCGGCCGTGACGACGAGCTTGACCTTGGTGTTCTCGAGGGCAGCCTTGAGGGCCTGCGCCTCTTCCAGGGTGGCGTGCTCGCGGGCTACGCGGGCTGCCTTGATCTGGTTGATCTGCTTCTCGCCACCGCGGGTCCACGCAACAGCGAAGCCCTGGGGAACGAGATAGTTGCGGGCGAAGCCGTTCTTAACTTCAACGACGTCGCCGGGTGCGCCGAGTCCGGAGACCTCGTGCGTCAGAATCAATTTTGACATGAGGGCTCCTTACCTGCCTGAGCCTGCGTAGGGCAGCAAGGCCATTTCGCGGGCGTTCTTGACGGCACGGGCGATGAGGCGCTGCTCCTGGACGGAGACGCCGGTGATGCGGCGGGCACGGATCTTTCCGCGCTCGGAGATGAACTTCCGGAGAGTGGGGACATCTTTGTAATCGATGACACCAACCCGGATCGACTTCGCGGGAGCGGCGTTCTTGCCACCCTTAGCTCCGCGAAGCGGCTTGCGGCGGTCGCCGCTCGACTTTCCAGCCATGATTTCCTAACTTTCTAAAAAGTGTGATTCAGCCAACAACCGTGAGGCTGGGCTTAGAAGGGGGTCTCGTCACTGAAGTTCCCCGGGCTGTTCCAGACGTCTCCGCCTGAAGCTGCTGCCGGTGCGGCGGGAGCGCTGGCTGCCCAGGGCTCGTCGCCGCCACTCGAGGCGGGTGCGCCGCCGCGAGAAGAAGACTGCGCGCGGGTGAGCGAGGCGGTTGCGTAGCGCAGCGAAGGACCAATTTCGTCGATCTCGAGCTCCATGCTCGTGCGCTTCTCACCTTCCTTCGTCTCATACGAACGCTGCTTGAGACGCCCGGTAGCGATGACACGGGAACCCTTGGTCAATGATCCGGCGACGTGCTCGGCGAATTCACGCCAAACGCTCGCGCGCAGGAACAATGCGTCGCCATCTTTCCACTCGTTGGCCGCGCGATCGAAATTGCGCGGAGTGGATGCGATGGTGAAGTTGGCAACCGCCAGCCCGTTCTGCGTGTAACGCAGTTCCGGATCGCTGGTGAGGTTGCCCACCACGGTGATTACGGTCTCGCCGGCCACGGGCTACTTGTCGCTTGCCTTGTCGGCGTCTGCCTTGGCAGCTGCCGGCTTTGCCGCGGGAACCTTGGCTTCGGCTTCGACCTTGGCCGGAGCCTCGGTCTTTACCGGAGCAGCCTTGGCGGGCGCCTCGGCCTTGGCCGGAGCCTCGGTCGAGTCGGCCTTGGCAGCAGCAGCGGGCTTGACCGCAGCGGCAACCTTGGCGGCCGGGGCAGCAGCCGCGGCTTCAGCCTTGGCAGCGATGACCTTCGGGTTGGCAGCCTTGCGGGCTGCCTTCTCTGCGGCCAGCTTGGTGGCGACGACGACCTGGGCGATGCCCTCTTCGGCGCGGAGCACCTTGGTGCGCATGACGGCTTCGGAAAGCTTCAGCTGACGGTCGAGCTCGGCCGTCGCGGATGCGTTCGCGGTGAAGTCGACGACGGCGTAGATGCCTTCGCTCTTCTTGTTGATCTCGTATGCGAGACGACGACGACCCCAGACATCAACCTTGTCAATGGTTCCACCATCGTTGCGAACAACGTTGAGGAACTTGTCAAGGCTGGGAGCTACGGTGCGCTCATCGATCTCGGGATCGAGGATTACCATAAGTTCGTACTGATGCATGACTAACCCACCTCCTTCGGACTAAACGGCTGCAGAATCTCTGCAACAGGAGGGTTGTGCATGTGTTGAACGCGGAGGCCGGGAATCCGGCGCACAGACAACCTGCCCAGACTACCGGAAGCGGCGGCCCTCCGCCACCACGCCCGCCTTTCCGTTCTCCCGGCCGGCCCGCCCGACGAGAGTCGCCGATTCTGCCGAGAGTCGCCACTGCACCGGCGATTCTCGGCGCATTCGGCGATTCTCGGCGCATTCGGCGACTCTCGGCTGCACATCCGCAGATTCGCAGGAGCGGGCGCTCATCGCTCGGGACGCAATCCCGCACCGATAAGCAGCGCGCGCAGTCGGTCGGCGTGAAGCGCGACGTCCCAGGTCCATCGCGCCATCCCGTTGCCCTGGGCTCGAAGACGGTCTTCCCGGATCTTCTCGGCCCAGACGACCTGCTCGATCGACTTGCCCGCAGTGAACTGGCTGCGGGTGTATTTCACTAGTCCGTCAAACTCCCCCACGAGGCTGAGAGTGCGCGATTCCTGCCTCTGCCTCCAGCGAAAGTCGACTATGTCCTTCTGGCCCGCGGCGGCGATGAAAACCACCTGGAGCTCCGGCGCGGGGAATCCGCAGAGGTGGATCTGGCCGCGACTCAGGGACTCCCCGGGGGATCCCGAGCGATTGTCGCTGAACAGCACAGCCTTCAACGCCGTTCGGGCACCCCGCCTCGGACCCTCACTGGCCAGGCGCTCGAGCACTTCCTCGCGGCTGATTCCTTCGACCGGCCGGCCCGCCGCCGTGACCAGCGTGCGGCCCGTGCCACGGTCCAGGGTCGCGACGGCCGAGAGGAACGATGTCGTGCAGGCGAGGTCGACGAGGGTGCGAATGAGACTCGTCACAAGCATCCCGTCGATCTCGACGACGTCGTCGTCGCGGAGGCGATCGTGGTGCCAGATCACGCCGTTCTTAGAGTGCACTCCTGCGCGTCCGGCGGCCATGAGGTGCACGGGATCGGGCCACCGGCCAATGATGGGCAGCCCCCAGATGACCGCTGCCGACTGGTGTGAGAACACCGGCGCCGATTTGCGAGTGGCCGCAACCGCACGGACGCGCAGCAGGTACCTGGCATCGTCGGCCACATCGGCCCAGTTTCCCGCGTCAACAACGACGCCGCGGCGGAGACGCACCGACTCACCGGAGGCGACCGACCGCTGAAGGCGGCGCCCGTCCGCGCCGACTCTGGCGAGGTCCCGGGTGAGGCGCAGCGGCCGCCAGCCGGCCAGCGGGTCAGGTGTTGGGTCTGCGGTCATGCCACCATGCTCGGGCCGAGGTGGCTCGCGGCGTGGTGCGCGGGCCACCTCTGCGGACAACGCCGTCCGACCGCCGACTGTGGAGGAGGTTGAACATTCAGCGAGAGTCGCCGTTCCTGCCCAGAATCGCCGTTGGAACGGCGACTCTCGGAAGGAAGGGCGACTCTCGGCGGGAGGGGCGGCGGGCTACTTCGTTACGGCGGCGTTCGCCGCGTCCTGGGCCGCGCGCACGCCCTCGGCCACGGGGGTGCGCCCGAGGAAGACCTCCTGGAGCAGCGGCCGCATGGCGTTGTCGGCGGCGGGCCAGCCGGATCCCTTCGGTGCCGGGGCCGTGCCGTTCTCCAGAACGTCATAGAACGGGCTGATGTCGACGTCCAGCGACGCCCAGAAGTCCGAGTAGTCCTTCTGCGCGGCCAGCACGGCCGGCGAGGCCGACCCGCTGGCGCCGATGAAGCTCGACCCCTTCGCGCTGCCCAGCCAGGCCAGCACGCGCTTCACTTCGGCGGGGTGCTCGGATGCCGCGCTGCCGGCCGCGACGATGCCGTCGACGCCGCTGATCGCGCCGCCCGGCCCGGCGGGGAGGCGCGCGACGCCCCAGTCGAAGTCCGCGCCCTCGTTGACGTTGGCGAGGTTGTAGACCCCGCTCTGGAACAGCGCCATCTTGCCCTGCAGGAACTGGTCGCGGCTGAAGTCGCCGTTCGTGTTCGTGTCCGCGGCCGACGGCGACACGTGGTGCTTGTTGATCAGGTCGACCATGTACTGGAAGGCCTCGACGCCCTTCGGCGACGCGAAGGCGTATTCCTCGCCGTCCTGGAAGTCCGCTTCGTTCGAGGCCAGGTAGTTCAGCAGCATCGCCTGCACGTCGTAGGCCGAGTTGTAGCCGTACTGGGCCAGGCTCGTCCCGTCGAAACCGGCGCTGTCGGCCGTCTTCCCGCCGCTGTCCCTGGTCAGTTTCTTCAGGACGGGCAGGAGCGTGTCATCCGCGCCGGTCGGGTCCCAGCGGAGGTCGTCGAGGTCCGCCGCGGTGAGGCCGGCATCCGCCAGCAGCTCGGCGTTGTAGTACACGGCGATGCCGGGGTCGGCCAGCTGCGGCACGCCCCAGAGCACCCCGTCGCGGGTGTACTGGTCGACGACGGCCGGCGCCCACTTGGCGGAGGCATCCGCTCCCAGCGTCTTGTCGATGTCGAGCAGCGCCCCCGCGTCCGCGTAGACCGGGTAGTTGCCGCCGTCGACCCAGAAGATGTCGTCGACGCTGTCGCCGGCGACATCCGTGCGCAGCTTCTCCCAGTAGTCCGCCCAGGGGATGACGCTCAGCTCGACGTTGACGTCGGGGTTGTCCTTCTCGAACTCGGCGAAGGATGCCTTGTAGGCCTTGGCGACCTGGTCATCCCAGAGCCGCACGGTCACCGTGGTCTGGTCGGCCGGACCCTGGCCCGACACGGTCAACGCGGTGACGACCCCGGCAATGACGAGAACGACGGCCGCGGCACCCGCGGCAAGGACTGTAGAACGCTTGGGCATAGTTTCCTCTGGTGCGCTCCGGCGAACGGCCGGGAATCCCCTCAGATTACTTGAACCCGGAGAAGGTGATTGAACGCACGAACTGCCGCTGGAAGACGAGGAAGAGTACGAGCAGTGGCACGAGGGCCAGCGTCGTCGCCGCCATCACGAGTGTCCAGTTGCCGTTGAACTGGCTTTGCAGGGATGCCGTCGCGACCGTGACAACGCGCCATTCGCTGCCGCTGGTGACCACGAGCGGCCACATGAAACTGTTCCAGTGGCTCACGATCGTGATCAGCGTCAGGGTGGCGATGATCGGCCTGGACAGCGGCACGACGATTTCGACCAGCACGTCGAGGGTGCTCGCCCCGTCGAGCCGGGCCGCGTCGATGAGCTCCTGCGGGATGCCGCGGAAATACTCGCGGAGCAGGAAGATCGCGTACGGCGACGCGAACGCGAACGGCAGCACGAGGCTCCAGAAGCTGTTGCGCAGCCCGGCCTCGGTCATCATCAGGTAGAGCGGCACGACGAGCACCACCGGCGGAATCATCAGCGTCGACAGGTAAACCCAGAACAGCGCGTTGCGGCCGGGGAAGTCGACGCGCGCGAACGCGTAGGCGGCCAGGATCGACGAGATCAGCTGGCCGATCAGGATGAGCGTGGCCGCGAGCAGGGTGACCAGGATGGCCCGGCCGAACTCCGCGGGACCGGTGAGTAGGGCCACGATGTTGCCCGGCGTGAGCGGATCGGGCCAGGCGAGCGTCGACTCCCGGGCGAACTGCTCCCGCGACTTGAAGGCGGTCAGGATGCTCAGCAGGAACGGCCCGAGGGTGAATACGGCACCGGCCAGCAGCACGAGGTAGACGGCGGCCGGCCGCGCCCGGCGCATCAGCACTCACTCCAGCTCATAGGTGACCCTCCGCCGGAAGTAGAGCTGCTGGGCGAGCGTGATTGTGACGAGGATGACGAGCAGGACGACGGCCATCACCGCGGCGCGGCCCAGGTCGAACGCGCCGAAGGCCTCGTAGTAGATCCGCGCGGCCACGACATCCGTCGTGCGGGCCGGCCCGCCCTGGGTCAGCGCGTACACCTGGTCGAAGACCTGGAAGGCCGAGATGACGGTCGTCACCAGCACGAAGAACATGGTCGGCCTGAGCAACGGCAGCTTGATCTGCCAGAACAGCGCCAGCCCGCCGGCGCCGTCGATCCTGGCCGCCTCGAGCACCTGGTCCGGGATGTTCAGCAGTCCGGCCATGAAGAAGAGGGTCACGTAGCCGACGTTGGTCCAGATCACCACGGCGGCCACCGCCGGCAGCGCGAGCGAGGGGTCGCTCAGCCACTCGACCCGTTGCCCGATGAGCGCGTTCAGCGCCCCGTCGGTCGGCGCGAGGATCCATTTCCAGACGACGCCGAGGGCGAGCGGGGCGGCGATCCAGGGGAGCACGTAGATGGTGCGGAACCAGGCTGAGCCCGGCAGTCCGCGGGTCAGGAGGGTGGCGGCCCACAGGCCGATGGCGGTCTGGATCGGTACGACCAGCGCCACGAAGACCAGCGTGACCAGGAGCGAGTTTCCGAACACGCCGTCGGTCAGCACCGACCGGTAGTTGTCGAGGCCGACGAAGGAGACCGGTCCGATCAGGTCCCAGCTCTGGAAGCTGAGCCACACGACGATGAGCACCGGAAGGAGGAGGAAGCAGGCGACGCCGAACAGGCTCGGCGCGAGCAGGGAGTACCCGGTGATGGCGTTGCGGCGCCGAAGCGCACCGCGGCGGGCGACGCTGCTACTGGCCACGCCCCGCCCACCAGGCCTGCAACCGCGCGGTGGCCTCTTCCTCGCCGAGCGGCCCGTCGTCGAGGCGCTGCTCGAGCAGGTACCGGTACGCCTCGCCCACCTCGCGTCCGGGCGTCACACCGAGGATGGCCATGATCTGTTCGCCGTCGAGGTCGGGCCGGACCGCCGCCATCTCCTCCTGCTCGGCCAGCTCACTGATCCGCTGCTCGAGGTCGTCGTAGGCGAAGCCGAGGCGGTCGGCCTTGCGACGGTTGCGGGTGGTCACGTCGGCTCGGGTCAGGATGTGCAGGCGCTCGAGCTGGTCTCCCGCGTCGCGCACATAGCGGCGCACGGCCGAGTCGGTCCAGGCGCCCTCGGTATAGCCGAAGAAACGCAGGTGCAGCTCGACCAGGCGCCCGACGGCGTTGATCGTCTCGTTGTCGAAGCGCAGGGCGCGCAGGCGCTTCCTGGCGAGCTTCGAGCCGACGACGTCGTGGTGGTAGAAACTGACCACTCCGCCCGGCTCCAGCCGGCGCGTGGCCGGCTTGCCGATGTCGTGCAGCAGGGCGGCCAGGCGCACGACCAGGTCGGGCACGGGGAGGTTGCCGCGCGAGCGTTCGTAGTCGATGGCCTGGTCGAGCACGGTCAGGGTGTGCTGGTAGACATCCTTGTGATGGTGGTGCTCGTCGATCTCGAGCCGGAGGGCCGGGATCTCGGGCAGGACGATCTCGGCCAGTCCGGATTCCACCAGCAGTTCGATCCCGGCGCGCGGACGGTCGGACTTGAGCAGCTTCGACAGCTCCTCGCAGACACGTTCGGCCGAGATGATCCGGATGCTGTCGGCCATCGCCGTCATCGCCGCCTGGGTGCCCGGGTCGAGGGCGAATCCCAGCTGGGCGCTGAACCGGGCGGCCCGCATCATGCGCAGCGGGTCGTCGCCGAAGGACACCTCGGGCGCGGCGGGGGTGCGCAGGATCCCGGCGAGCATGTCGTCGATTCCTCCGGCCGGGTCGACGAGCTTCACCTCCGGCAGGCGCAGCGCCAGCGCGTTCACCGTGAAATCACGGCGGATCAGGTCGTCTTCGAGGCTCGCACCGAAGACCACGTCCGGCCGGCGCGTTTGTCCGTCGTAGCTGTCGGCCCGATAGGTCGTGATCTCGACCGTGTCGTCGCCGACCTTCGCGCCGATGGTGCCGAACGCCCGGCCGATGTCCCAATGGGCGTCGGCGATGGGCTTCACGATCTTCAGGATCTGGTCCGGCGAGGCATCCGTCGTGAAGTCGAGGTCGTTGGTCGCCCGGTCGAGGAAGGCGTCGCGCACCGGTCCGCCGACGAGGGCAAGCTCGTGTCCCGCCGCGGCGAATGCGTTCGCCAGGCGGGATACCGTGGGGGAGGCAGCCAGTTCGCCCAGCCGCGCGAGGGCTGCCGCGACGCTCTGCATGTCCCCCATGTTAGTTGCTGGACGGCGCGGCTGGCTGCCCGTCGCAGGCTTCTCCCGGCGAGCACGCCGTAGAATCGCCTACATGGAGGCCGAGACTAGTCGCGCGCGTCGGCCTGTGCACCGGATGATCGTGCGCAGCCCGGCCTCCCGACTGCGGATGCCGCTTTCGGTGCTGATCGTCACCCTCCTCCTCTCCCTGACCGGCCTCTTCGGCGGCACGTTCCCCGCGGCCTCTCCGGCCCACGCCGCCACTCCCGCACCGGACGCGGTCAGCGTCGACGTGTCGCCGACCGGCGCGCCGGTCCTGCGCCCGGGCCAGCCGCTGCCGGTCACCGTGCGCATCACCAACGGCACGGCGGACACGGTTCCGGTCGGCACGATCAAGCTCTACCTGGCCACGCGCGCCCTCACCTCGCGGACGGCTCTCGGCAACTGGCTCCGGCCCGAGAAGCTCGGTGCTCCGGGCGACCTGATGCTGAGCCAGCCGACGACGGCGGCCATCCAGCCCGGCGGCACGGCAATCTACAAGCTCAGCGTGCCGGCACCCTCCATCGGCCTCGGCGCCGCCAATGCGTGGGGCGCCCGCGGAATGGCGGCGACCCTGACCGGTGACGGGGATGTCCTTGCGCAGGGCCGCGGCACGTTCGTCTGGTATTCCGGCGAACCCGTCACCCCGGTGAAACTGGCCGTCGCGATGCCGATCACGACCCCCGCGTCATCCGCGGGCCTGATCCCGGCCGAGGAGCTGGAGGCGTACACCCAACCGTCCGGCCTGCTCACCCGCCAGCTCGACGGCGTGATCGACCGCCCGGTTGCGATCGCGATCGATCCGATGATCATCGCCTCGATCCGCATCCTGGGCAGCTCGGCGCCTCCGGGCGCAACCGTCTGGCTTTCGCGCCTCGCGGAGGCCACCAACGATATATTCCCTCTCGGCTATGCAGACGCGGACATCGCCCTGCAGGCCCAGGCCGGTTCGAAAACGGCGCTCGCCCCGATCTCGTTCGAGTGGCTGATCGACCCGGAACTCTTCACCGAGGCCCCGCCGACACCGGAGCCGACAGCCGGCACCGCCCCACCGACCCCTGGCGAGTCGGCCACCCCCTCGCCGTCGCCGACGCCGGGCGAGCTGACGCCGCCGACGAGCGCGGGGCTGCTCGACTGGGACTACACGATGACGGATATCGGCTGGCCCGCCGCCGGAGTCGTCGCCAAGGGCGACCTCGACGTGTTCGCCGCCAGCGGCCTCACCACGACGATCCTCAGCGGCAGCAACGTCACCCAATCCACGGATGCCACGGATGAGCCCACCCCGAACACCGTCCTCTCCCTCGGCAGCGGGCGCGGCCTGGCCACCGACGACGCCATCTCGCGGGCGTTGCGGGACGCCGCGCGCGCAACCACCGAAGACGCCTGGCGCGGGGCAGTGGCGGAGGCGTCCTCCCAGCTGGCCGTGGTGTCGGCGGAACGACCGGGCACGGCGCGCACCCTGCTGGCGACCTTCGACCGGGGCCGGCAGGCGAACCCCGACCGGCTCGTCCAGACGCTCGACTCGCTCTCGGCGCTCCCCTGGCAGACCCCCGCCACACTGAGGGAGGCCCGCTCCGCCCCCCAGGCCGTGGGCGTGGCCTTCGAGCCGCAGGCCGAAACCGACGCCCGGGTCGACCTGGCCCGCCGGCTCCTCCGACGCGAGGCCGAGGTCGGTGCGTTTTCGACGGCCCTCGAGGACCCCGTGCGCGTCACGGGCGCACACCGGCTCGAACTCCTGGCGCTGCTCGGCACGGCCTGGGCCGACGATCCCGCCGCCTGGCGGGAGGCGACCGACGCGAGCTTCGTCGCCTCCGCCGACCTCCTGCGGTCGGTCACCGTCACGACCAAGGGTCCGGTCAACGTCGTGGGCAGCAAGGTGGACATTCCGGTCACGCTGAGCAATTCCCTCGGCCAGGCCGTGACGGTCAGTGTGCAGGTCGTACCCTCCAACGGACGCCTGGTGGTGGGCAATGACGTCGAGGCAACCATCGACGCGGATTCCGCGCGAACCGTCAAGGTGCCGGTCACCGCCGCGGTGGGAAACGGTGATGTGACCCTCCGCGTCTCGCTGTACACCCCGGACGGGACCCGGATCGACCGGCCGACGGAGATCGCCGTGAGCGTGCACGCCGACTGGGAGGGCCTCGGCGCCCTGATCTTCGCCGTCATCGTCGTGCTCTTCTTCGGCTTCGGCGTCTGGCGGAACATCCTGCGCCGCCGCCGGGAACGCGCGGCATTGGAGGCCGAGGAGTCCGGGGAGTCCGGGGCTGGGGAGTCCGAGGCCGAGGCCGATACCGCTGTCGGCGCCACTGCGGCCACCGAGGCAGGGTCAGAGTCAGGTCCGGGGTCAGGCCCGGGGTCAGGAACGGGGACGGGAAGCGATGACGTCAGAACACCCGCCACGGATCCGCGTGGTTAGCTCCGCCAAGGCCGCCGACACCGGCGGAATCGGCCGGGCGAGTGCCCTGCTCGCCTCCGGCACGATCGTTTCCCGGATCCTGGGCTTCGTGAAACTGATTGTTCTGGCCGGGATGATCGGCGCCATCGGCAACGGCGCCGACGCCTTCGCCCTGGCGAACCAGCTGCCCAACACCGTCTACGTCATCGTCGCGGGCGGCATCCTCACCGCGGTGCTCGTGCCGCAGATCGTCCGCGCGAGCCTGAACGCCGACGGCGGCGCCGCCTACATCAACAAGTTGCTGACCCTGGCCCTGCTGATCCTCGGTGCGACGACGATTGTGGCCACCCTGCTGGCCCCGGCCATCACGGGGTTCATCGGGCTCCCCCTGAAGGGCGACCAACTCGGCCTCGCCATCGCGTTCGCCTATTGGTGCCTCCCCCAGATCTTCTTCTACGGGCTGTACACGCTGCTGGGCGAGGTGCTGAACGCCCGCAAGTCGTTCGGTCCCTCCACCTGGGTCCCGGTGCTCAACAACATCGTCGCGATCGCGGGCCTCGTCGTTTTCGGCCTGCTCTTCGGCGCCGACCCTAACGGCCAGCGATCCGCCGGGGCCTTCACCCCCGCGATGATCGCCGTCCTCGCGGGCAGCGCCACCCTCGGTGTCGCGGCGCAGGCGGTCGTGCTGTTCTACTTCTGGCGGCGAACCGGCCTGCGCTACCGTCCGGACTTCCACTTCCGCGGCGTCGGCCTCGGAACGGCGGGCAAGATGGCCGGCTGGACCTTCGGAATGCTGATCCTGAGCACGGCCGCCGGGATCGTCGAGACGCAGGTCGCCCTCGTGGCCACCGGCAAGGCATCCGTCTTCGTGCTCGCCACCGCCTGGCTCATCTTCATGCTCCCGCATTCGGTGATCACCGTCTCGGTTGCCACGGCCTACTTCACCCGGATGAGCGAACATGCCTCGCGAGGCATGTTCGACCTGGTGCGCACGGATGCCTCCTCCGCCATCCGCGGAACGACCCTGATGATCGTGCTCGCGTCGGCCGTGATCGCCGTCTGCGCCTATCCTTTCGCGGCCGTGTTCGTCCGCCCGTTCGAGCAAGTGCAGGGCATCGGCAACGTCATCGTTGCCTTCATCCTCGGCCTCGTTGCCTTCTGCATCCTGTTCGTGCTCCAGCGCACGTTCTATGCCCTGGGCGACACCCGCACGCCGTTCTTCTTCACCCTGTTCCAGGTCGTGCTCATCGTGGCCGGGGTGCTCGGCTGCACGCTGCTGCCGAAGGAGTGGATCGCGGTCGGCATCGCCCTCGTCGTGACGCTGTCCGGCATCGCCCAGACCGTGCTCGCGGCCGTGCTGCTGCACCGTCGCCTGGGCGGGATAGACGGACGCCGCATCCTGGGCAGCCTGGCCAGGTACCTCGTCGCCGTGCTGCTTCCGCTCGCGCTCGGGCTCGCCCTGCTCTGGCTGCTCGGCGGCGCCAGGGAAGGCGGCTTCGCCGTCTCCGGCCGGCTTCCGGCGATCCTGTCGATGATCCTCATCGGAGTGGTCATGTCGGCGGCCTACTTCGGGATGCTGCTGCTCATGCGCAGCGCCGAGCTCCGGGCCGTCGTCGACCCGCTGCGCGCCCGCCTCCGCCGTTAGACCAAACCGACGGCTGGCCCGCTCCGAACATCCTGTACGCCAGCCTCCCGGTGGGAGGGCGCGGAATAGCATCCGATTAGGATGTGTTGTACCGGGCAGTGAGCGACAATCCCGATCGCTTCTACCCGCTTTTCCCCAGAATTCAAGGAGTGTGCCCGCGTGCGCCAGATCATCATCATCGGCTCCGGCCCCGCCGGTTACACGGCAGCGATCTACGCCGCCAGGGCGAACCTTCAGCCGCTGCTGATCGCCAGCTCGGTCGAGGCCGGCGGTGAGCTGATGAACACCACGGACGTGGAGAACTTCCCCGGTTTCCCCGAGGGAGTGCAGGGCCCCGACCTGATGACCAAGATGCAGGAGCAGGCCGAACGCTTCGGCACCGAGGTCGTCTACGACGACGTCTCGGCGGTTGACCTCACCGGCCCGATCAAGACCGTCACCCTGGGCTCCGGCGAGACGCACGAGGCGCTTGCCGTGATCGTCGCCACCGGCTCGGCGTACCGCAAGCTCGGCCTGAGCGACGAAGAGCGCCTGTCCGGCCACGGCGTCTCCTGGTGCGCCACCTGCGACGGCTTCTTCTTCAAGGGCAAGACCATCGCCGTTGTCGGCGGCGGGGACTCCGCGATGGAGGAGGCGACCTTCCTCACCCGTTTCGCCAGCAAGGTTTATGTCATTCACCGCAAGGACACCCTCCGAGCCTCCAAGATCATGCAGGAGCGCGCCTTCGCCAACGACAAGATCGAGTTCATCTGGAACTCCGAGGTCGCGGGCATCCTGGGCGCGGATGCCGTCGAAGGCGTCCAGCTGCGCGACACCGTGACCGGCGTCGAGAGCACCCTCGAGCTGGGCGGGCTGTTCGTCGCGATCGGCAACGACCCGCGGACCCACCTCGTGCACGGCCAGCTGGACCTCACCCCCGACGGCACCATCTCCGTCGGCGGCCGGTCCTCGAAGACCAGCCAGGCCGGGGTGTTCGCGGCGGGCGACGTTGTCGACCCGACCTACCGCCAGGCCGTCACCGCCGCGGCATCCGGTTGTGTCTCGGCCCTGGACGCCGAGCACTACCTCTCCACACTTCCCCAGGATCTGCTGGCGAAGGCCAGCGAAACCGAACTTGCAAGCGTTACCAACTAAGGAGAATGACATGACTGCACGTGCCGTCACCGAGGCAACCTTCGACCAGGAAGTCATCAACAACGAGAAGACCGTTCTGGTGGACTTCTGGGCCGAGTGGTGTGGCCCCTGTCGCGCCGTCAGCCCGATCCTGGACCAGATCGCGCATGAGCACGCCGACAAGCTCGACATCGTCAAGCTGAACGTCGACGACCACCCTGGCCTGGCCGCGAAGTACCAGATCACCTCCATCCCCGCGATGAAGGTGTTCCAGAAGGGCGAGGTCGTCAAGACCGTCATCGGCGCCAAGCCCAAGCCCGCCCTCGAAGCCGACCTGGCCGCCTACCTCGCGTAGCCGACCGGCCAGTTCCTGAGGAACGACAGACCCGTCCGGCTCACGCCGGGCGGGTCTTTTCTTGTGCTCCCGGCGGGTCCCGCACTGGACACATTTCGAAGGGGCCGGAGAACACCCCATACGATGAAGAGCACACCAGATCGGACGTGACGTGACAGAACAGGGCTCCTCCCAGGCCGGAAACAATCTCGACCCGTGGTACCACCACTACGCGGACCGAGCCGCCGGCTTGCGCGCTTCCGAGGTGCGCGCCCTGTTCGCCGTGGCCTCCCGCCCCGAGGTCGTCTCGTTGGCCGGCGGGATGCCCTATGTGGCGGCCCTGCCGCAGGACCTTGTCATCGACGCCATGGAGCGTGTCATGCGCGAGCGGGGTGCCGTCGCGCTCCAGTACGGCTCCGGTCAGGGTATCCCCCTGCTCCGCGAGCAGATCCTCGACGTGATGGCGCTGGAAGGCATCCGTGCCAACGCCGATGATGTCGTCGTTACGACCGGATCGCAGCACGCCCTGGAACTGGTCAGCAAGCTGTTCCTCGACCCCGGCGACGTCGTTCTCTCCGAGGGACCGAGCTATGTCACGGCCCTCGTGATCTTCAAGTCGTACCAGGCCGAGGTCGAGCACGTCCCGATGGACAAGAACGGCCTCATCCCGGAAGCGCTTCGCGAGCATATCGCCCGGCTCAAGTCCGCGGGCAAGAGGATCAAGTTCCTGTACACGATCCCGAGCTTCCACAACCCGGCCGGCGTCACCCTGAGCTGGGAGCGGCGGCTCGAAATCCTCCAGATCGCGCGGCAGAACGACATCCTCGTGCTGGAGGACAACCCGTACGGATTGTTGTACTTCGATCAACCGGCGCCGGATGCCATGCGCTCCGTCGAAGAGGACGGCGTCGTGTACCTCGGCACCTTCTCGAAGACCCTGGCCCCGGGCTTCCGCGTGGGCTGGGCGCTTGCCCCGCACGCCATCCGGGAGAAGCTCGTGCTGGCCAACGAGGCCGCCGTGCTCTCGCCCAGTTCGTTCACCCAGTCGGTCATCTCCGAATACCTGTCCACCGCCGACTGGAAGGGACAGATCAACACGTTCCGCGGCGTTTACCACGAGCGCAAGAACGCCCTCGTCGGCGCGCTGGAGGAATACCTGCCGGAACTGACCTGGACGAACCCCAATGGCGGCTTCTATGTCTGGGTCACCCTCCCGGATGAGCTCGATTCCAAGGCGATGCTGCCTCGGGCGGTCACCGAGCTCGTCGCGTACACGCCGGGGACGGCCTTCTTCGGCAATGGCGACGGGCGCCAGAACATGCGGCTGTCATTCTGCTACCCGACCCCCGAGCATATTCGGATCGGTGTGCGACGGCTGGCCACGGTCATCAGGGACGAACTGGACCTCCTGGACACCTTCGCCGGTACCGGCTCGCTGCACGCGCCGAGCGCCGACTCGCGCTTCGGCTCCCCGCCGCCCGACGCCTCCTGATCTCGTCCGTCCCAGCTAGAGCAAGGAAACCTCACGATCATGACAAAATTCGCAGCCCTCGACATCGTTGTGCTCGCTGGCGGGATCTCGCACGAGCGTGAGGTCTCGCTTCGTTCGGGGCGCCGCCTGGCGGACGCCCTGGCTGGGCTGGGCCACAAGGTCACCGTGATCGACCCGCACGCCGGGCTGCTCTCCGAGCTCATCGGTCACAACCCGGATGTCATCTGGCCGACGCTGCACGGCGCGACCGGCGAGGACGGGGCGCTCCTCGCCCTGATCGCGACCACCGGGATCCCCCACATCGGTTCGCGCGGAGAAGCGGCCGCCCTGGCCTGGTCGAAGCCCACGGCCAAGGAGCTCGTGCGTCGCGCCGGCTACGCGACGCCGGCATCCATCGCCCTATCCAAGGAGACCTTCCGCGACCTCGGCGCGACGAGCGTGCTGGAACGGCTCCTGGCCGCGCTCCCCTCCCCGCTGGTGGTCAAGCCCGCGCAGGGCGGGTCCGCGCAGGGCGTGACGATCGTCACAGCGCCCGCCGGCCTGCCGCGCGCCATGGTCGACGCCTACGCCTACGCCGATGTGGCCCTCGTCGAGGCACGAATCACCGGGACCGAGGTCGCGGTGACCGTCGTCGACAAGGGCGACGGCCCGACCGCGCTCCCGGCGGTCGAAATCGTTCCGGTCAGCGGCGTGTACAGCTTCGAGGCTCGCTACAACGCCGGCGAGACCCTGTTCTACGCCCCCGCGCGCATGGCGCCGGAGGTGACCGCGGTGGTCGAGGAGACCGCAGTGGCCATCCACTCCCTCCTTGGGCTGCGCCACCTCTCCCGGATCGACCTCATCGTCGATGCCGCGGGGACGCCGTGGTTCCTCGAGGCGAATGCGCTGCCCGGCCTCACCGAGACCTCCCTCGTCCCGCAGGCGATCGAGGCATCCGGCGAGTCCCTGGGCGCGGTATACGACGCGCTCGCCCGTGCGGCCCTCGCCGGGGCCTGAGTTCGCAGGGGTGTCCTGAGCCTCCGTAGTGCTGGACTCCTCAAGGCTCCCCTCCCCCGCTCCCGCGCAGGTCGTCTCGGCCACGGCGGGGCCCTGGCGGCTTGCGATGTTTCACGTGAAACGCTCGGGCGTTGGCCCGGCCGGCCCGCTGCGTTCGCCGGGACTTCAGCCCACGTTCTGCGCGCGCTGAACTCGCGGTCCGCCCGCGATGCCGGCGCGATCCGGGATGTTTCACGTGAAACGCGGCCAGTCGACGGCGAGCAGGTGATGTCATGTCCAATAAAATACCTGATCAAGCGCAATTTTCTGACGTCACGCCAAATCCCATGGATCCGGATCGATGCACGCGCGGCGCGGCGCGACCGAGCCTGCCTGGGTCGGCGTGCCTGCAGTCGAGCCGGAGTCCGCCAGCGCCTCCGAGCCTGCCGACCCACCCACCCGTCGGCCCCGGGCCGAGCTGGTGTGCGGCGAACTCAGCAGAGTCCGGCGGCACTGGCCGAATCGGCGCGCCAGGGCCGCCTCCTGTGCCTGATCTCCTGAGTTGCCCCCTCCCTCTCCTCCGCAAGTCATCCTCAACCGGTCCCGACCGGCGGTGCCGATGACTGGCTATCACTCTTCACTGGCGCCCTCTACTGGCGCCGTTCACCGACGCCGTTCACCGGCGTCCTTCACCGGCGGCGTCCCTCACCGGCGACCCTCACCGGCGCCGCAGGCTGTCGCATGAATTCACGCGAAACACGACTGCGGCTCCACGCAACGACCACGCGGACGCGTCCTACCAAGAAATCGACCCGCGAGCGGCAATTTCGGAGATTCCGGATACACCGGTGGGAATCCGCACTACATCGGCGTGCCTGCCCCGGATCTCCTGAGTTGACCACGCGCGGAACTCACCGGCGGCTCCCGGTCACGAGTCGGGTCATGTTTCACGTGAAACCTGGCGGTTCCACTTCAGTGGCCCTCCCCCGAACCGGAGCCGGCGAGGGAGCGCCGACCGCAAGTGGTCAACTCAGGAGAACCGACCCGATTCAGGCCGAACAGTGCCAGACGAGGTGGAATGCGCACGAATCTCCTGAGTTCGCCACGGGGATCACCCCTTGCCCACCTGGGGCTAGCCCCGCGGCGGGCAGCGGGGAGCGAGGTCCGTGCAGCGGGCAGCGGGGAGCGGGCACCGGGCACCGGGGAGCGGGCGCCGGGCACCGGGCAGCGGACACCGGGCAGCGGACACCGGACAGCGGACAGCGGGCAGCGGGCAGCGGGCGATGTTTCACGTGAAACCCCGCGGTCCTGGACCGAGTTGACGGCGCAGACATTCCTCGGCCATCCGGAATTCCACGCTGCTGTTCTCGACTGCCGGCCCAGGTCGCCACAAGGGAGGAAATCCGGCCAATCCGGGCACGTATCGCTGCTAATGGACGCAATTCGGCGAAGGCCAGCGTGCTGGGGTCTAAAGTCGGCTCCGGAGCAGGCACCTGCAAGTGCAAGCGGCCCGCAGGACGGCCGTCACAGGGGACAGCTGACGACTAGTTCTTACACAGCCGAGCGCGCGATGCACGCAAATTCGAAGCCGCGTCTTGCACGCACGGAATCGGCTTCTGTGGGCCATGTTTCACGTGAAACTTGCCGAACGGCACTCATGGTCGTAGGGAAACGCCCTCGAAATCGAGCACGTGTCGCCGCATGCCATGTGTCCCGACCCCCGGGCTAATGCCTGGCTCTGCTTCCTTCTGTTGTGGCCGCCGACCCTGACTGCCGGCGGCCGTCGGGCGACGGGGCAACCGAGACCTCGTCAGGTGTGGCAGTATTTCACGTGAAACACACCCTCCCCCACCAGTGGCGTCCGAAGGCGAAGCGCCATGCGACCGGGTTCGCTCGCTTCTCCTGCCTCGGGCCGGGAAATGACACAGGGCGCGAATCGCCTCTCGCCGCCGGCATCTCCTTATCCCAGCATCCGGCAGGCAGCAGGAGGCAGCAGGAGGCAGCAGGAGGCAGCATGTTTCACGTGAAACATGGGGCGCGGAATGTCGGCCGGCCAAGGGCGTGCCTCCCAATGGCTAGCGCGCCGGTGATTTTGAGCTACGCGGGCGATACGCCGCTGCGCGGGTGGCGCAACGCCCGCGTAGCGGCGTGCGGCCCGCGCATCCTGCCCGCGCCACCGAACTCGGAGACACCCCCAGTCCGGCCATATCACCGTGGCTTGCCGAGCGACTCGCGCATTGACACGGCCACGCGCGAGGGGCAGATTCCGGTCCCAGCAAGTGCGACTGCCGACCGTGCGCTCGACCAACGGGCGCTCGAACGCGGTCGATTCGGCAGTTTTCGCGCCGTCAGGAACGATCCTGCGGGTCGAAAGCTAGTTGGCGCCGAAGCCCGGCTCGCCCAGGACGACAAGGATACGATTGAGGTCACCGATCGTAGCAAAATCCACTGTGATCTGGCCTTTTCTTGCTCCGAGGTTGATCTTCACCCGCGTGTCGAGGCGGTCGCCGAGGCGGTCGGCGATCTCGTCGAGGTGACCCTGACGTTTCCCGGGTGCTGGGCGCGTCGATGGCGCCTTCGGCACAGCCGACGCTGCGGCCTCGGCCGCGCGAACCGAAAGATCCTCGTTGACGATCTTGTCGGCGAGCCGGAGCATCCCCTGGTAGTCCCCCACCGACAGGATCGCCCGCGCGTGGCCGGCGCTGAGTACCCCGGCTGCCACCCGGAGCTGAACCGGTTCCGGGAGCTTCAGCAGACGCAGGGTATTGGTGATTTGCGGCCGCGACCGACCAATCCGCGTCGCGAGCTCGTCCTGGGTGATGCCGAAATCGGCCAGCAGCTGCTGGTACGCCGACGCCTCTTCCAGCGGATTGAGCTGGGCGCGGTGCAGGTTCTCGAGCAGGGCATCGCGAAGCATGTCGACATCCGCGGTCTCGCGAACCACGGCCGGGATGGTCGACAGTCCAATCGCCTTGCTCGCACGCAGGCGACGCTCTCCCATGACCAATTCATACTTGCCAGGCTGCTCCAGCAGCGGACGCACGACGATCGGCTGCAGCACGCCGACTTCGCGGATGCTGTGGATCAGTTCCGAGAGGTCGCTCTCGTCGAACACGGTGCGGGGCTGCACCGCGTTCGGAACGATGTCGGCCGGATCGAGGTGTGCCAGGCGGGCACCGGGCACGGGGAGGAGATCCTCCAGGTCATCGACGATCGCCTCGGCCGGGGCCTTGTCCGGATCCTGTCCTTCCGCGTAGGGGAAGAACACGTCCACCGGGCGCGACAGCCGAGCCGGGTCCTGGACGGGAATCAATGCGCCAATGCCGCGGCCGAGGCCAGTCCGTTTCGCCATTATTGCTGTGCTCCTGTTTCTGGGGCGCCCCGCCGGGCGATTTCTGCCGCTGCTTCGAGGTAGGAGAGCGATCCTGCGGAATTCAGGTCGTAACTGATGACACTCTGGCCGTAGCTCGGAGCCTCAGAAACGCGCACGGAACGCGGAATGAGGGTCTCGAGCACCTGGTCGGGGAAGTGGTCGCGGACATCCTGGGCCACCTGGTTGGCCAGGTTGGTGCGGCTGTCGTACATCGTGAGCAGGATCGTCGAGACCGCGAGTTCCGGATTGAGGTGCTTCTCGATCAGCTCGATATTCTTGAGCAGCTGACTGAGGCCCTCGAGCGCGTAGTACTCGCACTGGATCGGGATCAAAACCTCCCTGGCGGCCACGAAAGCATTGATCGTGAGCAGGCCCAGCGACGGGGGACAGTCGATGAAAACGTAGTGGTACGGCTCGGTCATTTCGCGCAGGTGAAGGTCAAGTGCGCGGCGCAGCCGCTGCTCACGGGCGACCAGCGACACGAGCTCGATTTCCGCTCCAGCCAGGTGAATTGTCGCCGGTACACAGAACAACGCGCCGAATTCCGGGCTCTTCTGGACGACATCCGCGAGCGGCATGTCGTTGATGATGACGTCGTAAACGCTCGGCGTTTCGGCACGGTGTTCGACTCCGAGGGCGGTGGATGCGTTCCCCTGCGGGTCGAGGTCGATCACGAGGACGCGGGCGCCCATGCGGGCCAGTGCTGCGGCGAGATTGACGGCCGTGGTCGTCTTCCCGACCCCGCCCTTCTGGTTCGACACGGTCAGGACCCGCGTCTTTTCGGGCCGGGGGAGCCTCTCGGAGGCGATCGCCTGGCGTCGACGGGTCAGGTCGGAGATCTCATGGGCAAGCGGCGTGTCGAATCCCGCTGGGCTGCTGACTTGCTGGTCTTCACCAGGATGTTTCACGTGAAACCTTTACGTTCGACGGTCGATGAGCCACCCGAAAGTGAACCTCGGTCTGTCTCTCACCCACGAGCGAGCGACGGTACCCGGGACTAATCAACTGTAGCCCTAATGACCCTCGTGACCTCTTGCAGCACGCCCTCTCCGAGCGTAATCACTTCAACATTGCTCAGTCTGTACTTGCGGATCGCCTTGGCGGCCGCGTCGATTTCGCCCTGCGCGCCGGCGCCCTTCATGAGCACCATTTCGCCGCCCGGCCGAAGCAGGGGAGCGGTCAGCGGGATGAGGGTCCGGAAGGCACTGACCGCCCGGGCGGTGACTTGGTCCAGCGGCCGCTCGAGCCGGACATCCTCGGCGCGCGCCCTCAGCACCGTCGTGTTCTCGAGGCCGAGCGCGCCCACCTGGTCGTTCAGCCAGGCCACCCGGCGCTCCATAGGCTCGATCAGCACGAACGAAACGTCCGGACGCGCGATGGCGAGGACCAGGCCCGGAAGGCCGGCACCCGATCCCACGTCGCCGACCACGCCGGGACGCAACAGGGGCGCCACAATCGCGCAGTTGAGAATGTGCCGGCTCCACAAACGAGGGAGCTCCAGCGGCCCGATCAAGCCACGAATTTCGCCCTGATCAGCTAAATTGTGAGCAAAGGCGCGCGCAACGTCGATTCTGTCGCCGAAGAGGCCCGCCGCGGCGGCAGGTTCGACCTCGAGCTGCTCCGTCATCGTGTCACGTGCTGTTAGGCGCGCGAGATGACCGTGTGGCGGTCGCGGCCTTCGCCATTGGACTCGGACACGAAGCCGCGCTCGGAGACGAGGTCGTGCACGAGCTTGCGCTCGTACGACGACATCGGCGGAAGGGCGGCATCGGCGGCGCCGGCCTCGATCCGCTCGATCGCGCGACCGACCAGGGCCGAGAGTTCGGCCTGGCGCGCCTCGCGGGATCCGCCGATGTCCAGGATCAGGCGCGAGAACGAACCCGTCTTGTTCTGAACGGCCAGTCGGGTGAGTTCCTGGAGCGCGTTGACGGTGTCCGGCTTCGACAGCACGCGCAGCGTGTCTCCTTCGGCGGCGTTGACCGACACATAGGCCCGGCCGTTTCGGGCATCGATGTCGATGTCACCGTCGAGGTCGCAGATATCCAGGAATTCCTCGATGTAATCCGCGGCGATGTCGCCTTCCCGCTCGAGCTGGTCGACGGTGGGGGAGTCTTCACCGTTGGCAGCGCTGCCCTCGGCCTCGGGGCCCACGGTCGCCTCGGGCGCGGTGGCTTCTGCAGCGTCGGCGGGCACGGTCGAGTCGGTTTCAGTCACGTCAGTCACGTCGGTCTCTCGTCTACTTCTTCGGGCCGGTTTGCTTTTTTGAACGGTTCTTGCCGACCGGCTGCTGGCGCTGCGCGGGCTTCTTCGGTTCCTCGACCACGATGATGTCGCCGTCATTCGCGACGAGCTTGCCCTTGCGGGCGAGGCGCTCCTCGCGAGCCTTGGCGGCCTCGCTGCCGGGGGTGGGCATGTTGCGGATCACGATGAACTGCTGGACCATCGTCCAAATGTTGGAGGTGAGCCAGTAGAACATGACGCCGAGGGGGAAGGCGACACCCGAGAAGGCGAAGACCAGGGGGAGCAGGTACAACATGATCCGCTGCTGCTTGAACATCGGGCTCGCCTTGGTCTCCGGCGACATGTTCTTCGAGACGATCTGCAGCTGGGTGATGAACTGGGAAGCCGTCATCAGCACCACCATGGTGGCGGCGATGATCATCACAGCGAGGATGTACGGCTCGCCGGCGACCATGTGGGTCCACTGGGTGGCAAACGAGTCGTGCAGCGGCGCCACACCGAACAGCGACGCCTGGCCGAAGCTCTCCGCCCGTGCCGCGTCGAGCGGGCCGACGCCGGCCTTGCCGTGCTGCGCATCGTTGAGCACCGAGAACAGGGCGAAGAAGATGGGCATCTGCAGCAGCAGCGGCAGGCAGGAGCTCAGCGGATTGGTGCCGGTGCGCTTGTACAGCTCCATCGTCTCGCGGGACATGGCCTCGCGGGAGAATTGGTCCTTCTTGCCCTTGTACTTGTCCTGGATCTTCTTCAGCTGGGGCGCAACCTCGAGCATCTTGCGCTGGCTCTTGATCTGCCTGACGAAGATCGGGATCAGGGCGGCTCGCACCACGAGCACGAGGCCCACGATGGAGAGAACCCAGGTGATGCCATCGTCGTAGCCGAGGCCCATGTTCGAAAACAGCCAGTGGAAGGCGACAAGAAGAAGCTCCACCGCCCACTTCAGTGGCCAGAGGATGATTCCTAGGAGGTCCATACTTCGGGTCAGCCCTTTCCATGGCTTGGTGCGACTACAAATCCAAAGGATGTCACGCGATAGCGACGTGTGCGCTTGAGCGGGACATCATCCACTCCGCCGGCGGCCCACGGATGACACCGGGCGAGGCGCCTGGCGGCCAGGCCCGATCCAATGACGAGGCCGTGTTCCTGAACCGCGGTCAGGGCGTAGGCCGAGCACGAGGGATAGTACCGGCAGACGTCCCCGTAGAGGGGCGAAATCACCGCGCGATACACGCGAAGCAGGAGAACCCCCACATTGCGGGGAAACAGCAGGACAGTCGCAACCACCCTGTTCACGTCTGGTCAACCATCTGCCGGGCGCCGCCCTTGATGAGCGCCTCTGAGAGTTCGGCCCGGAGAACCGGCCAGCTTGCATCCAGCGCCGAGGGCAAAGCGCGCACCACGACATCCGTTCCCGGTCGGACCGAGGCCAGGATCTCGTAGCCGGCCGCCTTCAGCCGTCGACGAACGCGATTGCGGCTCACTGCGCCACCCACATTCTTTGCGACGATGAAACCAAAACGCGCCGGGGCATCCTCACGGCTCTTGCGAACGTACGTGACCGTATGGGGTGCGACAAAGCGCAATCCCCGTCGAACAACGGCTTTGTAGTCGCTCCCGCTCGTGATGCGATTGGCCCCGGCGAGCATCGGAGGCTTAAGCGGAGAGTTCGGTGCGACCCTTGCGACGGCGGGCACCGAGGATTGCGCGGCCGGCGCGGGTGCGCATACGCAAACGGAAGCCGTGCACCTTCGCGCGACGACGGTTGTTCGGCTGGAACGTTCTCTTGCTCATTGCTCAATCTCCACGTGTTGGTATCCGCAGGCCAGGACAATGGCCGGGAAAAAAAATAGCTAGCCCTCGGGCTGGGGTCAACCTACTAAAACTACGGCCTCGCCCTGTTTTGGTCAAACCCAGCAGGCCCAAACGACCGATTCTGCATAAGAATCCCGGTAATCCTCGGAGTGACACGCGGCAAGATCACAGCTAATTTGGACTGACTCTTGGCGATTGACTACCGTGAGGACAAGTTATCCACAGGTTCGGGCAGGAAACCTGTGAGTTCGGCCGGATTTACACACAGGCAGTGGATAACTTTGTGGATGCTTTGTTCGGCGATTAAATCGATGTCCAGAGCGATGTCCGAAGCACAAGTGCGACCCAGCACCAACCCAGCACCAACCCAGCACCAACCCAGCACCAACCCAGCACCAACCCAGCGGCTTCCGGCCCGAGCGGAATTTTCAGAGATTAGGAAACCATGGCAGACGGAGAACAGCCGATAACGGACACCTGGCGGTCGGTGCTGACCACCCTGGAGTCCGACGACAGCATCACTCCAATGCTCTATGGCTTTCTTACCCTGGTCGAACCCAAGGGAATCGCCGCCGGCACCTTCTACCTTGAGGTGCCCAACGAATTCACGGCAAGCATGCTCAACCAGCGCATGCGCGTTCCGCTGCTGATGGCGATGGGCCAGCTCGACGAAGCCAGCGCGGTCTCCAGTTTCTACGTCGTGGTGAATCCCGAACTCGAGCAGGAATCGTTGCGGCCCCAGCAACACCAGCAGCAAAACGAGCCAGCCTCGCGAGCGAGTGTCGAAACGCCGGCGGCACCGCTGTCGGTCTTCGAGACCACCTCACCCGAGCGGCCGCACGACACCCGGCTCAATTCGAAGTACAGCTTCGACAACTTCGTGATCGGCCAGTCCAACCGGTTCGCCCATGCCGCCGCGGTCGCGGTCGCGGAGGCTCCCGCGAAGGCCTACAACCCCCTGTTCATCTACGGCTCGAGTGGACTGGGGAAGACCCACCTCCTGCACGCCATCGGTCACTACGCGATGAGCCTGTACCCGGGCATCCGCGTTCGTTATGTCAGTTCAGAGGAATTCACGAACGACTTCATCAACTCGATCGCCAACAACCGCGGGTCTGCCTTCCAGTCGCGGTACCGCAACATCGACATCCTGATGATCGATGACATCCAGTTCCTGCAAGGCAAGGCGGAGACGCAGGAAGCCTTCTTCCACACCTTCAACACCCTGCACGACCACAACAAGCAGGTCGTCATCACCAGCGATCTGCCGCCCAAGCACCTGACCGGTTTCGAAGACCGGATGAGGTCGCGCTTCGAGTGGGGCCTGATCACGGATGTCCAGGCTCCCGACCTCGAGACCCGCATCGCCATCCTGCGCAAGAAGGCCCAGAGCGAGAAGCTCCAGGTCCCCGACGACATTCTCGAGTTCATGGCCTCCAAGGTCTCCTCGAACATCCGCGAGCTCGAAGGAACACTCATTCGCGTCACGGCCTTCGCGAGCCTGAACCGCACCCCGGTCGACATGGACCTCGTGCAGACGGTGCTCAAGGACCTGATCACCCTCGACGAGGACAATGTGATCGCCCCGGTCGACATCATCACCAACACGGCCGACTACTTCAAGCTGACCGTTGACGACCTCTACGGCTCCTCCCGGTCCCAGGCCGTGGCGACGGCCAGGCAGATCGCCATGTACCTGTGCCGGGAGCTGACCAACCTCTCCCTGCCCAAGATCGGCCAGCTGTTCGGCAACCGCGACCACACCACGGTGATGTACGCGAACAAGAAGATCAGTGAGCTCATGAAGGAGCGCCGGTCGATCTACAACCAGGTCACCGAGCTCACGAACCGCATCAAACAGAACCATCGCTACAAGTAACTGACAAATACTTCTAGTTTCCACCTGTGGAAACTCCTGTGGAAACTCGCTGAACAACAGGGCTCAATCTGTTGAAACTCGACGGCCGCCTGTGAAAACTCTTGTCATGGCTTCCGGGGGCTCCCAACTTCTTGTCATTTAATCCCACAGACCGCTAACAACTTACAAACGTGTAGTTCCCAACGATCAGGCTGTATCCACAGAGTTATCCACAGTTTCCACAGCGGTTAAGACCATTAACAAGAATTCTTATATCTCTCCATCCGACAACCTTTACTGCCCAGCGGCGCTGGTCACCGGCTCGCTGCGGAACACGACTAGCATTGAGCCACCCACCGCCTTCGACAGGAGTAACTTCGTGAGATTCCAGGCCAACCGGGACGTTTTCAGCGAAGCTGTATCGTTTGCGGTCAAGCTTCTCCCCCAGCGCACCACCCTGCCGATCCTCAGTGGCGTGCTGATTGAAGCGACCGAGACCGGGCTGATCCTCTCGTCGTTCGACTACGAAGTCTCGGCCCAGACCGAAATCGCCGCCGATGTCGAAGAAACCGGCAAGGTTCTCGTCTCCGGCCGGCTGCTGGCCGAGATCGCCAGCCGGATGCCCAACGCCCCGGTTCGGTTCTCGACCAATGAGTCGCGCATTTCGGTCAGCTGCGGCTCGGCGAACTTCACGCTCCTGTCCATGCCGGTCGAGGAATATCCCAGCATTCCTCAGGTTGGCGCCCAGTCCGGCCTCGTTCCCGCCGAAGAATTCGCCATGGCCGTCGGCCAGGTCGCCGTCGCCGCCTCCCGTGACGATGTCACCCCCGTGATCACGGGGGTCCAACTCGAAATAACCGAGAACAGCCTGAGCCTGGTGGCCACGGACCGCTACCGCGTCGCCGTGCGTGAAATCGACTGGGACCGCGGCTCAAACGAAGGCCAGGGCACGATCACCGCGCTGGTCCCGGCCCGCACCCTGCAGGAGGTCGGCAAGACGTTCGGCCACAGCGGCACCATCTCGGTGGCCATCACCAGCACGGATGACCGCGAACTCATCGCCTTCACGGCGGAGAAGAAGACCGTGACGTCCTTGCTGATCAAGGGCAATTTCCCGCCCGTCCGGCGCTTGTTCCCCGAGACCGTTGACAACTACGCGGTGATCAACACCGCCGAACTGATCGAGGCGACCCGGCGCGTGCAGCTCGTCCTCGAGCGCGAAGCGGCCCTGCGCTTCACCTTCGCCGCCGACGGCCTGACCCTCGAGGCGATCGGTTCCGAGCAGGCCCAGGCCTCCGAGAAGATCGATGCGATCCTCTCCGGCACGGAGACCGTCGTCTCACTGAAGCCGCAGTTCCTGCTGGACGGCCTCGGCGCTGTTCACTCCGAGTTCGTGCGGATCTCGTTCACGAAGACCGAGAACCCGAACAAGCCCGGCCCGGTTCTCATCACCAGCCAGAATTCGCGCGACCAGCCGGGAGCCGACAGCTACAAGTACCTGCTGCAGCCCAACCTCCTCCTGCGCTAAGGCCCCGCGTTCTCGTCAAAGGATTTTCCATGCACATTGGCATCATCGGCCTCGGCAAGATGGGCGCGAACATGCGCAGCCGGATGCGCGAAGCCGGCCTTGAGGTCACGGGGTACGACCGCAATCCCGACGTAACCGACGTGGCATCCACGGCCGACCTCATCCAGGCACTTCCGGTTCCCCGGATCGTCTGGATCATGGTTCCGGCCGGCGCGATCACCGATTCGGTGGTTGAGGAACTCTCCGGGCTGCTGGCCGAAGGCGATCTCGTCATCGACGGCGGCAATTCACGCTTCACCGACGACTTCCGCCACGCGGAACTGCTCGAAAGGACCGGCGTGCACTATCTCGACGCCGGTGTGTCGGGCGGAATCTGGGGCCTGAAGAACGGCTACGGCCTGATGGTCGGCGGTGCGGCCGACCAGGTCGAGCGGGCGATGCCCATTTTCGACGCCCTGCGTCCGGAGGGACCGCGCGAAGAAGGCTTCGTTCACGCCGGAGCCGTCGGGGCGGGCCACTACGCGAAGATGGTGCACAACGGCATCGAATATGCCCTCATGCAGGCCTACGCCGAGGGATACGAACTCCTGGAAAAGCGCGACGACCTGATCCAGGACGTCCCGGCCATCTTCACCGCCTGGCAGCGCGGAACGGTCGTTCGGTCCTGGATGCTGGAGCTGCTCGTTCGCGCCCTCAAGGAAGATCCCGACCTGTCCGACATCGAGGGCTACGTCGAGGATTCCGGCGAAGGCCGGTGGACGATCGAGGAAGCGATTGCCAACGGGGTCCCTGTGCCAACGATCAGCGCATCGATTTTCGCTCGTTTCGTGTCCCGCCAGGACGACTCCCCCGCCATGAAGGCCGTCGCCGCGCTGCGCAACCAGTTCGGCGGCCACGCCGTGAAGAAGGCAGACTGACCCGGCGTGAGGGTCACACACCTGTCACTCACCGACTTCCGCAACTATGCGCAGGTCGATGTGCCGTTCCTGCCGGGACCGAATCTGATCGTGGGACGCAACGGCCAGGGCAAGACGAACCTGATCGAGGCGCTCGGCTTCCTCAGCACGCTCGGGTCGCACCGGGTATCGACCACCGCGGCGATGATTCGTGCCGGCCAGGACGCGGCGATCATTCGCGCGCGGCTCGAATACAACGGCCGGGACATCCTCACCGAGGTGCAGATCAACAGGTCGGGGCTGAACCGGGCGCAGGTGAACCGGTCGGTGATCAAGACCCGGGAACTTCCGCGGTATTTCTCGAGCGTCCTGTTCGCACCGGAGGACCTTGCCCTGGTTCGAGGCGACCCGTCCGGAAGGCGGAGGTTCCTCGACCAGCTTCTGGTGCTGCGCACGCCGCGTATCTCCGGCGTGCTCGCAGACTACGAGCGGGTGCTGAAGCAGCGCAACACGCTGTTGAAGTCGGCGCGGGCATCCGGCGTTCGTGGGAACCAGCTCGGCACCCTGGACATTTGGGACGACCGGCTGGTCGAGCTGGGCTCGGAGATCATCGACGAGCGCGCCGAACTCGTTCGCCTGCTCGGTGAACCGCTGCGGGCGGCGTATCAGTCGGTTGCCGGCGAAGACCACGGGCCGGCGTTGATTGCCACGCTGAGCATCCTCGGTGCGGATGAGGATTCGGTGGTCGAGACGGCGGCGACGCGGGTCTCGATAGGCTCGACCACCGGGGCAGGCTCGACCACCGGTACCCGGGAGCTGTTTCGGGCGGCGCTGGCGAACCTGCGCCCGAAGGAACTCGATCGCGGGTTGACCCTGGCCGGTCCGCACCGGGACGACCTCGTCTTCATGCTCAATGCCCTGCCGGCGAAGGGGTACGCCAGCCACGGGGAATCGTGGTCGTTCGCCCTGGCCCTCAAGCTCGCCTCGGCCGAGCTGCTGCGGCGCGATTCCACGAGCGGTGACCCCGTCCTGATCCTCGACGACGTGTTCGCCGAACTCGACCAGTCCCGGCGACGGCGCCTGGCCGATGCCGTTGCCGGCTTCGAACAGGTGATCATCACGGCCGCCGTATTCGAGGATGTCCCGGAGGCCCTCGCGGCACACACCGTCCACATTCGAGCGGGGGCGGTCGTCGATGGCTGAGCACGTCCATGGCTGAGCAGAGCGAAGCGGGCCGCGTCTACCTCCGTTTCAAGGACGTCTTCGGCGATCCGAATGCCAAACGATCAAGGAGCAAGCGCCGGACCAGGGACGAGGCCGGTTCCAGCGTGCCGTTCGGGGTCGGCCGAGACCCCCGCGGGCTCGGCGACGCGATCAGCTCGCTCACCATGCAACTCGGCTGGAACTCCCCCCTGGCCCAGTCCGAGCTCCTCGCCTCCTGGATCGAACTGGCCGGGGAAGAGACCGCGAAACACTCCACCCCGGCCGGAATCGACGAGGGCATTTTGACCGTGCACTGCGAGTCGACCGCGTGGTCAACGCAGCTGCGGATGATGCGCGTCGAGATCATGAATCACATCGCCGTGAAATATCCGGATGCCGGCATCGCGTCGATCCGTTTCCAGGGACCCAACGCCCCCTCCTGGAAAAAGGGCCCCAGATCAATTCCAGGGCGGGGTCCACGCGATACCTACGGGTAACCGGCCAAATTCGGTCACCCTCGCAAATAAAGCGCGCCAGATGCCCGTATGTGGCCGGGACGACTCGCCCCGTTTGGTAGACTGAATGGTCGCCCGTGCGACGGTCAGGAGCCCAATTTCAGATGTCAGTTGAACCAAAGACAGAGCCGGCGCACGAATACGGCGCAGACGATATCCAGGTTCTCGAAGGACTTGAAGCCGTACGCAAACGACCCGGAATGTACATCGGTTCGACGGGTCCCCGCGGGCTGCACCACCTGGTCTACGAGATCGTCGACAACTCCGTCGACGAGGCCCTCGCCGGCTACTGCGACACCATCGGCATCCGCATTCTCGCCGACGGCGCCGTTCGGGTCGAGGACAACGGCCGCGGCATCCCGGTCGACATCCACAAGGCTGAAGGCCGCTCGACCGTCGAGGTCGTGCTCACGGTCCTCCACGCCGGCGGAAAGTTCGGCGGCGGCGGCTACTCCGTCTCCGGCGGGCTGCACGGAGTCGGAAGCTCGGTCGTGAACGCGCTGTCGTCCCGCCTCGAGGTCGAGGTGCGCCGACAGGGACACGTCTGGCGCCAGAGCTTCGCCAACGGCGTGCCCAACGCTCCCCTGGAAAAGGGCGAGGCGTCCGACGAGACCGGCACCACCATCACCTTCTGGCCGAGCGCCGAAACGTTCGAGACCATCGAGTTCGACTACGAGACGCTCCGCGCACGGTTCCAGCAGATGGCCTTCCTCAACAAGGGACTGCGCCTCACGCTCGCCGACGAGCGGCCGGAGCACGCCGACGACGAGGGCAACGCCGTCACCAATACCTTCATGTACGAGCAGGGCCTCGTCGACTACGTCGCCTACCTGAACCGGGCCAAGAAGGCCGACCTCGTCAACGACGAGATCATCTCCTTCGAGTTCGAAGACAAAGAGCGCAAGATCGCGCTCGAGGTGGCGATGCAGTGGACCACCGCGTACACCGAAAGCGTGCACACCTACGCGAACACCATCAACACCCACGAGGGCGGCACCCACGAAGAGGGTTTCCGGGCCGCGCTCACCACGCTGGTGAACAAGTACGCCAGGGAGAAGGGCATCCTCAAGGAAAAGGATGACAACCTCACCGGCGACGACGTGCGCGAGGGCCTGACCGCGGTCGTGTCGATCAAACTCGCCGAACCGCAGTTCGAAGGCCAGACGAAGACCAAGCTGGGCAACACCGAGGCCAAGGCCTTCGTGCAGCGCGTCGCCGGCGACCAGCTGTCCGACTGGTTCAACCGCAACCCGAACCCGGCGCGCGAGATCATTCGCAAGGCCCTCCAGGCCTCGAACGCCCGGATGGCCGCGCGCAAGGCCCGTGAAACGGCCCGCCGCAAGGGCCTGCTCGAGGGCGGCGGCATGCCCGGCAAGCTGAAGGACTGCCAGAGCAAGGACCCCTCGCTCTCCGAGATCTTCATCGTCGAGGGTGACTCGGCCGGCGGGTCCGCCGTGCAGGGACGCAACCCGGAGACCCAGGCGATCCTCCCGCTCCGCGGCAAGATCCTCAACGTCGAAAAGGCGCGCCTCGACCGGGCCCTCGGCAACAACGAGGTCCAGGCGATGATCACGGCGTTCGGCGCCGGCATCGGCGAGGAATTCAACCCGGATAAGGTGCGGTACCACAAGATCGTTTTGATGGCCGACGCCGACGTCGACGGCCAGCACATCACGACCCTGCTGCTTACATTGCTGTTCCGGTATATGCGTCCGCTGATCGACCTCGGCTACGTCTATCTCGCCCAGCCGCCGCTGTACCGCCTCAAGTGGGCCAACTCCGCGCACGAGTACGTGTACTCCGACCGCGAGCGGGACGCCCTGCTTGCCGACGGCGCCGCCGCCGGCAAGCGCATCCCCAAGGACAACGGCATCCAGCGCTACAAGGGTCTCGGCGAGATGGACTACAAGGAACTGTGGGAAACCACCATGGCTCCCGAGTCCCGCACGCTGCTGCAGGTCACTCTCGATGACGCGGCCGCCGCCGATGAGATCTTCTCCACCCTGATGGGCGAGGACGTCGAGTCCCGCCGCAACTTCATCCAAAAGAACGCGAAGGACGTGCGTTTCCTTGACATCTAACGACACCCCCGACACCCCCGGTGAGAACACGGTCGAGGCCGCGGACGCCGCGGCCGCGGCCAAGTACCTGATCCAGCACGGCAAGATCGACCAGGTCGACCTGCAGCTGGAAATGCAGCGGTCCTACCTCGACTACGCGATGAGCGTCATCGTCGGGCGCGCCCTGCCCGACGTGCGCGACGGCATGAAGCCGGTGCACCGCCGCGTGATCTACGCGATGTTCGACGGCGGCTACCGCCCCGACAAGGCGTTCTCGAAGTGCGCCCGCGTGGTCGGCGACGTGATGGGCCAGTTCCACCCGCACGGCGACTCCTCGATCTACGACGCCCTCGTTCGCCTCGTCCAGCCGTGGAGCCTGCGCTACCCGCTGGCCCTCGGCCAGGGCAACTTCGGCTCCCCCGGAAACGACGGCGCCGCCGCCCCCCGGTACACCGAAACGAAGATGGCCCCGCTCGCCCTCGAGATGGTGCGGGACATCGACGAAGACACCGTCGACTTCCAGGACAACTACGACGGCCGCACGCTCGAGCCGACCGTGCTCCCCGCCCGCTTCCCGAACCTGCTGGTCAACGGCTCGGTCGGCATCGCGGTCGGCATGGCCACGAACATCCCGCCGCACAACCTGCGCGAGGTGGCATCCGGCGCCCTCTGGTACCTCGAGCACCCCGAGGCAACCCGCGAGGAGCTGCTCGAGGCCCTGATCCAGCGGATCAAGGGCCCCGACTTCCCCACCGGCGCCCAGATCCTCGGCATCAAGGGCATCCAGGATGCCTACCGCACCGGCCGCGGATCGATCACGATGCGCGCCGTGGTCAACATCGAGGAACTCCAGGGTCGCACCTGCCTGGTCATCACCGAGCTGCCCTACCAGGTGAACCCGGACAACCTCGCGATCAAGATCGCGGACCTCGTCAAGGATGCCAAGATCACCGGCATCGCCGACATCCGTGACGAGACCTCCGGCCGCACCGGCCAGCGCCTCGTCATCGTGCTCAAGCGCGACGCGGTCGCGAAGGTCGTGCTGAACAACCTGTACAAGCACACCCAGCTGCAGGACAACTTCGGCGCGAACATGCTCGCCATCGTCGACGGCATCCCGCGCACGCTCGCCCTGGACGGCTTCATCACCGCCTGGGTAGCGCACCAGATCGAGGTCATCGTTCGGCGCACCCAGTTCCGCCTGAACAAGGCCGAGGCCGACGCGCACATCCTGCGCGGCTACCTCAAGGCCCTCGACGCCCTCGACGAGGTCATCGCGCTGATCCGCCGCTCGGCGACCGTCGACGACGCCCGCGAAGGACTGATGGCCCTGCTCGAGGTCGACAAGCTCCAGGCCGACGCGATCCTCACCATGCAGCTGCGTCGCCTGGCCGCCCTGGAACGACAGAAGATCATCGACCAGGCCGCCGAACTCGAGCTGCAGATCGCCGAGTTCAAGTCGATCCTGGCCAGCCCGGAGCGCCAGCGCACGATCATCAGCGAGGAACTCGGTGAGATCACCGCCAAGTTCGGCGACGACCGGCGCACCGAGATCATGTTCGGCTTCGACGGCGACATGTCGATCGAGGACCTCATCCCCGAAGAGGAGATGGTGGTCACCGTCACCCGCGGCGGCTACATCAAGCGCACGCGCAGCGACAACTACCGCAACCAGCACCGCGGCGGCAAGGGTGTCAAGGGCGCCCAGCTCCGCGCTGATGACGTCGTGGAGCACTTCTTCGTCACCACGACGCACCACTGGCTGCTGTTCTTCACCAACACCGGCCGGGTCTACCGCGCCAAGGCGTACGAGGCCGTCGAATCCGGCCGCGACGCGAAGGGCCAGCACGTCGCCAACCTGCTGGCGCTGCAGCCGGGCGAGGAGATCGCGCAGATCCTCGACATCCGCGACTACGGGGTGGCGCAGTACCTCACCCTGGCCACGCGAGACGGCCTGATCAAGAAGACCGCCCTCAGCGAGTACGACACCAACCGCACCGGCGGCATCATCGCGATCAAGCTGCGCGAGGGCGACGAGCTCGTGTCCGCGCTGCTGGTCGACGAGGACTCCGACCTGCTGCTCGTGTCCCGCAAGGGCATGTCCATCCGGTTCACCGCGACGGACGAGGCGCTTCGCCCGATGGGCCGCAGCACCTCCGGCGTGATCGGCATGCACTTCCGCGGCGAGGACAAGCTGCTCGACGCATCCGTCGTCTCGGATGACGGCTACGTCTTCGTGGTGACGGAGGGCGGCTACGCCAAGCGCACCGCGGCGGACCAGTACCGCCTGCAGAACCGCGGCGGGCTCGGCATCAAGGTGGCCAAGCTCAACGAGGACCGGGGCGACCTGGTGGGCGCCCTGATCGTCGACGAGGGCGACGAGGTGCTCGTGGTCCTCGCCAGCGGCAAGGTGGTACGCTCTGACGTCGCTGAAGTCCCCGCCAAGGGACGCGACACGATGGGCGTGGTCTTCGCGAAATTTGCGGAGCAGGACAGGATCATTGCCATAGCAAAGAACACCGAACGCAATCTGGTGGCCGAACTGGTTGACGCCGCCCCGGAGAGCGACTCGGAGAAAGCAGAGTCAGTAGATGAGTAGCGTCGCAGAGAAGCTTGCCAAGAAGTCCACCCGCAGGACGTCCACGAAGCAGGTGCGCCTCAAGCTGGTGTACATCGACTTCTGGTCGAGCGTGAAGCTGTCGTTCCTCGTCGCGGTCTGCCTGGCCATTGTCACGATCGTCGCCACGTTCCTGATCTTCACGGTCCTCAACCAGACCATGATCTTCGACACGGTCGACGACCTGTACACCTCGATCGCCGGCGACTCGTCCGACCTGGCGAGCATCCTCTCGCTCGGGAACGTCATGGGCTTCGCCACTGTCGTGGCCGTGCTCAACACGGTCGTCACCACGGCCCTGGGGGCCATTTTCGCCCTGCTGTACAACCTCAGCGTCAAGATGACCGGCGGCCTGCTCGTCGGTTTCACGAACAACTAGTTCCAGAAACACAGTTTCACGTGGAACCAGTCGGATTTCTCCCCTCTCGATTGGGAGAAACCGGCTGGTTCCGGTAGTCTCAAATCTGCCCAATAGGGGGATATAGCTCAGTTGGTTAGAGCGCTTCACTGATAATGAAGAGGTCCCAGGTTCAAATCCCGGTATCCCCACGTGCGTCCTCAAGGTGACTAGTCACCTCAGATTCGCGGGGCCATAGCTCAATTGGTAGAGCGCCTGCTTTGCAAGCAGGAGGTCCGGGGTTCGATTCCCCGTGGCTCCACAAGATAGAAAGCCCCGCCCCCGTATTTCCGGGGCGGGGCTTTCCTCTATTAACCGGGAACCGGCGAATCGGGCGGTTAACGAACCAGGGCCCGTATCCGGAAGATACGGGCCCTGGTCAAGCTTCGGAGGGTTAGTCCTCGTTCGGCACCCGTTCGGGCTCGTCCGCGGCAACCCAGAGCTCGTCGTCGGCACGGAACGTCTGCCAGACGGCGTACGCGACGCCGGCTGCGGCGGCCAGGCCGACGCCGATGGCAATGTACGTGCCGGCGCCCAGGCCCTGCTTCGGGGCGACCACGGGCTTCTGGAAGCGGATCCGGTTCATCGCGGCGCGCACCCGGGCATCCTTCGCCACGTCCCCGACCGACATGACCGTGCCGATGGCGGTGCCGATGCCGGGCAGCACGTCCTCGACCAGGCGGCGGCGAACGCCTTCCGCTACTTCCTGGCCGGCGTGAACCCCGGGGCGCAGGTAGTGTTCGTATCCCTCGCGCACGCGGGGGACGACTTCCTCGCGAGTCAGGCTCCCCGCCTGGCGTGCGGCCTCGCGTGCGATCTCATTCGCGCGGTCGAGAACCTCTTGCTGGTGGTTCCACAGTTCGTCTGCGCTCTTGCGCAGCCGGTCAAGTTCCTTGCGGCGCTTGCGTGACAGGCTCATCTGGACCCTCCATCGATGTCGTGTGGCGAACACACCCATCTTGCCACTGAATCGGCTGGGAGCGCTCTGGGTATCGGATCCGCGTCAGGAGACGCTTATAGTGCTGTGCAAGAATTGCCGTTATGTCTAAGCACACCGCAGTCGCCACCCTGAACACGACCCTCGGACCGATCAAGGTTAACCTCTACGGCAATCACGCGCCGAAGACGGTCAAGAACTTCGTCGGCCTCGCCACCGGCGAGATCGAATGGAAGCACCCGGCCACCGGCCAGACCTCGAAGACCCCTCTCTATGACGGCACCGTCTTCCACCGCATTATCAAGGACTTCATGATCCAGGCCGGCGACCCGCTGGGCCAGGGCACCGGTGGACCCGGTTACCAGTTCGACGATGAAATCAACCCGGAGCTCGACTTCACCCAGCCCTACGTGCTCGCCATGGCGAACGCGGGCATCCAGGGCGGCCGCGGCACCAACGGTTCGCAGTTCTTCATCACCGTCGTTCCGACCACCTGGCTGCAGGGCAAGCACACCATCTTCGGCGCCGTCGAGGACGCCGATTCCCGCGCCATCGTCGAGAAGCTGGCCACGGTCCCCACCGATGGCCGCGACCGCCCGCTCTCCGATGTTCTCATCGAGAGCGTCACCGTCGAACAGGTCTAGGCACCACCCCAGATGACCGACCTGCCCGGACCCGCCGCGAACTACTGCTACCGGCATCCGGGCAGGCAGAGTTTCATCCTCTGCCAGCGCTGCGGGCGCACGATCTGCCCCGAGTGCCAGACCCAGGCCGCCGTGGGCGTGGTCTGCCCCGAGTGCATGAAGGAGCAGCGCCGCAACGCCCCGCGCACGAAGCCGGCCGTGTTGACCCGGCTGACGGGCAGCGGTGCCCCGGTCGTCATGTACAGCCTGATCGGCGTCACGCTCTTCGTCTTCGTGCTGCAGCTCATTCCGGGCCTGGGCCTCACCGACCGGTTCTTCTACGCCGGGATCTTCTCCTACCCGGGCTTCTTCGAGCCCTGGCGGATGCTCACCAGCGTCTTCCTGCACTCGACCGGCTTCATCTTCCATGTCCTGCTGAACATGTACATGCTGTGGATCTTCGGCCCGCAGCTGGAGGCGATGCTCGGACGCTGGCGCTTCCTCGTGCTCTACCTGCTCGGCGGGCTGGCCGGGTCCCTGGGGGTGCTGTTCCTCGCCGACCCGCGCGTCGGCGTCGTGGGGGCATCCGGGGCCATCTTCGGGCTGGTGGGCGCCATGCTCGTCATCCAGCGCCGCCTCGGCGGCAACACCACGCAACTGCTGGTGCTCCTGGGCATCAACTTCGTCATCGGGTTCCTGCCGGGGGTCAACATCGCCTGGCAGGCGCACCTCGGCGGCCTGGTCGGCGGCGCGATCCTGGGACTGATCTTCGTGCAGACCCGGCAGCGCTCCCAGGCAAAACTGCAGATCGCGCTGGTCGTGCTCTTCGCCGCGGTCCTGATCGCCCTCAGCTGCGTGAAACTACTGGCCTAGAGGCCCGCGGAAAAGTTATCCACAGGACTTTCCACATGGGGATAATTACACCGGTGTAATTGGTCCGCAAAAATGGGGACAGTCAGCGCCAGCGAGTGGTCATCAGGAAGCCGATGAAGGCGATCCCGAAGCCGACCAGGATGTTCCACGAGCCGAGCGCCGGCACCGGGAATCCGCCCTGGCTCACGTAGAAGACGATGATCCAGGCGAGGCCGAGGAGCATGAAGCCGAACATGACCGGCTTGAACCAGACCGGGTTCGGGGCGTCTTCGGAGCGGGTAACCACGTCGCGTGCGGGCTTGGTGCGGGGGTTTGTGCGAGCCATGCCTGAGATTCTATCGTCACCGGCTGGGCGGGCCCAGCTCCGCCGTTCGGGGAATGCGCGGCGGGGGCCCGATTAGAATTGCATCATGACCGAATCGGCAGAGCCTGCCGCCCTGCCCGCCGTGGCGGAGGCGGTCATCAACAACCAGGAAGCGACGGTGGGCGGCTGATGACCCGCATTCTTGTCCTCGACAACTACGACAGTTTCGTTTACACCCTCAACGGGTACCTGATGGAGCTCGGCGCGGAGACAGAGGTGCTGCGAAACGACGCGTTCGACGCGTCGGAGGCGGCCGAGCGGCTCTCCCACTTCGACGGCGTGCTCGTCTCGCCCGGGCCCGGGAAGCCGTCCAACGCGGGCGTCTCCATCCCGATTGTCGAGGCCGCGTTCGCGTCCGGCACGCCCCTGCTCGGGGTCTGCCTGGGCCACCAGGCGATCGCTGAGGCCTTCGGGGCCACGGTGACCAATGCCGACGAGCTCATGCACGGCAAGACGTCGCTGATCACGCACGATGACAGCGACTTCTACGAGGGAGTTCCGCAGCCGTTCACGGCGACCCGGTACCACTCGCTCGCCGTGGTCGATTCGACGGTGCCGCCCGAGCTCATCGTCACCTCGCGCACGCAGGGCGGCGTGATCATGGGACTGCGGCACGAGTCGGCGCCGATCTTCGGCGTGCAGTTCCACCCCGAGTCCGTGCTGACCGAGGGTGGCTACCGGATGATCGGCAACTGGCTGGCCCTCGCCGGCCTGCCTGAGGCCCGCGAGACCGCCAAGGGCCTCACCCCGCTCGTCAAGCTCAGCTGACCCCTCCGCGCGCCTCCGCGCCTCTCCCCCGCCCCGCACATCCCGCGAAACCGCAGTTGTGCGCGCTAAACAGCAGGTTTAACGCGCACAACTGCGGTTTCGCGGGAGTTTAGCCGGCGCAGTAGGTGAGCGCGACCTCGGACTTCTGGGGCACGTCACCGGCGGCCAGGGACTGCTTGATGACCGGGGAGCCATCCTCCTGGGCGCAGGTCTTGTCCGGCGTCGGGACGGGCACCAGCTGAAGGTCCTGTGAGGTGAGCAGGTCGCTCGCCGCGCTGAGCGACTGGCCGGTGAGGTCCATGAGCGTCACGAGTCCGCTGGAGACGACATAGTTGACCGTGGAGCCGGCCTGGACCGTGCTCTCGGCTTCGGGGTCGGTGTTCAGCACGATGCCGGCGGCCACCGTCGGCGAATTCTCCTTGGTGACCGAGCCTGATTCGAGCCCGGCCGCCTTGATGGCGGCTTCCGCGGCCTCGACGGCCTGGTTGGTGACATCCGGGATCTCGACTGGCTGGGCGCCCGTCGATACGTAGACCTTGATCACCTCGGCCGGCTGGACGATTGTGCCGGCGGGCGGGTCGGTGCGAATGACCTCGTCCTTCGGAACGGTGGCGCTGGCCTCCTCGGCCTTCGTGGCGGCCAGATCCAGGTCGAGCAGCGTGTTCTGCGCCGCGTCGTAGTCCTGCCCGGCCAGGGCGGGCACCTTGCGCGAGCTGTCCGGGATGTCGGCGCTGGGCGTGAGGCTGAACACCCAGAACATCACCGAGATCACGATGACGATCACGGCGACGATTCCGGCCCAGATCCAGCTGACCGGCGGGCGGCGCTGGGTGCGCACCATCGTCTGGTCCTCGGCGAGCTGCTTGAGGGCCAGCTCCGAGCTGGAGGCGACGACCGGCGCCGGGCCGAACAGGCCGGCGGCCGTCTCGTCGAGCGGCCGGTGGACCGGGACGTGCCCGGCGGCGGCGGTTTCGACATCCGTGCGGAACTCGACGGCGCTCTGGTACCGGGCGAAACGGTCCTTGGCCAGCGCGCGCAGCACGACGGCGTCGAGGGCCGGCGAGACCTTCGGGTTGACCGAGCTCGGCTTGACCGGGATCTCGCTGACGTGCTGGTACGCGACGGCGACGGGGGTGTCGCCATGGAACGGCGGTCGTCCGGTGAGCATCTCGAACAGGACGACGCCGGTGGAGTACAGGTCGGTCCGGGCGTCGACCGATTCGCCCTTGGCCTGCTCCGGGGAGAAGTAGGCGGCCGTGCCGAGGATCGCCGTGGTCTGGGCGACAGTGGTCGCCGAGCTGGAGATAGCCCGGGCAATGCCGAAGTCCATCACCTTGACCTGGCCGGTCCTGGTGATCATGATGTTGCCTGGCTTGATGTCGCGGTGCACCACGCCGGCCCGGTGCGAGTACTCGAGCGCCGTGAGGACGCCCTCGATGATGCGCACGGCCTCGGCGGATTCGACCGGGCCCTCGCGGATGATGTCCTTGAGCAGGCGCCCGTCCACGTGCTCCATGACGATGAACGGAACCTGGGCCTCGTGGCCGCCCGGCTCGGTCACCGTCTCCTCCCCGGCGTCGAAGACGCGCACGATGGTGGGGTGGGCCATCCGGGCGGCGGCCTGGGCCTCCTGCCGGAAGCGGGTGCGGAACGCGGGGTCGGTGGCCAGGGTCGACTTGAGGAGCTTGATCGCCACGGTGCGCCCGAGGCGCGAATCCGTGCCGACGTGCACATCCGCCATACCGCCGCGGCCGATGAGCGCGCCTACGCGGTAGCGTCCAGCGAGCAAACGGCCAACCTCAGTCAATGCAGCACTCCCAGCTCCCGAACACAATCCCGCCTATGTTACCCGCACCGCGCACGCGCTACGGCGCGGCCGTGACGTCCACCTTGTTCGACGCCGTGGAGTACTCGGACGGGAACCCACCGCAGAGGTAGCGGAACTTCACGGTGAACGTGCCCGCACCCGGACCCGTTGTGATGGTCGCCGTGGTGGCGTCCGGCGCGGACGGAGCCGGTGAGGTCGCGCCGGTTCCTTCGACGAGCACCTCATAGCCGGTCAGGGTCTGGCCGCTGGGGCAGGACTGGGCCGTCCAGGTCACGACCACGTCGGTGCCGGCCACGGCCGTCGCCGGGGCAACGGTCGGCGCGGTGGTCGGCGCATCCGGCGAGGGGGCCGCGACGTAGTACTTGACCGTGATCTTCGTGCCCTTCTGCACCGTCCCGGTGGGGTTGACGTCGTAGACCCGGTCGACCTTGTCCGGGGCGTCGGCGATGTTCCCGGCAACCATGTCGGCGACGAGGCCCAGGCCGACGAGCTTGTCGCGTGCCTCGGCGCTGGTCAGGCCGACGAAGTCCTTCGACAGCACGCTGACGGCGGTGCTCGTGGGCGTCGGCGTGGGCGTCGGCGTCTTGCTCGGCGTCGGCTTCGGGCTGCTCGACGTCGACGTGGGCGTCGCCGGCGGGGTGTCATTGCCCTGCGTGAACAGGGCGATCAGCGTTCCGGTGAGCACGATGGCCAGCAGCGCGATGAGGGCGATGAGCGGCCACGTCCACGGGCTGCGCTTCTCCTTCTTCGTCGCGGCCGCCGCGGCGGCGGCTTCCGCTCGGGTTCCGGGCGCTCCCGTCGTCGGAAGCACGGTCGTGGCCTGGTCGGATCCGGCACCGGGCATGAGCATGGTCGCCGAGGTCGGCGTGATCCCGGCCATGACGGCGGGCACGGATGCCGCGGCGGCCGCGACATCCCCCCGGCGCAGCGCCGTCGCGGCGCGGGCCAGGTGCGCGGCGGAGGCCGGCCGGTCGGCGGGGTTCTTGGCCAGGCAGGAAATGACAAGGTTGCGCACCGGCTCGGACACGGTGGTCGGCAGGTCGGGCGCGGTCTCGTTGATCTGGGCCATGGCGATGGCCACCTGCGACTCGCCCGTGAACGGGCGGCGGCCGGCGAGGCTTTCGTAGGCGACGATGCCGAGGGAGTAGATGTCGGTGGTCGGCGAGGCCGACTTGCCGCTGGCCTGCTCCGGGGAGAGGTACTGCACGGTGCCCATGACCTGGCCGGTCGCGGTGAGCGGAACCTGGTCGGCGATCCGGGCGATGCCGAAGTCGGTGATCTTGACGCGGCCGTCCGGGGTGATCAGCAGGTTGCCCGGCTTGATGTCGCGGTGCACCAGCCCGGCGGCGTGCGCGGCGTGCAACGCCGCCGCGGTCTGGGCGACGATGTCGAGCACCTTGTCGGTGGACAGCACATGCTCGCGTTCGAGGATGGTGGAGAGGGCCTCGCCGGGGACGAGCTCCATGACCAGGAAGGCGCTGCCTTCCTCTTCCCCGTAGTCGAAGACGTTGGCGATGCCCTCGTGGTTGACCAGCGCGGCGTGACGGGCCTCGGCGCGGAAACGTTCGAGGAAGCCCGGGTCGCCGAGGTATTCGTCCTTGAGGATTTTGATCGCCACGGTGCGGCCGATGACGAGGTCGGTGGACTGCCACACCTCGCCCATGCCGCCGATGGCGATCCTGGACTGCAGCTCGTATCGTCCCCCGAAGGTGAGCCCTGCTGTGGGTCTCATTTCTCCAACACCGCCTCTAGTACCTTTTGTGCAACCGGTGCGGCAAGGAGATTGCCGTACCCTGCCTGGCCGAGCCCCCCGCCATCCTCGATCAGGACAGTGATGGCAAACTGCGGGTCTTCCGCGGGTGCAAATCCAGTGAACCACAGGGTGTACGGCAGGTCCTTGCCGTTCTGTGCGGTTCCCGTCTTTCCGGCCACGTCAACCCCGTCTATTCTTGCATTGCTCGCGGCGCCGTCATTGACTCCGTTGACCATCATTTGGGTCATGGTCGCGGCCGTTTCGGGGCTGATAACCGTGGCCATCTCCTTCGCCTGGAAACTCTCCAGCGGGCTCAGGTTCGGGGCCAGGATCTCGTCGACGAGGTTGGGTGCCATCGCGACGCCGCCGTTGGCGATGGTGGCCGAGACGATCGCCATCTGCATCGGGGTCGCGCGCACGTCGTACTGGCCGAAGGCGGACAGGGCCGTCTGCGCCTTGTCCAGGTTGCGGGGGTAGACGCTCTCGGCGACAGACATCGGGATCGCGTGGGTGGAGTTGAAGCCGAACTTCTCGGCCATCTGGCGAATCGCCTCGTCGCCCAGCTGCAGTCCCAGTTCGGCAAACGGGATGTTGCAGGAAAGCCGCAGCGCCGTGGCCAGGGTGACGGTGGCGCCGCCGCCGCAGGTGCCCCGGCTGGAGTTCGTGACCACGGCCGTGGAGCCCGGCAGGGTGAGCGCCGCGGGGTTGGGGAACGTGCTTTCGGGGGTGTACTTGCCGGACTCGAGCGCGGCGGCCGTCACCACGAGCTTGAACACGGAGCCCGGAGGGTTGAGGTCGCCGCCGATCGCCCGGTTGAACAGCGGATCCTTGGGGTCGTCGAGCAGCGCCTGGTAGGTCTCGGTGACCTGCTTGTTGTCGTGCACGGCGAGCGTGTTGGGGTCGTAGCCGGGCTTGGAGACCATGGCGAGGATGCGGCCGGTCTTCGGTTCGGTCACGACGACCGCCCCGGTCAGGTCGCCGAGGGCGTCCCAGGCGGCCTGCTGCGCCACTGGGTCGATCGTGGTGCCCACGGCCGCGCCGCGGGGCTTCTGCCCGGTGATGATCGAGCTGAGCTTGTCGAAGAACTGCGAGTTGGACGTGCCGGTGAGTTCCGCGTTGAGGGAGTGCTCCAGGCCCGTCGGCGAGCCGTTGATCGGGATGAACCCGGTCACCGGCGCGTACAGCGGACCGTTGCTGTAGGTGCGGAGGAATTTGTAGTCGTCGTCGACCGGCACCGACTCGGCGACGGGCTTGCCGTCGACGAGGATGGCGCCGCGTTCAACCTGGAAGCTGTCGTAGAGCGTGCGGGTGTTGCGGGCGTCCGCGGCGAGGTTGTCGGCCTGGAAGGCCTGCACCACCGTGGTCGACGTGAGCAGGGCGATGAACATGAGCAGCACAACAAGGCTCACGCGCTTGAGTTCGCGATTCATCAGACCACCAGCCTGGGTTGGTTGCGCACCGTGTCGGACAGGCGGAGCAGGAGCGCCGCGATGATCCAGTTGGCGACGAGGGAGGACCCGCCGGCGGCCAGGAACGGGGTGGTCAGGCCGGTGAGCGGGATGATGCGGGTGACACCGCCGATGACGATGAAGCACTGCAGGGCGACGACGAAGGCGAGGCCCACGCCGAGCAGCTTGCCGAAGTCGTCCTGGCCGGCGAAGCCGATGCGGAAACCGCGGGCGACGAAGAGCAGGTACAGGGCGAGGATCGCGAACAGGCCGGCGAGGCCGAGCTCTTCGCCGAGGCTGGCGATGATGTAGTCGCTCTGCGGAACCGGGGTGATGTCGGGTCGACCCTGGCCGAGGCCGGTGCCGATCAGGCCGCCCTTGGCGAGCCCGAACAGGCCCTGCACCAGCTGGTAGCTGCCGCCGGGCGCGGCGTAGACATCCGGGTTCATCGCGTCGAGCCAGTTGGTGAAGCGGCCGTTGACGTAGCTGAGGGTCTGGCTGGCGATGACCGCGCCGCCGATGAACAGGGCCAGGCCGAGGATGACCCAGCTGAGCCGCGCGGTGGCGAGGTAGAGCATGACGAGGAAGAGGCCGAAGTAGAGCAGCGCGGTGCCGAGGTCGTGCTGGAAGATGATGACCGACATCGACAGGGCCCAGACCACGAGGATCGGGCCGAGGTCGCGCAGGCGGGGGAAGTGCATGCCGAGGAACCGCTTGCCGACCATGGACAGGCTGTCCCGGTTGCGCACGAGGTAGCCGGCGAAGAAGATCGCGAGGGCGATCTTGGCGATTTCACCCGGCTGGAAGGTGGCGAACGAGCCGATGCCGATCCAGACGCGGGCGCCGCTGACCTCCCGGCCGAGGCCGGGAACGAGGGGTAGCAGGAGCAGGACCACGGCGGCGAACCCGGCGATGTAGGTGTACCGGAAGAGCACGCGGTGGTTGCGGATGACCAGCAGCACGGCGATCGCGCAGGCGATCGCCAGCGCACTCCAGATGGTCTGCCGCACCGAGGCGCTGTCGATGCCGCTCTGGTGGTTGGCCACGTCGATGCGGTAGATCATCGCGATCCCGATGCCGTTGAGCAGGGTGACGATCGGGAGAATGAACGGGTCGGCCTGGGTCGCGACGATGCGCAGCACGATGTGCAGCGCGAAGACGAGGACGGACAGCCCGGCGCCGAACAGCACGAGCGAGGTGTCGATCCGGCCGAGCGCGCCGAGCTGCACGAGCACCACCGCGGCCCCGTTGATCGCGCAGGCGATGATCAGCAGGAAGAGTTCGAGGTTGCGCAGCTTCTGCGGGAGGTGCAGGCGCTTGAATGCGCCCGTCCGCGGTTGCGACCGCCGCGCGGACGTGTCCGCCGGGGCCGCCGGGTTACTTGTTGCTGGCATTTTGGAGCCGTTCGACGATGAGTTTCGCGTCCTCGAGGGAGGATGCGCTGATGGTTTCCTCGACCTGTTCCCGGTCATAGACCCGGAGTTCGGAGATTTCGAGGTTGGTGTCTTCGTAGACGCTGGAGAGCTGGATCGGGCCGAGGTCCTGGTTGACGCCCCGGTAGATGGCGACGGTGCTGCCCTCGACGCCGACGAAGTACCGGGTCTGGGTCCACTGGTAGCCGAGGAGGGCGGCACCGCCGATCGCGACGATAAGCAGGATGATCGCGGTCAGCCAGGTGATCTTGCGCCGGCGTGCTCGCCGTTCGTCTTCCTCGATCAGTTCGGACAGGTAATCCTGCGAGTCCGGTTCGAAGTGGGTCTCGCGCACGGGGTGCAGGCGCAGGGCGGGCAGACGCAGCGCCCGGCCCCTGGCCGGTTCCTCACCGAACGCGAGCGCCCCGGCCGCCGAGCCCACCACGACCGGGGCGTCGGTGCGCTCGTCCTCCGGCCCGATGTCGACGATGACGATCGTGACGTTGTCGGGGGCGCCGCCGTCGAGGCTTTCCTTGACCAGCCGGTCGGCGACGGCCTGGGCATCCGCGCCGCTGGACAGGGCGGCGCCGATCGACGAGTGGGACACGACGCCGGTCAGCCCGTCGGAGCAGAGCAGCCAGCGGTCGCCGGTGCGGGTGGCGAGGATGGAGGTGTCGACCTCCGGCGCGGACTCGACGTCGCCGAGCACCCGCATGAGCACCGAGCGACGCGGATGCACCATGGCCTCCTGCTCGGTGATCCGGCCGCTGTCGACGAGGCGCTGCACGAAGGTGTGGTCGATCGTGATCTGCGACAGTTCGCCGTCCCGCAGCAGGTAGATGCGGGAGTCGCCGATGTGGGCGATCGCGACCTGGTCGTCGAGCACGACGAGCGCGCTGACGGTCGTGCCCATCCCGGTGAGTTCGGCGTGCTCGAACACCGTCTCGGCGATCTGTGAGTTGGCCGCGATGAGCGCCGCCTGCAGGGCGAATTCCGCTTCCGCGGCGGACTGGTAGGGCTTGTCCGCCTCGATGACGCGTTTCGTGGCGATGGCGGAGGCGACGTCGCCGCCGGCGTGGCCGCCCATCCCGTCGGCGACAATGAACAGCGCGCGGCCGGCATAGCCGGAGTCCTGGTTGTTGGACCGGATCTTGCCAACATGGGACGCGGCTGCGCTGTGACTCACTGTCGCCATGGACTTACCGCCGAAGCTCGAAGCTGGTTGCGCCAATCTTGACCGTGGTGTTCAGGGGAACGGGGGTGGGCACCGCAATGCGGCTCCCGGCCAGGAAGGTGCCGTTGGTCGAGTCGAGGTCCTGGATCATCCAGTCGTCATGCCACAGCATCAGCCTGGCGTGGTGGGTCGAGGTGTAGTCGTCACGGATGACGAGGCTGGAGTCGCCGGAGCGCCCGATCGTGATCGGCTCTCCGCCGAGCGGGAACTCGGTGCCCGCCTTCGGGCCGGAGGTGATCACGAGCCGGGTCGCGCTCTGCGCGGTCGCCTTCTCGGTTCCGCCGCTGTCGGGCGACACGACGGGCCGGGAGACGGCCTCGGTGGGCGCGGTCGCGGAGGCGGGGAAAACCGGGGACGGCGCGGGGGCCGCTGCCGCGGCATCCGGCTGCATCTTGCGCGCCCGCTGGCCGAACAGGTCGCTGCGGAGCGCGTAGACGATGCCGAAGATGAAGAGCCAGAGCAGGAGCAGGAAGCCCAGGCGCAGCACGAGGAGGGTGAGTTCGCTGACGCTCATGCGCTGGGCCCCCAGAAGCCGGCGGCCTTGCCGGCCGGGCCGGCCTGCGCGACGACGCGGAAGACGATGCGGGTGCGCCCGATCGTGACGACCGAGTCGGGCTCGAGGGCGGCCTTCTTGACCGGCTCGCCGTTGAGCTGCGAGCCGTTGGTGGAATCGAGGTCGTGCACCTGGGCGCGGGAGCCGTCCCAGAGGATCTCGACGTGGCGGCGCGAGGTGCCGCTGTCATCGACGGTGATGTCGGCGTCGCTGCCGCGGCCGATGACGGTGCGGGCCTTGACGATCGGGTGGCGCTTGCCGTTGATCTCGAGCACCGGCGTCCAGGCGATGTTGCCCTTGAGGTTGCTGGAGTCGATCTGCACCATGCCGACGCTGAGGCCGGAGTCCTCGGCGAGGGTGATCTCGACGGCGCCGGCGAACTGGTAGCGCTGCTCGCGGGCGTGCTGCTCGACCAGCTGGGTGAGTTCGTCGATGAGGGTCGGGCCGATCCCGGTCATCCGGGAGAAGTCGGCGCGCGCCAGCCGCACGGTGAAGCGGTTGGGCGCGAGGATGCGGTCGCGCGAGACGACGGCGGCCTTGGTGTCGAGCTCGCGCCGAAGCGCCGAGGTGATCTCCACCGGCTGCACGCCCGACTTGAAGGTCTTCGCGAAAGCGCCGTTGACGGCGCGCTCCAAGCCCTTTTCAAAGTTGTCCAGTATGCCCACAGGTCTCCCGATCCGATCCGTTTGGCTATGAGCATGTTACTTGGCTCACGTGTTAACTCGCCTGAAGGGCGGTTGAGCGCACGAAATGTCATCTTACGGGCGCGGTCGTTGCGCAGCCTATTTCGCCGCGGTCGCCACTGCCGTCCCGGTCGCCCTGCCGGGGGAGCCGGAGGTGGGTTCGGCCATCACCGGACACCCCCGAAGTGCGCCCGATGTTCTCCCACGCGCACAACTCCTCCAATTCGGTGCCGCCGCCGGGCAGGCCCCGCGGAATCACGCGGATCCTCGGAGTTGTCCGGTGATTCTGGAGGAGTTGTGCGCCCCAGGGTCGCATGTCGGGGTAGCGCGTCGGAAGCCCCCGGTGAGCGGTGGCGGAGGCCGGCGAACCGTGCAAGCGGGCCTCATGGCGAAAACAGGCATCTGAAAGTGCTAGCATTTCTAAGTTCGCGCGAGTGGCGGAATTGGCAGACGCGCTGGCTTCAGGTGCCAGTGTTCGAAAGGACGTGGGGGTTCAAGTCCCCCCTCGCGCACAGCGGGTTGATTGCTAAATAGGTTGAATCTATTTGCGAAACCCAGTCGGACAAGAAAGGCCCCCGAGCAATCGGGGGCCTTTCGTTTACAGACTGCGATGTTCCTTCCGCAGGCAGTGCCCGCCGCGTGCCTGGCTGAGCCCCTCGAATGAGCGAACCGGGAACGACACGAGAAGCTGACGTTGACGTCAGCTTCAAGTCCGGGGACGGATGGGTTAGGCCACGACGGCGACGGCCGTCCTGGACGCCGCGGCGATCACGTCGTCAAGCCGATCGCGGGCGGTCTGCAGCGCTCCGACTCGTTCATCGAGCCGCGCTCGTTCGTTCACGAGCATCTCGCGCTGCTCCTCGGTGGTCATCCCGGTGTCCATGCACGGCAGAAGGTCGGCGATCCGGCGGCTCGACAAACCGGCCGCGTACATCTGCTGGAAGAACACCACCTGGCCGACCGCGTCCTCCCGGTATTCCCGCTGACCGCCCGAGGTGCGCTCGCTGGCGAGCAGCCCCTTCTCTTCGTAGTAACGAAGCGCGCGAACGCTCACCCCGCCCGTCGCGCAAGCTCGCCGATCCTCATCGCTGTGCTCCTGACGCTCCAACCTCACGTGGACGTCTGGTTCCAAGGCTACCGATTGGTGACACCAAAGGGCACGTGGACGCTGGGGACGACCCGGGAGGCGGCATCCAGATGGCTTGTTTGATCATCAAAGAAGATGTGAGGCTTCAGGATGGCCAGGACATCCGCCTTCTCGAGGCCACCGAGAAAGAAGGCGTCGTTGACCGTGACGCCCCACTCCTTCAGGCTCCGAATGGCGCGCTCGTGCGCCGGAGCACTGCGTGCCGTCACCAGTGACACATGCACCCGCATGCGGTAGCTCGGGTTGGCGAGCTTCAGCTCATCTTCCCGCCTCTGGATCCGGTTGATTCCGGCCAGGAGATCCCGGAGGAGGCCCCGGGACAGCGGCTCCCACAGGTGAGCCACCTCGTGGTCGTGAAACGCCGCGAGGCCGCTCTCCGTGTTGACGCGCTCAGCGCCGTCGTCCGCCAGGACGCCGTCAAAGTCGAAGGCGATGCGGAGATCGTTGCTGTCGTCGCTCGAGCAGGTGGCGTCGAGAACCTGGCCGGCCGGGTGGCCAAGCTCGACCGCCCTGCGGACGTCCGCGTGATCCGCCGAGAGGAAGAGGGCCATTTTGAACGCCGGCATGAATTTGTGCGGCGAGCTGCCCTGCATGAAGACCGCCCGGGTGATCGGGAGGTCATGGTGGGCAATCGATCGCATGACCCTCAGGCCGGTATCCGGATCGTTCTTCGACAGCACGATGACCTCGACATACGGGGCCGCCCCCTCGTCCGCCAGGTCGTTCAGGGCCAGGAGCCGCTTGATGAAGGGGAAGGCGACGCCCGGCAGCAGGGGTTCCGCGATGTTCTCCTCCTGGAAGCGTCGGTACGCCTCCTCGCCCTCGATTTGGAACACCGCGTCGGACTCCGCGAGGTCGAAGAGCGCGCTCGAAGCGATTCCGATCACGAGTTGGTCACTCAGATCGTGCGGCATCCGGATTAGTGGGCGGCCAGCGGCGGTGGCAGGAGTCCCTCGACGAGCGATCCGGCCGGGTCCGAGTCGACCAGAAGGATGCGATTGCGCTCGTCCACGTGGACGACGGACGGCACGAAGACTCGTGCTTCGTCCGTGCTCATCTGGGCATAGGAGATGATGATCACGAGATCGCCGGTGTGGGCCAGTCGCGCGGCCGCGCCGTTCACGCCAATAACCCCGCTGCCGCGCTGCCCGGCAATCAGGTAGGTCTCGAACCTGTTCCCGTTATTCACGTTCACGATGCTCACCAACTCACCCGGCAGGAGGTCCGCGGCATCGAGGAGGTCCAGGTCCACGGTCAGCGATCCCACATAGTGCAGGTCGGAGTGCGTCACGGTCGCGCGGTGAATCTTGGATTTGAACATTGTGCGCTGCATTGCCATGAAGTGGTCCTCAGCCGAGCGCGCGAAGCCGCGGGGCCAGGTCGCGCTCGAAGAGCCCGAGGAAGCGTTTCTGGTCGTGGCCGGGGGCGTGGAAGACGAGGTGGTTGAGGCCGGCGTCGAGGTAGGGCTTGATCAGCGCGACGGCCTCGTCGGGATCGGAGGAGACGATCCAGCGTTTGGCCACTTGCTCCAGGGGGAGCGCGTCGGCGGCCGCTTCCATCTCGATCGGGTCCTGGATCGAGTGCTTCTGCTCGGCGGTGAGCGAGAGCGGGGCCCAGAACCGGGTGTTCTCCAGCGCGGTATCGTGATCGGTGTCGTAGGAGATCTTGATCTCGATCATCCGGTCGATGTCGGCCAGGTCGCGGCCGGCCTTGTCGGCGCCCTCGGCGACGGCGGGCAGGAGCTTCTCGGTGTAGAGCTCCATGCCCTTGCCCGAGGTGCAGATGAATCCGTCGCCCGCACGCCCGGCATAGCGCGCGACGACCGGGCCGCCCGCGGCGACATAGACGGGGATGCCACCCTCGGGGACGTCGTAGATCGACGCACCCTTGGCCTTGTAGTACTCGCCGTCGAAGTCGACCCGGTCGCCGACCCAGAGCTCGCGCATGAGGTCGACGGCCTCGCGGAGGCGCGCGAAGCGCTCCTTGAACTCGGGCCATTCGCCGTTGAAGCCGGTCGCGATCTCGTTGAGCGCCTCGCCGGTGCCGACGCCGAGAAAGATCCGGTCAGGGTAGAGGCAGCCCATCGTGGCGAACGCCTGGGCGATCACGGCCGGGTTGTAGCGGAACGTCGGGGTCATCACCGAGGTGCCGATCTGCACCCGCTTGGTTCGTTCGCCCACCGCGGTCATCCAGGCGATGGAGAACGGTGCGTGCCCGCCCGTGTGGCGCCAGGGCTGGAAGTGATCGCTGACGGTGACGCTGTCGAGCCCGTGCTCTTCGGCCAGGACTCCCAGCTCGACCAGTTCGCGCGGCCCGAATTGCTCCGCCGACGCCTTCAACCCCAGTTTCAACACTGTGCCTCCTGATCGATACCGCTCGAGCAGCTGGAGCATCCGTCAATCACACGGTTGCGCACCGACAGCGATCCTGCTCCACTCATTCTGCAGTGCTGATCGCCTGCACGGTAACCGCGCCGATCTCGTCGGGCCTTCCCCGGCCAGGTGTCTACCTGGCGTCGGTGGCCGCCCGGGCCGCCGGTACGGCCTCGTCCTCGCGGCGCATCGGTGGAAGCGCGATGGTCGCGAGCAGGCCGAGGAGGATGATGCCGGCCGCGCTGAGCGTCGTGATCCGGGCGGCGGTCACCATGGCGGACTCGGCCGCGGACTGAATCGCCGGGCCTTCAGGCAGCGACCCGAGCCCGGGAATTGCGGCGCCCGCCGACCCCTTGACGATCGACACGGCCTGGTCTCGGGAGGCCTCGGAGAGGCCGGGCACCGACGCGAGATTGGCGGCCGTCGAGACGGCGAGCGTCGACACGAGCAGAGTGCCCAGCACGGCGATGCCGAGCGCCGACCCCAACTGGCGGAAGGTGCTCTGCAGGCCGGATGCCTGCCCGCTCTGGCTGACCGGAACGTCGGCGAGGATCACGCTCGTGAGCTGGGCCGTGGCCATCCCGACGCCGACCCCGTAGAGGAACAGCCAGGCCGCAAGGAGCCACGCGCTCGGCGTGAGGCCGATGCTCAGGCCGAGCCCGGTGATGGCGACGGCCTCGAGCAGCAGGCCGACGCGCACGGTGCCTCGGCCGCCGAGCCGGCGGGTGAGCTGGGCCGAACCGCCGGAGATGAGGAAGGTGCCGATTGCGAGGGCCAGGATGAGCAGTCCTGTCTCCAACGCGGTGTAGCCGAGGGCGCCCTGCAGGAACAAGGGCAGGGCGAAGAGCATCCCGAATTCGCCGAGGGCCACGACGAGGGCGGCGATGCTGCCGTAGCGGAAGCTGCGGATGCCGAGCAGCGTCAAGTCGAGCAGGGCCGGTTTGCCGGCGCGTGCCCTGGCCCGCTCGACGAGCACGAAGGCCCAGAGCATGATCACGCCGAGCGCGAAGGCGACCGGCACCGGAGAAAGCGCCCAGGTCCAGTGGAAGCCGCCGAGGGTGAGCTGTTCCGTGGTCGTCCACCAGCCGTAGCGCTGGCCCTCGATCAGTCCGAAGACGACCGCGCCCAACCCGAAGACGGAGAGGAGGACGCCGGCCACGTCGGCGCCGCGTGCGGCGTGCGGGTCTTTCGTCTCCGGAACCCAGAGGAGGGCGCCGACCAGCACGACGATCGCGATCGGAACGTTGATCAGGAAGGCCCAGCGCCAGCTGAAATCGGTGGTCAGCCAGCCGCCCACGAGTGGACCGACGGCGGCCATGCCGCCGATCGTCGAGCCCCAGATCGCGAAGGCGATTCCGCGCTCCCGCCCGGTGAAGAGTGCGTTGACGGTCGAGAGGGTCGCGGGCAGGATCATGGCCCCGCCGACGCCCTGCAGGAGTCGGGCCGCGACCAGGGTCGCGCCGGAGTCCGACAGGGCGGCCAGCACGCTCGCGATGCCGAAGATCACGATGCCGATGATGAGCAGCCGTCGCCGGCCGTAGATGTCGCCGATCCGGCCGACCGTGATCAACAGCGATGCGAAGACCAGCGCGTAGACGGAGTTGACCCATTCGGCGTCGGCTGCCGTCAACGAGATGTCCCGGATCAGGACGGGCAACACGACATTGACGACCGTCGCGTCCATGATGATGATGGACACCGCCAGTGCGATGATCGGCATGGCCTTCCAGCGCTTGGGATTCAGTGTGGCGTCGGCTGGGCGGGCAAGCGCGTCGGTCACGGTCGATCCTTCTCTTTTCTTCATCGGTCGGGTGCCGATTTGCTGACAGTAATGTCAGCATCCTAGACCCTCGCCACGCGGCCTCGTAAACTGGGCGTGGAACAGTCATCGCGCGGAAAGGCCGGACATGCCCAGGATCTCCGCCCCGACCGTCGCCGAGCACCGCGTTCGCCAGCGCTCCGCGCTCCTGCAGGCCGCGAGCGGGTTGCTTGTGAGCGGTGGCGTGAGCGCGGTCACGCCTGCGGCCGTAGGCGCCGCGGCGGGACTGTCGCGGCCCAGCGTCTACCAGTACTTCACCTCCGGCGCCGATATTCTCGCCGCCGTGATCGAGGATGCCTTCCCGCGCGCCAACGCGACGCTCCGGGAGGCCCTGGCCCGGGCGAACGGACCGCGCGAGACTCTCGACGCATACGTACGGGTGACCCTGGGCCTCGCGGCCGAGGGGGCGCACCGCCCGGCCGCGGCGCTGGCCGCGGCGCAGCTTCCCCCGGACTGCCTGGCCCGGCTCGCCGAGTTGCACCACGAACAGGCGGCGCCCTTCATCGAGGCGCTGCGGGAACTCGCCGTGCCCGAACTCGAGATCACCGCGCGGCTCCTCGGAGGCGCACTCGAGGCGGCGATGGCCGCGATCGAAGCGGGGGCGCCCCTGGCCGTGGTCACCGAGCGCACACTGGCGCTGGTGCGCTCGGCAGTCGGCTAGACCCGCTCAGACCGAATCGTTCGGGGGAATGTCCTCGTTCCGTCCGATGTTCGGATCGAGGGAATCCGCGGCCTGGTGCTGTTCGCTCGAGTTGACGCGAAGGTCGGCCGCGTCCGCCTGGCGTTGCGCGGCCTCCCGGCGGAGCCGTTCGGCCTCGACCTGCGCCTGCTCCGCGTCCGCCCGGGCGCGGCTCGCCTGGGCCTCGGATTCCCGGGCGGCGAGTTCGGTGTCCTGCGCCTTGAGGCGCAGCTCCGCGGCGCGGGCCGCGTCCTGCTCCTGCTCTTCCCGCAGGGCCTGCTCGCTCCGCCGGCGTGCGATGACGACGATCACCCCGACCAGCGCGAGGATTCCGATGAGCCCGAAACCCCACAACAGCGTGGTTTGTGTGTCCATTGTTGCTACCTCATTCCGTGTTCGTGACAGGTGATGCCCGGCAAACATGAAAGGCGGACCGCCAACGCGGAGCCATCGGCTGATCTAGATAATAGGCCGCTTTGCCCGCCCCGGGGCCCGGGTCGGCGGCTAGTGTCTAAGCATGAAACGCATAACCTACGCGGGCGGTTCGATCGTCACCGGCAGCGCCGTCACCGATGCGCTGCTCGAGTTCGCCACGAACGTCGCCAGTGACTCCAGCAGCGTGGCGGTGGATGTCCCGGTGCTCGAGGAGGACGGAACCACGACCATCCACACCCTGCTGCTCGGCCCCGGCATGCAGTTCGACGTGTCGGACGTCGAGCTCCTGTCCGCGGACGAGGAGGAGAGGCTCTTTCCCGTGCCCGACCTGCCGCAGATCGGGATCGTTGCCGTGTCCAGGCCGTCCGTGCAGGCCGACAAGGATGCCGCCGCGTTCAACCGCGAGGTGGCCAACATCGAGAATGGCCTCAGCCACGAACAATGACCCTGGTTTCGTGGGAGACTCCGACTAATCGACATCGCACCCGCACCGTGTCGAGGCCTTCCCTTCACCCGAACCTAATGAGATGAGGAATCCGTTGGGTAAATTCATTTACGGAACGCCGTCCATCACCGTCGACTTCGACGATCGCGTCCTCGCGCACCTCAAGGTTGTCATCGTCGCCAAGCTCCGCCGGGGCGAGAGCTTCACCTTCTCCTGGGAGAACTCCGCGGCATCCGGAAGCGGCCACAGCTCCATCTGGCTGCACCCGGCCATTCCCCTGCAGTTCGAGTTCTTCGGCAGCAAGGAGCCTAGCCTCAACCGCGCCTGGCTGGAGGAGCTCGTGCGGCTCTCGAACACTCCCGCCGGGCTCCGGATCACACCCGAACCGACCGAGCCAGAGGGCGCTCCGCGCAAGTCCTAGGAGACGTCGTCCGCGAATTCGCGCACGCGCTGGCGCCAGGTCGGAATCCACCCGGCGAGATCAGCGGCCGGCATCGGTCGGGCAATGAAATAGCCCTGCGCCAGGGCGCATCCCGTGTCGCGCACCAGGTCCCAATCGTCGCGATCCTCCACCCCCTCGGCAACGACCTCCATGCCGAGAAGCTTGCCCAGGCCCAGGCTGGTCGCGTAGATCGCGCGTAAGGTCTTGTCGCGCGAGGCGCCGTGCACGAAACTACGGTCGATCTTGAGCTCGTCGAACGGGAAGTCGCGGAGCTGGCTCAACGAGGAGTGCCCGGTTCCGAAATCATCGATCGAGAGCCGGAACCGTTTCATCCTCAGCCGGGTCAGGACCTCCAGCGGCGCACGCTGGTCGAGCATCAGTCGGCTCTCCGCCACCTCCAGGATTATGTCCTGCGGCACCACCCCCGCGGCCGCCACAGCCCCGGCGACGAAGTCCGCGAAGGCGACCGACGAGAAACTGTCCATCGAGAGGTTGACCGCGACGCGGAGATTCAGCCCGGCTTGGCGCCAGGCCGTCGCCTGGGCCAGGGCGCCGGTCAGCACGACCAGAGTCAGCTCATCGATGAGTCCGTCGTCCTCGGCGGTCCCGATGAACTGGTCGGGCAAGACGAGCCCGTCCGCCGGATGCCGCCAGCGGACGAGGGTTTCAACCCCGACAACGTCGCCGGAGGCGACGTCGACCTTGGGCTGGTAGTAGTTCGTCAGTTCGCCGTTGGCTATGGCGGTGCCCAGTTCGCCGGCGCCGTAGATCTTCCTCGGCGCGTGAGGAGCCTCGGACGGTCTCCACCGGTCGGTCATCGCGGCCAGCCCGGACAGGGAGACCGGCTTGCTCAATTGGCCGAGAACCGTGATCCTGTGCGCCTGGATCAGGTGCTCCGTCGACATCATGACGCGTTCGTCTTCGCCGCTGACCAGGATGACGCTGCCGGAGTAGCCGTGCTCGACCAGCTTTCGGACGAACTCGATGCCGTCCATTCCCGGCATGTTCAGGTCGAGCAGGATCAGATCCGGCGGCATCGGGGAGCCGATGAGTCCGAGAGCCTCCACGCCGTTATCGCAGGCCGTCACCTCGGTGAAGCCCAGTTTCGCCAGCATGAGGGCCAGCAGTTTGTGGATGAAGGTTTCATCATCGAGGATCAGGATGCGAATCGTGCTTCTGGTCATGTTCACGTCGGTGCTCTTGTTCGCTTGGTACGACTTTCTTCCTGCGTGCGTCCTGGTACGGGGGCTGGGTACGAGGTTGTTGCTACGGACTTCTCGGTGCGGGTTTCAGGGGAGTCTGTGGCCTGGCGGCAGGGAATCAAGGAAAGCGTTCACTGCGCCGAGTTCCTGCTCGAAGAGTGGCAGCAGTGTGGCCAGCTCATGGGTGCTGTGCGACCGACCTGCTGTCTCCATGGCTGCGCAGAGTTCGCCGAGGGCCAGGGCGCCGACGGCACGAGCGGAGGACTTGAGCTTGTGGGCCTGCTCCCCGGCGCGAGCCGGCTCCCCGTTCTCGCATGCGGCGGCCAATTCCTCGGCGATCGCGATCGCGCTCGTGCGAAAGTCGCCGAACAACTCGCGGATGACGACCGGATCGTCGCCGACGAGGCCCTCGAGGATCCTCACGTCCACGGCCGGGCCGGGTTCCCCGGCACCGAAGTGCGGCATCTCGCCTGCCTCGGGCGGGACGACCGGGGACGGCGTCTCCGGGGCGGCCCCGGCCCGGCCCGGCGCCAGGAGGGAATCGATCACCTCGTACAGTTCCTTGTACCGCAGCGGCTTGGTGATGTACGCGTCGCACCCGGCCACGCGCGACTTCTCCCGGTCCGCCTGCATCGCCATCGCGGTCAACGCGATGATGGGGATGGCAGCGGTGGTCGGATCGCCCTTGAGCAGGACGGTCGCCGCAAGCCCGTCCATCCCGGGGAGCTGCACGTCCATCAGGACCAGGTCGGGCCCATTCGCGCGCGCCAGGGTCAGCCCGGTTTCCGCATCGGCGGCCGTCAGCACAGTGTGCCCGGCGCGCACCAGGAGCAGGGTGGCGAGCTTCATGTTCGCGAGATTGTCCTCGACGATCAGGATCAAGGCCATGGCGGCCCTTCGGCGGGGCGAGGCGCTGCGACGACCGGCCGATCCTGCGCGTCCAGGGGCAACCAGGCCGCGAAGCGAGCGCCTTCGCCCGCCGCGCTGGCCACGGCAACGGTTCCCCCGTGCAGTTCCGCCAGCTGTTTCACCATGGCCAGCCCCAGGCCGGTGCCCTCGAATTTGCGCGCGAGGCCGCTGTCGATCTGGTTGAAGGCCTGGAAGAGCCTCGTCATGTCCCGTTCGGAGATGCCGCTGTCCTCGACGCTGATCTCCAGGAACTCGTCAGATCCATTGTCGGCGAGGGGAAACGCGTGCACTGGCCAGGTCCCGGGGAGAGTGCCGACGACGTCGCGCGGGACGCGTCGCGCACGCACGACCACACGACCGCCGGTTGCGCTGAACTTGACGGCATTCGCGAGCAGATTGTAGACGATCTGCCGGGTCTTGCGCAGGTCGAGCCGCGGGGCTCCGAGGTCGGGCGGCGAGTCGATCTCCAACTGGATTCGGTGTGCGGCGGCCTTCTCCCTGACGATCGAGAGGCTTCCGAGCAGCAGGCTGGTCACGTCGACCGGCTCCAGTTCGAGCGCCATCATTCCGGCTTCAACCTTCGACAGGTCGAGGATGTCGTTGATCAGGGAGAGCAGGTGCTGTCCGCTCGTGAAGATATCGCCGATGTACTCCGACTGGGTGGCGCTCACGTCACCGATCAGGCCGTCCTTTAGCGCCTCGGAGAAGCCGATGATGGCGTCCAGCGGCGTGCGAAGCTCGTGCGACATGGTCGCCAGGAACTCGGACTTCATCCGGCTGGCATGCTCAAGCTCGATGTTGGTTTCCTGAAGCGCGCGCTCGAAGGTCTTGCGCTCGGTCACGTCGCGCGCCGCGGCGACCACGCCCCGCAGCGTGCGCTCGCGGTCATGGAAGGTTGCCGCGTTGTAGGACACCACGGTCTCTTCACCGCTCAGGGCACGCACGGTCAGCTCGTAGTTGCTGACCTTGTTCTCGGTGAGCACGCGCTTGGTCGCGGCATCGGCCCGAATCGGGTCGGTGCGGCAGGGCGCGCCGATCAGTTCATCGCGGGTGCGCCCGGTGAGCGCAATCATCTGCTGGTTGACGTCGGTGATGATGCCCTGCGGGTCTGTCGTCATCAGCGCATCGATATTGGATTCGATCAACGAGCGAGTGTAGAACTGCTGGTCGCGTATCCTCTGGTCGAGCAGCGCCTGCGCGGCCTCGACCTGCCTCCGGGCGGTGTTGTCGGTGCCGATGAGCAGGTAGCCGATGATGGTTTCCGCGGCGTCGCGCAGGGCGGTGACGGAGACGATCGCGGGGAAGCGGCTGCCGTCCTTGCGCACGTAGGTGAGTTCGTAGATGTCCTCGATGCCGCGGGAGGCCTTGAAGACGAGGGCCTCGAATCCGGGGGTGATCGGTGTGTCGAGTTCGAGGCTGAGGGCGCCGGCCCTGGCGATCAGCTCCTGGGGGTCGGAGATGTCGGCCGGAGTGATCTGGTTGACGACGTCGGACGCGGCGTAGGCGAACATTCGTTCGGCGCCGACGTTGAAGATCTGGATGACGCCGTGGGCGTCGGTGGCGATGCTGGAGAAGTTGGCACTGTTGAAGATCGCATCCTGCAGGGCGCCCGTCTTGAGCAGCGCGTTCTGGCGTCGCAGCTCTCGCAGTTCTCGCAGGCCGGAGTCGACTTTCGGCACATTTCCTCCCGCCCACAGTCAGACTTCAGAGCCGGCCCGGAGCGGGCAAGGGGGGAAAGTTGCCACCGAGTTTTTTATACCACGAATCGTGATGGGAAGCTTGAGCATGGATACCAGCGAAGGCCCCGTTTACCTCGGCCGCGACACGATCGAGAAGGCGCTGACGACCGAGGCGGCAATCGGGGCGCTGGAGTCCGTGCTGAACTCCGGGTTCGACCCCGAGCAGGACGCCCCGCGCACCCGGGTGGACACCTCGTCCGGGCAGCTGCTGCAGATGCCGTCCACCCTGGGCGAGTACGTCGGGAGCAAGCTCCTCACGATCACCCCCGCGAATGCCGGCGCCGGACGCCCGGTGATCCAGGGTCTTTATTCTCTGTTCGGGGGCGGGGACCAGAGGCCGCTTGCCATCCTCGACGGCATGGCGCTGACGAACCTGCGCACCGCCGCCGTGTCCGGGCTGGGTGCTCGCCGCCTGGCCGCGCCGGGGCCGAAGCGCCTCGTCGTCTTCGGCACCGGAGCCCAGGCCTGGGAGCACATCCGAGCCTTCACCGGCCTCTTCGACCTGACGGCCGTCGAGATCGTCGGACGGACGGCCGCGCACGCGGAGCGGCTGGCCGCCCGCGTTCGCGGGCTCGGCCTCGAGGTCCGGGTCGGCGACGCCGGGGCGGTTGCCCGGGCGGACATCATCCTCTGCTGCACCGCCGCCGCAGAGCCGCTCTTCGACGGGTCGCTCGTGCCGGACTCGGCGGCCGTGGTGGCCATGGGCTCGCACACGCCGGGGCACCGGGAGCTGGACGATGCGCTCCTTGGCCGCGGGACGGTCTGCGTCGAATCGAGGGCCAGCGCCCTCCGGGAAGCCGGGGAGGTCATCCACGGCCTCGAGTCCGGGGCCATCCACGGGCCGGACAGCCTGGTCACCCTGGCGGATCTCGTTCTCGGCCGCACGGTCCCGGATGCGCGGCGCCCGGCCGTGTTCAAGACCACCGGGATGCCGTGGGAAGACCTGGCCGTGGCGACGGCCGTGTTCGAGGCCGCGGCCGCCGACCAGGCCTGACCGGAGCGGGCCCGACGTGACCGGCCCCCTCGGCGCCGCCCGCCTGCGCCGACCGAAAGTGAGGCGGAATCACCGTTTTCTCAGGGTCGGCACGTAGCCTCGTCGAATACGCGCCTGGCGTCATGGAGACTTGCCGGTCGCATCGAAGGATCACTTCCCCACCAGTTCGCGCAGTTATCCGGCCCCAGTGCCGGTCGAAACTGCCTGCTGCTCGGCGCGAGGGTCCTCTGCCACCTGACCTGATCGCGCTCGCGCGCGCCTGTCGCGACCACGAGAGATGACGCCATGCCTACAAATCTGCTGCCGATCTATGCCCCGACCCTGGGCGCCTATGCGTAGCGGGATCCCGGCCTCCCTGCGCCAGGGCGCATTCGGCGCCGCCGCCATGGTGCTTACCGCGCTCCTGACCGTGAGCGTGTCGCTGCCGGCCCACGCCGTGAACCCCGACGCGCTCGACGCCCTCTCGACTGCCCCGCCCGCCGCGTCCCCCGTGGGCGTGCAGACCCTGCCGGTCAGTTCCGCGTCGACGGTCACGATCGTGCGCGACGGGTTCACCGCCAGGGCGGCGCCGCCGAAGCCCAGGCCCGCCTCGGCGGCCGCCGGCACCTTCGGCACCTCCGGGGCGGCCATCCGCTGGCCCTTCCCCGGCCGGGTCCCGATCGCGGGCGGCTACGGTCCCCGGGTCGCGCCCTGCGCCGGCTGCTCCACCTTCCACAAGGGGCTCGACATGAACCCCGGCGCGGGCACGCCGATCCACGCCATCGCCGCGGGGACGGTGCGCCTGGCCACCGCCTATGACAACGGCGGACTCGGCGTGCACGTCATCATCGACCACCGGGTCGGCGGCCGGCTCGTGAGCAGCCAGTACGGCCACATGCAGGAGGGCAGCCTCACCGTCAGGCAGGGGCAGTCCGTCGCCGTCGGCCAGGTGCTCGGCAAGGTGGGCAGCACGGGCCAGAGCACCGGCCCGCACCTCCACTTCGAGATCCTCCTCGACGGCGTCACACCCACCGACCCGTATTCCTGGCTGGTCCAGCGAGCCGGGCAGCCCTAACCGGCGCGCCTCAGGCGACCGGTTCCCCGGCGGCACCGGCGGCCAGCCGGGCGGCGAGGTAGGGCGCGGTCCTGCTGGTCGGATGCCCCGCCACGGCCAGGGGAGGTCCGGCGGCGATGATGCGCCCGCCCGCGTCCCCGCCGGCCGGGCCGAGGTCGATGACCCAGTCCGCGGCGGCCACGACGTCCATCTCGTGTTCCACGACCACGACGGTGTTGCCCGCGTCTACCAGCCGGCCCAGCTGGACCAGCAGCAGCTCGACATCCGCCGGGTGCAGTCCGGTCGTCGGCTCGTCGAGCAGGTAGAGCGTGTGCCCGCGGGACGCCCGCTGCAGCTCGGTGGCGAGCTTGATGCGCTGGGCCTCTCCTCCGGAGAGCTCGGTGGCCGGCTGGCCCAGCCGGAGGTAACCGAGCCCGACCTCCTTGAGGGTGGCCAGGCTGCGCGCGGCCGGCGCCACCTCCGCCAGGAAGGCGCCCGCGGCGGTGACGGTCAGGCCGAGCACGTCGGCGATGGTCTTGCCCTGGTAGGTCACCTCGAGCGTTTCGGCGTTGTAGCGCGAGCCCAGGCAGGCGGGGCAGGGCGCGTAGCTTCCGGGGAGGAAGAGGAGCTCGACGGCGACGAAACCCTCGCCCAGGCAGGTTTCGCACCGGCCGCCGGCGACGTTGAAGGAGAACCGGCCGGCACCGAAGCCGCGGCTGCGGGCGGCGTCGGTGGCGGCGAAGGCCGCCCGAACGGCGTCGAACAGGCCCGTGTAGGTGGCCAGGTTGGAACGCGGCGTGCGCCCGATGGGCTTCTGGTCGACCCGCACGAGCCGGTCGAAGGCATCGTGGCCGGTGACCTCATCGACCCGTGTTCGGTCGCCGGAGTCCGAGTCCGCGTCCGCGTCCGAGCCCTCGTCCGAGCCCCCGAGCGAGCCCGGCTCCGGGGCATCCGTGCCAGGGGCGGAACGCAGTCGGCTGCCGACCGCGTCGGCGAGCACCTGGCTGACCAGCGTGGACTTGCCCGACCCGGAGACGCCGGTGACGGCGGTGAGCACCCCGAGCGGGATGTCGGCGTCGACGCCCTGGAGGTTGTGCCGGCTGATCCCGCGCAGGCGAAGCCAGCCGCGGGCCTCGCGGAGGGGGCGGGGCGCCGCCGCCGGCGACTGCCCGGGGAAGAGGAACCGGCGGGTCACCGAGGCGGGCACCTCGGCCAGCCCCGCGGCCGGCCCGCTGTAGAGCACGTCTCCGCCGCCCTCGCCCGCGTGCGGGCCGACGTCGACCACCCAGTCGGCCCGCCGCACGACGTCCATGTTGTGCTCGACGACGAAGACGGAGTTGCCCGCGCGCCTCAGCTGTTCGAAAACGACCAGGAGGGGCTCGGCGTCGGCGGGGTGCAGGCCGGCCGACGGCTCATCCAGCACGTAGATCACGCCGAACAGGCCGGAGCGCAGCTGGGTGGCGATGCGCAGGCGCTGCATCTCGCCCGGCGACAGCGTGGGGGTGGCCCGGCCGAGGCTGAGGTAGCCCAGCCCCAGCTCGACCAGCACCTCGACCCGCCGCAGCAGGTCGCGGGTGAGCGTCACGGCGACCTCGGTCAGCTCGCCCGATGCCGCCGAACTGCTGGCGGCGGACGCCTGGGTCAGCTCGGACGTGGGGCGGATGACGTCGGCCAGCGCGGTGAGGGGCAGGGCGTTCACCTCGGCGATGGTGCGCCCCGCGAAGGTGACCGCGAGGGCCTCGGGCTTCAGCCCGCTGCCCCCGCAGAGCCCGCACGGCCCGGTGTCGACGAACCGGAGGACGCGCTGCCGCATGGTCTGGCTCTTCGAATCGGCCAGCGTGTGCAGGACGTAGCTCTTGGCGCTCCAGAACCGGCCCTGGTACGGCTTGGCGACCCGGTCCCGCTGCGGGGTGATCTGCACGACCGGCTGCTCGTCGGTGAAGAGGATCCAGTCCCGCGCGTCCCGGGGCAGGTCGCGCCAGGCCGTGTCCACGTCGTAGCCGAGGGCGATCAGGATGTCGCGCAGGTTCTTGCCCTGCCAGGCGCCGGGCCAGGCCGCGATGGCTCCGTCGCGCACGCTCAGGCTCGGATCGGGCACGAGCGAGGACTCGCTGACGGTGTGCGCGCTGCCGAGGCCGTGGCACCGGGGGCAGGCGCCCATCGCGGTGTTGGGCGAGAAGGAGTCGGATTCCAGGCGCCCGGCGGCCTCCGGGGGATATGTGCCGGCGCGGGAATACAGCATCCGCAGGGAGTTGGAGAGGGTGGTCAGCGTGCCGACGGTGGAGCGCGAACTCGGCGTGCCCCGGCGTTGCTGCAGGGCGACGGCCGGCGGCAGCCCGGTGATCTCGTCGACCTGCGGGGTGTGCCCCTGCTGGATGAGCCGGCGGGCATACGGGGCCACGGACTCGAAGAAGCGCCGCTGTGCCTCGGCGAAGATCGTGCCGAACGCGAGGGACGACTTGCCCGATCCGGAGACGCCGGTGAAGGCGACGATCGCGTCGCGGGGCACGTCGACGTCGATGTTGCGGAGGTTGTTCTCGCGGGCGCCGCGCACCCGGACGAATCCGCCGCCCTGGATCGGTTCGTCCTGGGTCGGTTCGTCCTGGGTCGGGCCGGTGGTCCCGGCCTCGGAGAGTGGGGAAGGCATCCGACCGACTCTAGCCGAGCTCCCTGCACGCCCGCCGATCGGCCCGGCCGGAGCGGGACCGGCTCAGAGCCGGGCCAGCCTTTCGATGTCCTCGAGGAACTCGGCGGCGACCTGGGCGGAGACCGTCGTGCGGGTGGCGTCGATGGCCGAGAGGTAGTGCCCGGTGCCCGGGCCCTCCGGCGGGGACTCCTCGCCGCCGAAGAGCGCCTGTTCGAGCGCCTCCTGGGAGGCCCGCCGGGCGGCGTATTCGATGTCGGCGGGTGAGAACCCGTCGCTGGCGGCCACGAGCGCGGCCACGTCGACGTCGGCGGCCACCGTTGGCGGCAGGTAGCGCTCCCAGATGGCCTGGCGGGCGGCCTCGTCCGGCAGGCCGATCGGGATGACGTAGTCGAACCGGCCGTGCCGCAGGAACGCCGAATCGAGGGCGCGGATGAAATTCGTGGCGCAGACGAGGAGCCGGTTCGGCTGGTCCCGGAAGGCGGGGATGATCTTGAGAAGCTCATTGGTGACGCCCTGGAGCGCCGACGGCGGTTCGCCGCCGCGCTGGGCCGCGATCTCCTCCACCTCGTCGATGAAGACGACCACGTGTTCGAGCTCGGAGATCTTGATGAACGTCTCCCGGAGCGCGCCGGCCAGGCCCCGGGGATCGGCGGCGAGCCGGGACGGGAACACCTCGACGAAGGGCCATTCCAGCCGTGAGGCGATCGCCTTGGCGAAGGTCGTCTTGCCGGTGCCGGGAGGGCCGAAGAGGACCACGGCCTTCGGCGGCACGACGCCGTACTGTTCGGCCATGTCGGGTTTGGCCAGCGGCATGACCAGGCGCCGCTCGAGCAGCTCCTTCTCCCGCGCCATCCCGCCCACACCGGCCCAGAGGTCCCGCGGCAGCACGCGCCCGCCCAGTTCGCTGAGCGCCTTCAGCTCCTCCCGCTGCACCGGGATGTGGCGCTCGAAGTAGCGGAGGTTCTTCTTGACCTCGAAGCCCCGGTTGAGGAACGCGTCGACCCGGGTGGGCGATTCGGGCATGAGCGCGGACAGCTTCGCCAGGCCGGCCGGCGCCATCCGTCGTTCGAGCGCGGCCAGGAGGGCCGTGCCGATGCCCTGGCTCTGCCACGCTTCGGCGGTGGCCAGGAAGACGATCCAGCCCTGGGCGTGCGCGGCGCGACCGACGGCCGCGCCGACGACCTGGTCGCCGTGCACCGCGACCACCGCGTGGTCCTTCTGGCAGGACGCGAGCACCTCGGAGAGCCCGTACACCGGCTCCGCCGTCCCGGCCTTGATCTCCTCCCAGAGGGTCAGGATGCCGTCGAGGTCGTCCGCGTGGAAGTCCCGGATCCGCCAGCTCGTCATGAGTGCTCCCTTGCCTAGGGGAACAAATCTAGGGCAACCGGGCCGGAGGCGTCCGGGAGATGTCGCTCGTGGTCGGCGCCCGAGCCCGGGGCGGGCCGAACACTACCCTAACGTTAGGGTAGTGTGTAAGTCAGCAGGGAAGAGGGGGTGCGGAATGACGGGAAACACGGCGCCGGACGCGCCCACGGGCTCGGTGACAATGACGATGCACATCGGCGAACTCGCCGAGAAGACCGGACTGTCGCTGCGCACCATCCGCCACTACGACGAGATCGGTCTGCTCAAGGCATCCGGTCGCACCCACGGCGGCTTCCGCCTGTACTCCCAGGACGACCTCTCCAGGCTGAACCTCATCCGCCGGATGAAGCCGCTCGGCTTCACCCTCGACGAGATGATCGAGCTGCTGCGGGTGATCGGCACCCTGCAAAACGGCGCCGCCGGTCCTGGTGCCACCGATGTCCGCCTGGAACTGGAAGAATTCATCGGGCAGGCCGTCTCTCGGCGGGAGAAGCTCCAGGAGCAGCTCCACATGGCCGACGAGTTCCTCGAACTTTTGCGTCACCAATAACCACCACCCCGACCCGGCGCGCGCAGGCCGACCGGGTCGCCCCAGACATGCACGACGGATCGCCCGCTCCCGCGGGCACCGACTATCGAGACCGGCGCAGACGCGCAGTCTCACCCTCACGAAATGAGCTCCATGAGTAACCACGAACTCGACCTGTCCACCCCGCCGCCCCTGCCGAAGCGCGGCCTCCGCGTCATCGCGCTCGGCGGCCTGGGCGAGATCGGTCGCAACATGACCGTGTTCGAACACAAGGGCAAGCTCCTCATCGTCGACTGCGGCGTGCTCTTCCCCGAGGAGAACCAGCCGGGCATCAACGTGATCCTGCCCGACTTCTCGGCCATCAGGGACCGGCTCCAGGACATCGAAGCGATCGTGCTCACCCACGGCCACGAAGACCACATCGGCGGCGTCCCGTACCTGCTGCGCGAGCGGTCCGACATCCCCGTCATCGGCTCGGAGCTCACCCTCGCCTTCCTCAGCGCCAAGCTGCAGGAGCACCGCATCACGCCGCGCCTGGTGCAGGTCGAGGAAGGCCAGCGCCGCAGCGCCGGCCCGTTCGACCTCGAGTTCCTGGCCGTCAACCACTCCATCCCCGACGGGCTCGCGATCGCGATCCGCACCGAGGCCGGCCTCGTGCTGCACACCGGCGACTTCAAGATGGACCAGTTCCCGCTCGACAAGCGCCTGACCGACCTCCCCGGCTTCGCCCGGCTCGGTGAAGAGGGCGTCGACCTCTTCCTCACCGACTCGACCAATGCCGAGGTGCCCGGGTTCACGGTCACCGAGGAGGAGATTCGCCCGGCGATCGACGCCGTGTTCCGCACCGCGCCGCGCCGCATCATCGTCTCCAGCTTCGCCAGCCACGTGCATCGCATCCAGCAGGTCATCGACGCCGCCGTGCGGCACAACCGCAAGGTCGCGTTCGTCGGCCGCTCCATGGTGCGCAACATGGGCATCGCCGGCGACCTGGGCTTCCTCAACATCCCCAAGGGCCTCATCGTCGACATGAAGGCGCTCGAACGGATGAAGGACGACAAGGTCGTGCTCATCTGCACCGGATCGCAGGGCGAGCCCATGGCCGCGCTGTCGCGGATGGCCAACCGCGAGCACGTGATCAAGATCGGCGAGGGCGACACGGTGCTCCTGGCCAGCTCTCTGATCCCGGGCAACGAGAACGCGATCTACCGCGTGATCAACGGGCTGACCCGCTGGGGCGCCAACGTCGTGCACAAGGGCAACGCCCGCGTGCACGTCTCCGGACACGCCAGCGCCGGCGAACTCGTCTACTGCTACAACCTCGTCAAGCCGACGAACGTCATGCCGGTGCACGGTGAGTGGCGCCACCTCAAGGCCAACGCGGATCTCGCCATCCGCACCGGCGTCGACGCCGACCGCGTGCTGATCGTGGAGGACGGCGTCGTCGTCGACCTCATCGACGGCAAGGCCCGGATCACCGGCCGCGTGCCGGTCGAGCTCGTGTTCGTCGACGGCATGACCGTCGGCGGCGAGGACGCGCAGAAGGTCTCGCAGGAGGCCATGGCGCACCGGGTGAAGCTCGCCGAAGAGGGCGCGATCACCATCCTCGGCATCCTGAACACGAAGACCGGCCTGCTGGCCGAGCCGGTGGAGTTCATCTCCCGCGGTTTCGTGCACGACGCCGAGTGGGTTCGCGGTGCGACCAAGGCGATCGACGACGCGATGCGGGTCGCCAACAAGATCAAGCTCGTCGATGGCCCGGCGCTCGAGCACATCTTCACCGACAGCGTGACCCGGTGGATGCAGCGCAAGTACCGCCGCCACCCCGTCATCACCTCGATCGTCGTCGACGCCTAAGTCCGCGACAAGAAAACGGCGGGGCCCCACGGGGCCCCGCCGTTTTTCTCGTTTAACCCATCCGCCGAACTGTGAGTTTGGCACCTTCCCGGGGCCGGCGAAGGTGCCAAACTCACAGTTCGGCGAAGGGTGGCGAGGCGGAGGGGGTTAGGGGGCCGGGGCGCCGGCGGCGAGGTCTTCCAGGAGGATCTCCGGGTGGTCCCGCTCCGTGTTGCGGAGGCGCCAGGGCGTGCTGAAGAGGGCGAGCAGCGTGCCGTCGGTGCGCATCAGCACCTCGACCTGCCGGTCGTGCCCGAGGATGAGGGCGCTCTCCTTGTCGGTGCGCCGGGCGAGCTGGTAGGGCAGCGCCTCCATCCGGATGGCCGCACCGAAGTCGTGGGTCATCCGTTCTTCGACGACCTCGAACTGCATCGGGCCGACGGCGCCGAGCACCGGGGCCTGGTCGCCGCGGAGCTCTGAGCGCATGACCTGGATGACGCCCTCGTGGTCGAGCTGGTCGATGCCGCGACGGAACTGCTTGTGCTTGCTCGTGTCCGCGGGGCGCACGACCCGGAAGTGCTCAGGGGCGAAGATCGGCAGCGCCGGGAAGGCGACGGCGTCGCCCTCGAAGATCGTGTCGCCGACCCGCAGTGCTGAGGCGTTGACCAGGCCGACGATGTCGCCGGGCCAGGCCTCGTCGGCCACCTCGCGCTCCTTGCCGAACAGGTGCTGCGCGTACTTCGTCGCGAACGGCCGGCCGGAGGCGGCGTGGGTGACGATCATGCCGCGCCGGAACTGGCCGGAGCAGACCCGCACGAAGGCGACGTAGTCGCGGTGCGAGCTGTTCATGCCCGACTGCACCTTGAAGACGAAGCCGGAGAACTCCGAGCTCACCGCCCGGCGGCCGCCGACGGCGTCTTCCCGGGCCTCGGCGGCCGGGGCGAAGTCGACGAGTGTGTCGAGGATGTGCTGCACGCCGAAGTTGAGGACGGCCGCGGAGAATAGGACCGGCGTGGTTTCGCCGGCCAGGAACCGGGCCTGGTCGTGGTTCTGGTCTTCTTCGGCCAGCAGCTCGGATTCCTCGGCGGCGGCGATCCAGGCGTCACCCTCTTCGGTGGCCGCCACGTCGGCGCTGATCCGTTCGGAGTCCGCGGTGGTCGCGCCGCCGGCGGTGCGGGTGAACCGGATGAACTCGTCGGTGTCGCGCTCGATCACGCCGCGGAAGTCGCCGGCAATGCCGACCGGCCAGGTCAGCGGGGTGGGCACGAGGCCGGTGCGGGTGCGGATCTCGTCCATCAGGTCGAGCGCGGCGGAGCCGGGCCGGTCCCACTTGTTGATCACGGTGATCACAGGGATGCCGCGCTGCTTGCAGACCGCGAACAGCTTCATGGTCTGCACCTCGAGGCCCTTGCTCGCGTCGACGAGCATGACCGCGGCGTCGACGGCGGAGAGCACGCGGAAGGTGTCCTCGGAGAAGTCGGCGTGGCCGGGGGTGTCGACCAGGTTGATCACGCTGTCGCGGTATTCGAACTGGATCGCCGCCGAGGTGATCGAGATGCCTCGGGCCTGTTCCATGGCCATCCAGTCCGACACGGTGCCGCGTCGGCCGGCCTTGCCGTGCGTCGCGCCGGCGCTGGTGATCGCGCGCGCGTGCAGGAGCAGGGCCTCGGTGAGCGTGGACTTGCCGGCGTCGGGGTGCGAGATCACCGCGAAGGTGCGGCGACGGGTGGCTTCGGCCTGCACCTGGGGGTTCTGCTGGACCGGTGGGTTGGAGACGTCAGTGAGCGAGGTCATGGATTCTCCTTCCGCGGATGATTCCAGACCTACCACTCTACCCTAACGTGAGGGTAGGTTCTGATGCCCGGCCGGCCCCTCGACGACGAGGTCTGGACGCGCGTGCCGTGCTCAGGGAGCGGGCTCCGGGCCACCCAGGGCGGAACCCCCGCGGGCCACCGATGACTTGCCCGGGTCCGGCGCGCCGAGGGTCGACGAGCCGGCGCGCGGCGTGAGGCCGAGCAGCCGCACGATTTCCGCGGCCTCCTCGGCCGGGGCACGACCGGCCTCGATCGTGATCGCCCGCTCGTCCGCCCCGGGCGGCTCGAGGGTCGCCACCTGCGAGTCGAGCAGCGACGGCGGCATGTAGTGATCCATCCGGGTGGCGAGCCGGCGGCCGATCAGATCCTTCGACCCGGCCAGGTGCACGAAGATCACGTTTTTCTCGCGCAGCACGTCGCGGTAACGGCGCTTGAGCGCCGAGCAGGTGATGATGCCCGGCACCCCGGCCATGGTGTGCTCGATGATCCAGGACGAGATGGTGTCGAGCCACGGGGCGCGATCCTCGTCGGTGAGCGGATGCCCCGCCGCCATTTTGGCCACGTTCTCGGCCGGGTGGAGGTCGTCGCCTTCCTCGAGGTCCCAGCCGAGCTGGCCGGCGAGGATGCCGGCCACCGTCGACTTGCCCGACCCGGACACGCCCATGATCACGAGCACCGGCTGCTGTTCCTCGATCATGCTAGATCACGATGTTCAGGAGGAGGACGCCGGCCAGCCCGGTGACCGAGATGACGCACTCCATCACGGTCCAGGTCTTGAGGTTCTGGCCGACGGTGGTGCCGAGGTACTCCTTGACCAGCCAGAATCCGGCGTCGTTCACGTGCGAGAGGAACAGGGAGCCCGCACCGATGGCCAGCACCATGAGGGAGACATCCGTGGCGCCGAGGTTCGCGGCCACTGGCGCGAGGATGCCGGCGGCGGTCACGGTCGCGACCGTGGCGGAGCCGGTGGCCACGCGGACGAGGGCCGCGACGATCCAGGCCAGCACCAGGACGGAGACGCTGCTGCCGTTGACGGCATCCGCGATCACTGTGCCGATCCCGGTGTCGATCAGGACCTGCTTGAACCCGCCGCCGGCGCCCACGATGAGCAGGATGCCCGCGATCGGCGGCAGGGAGTCGGCCAGCGACTTCGAGACGGCGTTGCGGTCCATTCCGCCGCCGCGACCGAAGGCGATCATCGCGTAGATGACGGCCAGGCCGAGCGCGATCATCGGGGTGCCGAGGAAGTCGAGCGTGGCGTTCAGCGGTTCCGTGGACCCGGGGCTGAGCGCATTCGAGATCGACTTGGCGAGCATGAGGACGACGGGGAGCAGGATGCCGGTGACCGCGACGAGGGTGCTCGGGCGCTTGATCGTGGTGACGTCGACGCCCTGGTCTTCGGGCGTGACGAACATCTCCGGAACGGGAAGGGTGACCCAGCGGGCGGCGAGCTTGCTGAACAGCGGGCCCGCGACGATCACGGTCGGGATCGCGATGAGCACGCCGATCGCCAGGGTCAGGCCGAGGTTCGCGCCGAGGGTGGTCACGGCGACGAGCGGGCCGGGGTGCGGCGGCACGAGGCCGTGCATGACCGAGAGGCCGGCGAGGGCCGGGATGGCGATGCGGATGAGCGACACCCCGCTGCGGCGGGCGACGAGGATGATCACCGGGATGAGCAGCACGAGGCCGACCTCGAAGAACATCGGCAGGCCGATCAGCCCGCCGATCAGGGCCATCGTCCACGGGAGGGTGCGGGTGCTGGAGCGGCTCACCAGGGAGTCGACGATGCGGTCGGCTCCGCCGGAGTCGGCCAGCAGCTTGCCGAACATGGCGCCGAAGCCGACGAGGATGCCGACGCCCGCCATGGTCGCGCCGAATCCGGCGCCGAAGCTGGTGACGGCCGCGTTGGGGGCGAGTCCCGCGCCGACGCCGACGCCGATCGCGCCGATCGCGAGGGCGAGGAACGGGTGCACCTTGAGCCAGGTGATGAGCACGATGATGACGGCGACGCCGATGATCGCGGCGAGGATGAGCTGCAGGTCACTGCCGGCCGGTTCGATGGGAGCCACCGGCGGAGCGGCAAGGGCGAAATTCATGCTGGAATATCCATTCTGGGCCCGCGTCGCTGCGACCTCATTGTCAGGTGAAGCACGCGCCGCACCCGCTCCCGCCCCGAGTCGGGCATAGTGGAGGTGCGGCACGCGTTTTTGATAAATCCGATAAATCAGATTTATAGAGTGTCACACGACGAGGGCGAAGCCGTCAACCTCGACACGAGCGTCGCGCGTCACGCACGCGCAGGGAGCGAAGCCGGATGAGCCGTGGTGCGGGCGGAGAACCCTGGCGCGAGCGCGGCCTCCATGCCCGGGTCGTGAACTCCCTGGGCCAGGACTTCGTCGACGGGCGCTACGCGGCCGGTGACATCCTCAACCTCGACCGGATCAGCGAGACCTTCGCCGTCTCGCGGTCGGTCATCCGTGAGGCCCTCCGGGTGCTCCAGTCGCTCGGCATGGTCGAACCGCGCCAGCGCCTCGGCACGCAGGTGCTGCCCCGGGACTCGTGGGACCTGATGAACCCGCACATCATCGTGTGGCGCGGCCGCGGCGCGGAGTACTTCACCCAGATGCGCGAGCTGCTCGAACTGCGCCTCGGCATCGAACCGGTCGCCGCCCGGCTGAGCGCGCGGATGATGACGGCCGGGCAGCGGGCAGCCGTCGTGAAGGCGGCCGAGGCGATGGTCGGGGCCGACCTCGCCCGCGACGGGCGCGCCTTCCTCGAGGCCGACATCGACTTCCACGCGCTGATCCTGACCGGATCGGGCAACGCCGTGATCGGCCACTTCGCCGCGACCGTGGAGGCCCTGCTGCGCACCCGCGTCGAGGAGAGGCGCTTCACGATCACCGAGTACACGCCGGCGTCGGCGCACCGGCACAACGAGCTCGCCCAGGCGCTCGCCGCCGGGGACGAGGACGCCGCGTACCGCTGGGCCTACGCGACGATCGAGGCCACCCTCGGCGAATTCGGCCAGCAGTCCGGCACTCGCGCCCAGTAATCCAGCACCCCCGCCCTTCCCGGTTGAGCCGCGGAGAAAGTACCCTCGCCGGCCCGCGGAAGGTGCTTTGTCCGCAACTGAGCGGCTGACGGGCCGCGGGTCCGGCGGGGCTCAGAGCGCTGCCGGGGCCTCCCGCGCCGCCCGATCCGACGCGCCGGGATTCCTTGACATCGTTTCTCTTAACCGGTTTAGTTGAGGGGGCTGAACCGGATCAGGGACGCGGGTCCGAATGATTTGCCCGCGCGGAAGCCGGCAATGATGCCCGAACCAGGAGAGACAAATGACGTACAAAGATGTTCGCTCACGATCACTGACGAGGCCGGTGGCGCTCGTCGCCGCGGTGTCGATGCTGCTGCTGGGAGCTGGAACGGCCACCGCCGCGCTCGCCGCACCGGTGGCATCCGTTGTTCCCGCCGCCGCCCACTCGGCGCCCCCGCTGGCCAACCTGGACCACCTGAACTTCCTGCTCGACACGGTGCCGCTGGCCGAGGTCCCGGGCCACACCACCTACCAGCTCGACAGCAAGCCGACCGCGCAGGCCCCGTGGACCTATGCCGACAAGAAGCCCGACGGCAGCTACGGCCGCGTCGGCGGCGGATCGCTCGACCCCGCGACCGGCTACTGGAGCCAGGGCGCCTACAACGCGGACGACATCGCCCGCACGGCCGTGGTCTACCTGCGCCACTGGCAGCAGACCGGCGACGCCGGCAGTCGTGAGCACGCCTTCGAGACCCTGCGTTCGCTCACCTACCTGCAGACCGCGTCGGGCCCCAACGCGGGAAACGTCATCCTCTGGCAGCAGGCGGACGGCACGCTGACCCCGAGCGCCACGCCGAAGGAGCTGCCGGACCCGAGCGACTCCGCGGAGTCGTACTGGGTGGCACGCACCGTCTGGGCGCTCGGCGAGGGCTATGCGGCCTTCAAGGACGCCGATCCTGACTTCGCCGCCTTCCTCCAGGACCGCCTGCACCTGTCCCTCGACTCGCTGAACCGGCAGTCGCTCGGCAAGTACGGCACCTTCGACGTGGCCGACGGCGTGCAGGTTCCGGCGTGGCTCATCGCCGGCGGCGCCGACGCCTCCGCCGAGGCCGTGCTCGGGCTCTCCGCGTACGCCAGGGTCGCCCCCGGCGACAACCTCGCCGCTACCGCGCTCACCCGGCTGGCCGAGGGCGTTGCCGGGATGTCGTCCGGCTCCGTGAACCAGTGGCCGTACGGCGCGATGCTGCCGTGGAACAAGTCGCAGACGCTCTGGCACGCCTGGGGCGGGATGGCCCCGGCCGCCGTCGCCACGGCCGCCGACGTGCTCGGCCGGGGCGACCTGCTCACCGCCGCCATCAAGGATGCCGCCCAGTTCACCCCGCAGCTGCTCGCCGCCGGGGGACCGGACAACGCCTGGACGCCCACCCCGGGCGAGGCGCAGATCGCCTACGGCGTGGACTCGAGGCTGCAGGGACTGGTGGCGACCGCGAAGGCCGCGAAGGCACCCGGGCTCCTCGACGTGGCGGCGATCACGGCCGGCTGGTACTTCGGTGCGAACCGCAGCGGCGCCCCGGCGTACGACCCGACCAGCGGAACCACGGTCGACGGGATCGAATACGACGGCCGGGTGAACCACAACTCCGGCGCCGAATCGACCATCCACGCGCTGCTCTCGATGCTCGTGCTGGACGCGAACCCCGCGCTGAAGGCGAAGGCGCTCGGCATCGATGAGACCGTCGCGACGAAGGGACTGAGCGTGGTCGAGGCCGAATCCGGGGCCGTCAGCGGCGCCGGATCCGTCGTGACGCCCCCGTCCGCCTGGACGGGCGAGGCCAACTGGTCGAAGGGCGCGTACGTGGCGCTCGGCGCCGGCGGCTCCGTGAGCATCCCCGTGCCCGCCGCCGACCAGGCCCGGAATGTCTACCCGATCGTCAACCAGGCCGTGACGCCGGCCGGGGCCACGCGCTGGGCCGCCGGCACGACCGCCCTGGGCAGCACGCCCAACGGCGGCGCGGGTGAGCAGGGCATCACGGATGCCCCGGGCAAGCTGTTCCCGTTCTCGCTGGCCCGCACCCTGTCGGCCGGCGCCACGAGCGTCGTTGGAACGAGCGACGGCGACGCAGCGCTCGACGCGCTGCTGATCCAGCCGCTGGTCTCGACCGTGTCCGTCACCGGGTCGGCCGGGGACTCGACCCTCTACGTGAGCGCGGCAACCGTGTCCAGCGTGCGCACGGTCGTGGTGCCGAAGGGCTACAAGCTCGTGCAGCGGGCCTACGACTCCAGTGGCCGGCTCGTCCCGACCCGGGGCGACACGCTCACCAGCGCCGGACGCGTGACGATTGCCGCCGGCGGCTTCACCGTGGCGACGCTCGTGCGGAAGTAGGGAGCTGGTAACTGGCGGCGTTGAGTTGCGGACAAAGTACCTTCCCGGGCGCGCGGAAGGTACTTTGTCCGCATCTCAATCGGCGGGTTGGGGCTGGGGTTGGGGCTATGGCTGGGGCTCAGGGCTGGGCCGCGGCGATGAGGACCGTGTCGAGGGCGATGCGGGCAGGGGCATCCGCGCCGTGCGCGTGCGCGTGCGCGTCATCGGGCCCCTCGGGATCCGTGGCGAGGTCGCGGCCGACCGTCTCGCAGCGCAGTACGTCCAGGGTGCCGACCGAGGAGCGCAGGATCTCCGGGGTGTACAGGATGTCGGGGTTGCCCGGCCCGGGCGCCCCTGTGCCGATGTTCAACCGGTCGTGGCCGACGACGAGCAGGTGCCCGCCGGGGGCGACCCAGCCGGCGGCCCGGGCGAGTACGTGCCGGAGCTCGGCCTCTGGCAGCTGCAGGTACATGATCGTGACGAGGTCGAAGCGTTCCTCGGGGGACCAGCTGACGGCATCCGCGACCAGCCAGCTCACCGCGGCGCCGGCGTCGTCGGCGTGCTTCCGGGCCAGGTCGATCGCCTCGGCGGAGAAGTCCACGCCGGTCACGTTCCAGCCCTGCGTCGCCAGCCAGATCGCCGTGCGGCCGTCGCCGGTGGCGAGGTCGAGCGCCCGGCCCGGCGTCCAGGCGGGCACCGTGTCGATGACGATCGCGGGCGGCAACGCGGACCAGAGCCGGGTCTCGGCCCCGCCCTGCGCCTCGCGGTAGCGCGCGTCCCACGCGCTCGCGTCCCAGGTGTTCGCGGCCATGGTGTCCCTTTCGTCCCAGCATCCTCGTCCCCGCGCGACCGCGCCGGTTGAGATGCGGAAAAAGTACCCTCAGTTTGGAAACGAAGGTACTTTCTCCGCAACTGAGGCGGTCGGCGCCAGAGGGGTTGGCTAGCCCAGCAGCAGTTTGGCGAGCTGGTCGACGGAGTACACGGTGGCGGTGGCTTCGGCGGCCTCGGCCGGCGAGCCGTAGCCCCACTCGACCATGATCGTGGGCACGCCGTTCGCGGCGGCACCCTCGGCGTCGTAGCTGCGGTCGCCGACCATGACCGGCGCGGTGATGCTGGCGCCCGCCACCTCGAGCCGGCGCAGGGCCTCGGCGACGATGTCGGCCTTGGCACTGCGGGTCTCGCTGTCGGATGCCCCGACGATGGCGGTGAAGTACTTGGCGAGGCCGAAGTGCTCGAGGATCTCGATCGCGCTGTGCTCCGGCTTGCTTGTTGCCAGGGCGAGCGGGATGCCCATGGCGTAGATCCGCTCGAGCAGGCCGGCGACGCCGGGGTACACGGCGGTGTCCAGGGACGACTCGCCCTGGTAGTCCGCGCGGTAGACGGCGAGGGCCTCTGTCGCCTCGTCCGGGGTCATGCCGGCGTACTCGCGGAAGGCGGCGAGCATGGGCGGACCCACGTAGGCGAGGAGTTCGGCGTCGGAGGGGACGGGGCGGCCCAGCACGGCGAACGTGCGGGCGAGGGAGTTGGTGATGGCCGGGGCGGAATCGGTGATCGTTCCGTCGAGGTCAAAGAGGATGGCGCTCCAGGTGCGCGTCAATGTCGGATTCACGCGTCAATCCTAGGCGTGAGTGAATGGGGATTTGGCCACCCGACTCCGGAACAACCCGTTCTGGGGCCACTTGCGCGACCGAAACTCAAAGTGAACGGGACTTTAAAACAGGCGAGACTGGGTGTCGTCGAGCCCGCGCATGGCATCGTAATCGAGCAGAAGGCAGCGGATTCCGCGGTCCTCGGCGAGCATCCGGGCCTGCGGCTTGATCTCCTGGGCGGCGAAGACCCCGGCCACGGGGGCCAGGTGCGGGTCGCGGTTCATCAGCTCGAGGTAGCGGGTGAGCTGCTCCACGCCGTCGATGTCGCCGCGCCGCTTGAGCTCGACCGCGACCGAGCCGCCCGCGGCATCCCTGGCCAGGATGTCGACCGGCCCGATGGCGGTCATGTACTCGCGGCGCACGAGGGTGTGGCCGTCGCCGAGCAGGTGTATGTGTTCGGCCAGCAGCTTCTGCAGGTGCGCTTCGACGCCGTCCTTGATCAGGCCGGGGTCGATGCCGAGCTCGTGGGCCGAGTCGTGCAGCACCTCGTGGATGCTGACGATCAACTGGTCGTCGGTCTTGCCGTGGCTGACCGTCCAGAGGGCGGTGACGCCGGCATCCGTCTGGTACTCATCGGGCGCCGATTCGGCCAGGCTGCACGGCGGGCTCATCCAGTTGAGCGGCTTGTAGGAGCCGCCGTCGGAGTGGATGAGGACACTGCCGTCCGATTTGAGCATGAGCAGGCGGGTGGCCAGCGGCAGGTGCGCGCTGAGTCTCCCGGCGTAATCCACGGAACATTTGGCTATGACTAGGCGCACCCGTCGAGCCTAATCGAAGCTAGGCGGAGGGGCGGTTCGCCTCTCGGGCGGCCGGCGCCGCGAGCCCGGCCAGCACCATCAGCGCGATGATCACGAACAGCGCGTTCAGGATGCCGATGGCCTCGCCCAGCAGGCCGAGCGCCGGCGGGCCGACGAGGAACGCGAAATAGCCGATCATGGCCACGGCGCTCACCCGGGCCGCGGCGTTCTTCGCATCGTCGGCGGCGGCCGACATGCCCACCGGGAAGCCGAGGGAGGCGCCGAGCCCCCACAGGACCGCACCGGCGTAGACGAGCGCGGTGCCCGGCGCCAGGATGAACACGAGCAGGCCGACGATGCCCAGCGCCGAGCTGGCGCGGAGCACCGGGACGCGCCCGAACCGGTCGAGCACCGGCCCCCCGAGCACCCGGCCGACCGTCATCGCCGCCACGAACACGCCGAAGACGATCGCGCCGGCCGCGTTGCTGAAGCCGTGCCCGTCGACGGCGGCGATCGCCAGCCAGTCGTTGGCCGAACCCTCCGCGAACGTCATGCCGAGGACGATGACCCCGATCAGGAGCACCTTCGAGTCCTTCCAGACCGCGAGGCTGCCGCGCAGGCGGGCTCGCCACGGCCCCGGCGCCTCGGCCACGTGCGACAGGGCCGCGTCGTCGCCCAGCTCCGGCAGCAGGGGGACCGACCGCACGGCGATGATCGCGGTGCCGAGCACGACGAGCGCGATCGGCGCCAGGTGCCAGAAGACGGACAGGTCGAGCACGTAGGCGGCGCTGCCGAGCAGGGCGCCGACGACCGTGCCGAGGCTGAAGCAGGCGTGCATCAGCGGCATCAGGGTCTTGCCGATCGCCCGCTCGGCCGCCGCGCCCTCGACGTTCATGATGACGTCGACCGCCCCCAGGCCGATCCCGACGAGGGCCAGGCCGGCGAACACGAATGCCGCGGAGGGCAGCAGGCTGGAGCCGGCGCCGACCGCGACCATCCCGGCGGATGCGACGATCATGCCCAGCAGCATCGCCCGGCGCGCGCCGAGGCGGGCGAGCAGCCAGGCCGCGCTGAGCAGGCCGAGAACGGAGCCGCCCGACAGCCCGAAGATGATGAGGCCGACCTGGGCGGTGTCGAGCTGGAGGCCGTCGCGGATGGCGGGGACCCGGGAGAACCAGGTGGCCAGGGCCAGGCCGCTGACGAAGAACAGGGCGAAGACGGCGTTGCGCCAGGCGAGCAGGGCGTGCCGGTCCGCTCGGTCGGGGGTCGCCGGGCCTGGCGCGTTGGGGCCGGATGCGTAGGGTCCTGCTGCGTTGGCGGGCTGGGTCACGGATGGTCCTGAGGGCTGGGAGATACAGGGGAACCGATTCGAACGAATCGACCTGACCAAACTAACCGACGTGGCAAACGGATGTGCGTGGGCAGCCGGAACAGGCCGGCTGCCGGTCAGAAGTTGCCGAGGCCCTTGCCGATGACGACGACTCCGATGACGAGGAGCAGCACGCTCATGACCGTGCCATTGTTCTGTTCGAGCCAGCCGCGCAGGCCCCGGAGCGGTCCCGCCATGAGGGAGGCGGCGATCAGGTAGGCGAGGACCGGGACGGCCACGCTGGCGGCGGCGATCGCAAGGAAGACGATGGTCACGACGAAGCTGCTCCCCGGACCCCGGCCGCTCGCGCCGATGGACACTCCCGCGGCGGCGCCGAGGAGCAGGTTCTTCGGGTTGACCGCCGCGAGCAGGAATCCGAGGAGGAGGCCGCGCCCGACGGTCATGCGGTCGATCGCGCCCATCCAGTGGGGAAGCTTCGCCGGCTCACCGGGCCTCGGGCGGCTCCGCCACTGGCGCACGGCGAGGAAGAGCAACCCGGCGCCCATCCGGGCGTTAGATGGTTCCCAGGGTTGGTGGACCACGCCGAGGAGGATCAGATGGCCGACGGACAGGCGAGAACGGCGCTGGTGACCGGTGCCGCCGGGCGTGCCGGCCGCGCCCTGGCCCTGGGCCTCGCGGCCCGGGGAGACCGGGTGGTCGCCGCAGACCGTGACGTCGCCGGAGCCCGGGAAACGGTCGCCCTGATCGAAGCCGACGGCGGTACGGCCCTCGCGGTCGGCGTCGACGTCACGGTCCTCAATTCGGCCAGGGCGCTGGCCCTGACCGCGGCCGACTTCAGCGGCGAGCGAGGCGGCGGCGGCCGGATCGACGTCGTCATCAACGCGGCGAGCGACGCCGGCGCGGACAGCGCCCCGTTCACCGAGGTCGACGTCGACGAGTGGGACCGGCTCATGGCGGTCAATCTCAAGGGCCCGTGGCTGGTGACCCGGGCCTGCTCGCGGTTCCTGCCCCCGGGCGGGAAGGTGGTCATCCTGTGCGCCGCGGTGGCCGGCGGCTCCGCGCGGGCGGTGCACTCCGCGGCATCCGAGGGCGGGGTGATCGCCCTGGCCAGGGCGCTCGCCGAGGAGCTCAGGGGACGAGGAGTCACCGTCAACGCGGTCGTGCCGGGCGCCGGCGAGCCGGACGACATCGTCGGCGCCGCGCTCTTCCTGGCCGGCCCCGGCAGCGCCCGAATCACCGGCCAGGCCCTCGTCGTCGACGATGGCCGGCCCTTCGGCTGAGCCCCCACCGCCGGCGGCCCGGGCAACTGTTCCCCGAGCGGACGACTGTTCCCGGCGCACCGGCCACAGTCGTCCGATACGGCCACTCTCGGCTCCCGTCCGCCGCGACTGCGCCGGCCCGAGCTCAGCGGGCGCCGACGACCATCCAGCGGGCGGTGCGTGCGCGGAGGCCGAGCGTGACCGCGCGGGCGCCGAGGTAACCGAACGCGAACGCGGCCATCAGCAGCGCGAGGCCCGTTGCCCCGGCGGGAGCCCAGAGCAGCACTGCGACGGCGAGCGGCACGAACGCGGCGAGGTTCGCCAGGCCGGTCAGGGCGAGGTAGCGCGCGTCCCCGGCGCCGATGAGCACGCCGTCGAGCACGAACACGACCCCGCCGAGCGGCACGGATGCCCCGAGCACGATGAGCGCCGGGGGCAGCAGGTCGGTGACCTCGGTCGCCCCGGTGAAGAGTCCGCCGAGGATGCCGGACAACGCGATCACGAGCATCCCCAGCACCGCCCCGGCGAGGACTCCCCACTCGAGGCAGCGGCGGAGGACCGCGCGCACGCCGGCCAGGTCGCCGGCGCCGAGGCCCCGCCCGACGAGTGCCTGGGCCGCGATCGCGAGGGCGTCGAGGGCGAAGGCGAGCGTCGCGAACAGCGTCATGGCGATCTGGAAGGCCGCGAGGTCCGGGGAGCCGAGCCGAGCGGCCACGAAGACGGCGAGCAGCATCGCCGCGCGCAGGCTCACGGTGCGCAGGAACAGCCAGCCGCCGGATGCCGCGCCCAGCAGCATCCCGGCCCGGTGCGGGCGGAGGCGCGCGCCGTCCCGCCTGGCCTGCCGCACGATGACGGCGAGGTACACGGCCACCATGCCCCACTGGGCGACGACCGTGCCGATGGCCGACCCGGCGATCCCGAGGCCGAGGCCGTAGATGAAGAGCAGGTTGAGCACGATGTTCGCGGCGAAGCCGATGCCGGCCACCCAGAGCGGGGTGCGCGTGTCCTGCAGCCCGCGGAGCAGCCCGGTGGCGGCGAACACGAGCAGCATCGCGGGGATGCCGAACATCGAGATGCCGAGGTAGGTCACGGCCGCCGCGGCGACGTCCGGCTCGGCGCCGAACGCCCCGACCAGCAGCGGCGTGGCGAACCAGCCGACCAGCGCGAGCAGGGCACCGAGGCCGAGGGCGAGCCAGAGCCCGTCGATGCCGACGGAGACCGCCCGGCGGCGGTCGCCCGCGCCGAGCCACCGGGCGACGGCCGGGGTCGTGCTGTAGGCGAGGAAGACCATCAGGCCGATGATCGTCTGCAGCACCGCGCTGGCCAGGCCGAGGCCGGCCAGGGGGATCGTGCCGAGGTGCCCCACCATGGCGGCGTCGGCGAGCAGGAACAGCGGTTCGGCGATGAGCGCGCCGACGGCGGGGACGGCGAGGCGGAGGATCTCGCGGTCCACTGGCTGGCGGTGGAACAGGGTGATAGTGATGCTCACGACTCTAGGTCAGCGGGCAGGTGGCCCGCCGGAGCACTCGAATAAAACTACTAAATCTTCTTTCCACAGTGTTGATGAATCCTCGTATTCATGTTCTAATCGCGCTAGAATCGGGGCATGTCAAACCTCGCGGACGACCTCAGGCAGGCGGCGGATGCCGTCGCGGTACTGGGGTCATCGAGCGCCGACCTGGCAGCCCTCCCCGACGCGGAGGCCCTGGCCGGGCAGAAGCGCATCGCCGATGCCCGCCGCCTCCTTGACGCCTACGCCGCATGGATGGCTGCCACGATCGCCCGCCGCTCGAGGCCCGAACTGGGCCACTCGGGCCTTGCCGCGCAGCAGGGCTTCCTGAGCCCGGAGGCGCTGATCCAGAACTGGACGGGCTCGTCCAGGGGCGACGCCCACAAGCTCGTCGCGGTCGGCACGATGATGGCCGACACCGAAGCGGCGGAGCGGCTCGTTGCCGGTGCGCTGGAGCCACCGTCCGGTGATGTGGCGGAGTTCGTCGCGAAGCTGCCGTGGCAGGCGCCGATCGCCCGTGCGGTCATCTCGGGAACCCTCTCCGTGGACGCCGCCGAATCGATCCGCACGGGCCTGGGCGAGATCGACACAGCGGTCACCGCGGAGAAACTCGCCCAGGCCCTCGACCGCCTGCTCGCAGAAGCCTCGGCACTGAACGCCGACGAGGTGTTCAAGCGGGCCAGGCGAATGCGCGACGAGCTCGACCAGGCCGGCATCGCGGCCCGCGAGAAGCAGGCCCACGACGACCGCTTCCTGCGCGTCTACCGGCTGCGCGACGGCAAGGTGCGCCTGAACGGGTTGTTCGCCCCGGAGGACGGGGAGTTCGTGCTCTCCACCTTTGACTCGATCACCAGTCCGCGCCGCGGCGGGGTGCGCTTTGTCGACAAGGAGCAGGCTGCCTGGGCGAAGCGGATCCGGGACGACCCGCGCACCACCGAGCAGATCGCGGCGGACGCCCTGGTTCAGCTGCTCAAGATCGCCGGAGAAGCCGACCAGGGCCACGTCTTCGGCGGCCGCCGGCCCTCGGTGCGAGTGATCGTGGCGGAGAAGACCCTGAGTAGGCAGGCAGGGCAGACAGGGCATGGGCAGCTCGAGGGCAACCCCGTCCCCGTCTCAGCCGAGACCATTGAACGCTGGCTCTGCGATACCGGCACCCGCGGGATCAAGTTCGACGACGACGGCCAGTGTGTCAACGTCGGTCGAGACGAACGCCTCTTCACCGAGAAACAACGGGCGGGAATGGCGGTGCGCGACGGTGGATGCCTCTGGCCCGGCTGCGACAGGCCGCCCGCCTGGACCGAAGCTCACCACCTCGACGAGTGGCTGCGGGACAACGGGTACACGGATATCGCCGACGGGGTGCTCCTGTGCCATCCGCACCACCTGCTGCTGCACAACCAGCACTGGGAGATCATCCGGATCGGGGCGGAGTACTGGCTGCGGCCGCCGGCATCCGTCGATTCGGCGCAGACGCTCGTGCCGTTGCCGAGCAAGCGCCCGCCCTTGCCGGAGCCGGCACAGCTTGAGCCGGCACAGCCGGCCGAATCGGGCCGGGACGGCTGAGCTTCTTCGACAGGCTCGAGCTTCCGACAGGCTGGACCACGAACCAGTGAGCGACAACGAGCGGGCGTAGTTTGGGCACATGAACGCCGTCATAGAAACCCGCGGCTTGCGGAAGCGATTCGGCCGGGTGGACGCCCTCAACGGTCTCGACCTCTCCGTCGCGGCGGGCGAGGTGCACGGCTTCCTCGGCCCGAACGGGGCGGGAAAGTCCACGACGATCCGGGTGCTCCTCGGGCTGATGCGGTCCGACGGCGGCACGGCCACGGTCTTCGGACGCGACCCGTGGACGGATGCCGTCGCCCTGCACCGTCGGATCGCCTACGTCCCGGGCGACGTGAGCCTGTGGCCCAACCTCACCGGCGGCGAGGCGATCGACCTGCTCTGCCGGCTGCGCGGCGGAACGAAGGATGCCGCCGGCTACCACGCCCGCCGCAAGCACCTCGTCGAGGCCTTCCAGCTGGACCCGACGCGCAAGGGCCGCACCTATTCGAAGGGCAACCGGCAGAAGGTCGCGCTCATCGCGGCGCTGGCCGCCCCGACCGACCTCTTCATCCTCGACGAGCCGACGTCGGGACTGGACCCGCTGATGGATGCCGTCTTCCGCCGCGAGCTCCAGGCGGCGACCAACAACGGCGCGACCGTGCTGCTCTCCAGCCACATCCTCTCCGAGGTCGAGCATCTCTGCGACCGGGTGAGCATCATCCGCGCCGGCCGGACGGTCGAGACCGGCACGCTGACCCAGCTTCGCCACCTGACCCGCACCGAGGTCGGCTTCGCGAGCGAGGGCCTGGCCGAGGCCGATCTCGCCGGGCTGGCCGCGCGCATCCCGGCCGCCCACGACCTCGTCGCCGGCGCGGGGGGAGAGGGCGGCGGGGCGGCCAACGGGGCCGGCGGCGTCGGCCGGGTGAGCTTCACCGCCGACAGCGACGCGCTGCCCGAGGTGCTTGCCGTGCTGGCCCAGTTGCGCGTGCAGGGCCTGACCATCGCGCCGCCGTCGCTCGAGAGCCTGTTCCTGCGGCACTACCGCGAGGATGACCCGGCCGGACCCCGCCGGTGAGCACGCTGGGTCCGATCCTGCGCCTGCGCCTGCGCCGAGACCGGGTTCAACTGCCGATCTGGTTCGCCGCGTTCGCGGCGCTCGCCGCGGTTGCCCCGGCCGCGGTCGCCGCGAGCTTCGGCACGGTCGCCGAACGCGAGTCGCTCGTGCGCATCGCCTCCGGCTCCCCGACCATCCTGATTTTCCGCGGTGAGCCGCAGGGGGCCGAGGTCGACGCCCTCGTCTTCTTCCTGATCTTCGCCTTCCTGGCGACGCTCGTTGCCTTCATGAGCACGTTCCTCGCCGTGCGGCACTCGCGCGCCGAGGAGGAATCGGGACGCGCGGAACTGATCGCCGCGACCCCGGCGGGCCGGCTCGTCCCCCTGCTGGCGACGGCCCTGCACGGCGTCGGCGCGAGCCTGGCCGCGGGGGTGGCGGTCTGGCTGGGCTTCCTGGCCGCCGGCCTGGACGGTTCCGGCTCGTTCACGACCGGTGCCGCGATCGCCGGCACCGGCATCGCCTTCCTCGGCGTGGGGCTCCTGGCTGGCCGGCTGATGCGCACCTCGCGCGGCGCGAACGGCCTGGCCGCGGCGGTCATCGGCGTTGCCTATGCGCTCCGGGCTGCCGGCGACGCGGGCGGCACACCGTCCGCCGACGGGCTGAGCATGACCAGCGCCTGGCCCAGCTGGCTGTCCCCGATCGGCTGGGGCCAGCAAACGCACGCGTTCACCACCATCAGTCCGGCGCCGCTGCTGCTCGACCTGGCCCTGGCCGCCGTGCTCCTGGCCGTGGTGGTGGCGCTGGCGTCCAGTCGCGACCTGGGCGCGAGCGTCTTCGGCGAACGGGCAGGCCCCGAGCACGCCGGGCGCACCCTCGGCGGCTCGCTCGGCCTGGCCTGGCGGCTGCAGCGCTCGGCGGTCGTCGGCTGGGCGCTCGCGGGCCTGGTCTTCGGTGTGCTGGCGGGCACCCTCGGCGAAACCGTGGTGGAACTGGTCCGGTCCAACTCGCAGATCGGCGCCGCGCTGGCCGACCTCGCCGGCGGCCGAGGGTCGATCATCGACCTGTTCACGGCGGCGATCTTCGGCCTGGTCGGAGTGATCGCCGCGGCGGCGGGCACCCAGGCGATCATCCGGATGCGCCAGGAGGAGGCCAACGGCTCGGCCGAGGCGCTCCTCGCGCTGCCGCTCCGGCGCATCCGCTGGATGTTCGACTACCTCGTCGTCGGTGTCGTCGCAATCGCGAGCGTGCTCGCGGCGGCCACGGCGGGCGCGGCCGTCGGGCTCACCCGCTCGGCCGGCACGGGCGACCGGGTCGCCAGCGCCGTCGACTCCGGGCTCGCCCAGCTCCCGGCGGCCGTGCTCATCCTCGCCATCGCGGCGCTGCTCTTCGCGGTCGTTCCCCGGCTCGCCATCGGGCTCAGCTGGGGCGTTCTCCTCGTCTCGGTCTTCATCGGCCAGTTCGGCGAGCTCTTCGGGATGCCCGACTGGCTGCGCACCCTCTCGCCGTTCACCCACACCCCCGCCATCGGCACCGCCGACGTCGACTGGACCGGGGCCTGGTGGATGCTCGCCCTCGCCCTGCTCCTGGCCGCCCTCGCCCTCGCCGCCATCCGGCGCCGCGACCTGGCCCTCTGACCCTCGCTCGTCCCCTAGTCCCCCCGCCGCCCGCCCACTCGCCCATCCCGCCGAACTGTGAGTTTGGCACCTTCCCGGGGCCCGCGAAGGTGCCGAACTCACAGTTCGGCGAAGGGAGGACGGAATAGGCTGGTGCGCATGACTGACCAGGGGACCGCATCCGGCATCGACACTTCAGAACTCGACCCGGGCGTTCGCCCGCAGGACGATCTCTTCCGACACGTGAACGGAAAATGGATCGCCCGCACCGAGATCCCGGCCGACAAGGCCCGGTGGGGGTCGTTCTACCTCCTCGCCGAGGAGTCCGAGAAGGCCGTGCGCGCGATCATCCTCGAGGCCCAGACCGCCCCGGCGGGCACCGAGGAACGCAAGTTCGGTGACTTGTACGCGAGCTTCCTCGACGAGGAGCGCGTGGAGAAGCTGGGCGCGACGCCACTCGCGGCCGACCTCGCCACGGTCGACGCCGTCACCTCCGTCCCGGGCCTGCTCGGCACGCTCGGCCGGCTCGAGCGCAAGGGTGTCGCCGGTGCCTTCGCGCTTTACGTCGACAACGACCCGGGCAACCCCGAGCGCTACCTCGTCTTCCTCGAGCAGGGCGGCATCGGCCTGCCGGACGAGTCCTACTACCGAGACGAGAAGTTCGCCTCCGTCCGCGACGCCTACCGGGCCTTCCAGGCACGGATGTTCGGCCTCGCCGGCTTCTCCGACGCCGGGGCCCGCGCGCAGCGCGTCTTCGACCTCGAGACCGAACTCGCCCGTCACCACTGGGACAACGTGAAGTCCCGGGACAGCGAGCTGGCCTACAACCTCAAGACCTGGGGGCAGGTGTCCGCGCTCGCCGCGGGGGCCGACCTCCACCTCTGGCTGGAAGGGCTCGACGCCCCCGAGGCCGCCTTCGCGGAGCTCGTCGTTCGCCAGCCGAGCTTCGTGACCGGGCTCGCCGAGATGCTGACCGAGGACAGGCTCGACGCCTGGCGGGACTGGCTGCGCTGGCAGGTCATCCGTTCGAGCGCCGCGTACCTCTCAAGCGATTTCGTCGCCGCCAACTTCGAGTTCTACGGCCACACGCTCAGCGGCACCCCGCAGATCCGCGACCGCTGGAAGCGCGGCGTCTCGCTCGTCGAGGGCGCGCTCGGCGAGGCGGTCGGCCGCATCTACGTGCAGCGGCACTTCAAGCCCAGCGCCAAGGCCGGCATGGACGTGCTCGTCGGCCACCTCGTCGAGGCCTACCGGCAGAGCATCACCGGCCTCGAGTGGATGACCGACGAGACCCGCACCCGCGCCCTGGAGAAGCTCGACAAGTTCACGCCCAAGATCGGCTACCCGGTGAAGTGGCGCGACTATTCGACCCTGTCGATCGACGCCGGCGACCTCATCGCGAACGTCCGTGCGGCGAGCGAGTTCGAGTTCCACCGGGAGCTCGGCAAGATCGGCAACCCGCTCGACCGCGACGAGTGGTTCATGACGCCGCAGACGATCAACGCGTACTACAACCCGGGTTTCAACGAGATCGTCTTCCCGGCCGCCATCCTGCAGTTCCCGTTCTTCGACGAGGCCCGCGATTCCGCCGCCAACTACGGGGCAATCGGCGCGGTCATCGGGCACGAGATCGGCCATGGCTTCGACGACCAGGGGTCGAAGTACGACGGCGACGGGCTGCTGATCGACTGGTGGACCGAGCAGGACAAGGCCGCGTTCCAGGAGCGCACCAAGTCGCTGATCGAGCAGTTCAACGCCCTCGCCCCGAAGCAGGTCCCCGAGCACCACGTCAACGGCGCGCTCACCATCGGCGAGAACATCGGCGACCTCGGCGGCCTGTCGATCGCCTGGAAGGCCTACCTCCTGTCGCTGGACGGCCAGGAGCCGCCGGTGATCGACGGCATGACCGGCGCCGAGCGCTTCTTCCTCTCCTGGGCGCAGGCCTGGCAGATGAAGGGTCGCGACGAGGAAGTCATCCGCCTGCTGGCGATCGACCCGCACTCGCCCAACGAGTTCCGCTGCAACCAGATCGTCAGCAACATCGACGAGTTCTACACGACCTTCGGGGTCACCGAAACGGATGCCCTCTGGCTCGACCCCGGGAAGCGCGTCACGATCTGGTGAGGCCCGGGCTGGCGTCACGACCTGGTGAGGCCGGCCGCCCGGCTGTGACGTAGGGTAATCGCGGGGTATTCTTACCCGCACCGAGAGAAAGCCGCGCGCGAATTGTCCAAGCCGACCCAGGATGCAGAGCGACGCTCCAGGCATTCCGCCGAGCGCAAGGGCAAGCACAAGGGCCCGGAGACGCACGAGAACTTCGGCCGCGGCTTCCAGGCCCTCGGCGAGCTGGCGATGGACGGCGTGCAGGTGTCCGCCCGCGCGACCGACCTGACGACCGGCCGGGTGCTCTTCTCGGTCGACGACCACGTCGAAATGCCGACGGCGGGCATCGGCAAGATCCTCCTCCTGATCGAGGTGGCCGCGCGCCTCCGGGACGCCGACTTCGGCGTCTACACGATCCTCGACCGCACCGCCGCCGACGCGGTGAGCGGCCCCGGCATCTGGCAGCACCTGCAGGCGCCCTCGCTGCCGGTCGCCGACCTCGCCGCCCTGGTCGGCGCCGCGAGCGACAACCTGGCCACGAACGTGCTCATCCGCGCCGTCGGGCTCGACGCGGTGCGCGCACGCACCGAGCAGCTCGGCCTCTCCCGCACGGCCCTGCTCGACCTCGTCCGCGACCAGCGTGGCCCGGACGATGCCCCGCAGCTCTCGGTCGGCAGCGCGAAGGAACTCACCTGGCTGCTCACCGCGCTCGCCCGCGGCGAGATCGTCGACGCCGAGGCCAGCGAACGCGTCATCGGCTGGCTCTCGCTGAACACCGACCTGTCGATGGTGGCCAGCGCGTTCGGGCTCGACCCGCTCGCGCACCGGGACGGCGACCACGGCATCCTGCTCGTCAACAAGACGGGCACGGATGCCGGCGTCCGCAGCGAGGCCGGCATCCTCCGCGGCCCGCGGGCCGGCGTGACCTACGCGGTGTCGATGTCGTTCGCCGACACGAAGCTCTCCTCCCGGCTATCCGTGCTCGACGGCATGCGGGCGATCGGCCTCGACCTCCTCGAATACGTGCACTGACCCTCTCGCGCCTCCCGCCACCTCCCGCGAAACCGCAGTTGTGCGCCTTCTGAGGGCGTTTTAGCGCGCACAACTGCGTTTTCGCGGGGGTGAGGTGGATCATGGGGGCATGGCAGCGACGGCGATCGAACGAATCCAGGCGGATGACGCGGCCCGCGAGATCTTCGAGATCCTCCAGGGTGCCCTGGCCCAGCTCGGCGGCCACGAGATCGAGGAGAAGCAGGGCTCCCTGCACGTGACGAACGGCCGCGCGTTCCTCGGCATCCATCCGCGGTCGGGCGCCGTACTGCTGAACCTCGTGACGTCCGAACCGATCGTGAGCGAGCGCATCCGCAAGTCGGAGCAGGTCTCCCGCAATCGCTGGCTCAACGAGATCGTGATCCGCACGACGGCCGAGGTCGACGCCGAGCTCGCCGGCTGGCTGCGCACGGCGTACGCGCTGACCGAATAGCGGCCCAGCCGGTTCGTTCAGCCGGCTGATTCAGCCGGCGAACGAGTCCTCGGCGGCGTAGGGGAACCAACCGTTTGCGCCGTAGCGATTCACGATGGACGGGAAGAGCTGCTGCCAGGACCCGCCGCGGCGCTCGGCCGAAGCGACGGCATCCGTCACCCAGCGGATGTCGTCGGCCAGGCCCTCGGCGTAGCTCACGGCCGGCGCGTAGCCGAGCTGCTCGCGGGCGGCGGCCATGCTGAGCACGATCGGGTTCGGGATGCCCCAGGGGCTCGACCCGAGCTCGCCCAGGGGCGGCCCGGTGAACGTGAGGATCTCGGCCTCATGCCCCATCGCATCGAACACCGCCCGGCCGATCCCGGCCACGGTGAGCGCCTCGTCGTCGACGGCATTGAGCACGCGTCGACCCGGCCGCTCGGCGCACCGGAAAACGAGCTCGGCGATGTTCGCGGTGGCCGAGGTGCCGAACCGGCTGGCGCCGTCGTAGGCGAGCACCGCCCGGCGCCGGCCGTCGAGCACCCGTTTGATGAAGAACCACTCGCGCAGGGCCGGGCTGTTCGGCCCGTGGATCGCGCCCGGCCGGAGGATGCTCACCGGCAGGTCGGCGGCGGCCAGGAGACGGCGCTCCATCGCGGCCTTCAGCGGCGAGTAGGTCTGCTCGGCGTTGTCGACGGCCGGGTCGGCCTCGGTCAGCGGCACCGGGAAGTCCGGGAAGACCTCGTCCGTCGCCACGTCGAGGTAGGAGCCGTTCCGGCCGAGGTAGACCGAGCCGGTGGAGATCACGACGAGCGAGCCGACGTGGCCGGCCAGCCCGGCAAGCTGGTCGGCGTGCACGGTGTCGTAGGCGACCGTGTCGAGCACGAGGTCGTGGCCGCGGGCGGCGGCGTGCAGCGCGGCCGTGTCGGCGCGGTCGAACCGGATGCTCCGGGCATCCGCCGGCAGCGCGGGCGTGTGCTGCCCGCGGTGGGCGACGGTCACCGCCCAGCCCGCCGAAGCCAGCCGGGACGCGGCCGCCAGGCCGATCTGCCCGGTGCCGCCGATGATGAGTGCCGTCTTCGCCATCCGGCCACCATAAGGGCTATAGCGGTCAGAGGCTGTAGCGGTGCCGGATATGGTTCCGGTCGGCGGAGGCCTGCCAGAACTCGATCTCCGCCGGCCGCAGGGCATACAGCTGCCAGCTCGGGTTGGCCGACTCGTCGGCCGCGGGTCGATCGGCCCAGTCGGCGGCGGATGCCTCCGCCGACAGCAGGGCCACGGTCCCGCTCACGCGCACCTGCCGGCCGAGCTCCGACCAGTAGAAGTTCATCGCGGCCCGCGGGTTGACGGCCAGTTCCCGGCCCTTCCGCGAGGTGGTCGCCGTGGCGAAGTGCCAGCCGTGCTCGTCGATGTTCTTCAGGATGAGCATCCGGGAGGACAGGGTTCCGTCGGCGCCCGCGGTGGCCAGGCTGAAGGCGTGCGGCTGCCGCACGCCGGCAGCCAGGGCCTCGTCCAGCCATCGCGTGAACAGGTCGGCCGGGTCGGCCGGCGCCGTCGCCGGGTCGAAGGCGGGAAGTCCCTCGGGGAAATCCGGCAGGGCGCGCAGCATGCGGCGGAAGGACTCGCTCATGCCCCGAGCCTATTGCCCGGTTCGGGCGTCACGGCCTGGCCGCACTCGCCCGCGGCTAACTCAGGAGAAACCGGGACCGGGCAAACGCGCGCCCCGTCCTCCAGCGGCGGCAGTCGGCCAGATCACGGATTCTCCTGAGCCGGCCTCCCGGCCTCCCGGCCGCGCACGGCGGGGACGACCTCAGCAGCAGCGGTTCTGCGGGTTCTTCTGCTGCCGGTCGGTCTGGTCGCGCCAGAACTCGCGCTCGGTCATCACGGGCTCGCCGATGCCGCAGGCTCCGGCCTCCGCTCCGCCGTGGGTCGCCGCGTGGTGCGCGACGTACTTGTCGTAGGCGTCCTCGCCGAGTACGCCGCGGACGAACCAGGCGATTCCCCTGGCGCCGCTGCGCACCGCGGCGAGGACGGCCCTCATCGGCCGGACCGGGCGGGCTTGGGCGGGAGTGCCGCCTTCAGCTCCGCGGCCTGGGCGTCCCACTGGACCTCGAGCTCCTTCTCGGCCCTGGTCGGCACGAACGCGGCCGGGCCGAAGATCCGGGACTGCACGGCCGCATCCTCGTCGGTCGTGTTCGAGCCCGAGCGGTATGCCTTCCAGGTGGCGACGATCGCGGTGACGATGACGATGATGGCCAGGGTGACGAAGAGGATCGAGAGCAGCCCCTGCACCATCGTGTTGCGCACGACGGCCTCCATCGCCTGCACCGTCGGCGCGGCGCCGAAGCTGGTTTCCCCGGCCGCGAGGGCCTCAGAGAACGCCCTGTTCTGCGCGAAGTAGCCCACCGCCGGCACGGTCGAGAAGATCTTCAGGAAGGACGCGTAGATGGTCACGACGGCCGCGAACGCGAGCGGCAGGGCCACGATCCACAGGTAGCGGAAGTTGCCGCGCTTGGCGACGATGGCCATGCAGACCGCCAGCGCGATCGCGGCCAGCAGCTGGTTGGCGATGCCGAAGAGCGGGAAGAGCGTGTTGATCCCGCCGAGCGGGTCGGTCACGCCCATCAGTAGCACCGCGCCCCACGCCCCGACCATGACCGCCGTGGCGAGCCAGGCGCCCGTGCGCCACGAGGTGTCCTTGAACTTCGGGAAGAAGTTGCCCAGGCTGTCCTGCAGCATGAACCGGGCGACCCGGGTGCCGGCGTCGACGGCGGTGAGGATGAACAGCGCCTCGAACATGATGGCGAAGTGGTACCAGAACGCCATCATCCCGGTGCCGCCGGCCACCTGTTGCATGATGTGGGCGAGCCCGACGGAGAGCGTCGGCGCTCCGCCGGTGCGGGAGACGATGGATTCCTCGCCGACGTTCTGCGCGGTCTGCGTGAGCATGTCGGGGGTCAGGTTGACCCCGGTCAGGCCGAGGCTGTTGACGAAGGCGACCGCGCCCTCGACGGTGCCGCCGGTGAGGGCGACGGGGGAGTTCATGGCGAAGTAGATCCCGCGGTCGATCGACAGCGCGGCGACGAGCGCCATGATCGCGACGAAGGACTCCATCAGCATGCCGCCGTAGCCGATGAACCGCGTCTGGCGCTCCTTCTGGACGAGCTTGGGCGTGGTGCCCGAGGCGATCAGCGCGTGGAATCCGGACAGCGCGCCGCAGGCGATCGTGACGAAGAGGAACGGGAAGAGCGAGCCGCTGACCACGGGGCCGCCGGTCGCCGCGAACTCGCTGACCGCGGGGACGGTGATTTCCGGCCGCACGATCACGATCGCGACGGCGAGCATGAGGATCGTGCCGATCTTCATGAAGGTGGAGAGGTAGTCCCGTGGGGCGAGCAACAGCCAGACCGGCAGGATCGCGGCGATGAAGCCGTAGATGATGATGCCCCACGCGATCGTGACCTTGTCGAGGTGGAAGAACGCGGCGCCCCACTCGGTGCCGGCGATCATCCCGCCGCCGATGATGGCGGCGATCAGCAGCACGAAGCCGATGATCGAGACCTCGGTCACCTTGCCCGGCCGGAAGAAGCGCAGGTAGACGCCCATCAGCAGGGCGATCGGGATGGTCATCGAGACCGAGAAGACGCCCCACGGGCTCTCCGCCAGCGCGTTGACGACGACGAGGGCGAGGATAGCCACGATGATGACCATGATCACGAGGGTCGCGACGAGGGCGGCGGTGCCGCCGATGACGCCGAGCTCGTCCCTGGCCATCTGGCCGAGCGAGCGGCCGCCGCGGCGCATCGAGAAGAACAGGATCAGGTAGTCCTGGACCGCACCGGCGAGGATGACGCCGACGATGATCCAGATCGTGCCGGGCAGGTAGCCCATCTGGGCGGCCAGGACCGGGCCGACGAGTGGGCCGGCGCCGGCGATGGCGGCGAAGTGGTGCCCGAAGAGCACCCGGCGGTCGGTGACGGCGTAGTCCTTGCCGTCGGCCTTGTACTCGGCCGGAGTCGCCCGGCGGTCGTCGGGCCGCAGCAGGTGCTTCTCGATGAACCGGGAGTAGAACCGGTAGGCGATCAGGTAGGTGGCGACGGCAGCGAAGACGAACCAGGCGGCGTTGACGGTCTCGCCGCGAACCACCGCCAGCATGACCCAGCTCACCGCGCCGACCAGGGAAATCCCTGCCCAGAGCGCGATTTTCGCCGGAGTCCAGTTGCGGCGCTCGGCCTCGAGGACCTCCTCGGCCACGGCCACGGGCAGTCGATCCGGAATCAGGTCCAGGCCCGTGGAATCCCCGGTGGCATCCTTCTGGCTGCCGGATGTCGTGCTCATTTTCTCTCCCTCGAGAACCCGCGGCTGGCGGCGGACTTCCTCGCCAACGCTAGCAGCAGGGGAATGTGGCGCCGGTCGAGCGCCTAAAATGGGGCGTTCCCTCTTCCTCCCCCTCGACCATTGGAGCCACCGTGGCCGCACTCTCCCGTCTCGATTCCGTCATCGCCCTCGCCCGCCACCGCGGGTTCGTCTTCCAGGCCGGTGAAATCTACGGCGGGTCACGGTCCGCCTGGGACTACGGGCCGCTCGGCGTGGAGCTCAAGGAGAACATCAAGAGGCAGTGGTGGCGCACGATGGTCACCGGCCGCGAGGATGTCGTCGGGCTCGATTCATCCGTCATCCTGCCCAAGCAGGTCTGGGAGGCCTCCGGCCACGTCGAGGTCTTCAGCGACCCGCTGGTCGAGTGCACCAGCTGCCACAAGCGCTTCCGCGCCGACCACCTCGAGGAAGAGTTCGAGGAGCGTAAGGGCCGCGCCGCGGAGGGCGGGCTCGACGGTATCCCCTGCCCGAACTGCGGGAACCGCAACGCCTGGACCGAGCCGCGCGCCTTCTCCGGCCTGCTCAAGACCTACCTCGGCCCGGTCGACGACGAGTCGGGCCTGCACTACCTGCGCCCGGAGACCGCGCAGGGCATCTTCGTGAACTTCGCCAACGTGCTGCAGGCGTCGCGGATGAAGCCGCCGTTCGGCATCGGCCAGACCGGCAAGAGCTTCCGCAACGAGATCACCCCGGGAAACTTCATCTTCCGCACCCGCGAGTTCGAGCAGATGGAGATGGAATTCTTCGTCGAGCCCGGCACGGATGAGGAATGGCACCAGTACTGGATCGACGCGCGGATGGCCTGGTACACCGGCCTCGGCATCAACCCGGAGAACCTGCGCCTCTTCGAACACCCCCAGGACAAGCTCTCGCACTACTCCAAGCGCACCGTCGACATCGAGTACCGTTTCGGTTTCAGCGGCAGCGAGTTCGGCGAGCTCGAGGGCGTGGCGAACCGCACCGACTTCGACCTGAAGACGCACGCGGCCGCATCCGGCAAGGACCTCTCGTACTTCGACCAGACGAAGAACGAGCGCTGGGTTCCCTACGTGATCGAGCCGGCCGCCGGGCTGACGCGCTCGCTGATGGCGTTCCTCGTGGACGCCTACCACGAGGAGGAAGTGCCCAATGCGAAGGGCGGCGTCGACAAGCGCACCGTGCTCAAGCTCGACCCGCGCCTGGCGCCGGTCAAGGTGGCCGTGCTGCCGCTGTCGCGCAACGAGGCCCTGTCGCCGATGGCCAAGGCGCTCGCGGCGCGGCTGCGCGAGTCCTGGAACGTGGACTTCGACGACGCCGGCGCGATCGGGCGGCGCTACCGCCGCCAGGACGAGATTGGCACGCCGTACTGCGTCACGGTCGACTTCGACTCGCTCGACGACCAGGCCGTCACCGTACGTGACCGCGACACCATGGCCCAGGAGCGCATCCCGCTCGACAAGCTCGACGCCTACCTCGCCGAGCGCCTCCGCGGCGCCTGACACCCGCTCGACCCTCGACGGCGCAACGGCGGGCGGATGCCCCGCGCGCGGTGCGCATAACTCCTCCAGTTCGCGCCGGGGACGTTGCGCTTCCGCGTGATTGCGCGGCGCGACCGGGCGACGGTTGCGAACTGGAGGAGTTACGAACGGGCGGGGCGGGCAACCTCGATGAGAGTGACGCCCGCGGCCGGCGCCGGCGCGGACATCGCGGCGAGGGCGGCGGGAGCATCCTCGAGGGTGATCCGGTGGCTGATCAGGTCCTGCGGGCGCAGCCGGCCGGAGGTGACCAGCGCGAGCAGCTCGGAGTAGTCGTGGGCGGGCATCCCGTGGCTGCCGAGCACGGTCAGTTCCCGCGCGATGACCACGCCGAGCGGAACCTTGGGGTCCTCCGGCAGGAGCCCGATCTGCACGTGCCGCCCGCGGATGGCCAGCGAGCGGATGGCCACGGCCACGGTGCTCTCCCGGCCGAGCGCCTCGAGCGTGACCTCCGCACCATCCGGGGCGAACTCGCGGATCCGCGCCAGCACCTCGGACTCGGCCAGCCCGGCGGAGTTGACCGTGTGTTCGGCGCCGACCCGTGCCGCGGCTTCGAGGGCGGCGTCGCTGATGTCGACAGCGACCACCCGGGCGCCCAGCGCCCGACCGATCATGACGGCGGAGAGCCCCACCCCGCCGCAGCCCAGCACCACCAGGGTTTCGCCGGCGACCAGCCGCGCCTGGTGAACCAGTCCGCGGTAGGAGGTCGCGAACCGGCAGCCGAGCAGGGCGGCGGCGCCCGCGTCGAGGTTGTCGGGCAGGGCGATCAGGTTGACGTCGGCGTTGTGCAGCGCGACCAGTTCGGCGTGCGAGCCCCAGTGGGTGAACCCCGGCTGGGTCTGGTTGCGGCAGACCTGGCCGTTGCCGCCCGCGCACTCCGGGCACGCGCCGCAGGCGCAGACGAACGGCACGGTCACCCTCTGGCCCACCGCGAAGCGGCGAACGTCGGGGCCGACCGAGTCGATCACCCCGACCAGTTCGTGCCCGGGCACATGCGGCAGACGGATGTCGGGGTCGTGACCCATCCAGCCGTGCCAGTCGCTCCGGCAGACGCCCGTCGCCTCGACCCGCACGACGACGCCCGCCGCGCTCGCCACGGGGTCCGGCAGCTCGCGCACCTCGGGCAGGGCGCCGAACTCTTCGAAATAGACCGCTCGCATCCGCCCAGCCTCGCAGAGGTTCCGCCGTGCCGACAATCGCCGTTTCTGCCGAGGGTCGCCGGTGCAACGGGTACTCTCGGCAGAAAAGGGGAGTCTCGCCGACAGGCAGGCGCGGCTAGCGCCCGGCGCCCCACTCGCGCTCGAGGATCGCGTACACGGAGAGGTCGCTCCACTCGCCCTTGAAGATCTCGTTCTCGAGGAAAAGCGCCTCGAGCCGCATGCCCAGGCGCAGGCAGAGGGCCACGGATGCCATGTTCCGGGGGTCGACCTCGGCGAAGACCCGGTGGGCGCCCACGTCAGTGAAGGCGAACTCCAGCACCGCCCTGGCCGCCTCGGTGGCGTATCCCCGGCCGTGCCGAACCGGATGGAACACCCAGCCGATCGACACCTGCGCGTTCACTGCGCTCTGCAGGAAAATGCTCAGGTCCCCGATCACCGGGCCCGGCTCCCCGTCCGGGCCGAGCAGCTCCGCCGCGAGGATGATCGCGTCCTTGTCGGCGGCCAGCCGAGTGAAACCGGCCCGTTTCAGGGTGTGCTCGCGGGATTCCTCCCGGTCGCGCAGCGGCCACGGCAGGTACCGCACCGCCTCGGGCAGGGACTGGTACGAGTAGACGTCGTCCGCGTCGGCCTCGGTCAGCGGTCGCAGCAGCAAGCGGTCGGTGCGGATCGGACGCGCGTCGACCGGGAGAGTTAGGCCGACGGGCCGGGTCACGAGGCCGCGGTGCCGGAGTCGCGCGCGGCGTCGGGGGCCGCCTGCGCCGTGCCCGCGGCCGGCAGGGAGACCTGGATGCCGAAGAGCGCGTCGAGGCCGGCCAGGAACGACTCCTGCTCCCCGGCGCGGGCGAGCGAACGCGAACGCACCATCGGCGTGTGCAGCAGCACTCCGGCGAGGTGCCGCAGCGCCGCCTCGGTCTGCTCGCTCGCGTCGCCGCGGCCGCGGGCCCGCTCGATTTCGGCGTCGAGCAGGTCGAAGACGTAGCTGCGCAGGGCCACGACGGCCGGCGCGAGGCTCTGCTCCTCGGTCACGGCCGTGAACTTCCGCGCCGCCTTGGTCACGAGCTGCCGCGCCTCGCTGGTCGAGTTCAACTCCTCGAGCGGGGCGTGGATGCGGATGGTCTCGAGGTCGAGGAGTTCGACGCCGGGCACGAGGCTGACGTCAGGGTCGACGTTGCGGGGCAGCCCGAGGTCGATGATGAGCTGGCGCGGCGCCTCGAGCGGTTCGGCCGGCTCGGCGGCGGCAGCCGGAGCAAGCGCGCCCGCAACGTCAACAGCCGCAACAGCCGCAACAGCCGCGGCATCCGCCGGGCCGGCGAGGAGCGTGACGCCGTCCGGCACGATCCGCTGTTCGGCGACGAGCGCGCGGCCAGCCGCGAGGAGGGCTGCGTCGATCACGTGGTGGCCGACGGTCGTGCAGGTGAGGATGAGATCGGACCCGGCGGCCTCGCGGGCGAAGCCGAGTTCGGGGACCGCCTCGATGTCGTGCGACCTGGCGAACTTGTCGGCGCGGCCGGACGGCGAGTAGACCCGCACGTTCTCGGCCCCGAGATCGCGCAGGGCGGCCAGCGAGGCGCCGGCGTAGCGGCCGGTTCCGACCAGGAGCACCCGGGTCTCGGCCCAGTCGCTCACGCGGCTTTCGGCCAGTTCGAGGGCGAGGCGCACGAGCGAGCGCCCGGCCGCGCCGATGCCGGTGCGGTTCTTGACCCCGCGCGAGGTCTGCGAGGCGCGCTGGAACAGCCGCTCCAGCTCGCCGCTGGTGGTGCCGTGCGCACGGGCCTGTTCGAGGGCGCGACGCACCTGGCCGGCGATCTCCCCCTCGCCGACGACGACGGATTCGAGGCCGCTCGTCACGGCGAACAGGTGCTCGGCGACCCCGTTGCCGTGCACGAGGTCGAGGGTGTCGCGCAGGGTGTCCGCGGCGACGCCGGTGCTGGCGCTGATCGCCTCGATGGCGGCGGAAACCGCCGGCAGCGGCGAGACGCCGAACGGCTCATCGAGGTCGAGGTATGCCTCGAAGCGGTTGCAGGTGGCGACGATAACGGCGCCACTGAGGGCGGTGTGGCGCTCGAGCATCCGGTCCGCGGAGGCGCTGGCGCCGACGGACAATTTCTCCAGCACATCGAAGCTGGAGTTCTTGTGACTCGCGGACAGACAAATCAGCACATCCTCGATTCTACGTCGCGCCGCCGAACGCCCCGAATCGTGACGTTGATGGATGTTTGACAGAATTGCGGGTGTGAACCTCGACGCGCAGCACCCCCTCGCCTCCGGCCTGACCGCCGGCTCCCGCCTCATCCGCGCCTACCAGGGCACCCGGCCCGACGTGACCCCGGTCTGGTTCATGCGCCAGGCGGGCCGTTCGCTGCCCGAATACCGCGAACTCCGCGTCGGCACCCGGATGCTGGACGTCTGCCTCGACCCGGAGCTGGCCAGCGAAATCACGCTGCAGCCGGTGCGCCGGCACGGCGTCGACGCGGGCATCTTCTTCAGCGACATCGTCGTGCCGCTCAAGCTCGTCGGCGTCGACGTCGAGATCGTGGCCGGCAAGGGCCCGGTCCTCGGCACGGCGACGCGCACCGCGAAGGATGTCGCGGCCCTCACCGCCCTCGACCCGGCCATCCTCGACGACGCCCTCGCGCCGATCTCCGAGGCGGTCGCCCGCACGGTCGCCCGGCTCGGCGACACCCCGCTGATCGGATTCGCCGGGGCGCCCTTCACCCTCGCCGCGTACCTCGTCGAGGGCGGACCGTCGAAGGACCACATCCACGCCCGGACGCTCATGCACGCCGACCCCGAGGCCTGGGCGGCACTAATGGCCTGGACGGCCGAGGTGACCGGCCGGTTCCTCCGTGCCCAGGTGCTCGCCGGCGCCAGCGCCGCGCAGTTGTTCGACTCCTGGGCCGGCGCGCTCTCCCTCGAGGACTACGCCCGCTACGTCGCCCCGGCCTCCGCCCTGGCGATCTCGCACGTTCGCGACCTCACCTACCTCGAACGCACCGAGGACGAGGCCGCCGACCCGACCGAGATCCGGCGCAACGTTCCCGTCGTGCACTTCGGGGTGGGCACCGGCGAGCTGCTCAAGGAGATGCACACGATCGGCGCTGACGTCGTCGGCGTCGACTACCGGATCCCGCTCGACGAGGCCAACCGCCGGCTCGGCGGCGTCGTGCCGATCCAGGGCAACATCGACCCCGCCCTCCTCGCCGCGCCGTGGCCGGTGCTCGAGGCGCACGTGCTCGACGTGCTCGAGCGCGGCCGACTGGCGCCCGCGCACGTGCTCAACCTCGGCCACGGCGTCCCGCCGGAAACCGACCCGGACGTGCTGACCCGGATCGTCGACTTCGTGCACGAGCACGGCGCGGCGTAACGCCCGCCCGACATGACTGACGCGGAAGGCACCGGCATGAGGGACGTCCTGGTCATCGGCGGGGGAGTGGCCGGACTGGTCGCTGCCCGGGCCGCCGCGCACGTCGGGCTCCGCGTCACCGTGCTCGAAGCCGCGGATGCCCCTGGCGGCGCCGTCGCCGCCCACGAGCTCGCCGGCCTGACCCTCGACAGCGGTGCCGAAAGCTTCGCCGTGCGGCGGAACACGGTGGCCGAGTTCATCGACGGGCTGGGCCTGGCCGGCGAGGTCATCGCGCCGAACCCCGCGGGCGCGTGGCTCCACCTGCCCGCGATCGGGTCGGCTACCGGGTCTGCCGCGGCGTCGGTGAGCGTGCCGCTGCCCCAGGCCGGCGTGCTCGGCATTCCGGGCTCCCCGCTGGCCGACGACGTGCGCCGCGTGATCGGCTGGGGCGGCGCCTGGCGCGCCTATCTCGACCGGCTCATGCCCGTGCTGAAGATCGGCCGCGAGCACAGCCTCGGCGACCTCGTGCGGAAACGGATGGGCCGCCGGGTGCTCGAACGGCTCGTCGAGCCCGTGGCGGGCGGGGTCTATTCGGCATCCGCCGCGGACCTCGAGATCGACGTGGTCGCCCCCGGCCTGAACGCGGCGCTCACCACCACCGGCTCGCTCTCCGGGGCCGTGACCGCCATGCGCTCCGCGGCGCCGGCCGGCTCTGCCATCGGCGGGCTTCGCGGCGGGATGTCACGGCTCGTCGACGCGCTGCGCGCCGACCTCGACCTCTACGGCGTGGAGGTGCTGACCGGTTCGCCGGTCACCGCGCTCGAACGCACCGGCAGCGACCAGGAGCCGAGCTGGCGAGTGACCGTGGCCGCCGAGCCCGGAACCGCCGAGCCCGGATCGACGATGGAAGGCCGCTTCGTGATCATCGCGACCCCGGGCGCACAGGCCCTCCGCCTGCTGGCCGGGGTGACGCCGGAAGCCGCGGCGCTCGCCTCGCTGGACTGGCCGGAGGCGACGGCCGTCGAACTCGCCACGATCGTCATCGACGCGCCGGCCCTCGATGCGCACCCGCGCGGCACGGGCGTGCTCGTCGCGGTCGGCACCCCCGGCGTCACGGCGAAGGCGCTGACCCACGTGAGCGCGAAGTGGGCCTGGGTCGCCGAGGCCGCCGGCCCCGGACGGCACGTGCTGCGGCTGTCCTACGGCCGGGCCGGGCAGGACAGCCCCGTCGCCCGGCTGTCCGACGACGACTTCCAGGCCCTCGCCCTGCGCGACGCCTCGGCGCTCCTCGGCGTCGACCTGGATCCCGGAGCCGTGCGGGGGTTCGCCCGAACCCTCTGGGGTGACACCCTCTCGCCCGCGACGATCGGCGCCGCCGACCGCGTGCGCCGGGTTCGCGAGACGCTCGACGCGATCCCGGGGATCGACATCACCGGCGCCTGGCTGGCCGGAACGGGCCTGGCCTCCGTCATCCCGGATGCCCTCGCCGCGTCGACCCGCGTCCGGCACGCCGCGCTCGGCCTCTGACCGGGCATTGATCTCCTTCGCACGCCACGCTCGCCGGGCTGGACAAGCGGGATACGCTGGTGCACACGTGCAAGTCGACGAATGGAGTGACAATGCGGGGAAAGCTTCTGTTCATCACCGGTGGACTGGTCGGATACGTGCTGGGCGCGCGCGCTGGGCGCAAGCGCTACGAGCAGATCACCGCGTCGGCGAAGGAGCTGTGGAACGCGCCGCCGGTCCAGCGTCGGGTCACCGAGGTGCGCGATTTCGCCCTCGAGGCCGTCGGCGATGTGCCGGCCGTGCTGTTCGAAGCCGGCAAGAAGGCGTTCGCGTCCGTCCAGGGCAAGGTCCAGGACAAGGTCCAGGGCAAGGTCCAGACCAAGGTCCAGGACACGTCCGCCAGGCCGGCCCCGGCCGAGTCGGCCTCCGCGGCCCGCACCGCCGCCGCGGTCAAGGTTGCCAAGGGCAGCGCCACAACGAGCGCCAAGTCCCGCCCGGCGAAGTCGACCGCCAAGCCGGCCGAGTCGGCTGCGAAGCCGGCAGCGGCCGCTACCGACTCGTCCGAACCGACCGCCAACTAGCCGCCGCAGGCGAGGGAGGGAGTTCCATGAACACCAGTGGATTCAACCCGAAGACGAAGCAGTCAGTGTTCACCCTGATCGGGGAGCTGCCCGGCCAGGTCAGCAACCTGGTCAAGGCGGAACTCGCGGCCTTCAAGGCCGAGATGGCCGGCAAGGCCAAAAACGTCGGCATCGGCGTCGGGCTCTTCGCCGTGGCGGGCGTCTTCGCGTTCTTCGCGACCGGCCTGCTGGTCGCGCTCGCGGTGATCGCCCTCGCCCTCGTCCTGCCCCTCTGGCTGGCCGCCCTGATCGTCTTCGTTGCCCTCCTGCTGGTCGCCGCGATCCTTGTCCTGATCGGCGTGAACCGGGTCAAGGCGGGCACCGCGAGCAATCCGGAGGGCGTGACCGCGAGCATCCGAGCCGACGTTGACGCACTGAAGGGACTTGGCGACTATGAGCACTGAGCCGAAGACCATCCCGGCCCCGGCCCGCGGCATGACCGAGTTGCGCGCCGAGGCCGCGCGTGCTCGCGTCGAGCTGGCGTCGACGCTGGACGCGCTCGAGTACAAGGCCAACGTTCCCAAGCGGCTGCACCACGCCCGGCAGGAGCTGACCGAGCGCCTCCGCAAATTGGGCGACGACAACCCGGCGGCGCTGCTCGGCATTGCCGCTGTCGCCGCCGCCGTGGCCGGAACGGTGGTCTGGCTCGGGGCCAGGCGGGTGCTCCAGCGCTGACCTGCTTTTGGCTCTGGCCGCAAAGCGGTAGAGACTAGTAGTTATGACTCACCCGGCTGCCGGAGAGGCAGTAGACACGACCCAGCCCGCCACCCCCACCCACACCGAGAGCGACGCCCCCGAGGCTTCGCCGCAGGGGTTCACCCTGTTCGCGGTGCTGCGGAAGGATCCGGGCAACCCTGACGACCTCGACGGCCGCGATGTTCCGCATGCCGTGAACGAGCTCGACGACGTGATCGCGCTGGTCGAGGCCGAGGGCGTGACCGTGCGCGGCTTCTACGACGTGTCCGGCCTGCGCGCCGACGCCGACGTGATGATCTGGACACACGCGCCCGAGGCCGAGACCCTGCAGTGGGCGCACCGGGAACTGCGTCGCACCCGTCTGCTCAAGAGCCTGCTTCCCACCTGGAATGCCATGGGCGTGCACCGCGACGCCGAGTTCAACAAGAGCCACGTGCCCGGTTTCCTGCGCGGCGTCGAGCCCAAGGGCTGGATGACCGTCTACCCGTTCGTGCGCAGCTACGAGTGGTACCTCCTGCCGGAGGCCGAGCGCAGCAAGATGCTCGCCGACCACGGCCGCAAGGGCGCGGCCTTCCGCGGCGCGATCGCCAACACCGTGTCCGCCTTCGCGCTCGGTGACTACGAGTGGCTGCTGCCGATCGAGTCCGACGAGCTGACCGAGCTGGTCGACCTGATGCGGGAGCTGCGCAACACCGAGGCGCGCCGTCACGTCCGCGAGGAAGTCCCGTTCTACACCGGCCGCCGGATCACCACCGCCGAACTCGTCGAGGTGCTGCAGTAGTGACCGCTTACGACGCCATTTTGCTCGCCGGGTTCGGCGGGCCGGAGGGCCAGGACGACGTCATCCCGTTCCTGCGCAATGTCACCCGTGGCCGCGGCATCCCCGAGGAACGCCTCGAAGAGGTGGCAAAGCACTACCGGCACTTCGGCGGGATCAGCCCGATCAACAACCAGAACCGCGTGCTCAAGGCCGCGCTCGAGGCCGAGTTCGCGCGCCGCGGGGTCGACCTGCCGGTGCTCTGGGGCAACCGCAACTGGGACCCGTACCTGCGCGACGTGATCGCCGAGGCGCACGCCAACGGCCACAGCCGCCTGCTGGCGATCGCCACCAGCGCCTACAGCTCCTACTCCGGCTGCCGCCAGTACCGCGAGGACTTCGCGGAGGCGCTGTCCGCGACCGGGCTCGAGGGCAAGGTGCAGATCGACAAGGTGCGCCAGTTCTTCGACCACCCCGGATTCGTCACTCCGTTCATCACGGGCGTCCGCAAGGGCCTCGCGGATGTCGCGGCGGCCGTCCCCGGCATCAACCTCGTCACCGAGGTGGAGGTGCTGTTCTCCACCCACTCGATCCCGATGACGGATGCCGCCAGGAGCGGTCCGGCCGAGCGCGGCTTCGGCGAGGGTGGCGCCTACGCGGCACAGCACCTGGCCGTCGCGCACGCCATCATGGCCGGCACCGCGGCGCCGACGCCCGCCTCGGCGACCGGGCCTGCACCGGCGACCGGGCCTGTCGAGACCCCCTGGCAACTCGTCTACCAGTCCCGCAGCGGCCCGCCGAGCATGCCGTGGCTCGAGCCCGACATCAACGACGCCATCGCCCTGCTGCCGGCCCGGGGCATCCGTGCCGTGGTCATCGTGCCGCTCGGTTTCGTCAGCGACCACATGGAGGTCATGTGGGACCTCGACAACGAGGCCACCGAGTCCGCCGCGGAACACGGGCTGTTTTCGGTGCGCGTGCCCACGCCCGGCGTCGACCCCGCCTTCGTCAGCGGGCTGGTCGACCTCGTGCTCGAGCGGCTGAACGACACCCCGGAGGCCGAGCGCCCCGCGCTGACCGAGCTGGGCCCGTGGTACGACGTGTGCCGCCCGGGCTGCTGCGAGAACGTGCGGCTCGGCTTCAAGCCCGCCGTCGCGGGGATGGCACCGTGAGCGCCGTGATCCGCGTCGGAACGCGCGGCAGCGCCCTCGCCCTCGCCCAGACCACCGCGGTCGCCAACCGGATCGGGGCCCTGGCCGGGGTCCCGGTGGAGATCATCCCGATCACCACGCATGGTGACACCAGCCGCGAGTCCCTGTCCAGCCTTGGGGGCACCGGCGTGTTCGCCAGCGCCCTCCGGGAGTCGCTGCTCGCCGGCGACTGCGACCTCATCGTGCACTCGCTGAAGGACCTGCCCACCGGCGCGCACCCGGGCCTCGTCATCGGCGCGACGCCGAAACGCGCGGATGCCCGTGACGCGCTCTGCGCCCGCGACGGCCTCACCCTCGCCACCCTGCCGGAGGGCGCCAGGGTCGGCACCGGCTCGCCGCGCCGCGCCGCGCAGCTTCGCTCGCTACGGCCCGACCTCGAGGTCGTGGACATCCGCGGCAACGTCGACACCCGGCTTGCCCGGGTCGCCCAGGGTGACCTCGACGCCGTCGTGCTCGCCGCCGCGGGCCTCGGCCGGCTGGGCCGCCTCGACGCGCTCGCCCCCGAGCTCCTCGAACTGTCGGCGTGGCCGACCGCCCCCGGCCAGGGTGCGCTCGCCATCGAGGTCCGGCAGGACCAGGCCGACCGCCGGCTCGCCGAAGCCCTCGCCGCGATCAACCACGGCGGGACCCAGGCAACGACGACCGCCGAACGGCTCGTGCTCGCCCACCTCGAGGCCGGCTGCGCCGCGCCGATCGGCGCGACGGCCGTGGTCGACGACGGGCTGCTCTTCCTCACCGCCACCGTCTACAGCCCCGACGGCACCCGCAAGGTCACCAGTTCCCACGCGGCGACCCCGGAGTCCCACTCTGCCCGGCACCTCGTCGAGGCCGCGGAAGACGTGGCCGAACGGGCCGCGCGCGAACTGCTGGCCGGCGGCGCGGCCGACTTCGCTCCGCTGAAGGTGACCTCATGACCACCAGCCACCACCCGACCCGGCCGATCGAGACCAAGCCCCTCGTGGGCTGGCGAGTCCTCGTCCCCCGGGGCGGCCCGTGGGGCGACCAGGTCGCGGCCAAGCTGCGCGCCCAGGGCGCCCAGCCGATCGTCGCGCCGATGATCAACTTCGCCCCGACCGACGACGCGCCGGCCCTCGACGCGGCCCTGGCCCGGCTCGCCGCCGGCGGCTTCGACTGGATGACCGTCACGAGCGCCACGACGGTCGACGTGCTCACCTCCCACCGTGCGGTCGTCGCCGCCGGCACGAGGATCGCGGCCGTCGGCGAGACGACGGCTGCCGCGCTCGTCGCCGCCGGCTACCGGGTGGACATCGTCCCGTCCGAGGACAACTCGGCCCGCGGCCTGCTCGAGGAGTGGGAGGCGGCCACCAACGGCGTCATCCCGCTGCGCGTGCTCACCCTGCGCTCCGAAATCGCCAAGCCGCTGCTCAGCGAGGGGCTCCGCCGCGTCGGCCACGACGTCGAATCGGTGGTGGCCTACCGCACGATCGGGGTGCCGGTCGATGAACGCGTCCGGGAGGATGTGGCGGCCGGCCGGGTGCGGGCGCTGCTCGTGACATCCGGAAGCGTGGCCCAGCAGGTCCAGGAGCAGCTCGGCCCGGTCCCGGAGGCAACCCTGGTCGCCTGCATCGGCCCGCGCACCGCGAAGGATGCCGCGGCGGTGGGCCTCCGGGTCGACGTCGTCGCCCGGGAGCGCAGCACCGAGTCCCTCATCGAGGCGCTCGTCCAGGCCGCCCTCTCCCACTAACCCCGCCCGCCCCGCCCCGCGCCGCCCCCAAGCCCACCTCGCCGAACTGTGAGTTTGGCACCTTCCCGGCGCCCGCGAAGGTGCCAAACTCACAGTTCGGCGGATGGGGCGACGTAGGGTTGAGGGGTGATCACTCCCGTCATTCGCCCGCGACGCCTGCGCTCCACCCCCGCACTGCGTCGCCTGGCCAGCGAAACCCGACTCCACCCCGCCGACCTCGTGCTCCCGATGTTCATCCGGGAGGGCACAACCGAGCCGCTGCCAATCCGGTCGATGCCCGGAGTCGTGCAGCACAGCATCGACAGCGCCCGGCGCGCGGCAGCGGATGCCGCGGCCGCCGGCATCGGCGGAGTCATGCTGTTCGGCGTGCCCGAGAAGCGCGACGCGATCGGCTCGGGGGCGACCGACCCCGACGGCATCCTCAATGTCGGCACCCGCGCCCTGGTTGCCGAGGTCGGCGACGCGCTCGTCGTGCAGACCGACCTGTGCCTCGACGAATTCACCGACCACGGCCACTGCGGGGTGCTCTCCGTCGATGGCAGCGTCGACAACGACACCACCCTCGAGCGCTACCGCGAGATGGCCCTCGTCCAGGCCGCCTCCGGCTCGAAGCTTCTCGGCCTGAGCGGCATGATGGACGGCCAGGTCGCCGCGGTCCGCGACGCCCTGGACCGGTCCGGCTTCGTCGACACCGTGGTGCTCGCCTACTCGGCCAAGTACGCGTCAGCCTTCTACGGCCCCTTCCGCGACGCCGTCGAGTCCACGCTCGAGGGCGACCGCCGCAGCTACCAGCTCGACCCGGCCAACCGCCGCGAGGGCGTGCGCGAGGCGCAGCTCGACATCGATGAGGGCGCCGACATCGTCATGGTCAAGCCCGCCGGCAGCTACCTCGACGTGCTCGCCGACGTCGCCGCGATGAGCAGCGTTCCCGTGTGGGCGTACCAGGTCTCCGGCGAATACGCCATGATCGAGGCCGCCGCGGCCAACGGCTGGATCGACCGCAAGCGCGCGGTCGCAGAGTCGATCCTCAGCATCCGACGGGCCGGCGCGGACGCCGTGCTCACCTACTGGGCCGTCGAACTGGCGACCTGGCTCAACGAGAGAGACGCCCGATGACCCACAACGACGAGCTGTTCGCCCGCGCCCAGCGCTCCATCCCCGGTGGCGTCAACTCGCCCGTGCGCGCCTTCCGCTCCGTCGGCGGCACCCCGCTCTTCCTGGTCAAGGCCTCCGGGCCGTACGTCACCGACTCCGACGGGCGCGACTACGTCGACCTCGTCTGCTCGTGGGGTCCGGCGATCCTTGGCCACGCGCATCCGGACGTCGTCAAGGCGGTGCAGGATGCCGCGGCGCTCGGCCTCTCCTTCGGCGCCTCCACCCCGGCCGAAACGGAGCTCGCCGAGCTGGTCAAGGGCCGCGTCAGCGCGGTCGAGAAGCTGCGTCTGGTCTCCACCGGGACCGAAGCCACGATGACCGCAATCCGCCTGGCCCGGGGCTTCACCAATCGCGACCTGCTGATCAAGTTCGCCGGCCACTACCACGGCCACTCCGACGGGCTGCTGGCCGAGGCCGGCTCGGGCCTGGCCACCCTCGCCCTGCCCGGCTCCGCCGGTGTGACGGCGGCCACCGCCGCGCAGACCCTCGTGCTGCCCTACAACGACATCGGCGCCGTGCGCGCCGCCTTCGCCAAGCACCCCGACCGGATCGCCGCGGTGATCACCGAGGCCGCCGCCGCGAACATGGGTGTCGTCGCCCCCGACCCCGGCTTCAACGCCGAACTGGCCGCGCTCGTGCACGGGCAGGGCGCGCTGCTCATCCTCGACGAGGTGCTGACCGGCTTCCGGGTCGGCCCGGCCGGGTACTGGGGCCTCGAGAACGCGGGCCTCGCTTCCGACGCGGAGGATCGCTACGCCCCCGACCTGTTCACCTACGGCAAGGTCATCGGCGGCGGGCTGCCGGTCGCGGCCCTCGGCGGGCGCGGCGACGTGATGGACCACCTCGCCCCGGCCGGCCCGGTCTACCAGGCGGGCACCCTGTCCGGGAACCCGGTGGCCGTTGCCGCCGGGATCGCGACCCTCAAAGCGGCCGACGCGGCCGTGTATGCGCGGCTCGACGCGGTCTCCGCGACCCTCTCCGACGCCGTCTCGGCGGCCTTCGCGGCCGAGGGCGTCGCCCACCGCGTGCAGCGGGCCGGCAACCTCTTCAGCTTCGTCTTCGGGGCGGAGGCGGTGAGAACGGCGCCGCGCACCTACGCCGAGGTGCAACGCCAGGAGGCGTTCCGCTACGCCCCCTTCTTCCACTCGATGCTGGACTCCGGCGTTTCGCTGCCGCCGTCGGTGTTCGAGGCCTGGTTCGTCTCGGCCGCGCACGACGACACGGCCGTCGGGCGAATTCTCGACGCGCTCCCCGCCGCAGCGAAGGCCGCGGCCGCGGCGCGCCCGGCGGCCTGACGACGCGGGCGGCGAGCCCCGCCCTGGTCGGGCGTTACGGCTTTGTGAGCTTTCCACACGCGGAAACGTCCGGCGACCGGGCAGACTGGGGGGCATGGCTTCCCTGCGCGTGCATCCTGACCGGCTGGAGATCCACCTGACCCCGGCGGAGAGGACGCTCGCCCTCCGGCGCGACGACATCGTCGTGCAACGGGACAACATCCGCTCGGTAGCGATCACGGATGACCCGTGGATCTGGATCCGCGGAATCCGTGCCCCGGGGGTGGAGGTGCCCCTCGTCCTCGCGGTCGGCACGTGGAAGTTCCACGGCGGCAAGGACTTCCTCGCGATCAAGGGCAAGCGCCAGGCCGTCGTGATCGACCTCGTGGACGAGGAATTCGCCCGCGTCGTGCTCTCCACCGGCCACGCCGTCGACCTGATCGCCTCGCTCAAGCTCTAGCCCCGCCCACCCCCGCCGCCCGCCCCGCGTCCCGCGGCCGAGCCCCCGATGGTCGAGCCTGCGTGCGCCGAACCGTGAGTTGCGCACGTTCGCGCGCCCACGAAGGTGCCGAACTCACAGTTCGGCGATGGCTGACCCCCCCTACGCGACCGAGCCCAGCAGGAACAACCCGAAGCCGACGAGCGGCAGCGTGCCCTGGATCGCCGCGGCCCGCAGGTACCCTCCGCCCGTGCTCAGCAGCGCGATCGCCGCGAGCACCATCGAACCGGTGCAGAAGAGCACGAGGGCGGCCCCGGCATCCGTCTGGTCGGTGAAGTACAGGAACAGGCCGAGCGCCGCGCCAACGCCGAGGAACAGGTTGTAGAAGCCCTGGTTGTACGCGAGGGGCCGGGTGGTGTTCGCGTCGGCCTGGCTGGTGAGGCCGAAGCGGCGCCAGATCGCCGGGCGGGTCCACCAGATGCTCTCCATCACGAAGATGAAGACGTGTAACGCGGCGGCGAGGGCGACGAAGACTGCGGCGGCGATGACCATGACGGCAGCCTAATCCCGTCGCGCCCGCGGTTGAGCTGCGGACAAAGTACCTTCCCCAGCGAAACGAAGGTGGTTTGTCCGCAACTCAGTGCTCGCAACCGCCTAGGTGACGTCCCGGTTCCAGCTGACGAAGTACCCGCCGATGGTGGCCGCGGCCGCGTAGGCCAGGAGAACCAGCCCTCCCTGCCACCACTCGAGGGCGACGGCCGACAGGCCGGCCTGGCCCATCCCGGTGAAGATGCTGGCGCCGACGAGGGCGTCGGAGGCGGCCCCGGGCAGGAACTGGGCGATCTGCGCGGTCCAGTCGAGGAACGACGAGGCGAGCCGCAGCAGGGGCTCGACGAACTGGGTGAACGCGAGCACGATCACGATCGAGGCGACCTGGCTGGGCACGAGGGCGCCGAGCCCGACGCCGATGATCGCCCACAGCCCCATGGTGAGCAGGGTGCGCCCGATCAGGGTCCAGGTTTCGCCGTCGCCGAGCAGGGTGTCGACCCCGAAGGCGCCCATCACCAGGGCGCCGATGCCGACGGATGCCAGCAGCGCGACCACGCCCAGGCCAACGCCGACCACGAACAGCGTCAGGGTCTTCGCGCCGAGCACGCCCGCACGGCGCGGTGTGGCGAGGAAGGTGGGCGTGAGCGTCTGGTGGCGGAACTCGCCGGTCGTGGCGAGGGCGCCGAGCAGCACGGGGAACACGTAACCGACCGAGGAGGCGAAGCTGTAGATCAGCGGCGGGATGCTGCCGAGCGGCGGGGCTCCCTGGCCGCCGGCACCGCCGGCGCTCGGGTCGATGGCGCCGCTCTGGATGCCGGCGAACAACGCCGCGAGGCCGCCGGCGAGCAGGCCGATGTAGCCGAAGAGCACGAGCGCGAGGATCCACCACATGCGCGTGCTGAGCAGCTTGGCGAATTCGGACGCGACGGTCCGGATGAAGGTGGTCATTGCGAGTCCGCTCCGTTGACGAGGGCGAGGAAGGACTCTTCGAGCCCCGACTTCTGCCGGTGAAGCGCGCTGAGCTCGACCCCGGCCGAGAACGCGATGTGGCCGATCAGGGCCGGGTCGCCCGAGGCGGCGACCAGGCCGCTGCGCCCGATCGTGAACGGCACGTCCGCGGCGCGGAGCGCGGCCGCGAGGGCGTCCCGGTCCGGCGCGTCGACGACGATGTGCGGCGTGGCGTGCTCGTCCAGGCTGGACAGCGGCCCCCGGTGCACGAGCGAGCCCCTGGCGATGATGATGACATCGTCGACGCTCTGCTGCACCTCGGAGAGCAGGTGCGAGCTGACCAGGACCGTGCGCCCCTCGGCGGCCATGTCGCGGAGGAAGCCGCGGATCCACTTGATGCCCTCCGGGTCGAGGCCGTTGATCGGTTCGTCGAGCACGAGCACGCCGGGATCGCCGAGCAGGGTGAACGCGAGCCCGAGGCGCTGGCGCATGCCGAGGGAGAATCCGCCCACGCGGCGGTCGGCGAACTCGGCGAGGCCGACCTTCTCCAGGACGGCCATCACCCGCGCCGCGGGGAGGCCCGCGGCGATCGCGTAGACGCCGAGGTGGTTCCGCGCGGTGCGTCCCGGGTGGAAGCTGGCCGCCTCGAGCGCGGCGCCCACCGTCTCCAGGGGCTTCGGCAGGTCGCGGTAACGGATGCCGCCGAAGGTCGCCGTGCCGTGCGTGGCGGCGACCAGACCGAGCAGGATGCGGAGGCTCGTGGTCTTGCCCGCCCCGTTGGGGCCGAGGAAGCCCGTGACCCGCCCCGGCTGCACGCTGAACGACAGATCGTCCACGGCCTTGACGGGCCCGAACGTCTTCGTAATGTTGCTGAACTCGATCACAGCACCGACTGGCATCCGGGTCCTCCTCCGCTGCCTCCCAGATTAGGGCCGGATGCCCGCAATCACCGGGAAGGCGTGGCTAGGCGCGCGTGAACTCCCCGAGGGAGTCGAGCAGCCGGGACACCTCGCCGGCCGTGTTGTACGGGGCGAGCCCGATCCGCAGGCCCCCGGCGTCGCGGAGACCGAGGTGGCGGGAGGCCTCGAGGGCGTAGAACGATCCGGCGGGAGCGAGGATGCCGCGGCCGCCGAGGAACCGCGACGCGTCCGCGGCTGCCCGGTCGGCGAAGGTGACGAGCAGGGTCGGCGTGCGGTCGGCTGCCCGCGAGTGCACGGTCGCGCCGGGCAGTGCGGCGAGCCCTCGTTCCAGCTCGGCCCGCAGCCCGTCCTCATATTCCTCCAGGGCTATGGACGACGCGACGAGTCGCTCGCGCCGGGTCCCCGCGCCCGTCGGTCCGGCGCCCCGCCCGGCCAGGAAGTCGACGGCGGCTGTCGCGCCGGCCATCAGCTCGTAGGGCAACGTTCCCAGCTCGAACCGCTCGGGCACCTGGTTGCTCGACGGCAGCAGCTTGTCGGGGTGGATGCTCTCCAGCAGCCCCGGCGCCGCGGCGAGGACGCCGCAGTGCGGGCCGAGGAACTTGTACGGCGAGCAGACGAAGAAGTCCGCGCCGAGGGCGCCCAGGTCTACCGAGGCGTGCGCCGTGAAATGAACGCCGTCCACGTAGAGCAGCGCCCCCGCCGCGTGCACGACCGCGGCGATCTCCGCGATCGGCGGCCGCGTGCCGATCAGGTTGGAGGCGGCGGTGACGGCGACCAGGCGCGTGCGCTGGGTGAGCGCCGCCGCCACCGCGGCGGCCGGAAGCTCCCCGGTTTCCGGCTCGAAGTCCACCCAGCGCACGAGCGCCCCCGCCCGCCCAGGACCTCGCCCCGCCCGTTGAGGTGCGGACAAAGTACCTTCCCGACGAAAACGAAGGTACTTTCTCCGCAGCTCAACCGCGGGAGGGGGCTGATGCGGGAGCCGCCGGGCTGGCAGCGTGCGCGGCGCAGGCCGGCGCGGCCTCGGCGACGCAGCCCGGGCAGACGACGAGCTGCTCCCGGCAGGAGAGGTCGCGGCAGTTGAGCATGTTCTTCGTCGGCTCGCCGCAGACCGCGCAGTGGCCGATCACGCTCGTGTGGTCGCTGAAGTCGACCGACATCCTCTGGTCGAACACGTAGAGCGAGCCGTTCCAGAGTCCGTCGTCGCCGAACGCTTCGCCGTACCGCACGATGCCGCCCTCCAGCTGGTAGACCTCGCCGAAGCCGCGCGAGGCCATCAGCCCGCTGAGCACCTCGCAACGGATGCCGCCGGTGCAGTAGGTCACGACGGGTTTGCCCTTGAGGTGGTCGTACTTGCCGCTGTCGAGTTCGGCTACGAACTCGCGCGTGTTGGAGACATCCGGAACCACCGCGCCGGCGAACCGGCCGATCTCGGCCTCGAAGGCGTTGCGCCCGTCGAAGAAGACCACGTCATCGCCGCGTTCGGCGACCAACCGGTGCAGTTCGGCCGGGGCGAGCTTCCTGCCGCCGCCGACCACGCCGCCGGCGTCCACCGTCAGCTCGCCCGGAGCCCCGAAGCTGACGATCTCGTCGCGCACCTTGACGACCAGGCGGGGGAAGTCGAGGCTCCGCCCGTCGGCGTCCAGCGCCGTGCCCTCGCTCCACTTGAAGTCGATCTGCTTGAAGGCCGGGTAGTCGCGGGTCTTCCGCACGTAGCGCTTGAGGGCCTTGAGGTCGCCGCCCACGGTGCCGTTGAGCCCGTCGTGGGAGATCAGGATGCGGCCGCGGATGCCGAGCGACTCGCAGAGGTCGCGCTGCCAGAGGCGAACGGCTTCGGGGTCGGCCAGCGGGGTGAAAACGTAGTACAAAAGAATTTTCGGGATGGCCACCAGGCCATTTTACGCGCCGCCGCCTGCGAACCCGGCGTGCCCTTCGCGGATCGGCGACTCGGGCTTAGGCTGCCCGCATGACCACGACAGACCCGCCGTTCACCCTGTCGAGTACGGACCTGGCGCCCCACGGCCCGCTCGGCGCCGCCCAGTACAACCACCGGGCCGGGGGCGCCAACGTGTCGCCCCAGCTGTCCTGGTCGGGCTTCCCGCCGGGCACGAAGAGCTTCGCCGTGACCGTCTTCGACCCGGATGCCGCCCCTCCTGGATTCTGGCACTGGGCCGTGGCGAACCTGCCGGCAGCCGTCACGGCGCTGGGCGCCGACGCCGGCGCCGCGGGCGGTCGGCTGCCGGGCGGGGCGGTCACGCTGCCCAACGACGCCGGGCAGCGGGCGTTCTTCGGCGCCGGGCCGCCCGCAGGCACCGGACCGCACCGCTACCGTTTCGCCGTGCACGCCGTCGACGTCGCCGACCTGGGCCTCGACCCGGACGCGACGCCGGCCGACCTGGCGGCGGCCCTGCCAACGCACACGCTCGCGCACGCGGTGCTCGAGGCGATCGGCGTGCACGGGGGAGCAGCCTAACCTGAGGTGCTCTCAGCTTGTTCACGGATGCGACCTTTACAGTGAATCCGTGATCCAGACCCACAGCTCCGCCGCATGACCGTCGCCGTCCCTCGCACCCCCGTTGCCCCCGTCAAGCCCAAGCGCCACAAGGAAACGGCGCTGAGCCGCGTCCCGGTCTGGATGTGGCGGGCGATCATGCACCGCATCCTCCCCGGCGAACTGCACAAGTTCAACGAGGAACCGATCGACAGCGTCGACTACACCTTCGACATCGACTACGACGGCGACGGCATTCGCGAGCACCGCCTCGACGTCATGGTGCCGCACGACGCGGAACGTCCCCTCCCCGTCTACATCTACTTCCACGGCGGAGGCTGGACCTCCGGCGACAAGGCGCCGCTCACCAAGTACGCCGCCAGCCAGGCCGCGGACGGCATGATCGTCGTCAACGCGAACTACCGGATGGCCACGCGCTTCCAGCTCAAGCACATGCTCGAGGACGGCAACTCGGTCCTCGACTGGGTGGCGCAGAACATCACCGACTTCGGCGGCGACCCGACAAGGATCGTTCTCGGCGGCGACTCCGCCGGCGGGCACATCGCCGCGCTCCTGGCGGCATCCGTCAACGAGCCGGAACTGGCCGCCTACTACGGGATCGAGCCGCACGTCGCCCCGGAGAATCTCCGCGGCCTCGTGCAGCACTGCAGCATCGCCGACATCTCGGTGATGTTCGAACGCGGCTTCGTGCTGAGCCTGAACTTTCTCAAGATGCTGCTGCCCGAGCGCGGCCGCGGCCTCGCCCTGCGCGCCGCCGCTCGGTTCATGTCGCCGATCGAATGGCTCGACAGCGGCTTCCCGCCGGTGTTCGTGACCACCTCGGAACGCGACTACTTCTACCGGGCGAACCTCAACTTCATCGCGGCCCTCCGCCGCCGGTCGATCCAGGTCGACACGCTGATCTACGACCGCAAGCGGGCCAACACCCACCACACCTGGCAGCAGGATGCCAAGCATCCCGAGTCGCAGGAGGTCTACCGCCAGCTGGGGGCGTTCGTGCGCAAGGTCGCCGCCCTGCCCGTGACGGCCGCCGCCGCGGTCTGATGCGGGGCGGCCGGTGCCGCCGCCCGCGCGTGGCGTCGGTTACGCCTTGGCGCCCGTGGCTGCCAGCACGCCGCCGAGGCCGATCATCATGACGCCGCCGCCCGCCGCGAGCTGCTCCATCCGCCTGGGCGAGCGGGCGAACCAGTCCCGTGCCGACCCGGCGGCGAGGGCCCAGACGCTGTCGCCGAGCAGGGCCAGCACGAGGAAGACCAGGCCGAGCGTGGCCATCTGCAGCGGCACCGCGCCCGCCCGGTAGTCGACGAACTGCGGCAGCACCGCCACGAAGAAGACGATCGACTTGGGGTTGCTCAGCCCAACGACGAACCCCTCGCTGACCAGGCGCCAGCGGGACTTGGCCCGCAGGCTCACGCCGATGTCGGTGGCGGCCGCGCGCCGGTGCCGGATCGCCTGGATGCCGAGGAAGACGATGTACCCCGCCCCCACGAACTTGATGATCGTGAACAGCACGATCGAGTTCGTGACGAGCGCGCCCAGCCCGAGTGCGACCGCCGCGATCACCGGGGCCATGCCGATCGCGTTCCCGAGCACGCTGAGGAAGCCGCCCACCCGGCCGAGGGCGAGCGAGCGGCCGATGACGAAGAGCACGGTCGGGCCCGGCAGCGCGATCAGCGCGATCGACGCCAGGATGAACGTCAGCAGGTTGGGCAGGGGGACCATGTTCCGATGGTAATCCAGGTGCCGCCGCCGGACGCTTCAGCAACTCCCAGCCGCAGCCGGTAGATTTTCCCTGTGAAGCTCCATGATGTGCGCGTCCACAGAAGCGACGAGAACCTGGCCCGCCGCGACCAGCTCGCCTGGAAGATCGCCGAGGTCGCGACCGACCCGGTGGAGGTGACCCCGGAGGTCGCCGAGATGGTGATCAACCGGGTGATCGACAACGCGTCGGTGGCCGCCGCGTCGCTCACCCGCCGCCCGGTCGTCTCCGCACGGTCCCAGGCGCTCTCCCACCCGCGTTCCACCGGCGGCGACGGCGCCAACGTCTTCGGCCCGGATGCCGCCATCCGGGTCTCCCCGGAGTGGGCGGCCTGGGCCAACGGCGTGGCCGTGCGCGAGCTCGACTACCACGACACCTTCCTCGCGGCCGAGTACTCGCACCCGGGCGACAACATCCCGCCGATCACCGCCGCGGCCCAGCACCTTGCCACGTTGCGGGGGCTGAGCGGACTCGACCTCGTCCGCGGGATCGCCACGGGCTACGAGATCCAGATCGACCTGGTCAAGGCGATCAGCCTGCACGAGCACAAGATCGACCATGTCGCCCACCTCGGCCCGTCCGCGGCCGCCGGCATCGGTTCGCTCCTCGGCCTCGACGCCGAGACGATCTTCCAGGCCGTCGGCCAGGCGCTGCACACGACCACCGCCACCCGCCAGTCGCGGAAGGGCGAGATCTCCAGCTGGAAGGCGCACGCCCCGGCCTTCGCCGGCAAGATGGCGGTCGAGGCCGTCGACCGCGCCATGCGCGGCGAGACCAGCCCCACCCCGATCTACGAGGGCGAGGACGGCGTGATCGCCTGGCTGCTCGACGGGCCGACCGCCGGCTACCAGGTTCCGCTGCCCGAGCGCGGCGAGGCCAAGCGCGCCATCCTCGACAGCTACACGAAGGAGCACTCGGCGGAGTACCAGGCCCAGGCCTGGATCGACCTGGCCCGCAAGCTGCACAACCAGCACCCGGAGATCCTCAGCCCCGGCGCCATCGCCTCCGTGGTCATCCACACCAGCCACCACACCCACTTCGTGATCGGCTCCGGCGCGAACGACCCGCAGAAGTACGACCCGACGGCCAGCCGGGAGACGCTCGACCACTCGATCCCGTACATCTTCACCGTCGCCCTGCAGGACGGCAGCTGGCACCACGTCGACTCCTACTCGCCGGAACGCGCCGGCCGCGCGGACACGCTCGCCCTCTGGCACCGCGTCAGCACGGTCGAAGACCCCGAGTGGACCCGCCGGTACCACTCCCTCGACGTGGCGGAGAAGGCCTTCGGCGGCCGGGTCGTGATCACCCTCAGCACCGGCGAGGTCATCAGCGACGAGATCGCCGTGGCGGATGCGCATCCGCTGGGCGCCCGTCCGTTCGGCCGCGACGAGTACGTGAACAAGTTCCGCACCCTCGCCGCCGACGTGCTCGAGGCCGACGAGATCGACCGTTTCCTCGACCTGGCCCAGCGCCTGCCCGAGCTGTCCGCCCACGACATCGGCCAGCTGACCATCGTCGCCAGGCCCGGGCTGCTCGCGACCGCGCCGATGCCGAAGGGCTTCTTCTAACCATGCTCCACGCCGCCGTCGACGTGCCGATCCTGGCGAACATGACCGAGTTCGGCAAAGAGCGAACTGTTCACGGTGGACCAGCTCGCGGACATCGGTATTAACATGGTGATCTGGCCGGTTTCGCTGTTGCGCCTGGGGATGGGATCAGCCGTCCGCGGGCTTGACGTGCTGATCGGCCAGGGCACCCTGGAACCCGTGCTCGGCGAGATGCGGCACCGCGCCGATCTCTACGAACTTCTCGACTACGAGTCCTATAACCGGTTCGACACCAACGGCTTCAACTTCCAGATCAAGCGCTAGGGGACCAACATGACCGAAACACAGCAGGCCGTGGCCCCGACGCTTGTCGGCGCCCAGGCGGCCACGCCCGTGATCTACAAGGGGCTGGCCGGGGTGCCGGTCGACTACACCGCGATCTCGCAGGTCAACTCCGACACGAACTCCCTGCTCTACCGCGGCTACCCGGTGCAGGAACTGGCGGACCGCCGCAGCTTCGAAGAGGTCGCCTACCTGCTCTGGCACGGCGAGCTCCCGACCGAGTCGCAGCTGGCCGAGTTCGAGGAACTCGAACGGTCCCTGCGTCACCTCGACCCGGCCGTGCACCGTGTCATCGACGAACTGCCGATGACGGCGCACCCGATGGATGTCGTCCGCACGGCCGTCAGCGTCATCGGCGCCCGCGACCCCCAGGCGAACGATTCCTCGCCGGAGGCCGACCTGGCCAAGGCGATCCGGCTGTTCGCGCAGCTGCCCGCCATCGTCGCCTACGACCAGCGCCGCCGCCACGGGCTCGACCTCGTCGAACCCCGGGACGACCTCGGCTACTCGGCCAACTTCCTGCACATGACCCACGGCGAGGTGCAGGAACTCGTCGTCGTCGAGGCCTTCGACGTGTCGATGATCCTCTACGCCGAGCACTCCTTCAACGCCTCGACGTTCACCGCCCGGGTCATCACCTCCACCCTGTCCGACCTGTATTCCGCGGTGACCGGCGCGATCGGCGCCCTCAAGGGCTCCCTGCACGGCGGTGCGAACGAGGCCGTCATGCACACCTTCGGCGAGATCGGCACGGCCGACAAGGTCGACGACTGGCTCGAACGCGCCCTCGCGAACAAGAGCAAGATCATGGGCTTCGGGCACCGCGTCTACAAGAACGGCGACTCCCGGGTGCCGACCATGCGCCGCGCCATGGAGGCGATGCTCGAGCACTACGACCGCCGCGACCTGCTCGAGCTGTACACGGCGCTCGAGGAGGCCATGGCAAAGCGTAAGGACATCAAGCCCAACCTCGACTACCCGACCGGCCCGGCGTACCACGTGATGGGTTTCGACACCGAGACCTTTACCCCGCTCTTCGTCGCCAGCCGCATCGTGGGCTGGACCGCGCACATCATGGAGCAGCGCGCCGCGAACGCGCTCATCCGTCCGCTGTCGGTCTACAACGGCGTCGAGCAGCGCGAGGTTCCCGCGTAACGAGCACGCCGGAGTCGACGGCCCGGTGGGCCGTCGACCGTCGGGCCACGGGTCGTGGCCCCTGGACTGTCGGCGTCGTGCACGGGAGGCCTCGCGCCGGGCGGGATGCTTGTGGGGCTCGCACAACCGGGGCGGGGGCATCCGGCGCGTCCCGCTAGCCTGCGAGGATGCATATGCTGCTGCGCACCCTCCTGCACTCCGTCCGCTCGCGCTTCGGCCGACGCCTCGGCCACTACGACGTCGCCCGTACCCGGTTCATCACGCTGCCGACCGACCAGGACATCCTCGGGCACATGAACAACGGCGTGTACCTGTCGATCATGGACATCGCGCGCTTCGACATGCTGCACCGCACGGGCATCTGGGCGATCTTCGTCGCGCGCGGCTGGTATCCGGTCGTCGTGTCCGAGACGATGAGCTTCCGGAAGTCGCTGACGCTCGGGCAGAAGTTCACGGTGGAGTCGCGCATCCTCGGCTACGACGCGAAGGCCGTCTACCTCGAGCAGCGCTTCGTGCGCCCGGATGCCGACGGGACGCCCGAGATCTACGCGCAGGGCTACATCCGGGGCCGCTTCCTCAAGCGCACCGGCGGCGTCGTGGGGATCGACGAGCTGGTCGCGGCGGTCGGCGCCCCGCCCGCGAACGCGGTCCCGCAGTGGCTGCTGGACTGGAGCGCGGACGTGGCGATGCCGCCCACCCGCGCGGCCGCGCCCAGCGTCTGGCCCTAGCGCCGCGCCTGATGGTTGAGGTGCGGACAAAGTACCTTCCCGGGCGAGATGAAGGTACTTTGTCCGCAACTCAACCGCGGTTGCCGGGGAGTCAGGCCGACTTTCTCGGAACCACGAGTTCCTTGTAGTACTTCGCGTGGGCCGGGATGTAGTGCTCGCGCTCGGGCAGGGCCTGACCGGTGCGGGCCGCCACCAGACGGTCGAGGTAGTAGTCCCAGCCTGGGCCGACCGTGGCCGCCTCGGCGGCACTGTTCAGGCGCTGGCCGAAGGTCAGGGTCGTCATCCCGTCGGCCTCGCTCAGGTGCACCAGGGCACGCCATTCGTTTTCGCCCTCGCCGAAGTCGCCCTCGAAGCGGTACGGGGGAGTGCACTCGAGGATGCTCACGAACTCCCACTCGGCGTCGTCTTCGGCGGTCATCCGGAACTTGACGGCGCCGGTGCGCGGTGAGCCGGTGTACGTGCCGATCCAGGTTTCGAGTTCGTCGGGCCGGGTGAGGCTGGCCCAGACGTCGACGGCCGGCGCGGAGAACAGCCGGTCGAGCATCAGGTAGAGCCCGTCCTTGCGGTGGGCGAGGCGACCGGTGGGTTTTGCTGACATGGCGACCTCCGCGGTGAGTGATCGGGTACCTGTTATGAGGCTATGCCTTCCGCCTTCCGGATGCCAGAGGCCCGGCCCGCGGGCCCCGGATGTCAAAGGGCCGGCCCGCCTCAGCCCTCGAGGACGGCCATGGCCGCGTTGTGCCCGCCGATCCCGCTGACGCCGCCGCCGCGCCGGGCGCCGGCCCCGCAGACCAGGATGCGCGGATGCTCCGTCGCCACGCCCCAGCGCTCGGCCGGGGTGCCCCGGGGGGCGTCGTCCTCCAGGAAGGGCCAGTCGAGCGGGCCGTGGAAGATGTTCCCACCGGGCATGTTCAGCGCGTGCTCGAGGTCCAGCGCGGTCTTCGTCTCCACGCAGGGGTTGCCCGCGGCATCCGTGAGCAGCAGCGACTCGATCGGCTCGGCGAGGACCGAGTTGAGCGAGGCCAGCACGGCGGACTGGAGCCGCTCGCGCAGGGCGTCGTTGTTCTCCTCGGTCAGCCAGCGGCTGGGGGCGTGCAGGCCGAACACGGTGAGCGTCTGCACGCCCGCGGCGACGAGGTCCGGCGCCAGGATGCTCGGGTCGGTGAGCGAGTGGCAGTAGATCTCGCAGGGCAGCAGGTCGGGGATGTCGCCGCCGGCCGCCTGCTCGTAGGCCAGCTCGAGCTGGTCGTAGGTCTCGTTGATGTGGAACGTTCCGCCGAACGCGGCCTCGGGCGAGACGGTCGCGTCGCGGAGCTTCGGCAGCCGCGTGAGCAAGAGGTTCACCTTGACCTGGGCGCCCTCCGGCTTGGCGACGGCCCGGCCGGAAGCGGCGCCGGATGCCGTGCCGGCGCCGGTCGCATCCGCGAGCAGGCCCTGGAGCACCCAGGGCGCGACATTGGCCAGCACGTACCGGCCGGCGACGACGATGTCCCGGCCGTCCTGTTCGTAGCGCACCTCGCCGCCCGGCGTGACCGAGGTCGCGCGCGCGCCGGTTTCGATCCGGGCCCCGGCCGCGCGGGCGGCCTTCTCGAGCTCGCCGGAGACGGCGCCCATGCCGCCGGTCGGCACGTCCCAGTCGCCGGTTTCGTTGCCGATCACGTGGTAGAGGAAGCAGCGGTTGGCGTCGAGGGATGCGTCATCCAGCGCCGTGAAGATGCCGATCAGGCCGTCCGTGGCGACGACGCCGCGCACGAGGTCGCTGCCGAAGCGGTCGGTGATCACCCGGCCGAGGGGCTGCTCGATCAGGGCGTCCCAGAGCGCGTCGTCGCCGACGAGGCGCCGCGCCTCCGAGCGGGTCGGCAGCGGCTCGCACACGGTCGGGAAGAGGGCCTGCGCGACGTGCTCGGTGCCCCGGTAGAACGCGTTCCAGGCGTCGAAGTCCCCGGCCGCGCCGACCCGGTCGAAGGAGGCGCGGGTGGCGGCGTCATCGCCGCGGTCCACGAGCAGGCCGCCGGTCGTGTCGGACGGGTCGGGGGTGTACGACGAGTAGCGGCGCCGGGCGAGCCCGATCGAGAGGCCGAGTTCGCTGATGATGCGCTCCGGCAGCAGGCTGACCAGGTAGGAGTAGCGGGAGAGGCGGGCATCGATCCCGGCGAAGGCCTCGGCCGAGATGGCCGCCCCGCCCAGGTGATCATCGCGCTCGAGCAGCAGCACGGACTTGCCGGCCAGGGCCAGGTAGGCGGCGGCGGTCAGGCCGTTGTGCCCGCCTCCGACAATCACGACATCGTGTGTGGGTTCGATCATGGCTCGAGCCTAAACCGTGCTCCCCACCCCCGCGAAACCGCAGTTGTGCGCGCTAAAACGTCGGAATAAAGCGCACAACTGCGGTTTCGCGGGGGAAGTCGACGGCGCGGGCCAGCGCGTCGCGCACGGCGAGCACGCCGGGCCGGCTGGCGCTCGAGCGCCGGGCGGCCGTGAAGACCGTGCGGTGCGGCCTCCCCGGCAACTCGCGCAGGCGCACCGAGGGTTTGCCGCCGGCCCAGACGAGGTCGGGCAGGATGCCCACGGCGTTACCGGATTCGATCAGCCGGATGTGCGCGACCAGGTCGGCCGTCTCGAACCGCACGTCGGGCTCGAAGCCGGCCGAGCGGCACAGTTGCGTCGCCCACTGGCGGGAGGCCGTGCCCTCCGGTTCCATCACCCACGGCAGCGCGGCCGCGTCCCGGAGGGTCGGCGCCGAGGCCCGCCCGGTGCGGCGGCGTGGCACGGCGAGCCGGAGGGCATCCGAGGCCAGGTTCACCCGGTCGAGGTCGGGCCAGTGCGCCCTCGTGTGGCCGGGGTACTGCTCGGCGATGACGAGGTCGAAATCGCGGGCCGACACCTCGAACAGGCCCAGCTCCGGCTCGCGCTCGGTGATCTCCACCCGCAGCTCCGGGAACTCGTCGGCGAGGAGCGTGAGGGCCTGCGGGATGACGGCGTGCGCGGCCGACTGGAACACGGCCACCCGCACGGTGCCGGAGACCGTGGTCAGCGACGCGGTCATGTCGGCCTCGGCCAGCTCGAGGCGCTCGAGCAGGTGCGTCGTGTGCTCGACCAGGATCTCGGCCTGCGGCGTCAGCTGCACCCGGCGGCCGACCTTCTGCAGGAGCTTCGCGCCGGCCTCCTTCTCGAGCAGGGCGAGCTGCTGCGACACCGCCGACGGGCTGTAGGCGAGGGCCTCGGCGACCCCGGCGAGGGTGCCGCGGATCTTCAGCTCGCGCAGCAAGCGGAGCCTCCGGACATCCAGCACGGGACCACCTCCGTATTCATCAGTAATACTAACGAATAGGCTGCATAAAGATTCGCTTTTGCCTATTGACTTTGGGCCGCACACTGAGACTGGATACCTCTTCTGTGCGGCATAACGAAACGAAAGACTAACGTCGTGACCATGACCAACCCCCTCATCCCGAATGTCGAGAAGGACCTCAGCGTCGAGGTTGTCGCGCTCGTGCAGAAGTGGCTTGCCGAGAGCGCCACGATCCCCGCGGACGTGTCCGCCGAGCGCCTCGCCGGGGTGCTGAAGGACCCCAACGGGCTCGATTTCACCGTTGGGTTCGTCGACGGTGTGATGCGCCCCGAGGACAAGATGGTCGCCGGCTACAGCCTGCAGCGGGTGGCGAAGAAGGCCCCCGCCTTCCTGCCCTGGTACATGCGCGGAGCGATCGGCGTCGGCGGCATCCTCGGCCCGGTGCTGCCCTGGGTCGTCGTCCCCGCCGCCCGCAGGGTGCTGCGCGAGATGGTGGGCCACCTCGTCATCGACGCGACCCCCGAGAAGCTCGGCCCGGCAATCGCGCACCTCACGGAGTCCGGCAACCGCCTCAACATCAACCTGCTCGGGGAGTCCGTGCTCGGCGAGAAGGAGGCACTGCGCCGGCTCGAGGGCACCCGCACGCTGCTCGAGCGTCCCGACGTCGACTACGTCTCGATCAAGGTGTCCTCGATCGCCAGCCAGCTGTCGATGTGGTCATTCGACGAGGCCGTCGAACGCGTCGTCGAACGCCTCACCCCGCTGTACGAGCTGGCCACCGTGTCGCCCACCCCCAAGTTCATCAACCTGGACATGGAGGAGTACCGCGACCTCGACCTCACCATCGCGGTCTTCGAGCGCATCCTCGACCAGCCGCAGCTGCTCACCCTCGAGGCCGGCATCGTGCTCCAGGCCTATCTGCCCGACGCGCTCGGCGCGCTGCAGGGGCTCACCGAGTGGGCGAAGGCCCGCCGCGCCGCCGGCGGGGCGCCGATCAAGGTGCGCGTCGTCAAGGGCGCCAACCTGGCGATGGAACACGTCGACGCTGTCGTGCACGACTGGCCCGTCGCGACGCTGCCGACCAAGCAGGACACCGACACGAACTACAAGCGCGTGCTCAACTGGGCTCTGACGCCCGAGAACACGGATGCCGTGAAGATCGGCGTCGCCGGCCACAACCTGTTCGACCTCGCGTACGCCCACATCCTCTCCACCCGCCGCGGTGTGCAGGACAGGATCGAGTTCGAGATGCTGCTCGGCATGGCGACCAGCCAGGCCGAAGCGGTCAAGAAGGACGTCGGCCGCCTGCTGCTCTACACGCCCGTGGTCAACCCGGCCGAGTTCGACGTGGCCATCAGCTACCTGATCCGCCGCCTCGAAGAGAACGCGAGCCAGGACAACTTCATGTCGGCCGTGTTCGAGCTGACCAGCACCCCGGCCCTGTTCGCGCGCGAGAAGGAGCGATTCCTGGCCTCCCTCCAGGCGCTGGACGCCGTCGTCCCCGGGCCGAACCGCACCCAGGACCGCTCGGCGGCCGTCCCGCTCGAGCCCGCCGTCCCCGCGGTTGCCGCCGCGGAGCCCGCCGAGCCCGGCGCGGAGCCCGACGCGCAGCTGACCGCGGCCGTGCTCGGCCTCACCCGCGGCTCGGCCGGCCTTCAGTCCGGCTTCCACAACGCGGCCGACACCGACCCGGCGCTGCCGGCCAACCGCGCCTGGGGGCGCCGGATCCTGGCCAGGGTCGAAGCATCCCGGCTCGGTGTCGACACCATCGCCGCCGCGCGGATCGACGACGCGGGCGTGCTCGACGGCATCATCGACTCGGTCGCCCTGGCCGGCGACGCCTGGGGCCAGAAGACCGGCGCCGAACGGGCCGAGGTCCTGCACCGCGCCGGTGTCGCGCTCGAGGCGAACCGCGACCGCCTGATCGAGGTGATGGCCGCCGAAACCGGCAAGACCATCGCGGAAGCCGACCCGGAGGTCAGCGAGGCGATCGACTTCGCCCACTACTACGCGGAGCGGGCCAAGGACCTCGACCGCGTCCAGGGCGCCATCTTCGTGCCCTCGAAGCTCACCGTGGTCACCCCGCCGTGGAACTTCCCGGTCGCCATCTCGGCCGGCGGGGTGCTGTCCGCGCTCGCCGCGGGATCCGGTGTCATCATCAAGCCGGCCAGGCTCGCGCAGCGCAGCGGCGCCGTCATGGTCGAGGCGCTCTGGGAAGCCGGCGTGCCGCGCGACGTCCTCGCGCTCGTCGACCTGGCCGACCGCGCCCTCGGCACGCAGCTCATCGCACACCCCGCCGTCGACCGGGTCATCCTGACCGGCGCCTACGAGACCGCGCAGCTGTTCCGGTCGTTCCGCAGCGACCTGCCGCTGCTCGCCGAGACGAGCGGCAAGAACGCCATCATCGTCACCCCGTCGGCCGACCTCGACCTCGCCGCCGCCGACGTGATCAAGAGCGCGTTCGGCCACGCGGGCCAGAAGTGCTCGGCCGCCAGCCTGGTCATCCTCGTCGGCTCTGTGGCGCGGAGCGAGCGGTTCATCAACCAGCTGGTGGATGCCGCGACCTCGCTGCGCGTGGGCATGCCCTCCGACCCGGTGACCCAGATGGGCCCGATCGTCGAGCCGGCCGAGGGCAAGCTCCTGCACGCCCTCACCACCCTCGGCGCGGAGGAGAAGTGGCTCGTCGAGCCCAGGCAGCTGGATGACTCCGGCCGGCTGTGGACGCCCGGCATCCGCACCGGGGTCGTCCCCGGCTCCTACTTCCACCTCACCGAGTTCTTCGGCCCGGTGCTCGGCGTCATGCACGCCCGGAACCTGGAGGAGGCCATCCGCTTCCAGAACGCGGTCGATTACGGCCTCACCTCCGGACTGCACTCGCTCGACGCCGACGAACTGGCCGAATGGCTCGACACCATCGAGGCCGGAAACCTCTACGTGAACCGCGGCATCACCGGGGCAATCGTGCAGCGCCAGCCGTTCGGCGGCTGGAAGCGCTCCGCGGTGGGCGCCGGCACCAAGGCCGGCGGACCGAACTACCTGTTCGGGCTGGGCGGCTGGGTCACCGATCCCGGCAAGAACAGCTCGACGCTGCACCTGCGCGGCCTCGAGGAGCGCGTGACCGACCTGATCGAGGCCTCGCAGCCGGTGCTCGACTACGCCGACTTCGACGTGCTTCGCCGGTCGGCGCTCAGCGACGCCCTGGCCTGGCGCGAAGAGTTCAACACCGTGAAGGATGCCTCCGGCCTGGTCCTCGAGCGCAATGTCTTCCGCTACCTGCCGCTGCCCGTCACCGTGCGCCTCGCCGACAGCGGCACCCTGTCGGACCTGCTGCGCGTGATCAGCGCCGCGGTCCTGTCGAACTCACCGTTCGTCGTCTCCAGTGCCGTCCCCGTGCCGTCGGGCGTGCGCGTCGTCCTCGACGCCCGCGAGATCCCGGTGACGGTCGAAAGCGACGCGGAGTGGCTGGAGCGCGCGGCCGCCGGCGGCATCAGCACGAGCCGGGTCCGCCTGATCGGCGGGGACCGGCTCAGCGGAGCCGTGGCGGAGGCATCCGCCCTCGCCCTGGCGCTCGGCGGCAGCCCCGACATCGCCGTCTACGCCCACCCGGTGACCCAGGCCGGGCGCGTGGAACTGCTGCCGTTCCTCCGCGAGCAGGCGATCTCGATCACCGCACACCGCTTCGGCAACCCGAGCACGCTCTCCGACGGCGTCATCTAACCGCGATCGCCGCGGCCGCGCTAACGCCCGAGGGCGGCCGTCACGAGCGCCAGCGCCTCCGCGGGGTCGACGCCGAGCCCGGTGACACGGTCGGCGTAGGCGATGGCGGCGAGCTGCGCCTGGCGGTGGGTGGCGTCACCCGTCGCGGCGACGAACGACCCGTTCCGGCCGCGCGTTTCGATCACCTCGTCGCGTTCGAGGGCGCGGTAGGTGCGGGCGACCGTGTTCGTCGCGAGGCCGAGCTCCGCGGCCAGGGTTCGAACCGGCGGCAGCCGGGTGCCGGCGGCGAGCTCGCCGCTGCGCACGGCGTCGATGAGCTGCACGCGCAGTTGCTCGAACGGCGGGGTGGGCGACGTCGGGTCGATCGTGAGGAATGACAGTGGCACGGGTTGCTCTCTCTGGGCTGCTGCTCGCAAGTGTGGCAACTCGGAGTGCGCGGCGCAACCGCTGCCGATTCACGGCTGCCGCCGGCACAACGGCCGCGGCCGCCGGTAGTCTCGGGGCATGACCTGGCCGGACGACCTCTCCGCCGAATTGGCGGGACTGCTCCCCAGCTTCATCGGCATCGGGCTTCTCGTGGCGGTCACCGCCCTCGTGCTCCGGGGCTACCGCACACCGCGGCCGTTCGCGCCCGCGGCGGCGGTGCTGCGCGGTGCGCTGCAGCTGGCGGCCATCAGCCTGGTCCTCACCGGCATCATCGCCGACCCGCTCTGGGTCGGCGTCGGCCTGGTCGTGATGTTCGGCGCCGCGGTCGCAACGGTCACCGGGCGGATCGGCCGGACCGGCCGGAACCTGGCCTGGGTCGCCGGCGCGATGGGCCTGGGCGTCGCGGTGACGCTCGGCATCGTCTTCGTCACCGGCGCGATCGAGTTCTCGCCCCGGTACGTGCTGGCCATCGGCGGCATCGTCATCGGCAATGCCATGTCCATCGCGACCCTCGCGGGCAAGCGCTTCACCGAGGCGGTCGCCGAGCGCTGGGACGAGGTCGAGGGCTGGCTCGCCCTCGGCGCGACGCCCCGACAGTCCACCCGCGAGCCGGCCAGGCGGGCGATCCACTTCGCCATCATCCCGTCGACGGACCAGACCCGCACCACGGGCCTGGTCACCCTGCCCGGCGCGTTCGTCGGCGCCATCTTCGGCGGGGCGTCGCCGCTGGAGGCCGGGCGGTTCCAGATCGTGGTACTCGCCGGCATCCTGTGCGCCGGGTCGATCGCCGCGGTCGCCCTGGTGCACCTGCTCGCACCGGTGCGGACGAAGCCGGTTCCGGCGTCCGCCTGACGCTGCCCGGCTACTCGGCCGCGCGGTGGATCAGGCGGGAGAGCACGATCGAACTGCGGGTGTGGTCGACGTTCGGGGCCAGGCGCACCTTCTCGAGCGCCGCCTCGAGCCCCGAAATGTCGCGGGCGCGGATGTGCACCATCGCGTCGGCGCTGCCCGTGACGGTGCCGGCGTCCACGACCTCCGGCACGCCGGAGAGGATCCGGAGCAGCTCGTCGGGTGCCACGGTCCCGCGGCAGAACAGCTCGACGTAGGCCTCCGTGCTCATCCCGTCGATGGCCGGATCGACCTGGATCGTGAAGCCGCGGATCACCCCGTCGGCCACGAGCCGGTCCACCCGGCGCTTGACCGCGGAGGCGGACAACCCGACAACGGAGCCGATGTCGCCGTACCCCGTGCGCGCATTCTGGCGAAGAAGATCGAGGATGCTGCGGTCGAGGTTGTCCATCCCGCGAGTCTAGGCGAAATCGTTGCGCGGGCCTCACAGATTACGCAGCAATCCCGCGCCCGATTGCGGGAATCACCGGATAGCTGCGTGGAAAACTGATGCCACCACGACAAAGGAGATCCGTTGGCGAGAACGCTGTTGCACACCATTCCGCCAACGACAGCCGCCCGGCCCGCGGCGGCGCCCACGCGCACGGCAACCCGGCGCAGCTACCTGATGTGCCGCCCGGAATACTTCACCGTCAGCTACGCCATCAACCCGTTCATGCACCCCGACGAGCCGACCGACACGGCCCTCGCCGTGCGGCAGTGGGACGCGCTCCGCGACGTGTACCGCGGCCTCGGGCACGAGGTCGAGTTCCTCGCGCCGGTCCCGGGGCTGGTCGACATGGTCTTCGCGGCCAACGGCGGTTTCACCGTCGACGGCCGGGCCTACCTGGCGAGCTTCGCCTACCCGGAGCGCCGGCCGGAGGCGGACTCCTTCCGCGCCTGGTTCGCGGCGCACGGTTTCGAGACGCACGAGCCGGCATCCGTCAATGAGGGCGAGGGCGACTTCGCCTTCGCCGGCGGCGTGATCCTGGCCGGCCACGGCTTCCGTTCAACCGCGGACAGCCACACCGAGCTCGCGCGCGTCTTCGGCCGCGAGGTGCTCAGCCTGCGCCTCGTCGACGAGCGCTTCTACCACCTCGACGTCGCCCTCACCGTGCTGGACTCCGCGGCGACCGGGGGGCCCGCCCGGATCGCCTACCTGCCGAGCGCCTTCGACGAGGCCGGACAGGCCCTGCTCGCCCAACGCTTCCCCGATTCGATCATCGTCTCCGAGCAGGAGGCCGCGATCCTCGCGCTCAACTCGGTGTCCGACGGACGCAACGTGGTCGTCGCCCAGGACGCGCACGACTACATCGCGGCGCTGGCCGGGGCCGGGTACACCCCGGTTCCGGTCGACCTGTCCGAGCTCCTCAAAAGCGGCGGAGGCGTGAAGTGCGTGTCCCAGGAACTCCGCCGCTGAGCCGTGCCGCGCGGGCGCTTCGAAACGTGCGTCCGGGCGGCACAGCACGCTGATTTCGTGCGCGAATAAGCGCGAAACATTGATTCCGGCTGTGTGAGACTGGAACCGGCGTCCCGCGCGGGGTCGTGCAGCGATCGCGCCGGGCTCTCGTGAGCGACCTGGTCCGCCATCCACCCCACGCTCCGACCCCGGTACCGGGCCGGAGCGCAGAGCAAGGAGTTCCCATGTCGACCAACCTCGAAGAACTCGCGTCGCCGGAGGCACCCGCGCGCACGGCCCTCAAGCGCACCGTCCTGATGTGCAAGCCGGACTACTTCACCGTCGTCTACCGGATCAACCCCTGGATGGACCCGGCCCTGCCGACCGACACGTCCCTCGCCGTCGCCCAGTGGCAGACCCTCTACGACACCTACGTCGGCCTCGGCTACGACGTGCACCTGATCGACCCGATCGACGGCCTGCCCGACATGGTCTACGCGGCCAACGGCGGCTTCGTCATCGACAACATCGCCTACGGCGCCCGCTTCACCTACCCGCAGCGCCAGCCGGAGGGCCCGGCGTACATGGACTGGTTCCGCGCCAACGGCTTCGACGTGCGCGAGCCCGCCGAGGTCAACGAGGGCGAGGGCGACTTCCTGCTCGTCGGCGACGTCATCCTGGCCGGCACCGGCTTCCGCAGCGCGTCCAACAGCCACGAGGAGATCGCCGCGATCTATGGCCGCACGGTGATCACGCTGACTTTGGTCAACCCGAACTTCTACCACCTCGACACCGCGATCGCCGTGCTCGACGACACCAACATCGCCTACCTGCCCAGCGCCTTCGACGAGGCCAGCCTGGCGATCCTGCGCGAGCGCTACCCGGATGCCATCATCGCGACCGAAGCGGACGCCGCCATCCTCGGCCTCAACTCCTACTCCGACGGCTACAACGTGGTCATCGCCTCGCGGGCGAAAGACTTCGAACGCGAGCTGCGCGCCCGCGGCTACAACCCGATCGGGGTCGACCTGTCCGAGCTCCTGCTCGGCGGCGGCGGCGTCAAGTGCTGCACCCTGGAACTCCGACGATGAGCGAGGAAACAATGACCCACACCACCCACGCCGCGCCGAGCCTGACCACCACGCCCCGCCAGGCCCAGGCCATCGCGCTCGAAAACGAGCACGCCGCCCACAACTATCACCCGCTGCCCGTTGTCGTGGCATCCGGTGAGGGTGCCTGGGTGACCGACATCGACGGCCGACGCTACCTCGACTGCCTCGCCGCCTACTCGGCCGTGAACTTCGGCCACTCCAACCCGGTGCTGCTGGATGCCGCCCGCGCGCAGCTCGGACGGATCACGCTCACCAGCCGCGCGTTCCACAACGACCAGCTCGGCCCGTTCGTCACCGCGCTGGCGAAGCTCTCGGGCAAGGACATGGTCCTGCCGATGAACACCGGGGCCGAGGCGGTGGAGTCCGCCGTCAAGGTGGCCAGGGCCTGGGGCTACCGGGTGAAGGGCGTCGCGCCCCTGCAGGCGAACATCATCGTCGCCGGCGGCAACTTCCACGGCCGCACGACCACGATCATCAGCTTCTCGGATGACGAGTCGGCCAGGGCCGACTTCGGCCCGTTCACGCCCGGTTTCCGCACCGTTCCCTACGGCGACGTGGAGGCCCTCGAGGCCATGATCGACGCGAACACCGTCGCCGTGCTGATCGAGCCGATCCAGGGCGAGGCCGGCATCATCGTGCCGCCGGCCGACTACCTGCCGACCGTCCGCGAGATCACCAGCCGGAACAACGTGCTGTTCATCGCCGACGAGATCCAGTCCGGCCTCGGCCGCACCGGTTCGACGTTCGCCTGCGACCTGGTCGGCGTCGTGCCCGACCTGTACCTGCTCGGCAAGGCCCTCGGCGGCGGCATCGTCCCGGTGTCCGCGGTCGTCGGCGACAGCGACATCCTCGGCGTGCTGAAGCCCGGCGAGCACGGCTCGACCTTCGGCGGGAACCCGCTGGCGGCGGCCGTCGGCCTCGCGGTCGTCAGGATGCTGGAGACCGGCGAATACCAGCAGCGCGCCCGCGACCTCGGCGAGCACCTGCACGCCGGGCTGACGAAGCTGATCGGACACGGCGTCCTCGCTGTGCGCGGCGCGGGCCTCTGGGCCGGCATCGACATCGACCCGGAGCTCGCTTCCGGGCGTGCGGTCAGCGAGGCGCTCCTGGCCCGCGGGGTCCTGGCGAAGGACACGCACGGCTCGACCATCCGTCTCGCGCCGCCCCTCGTCGTCTCGGCCGAAGACATCGACTGGCTGGTCGGGCAGTTGGCCGGCGCGCTCGAGGAGTTCTCGGCCGCAGGCTAGCCGCACCGCATGCGCCGACCTTGACCGTTGCGGTCGAGTTTGCCCCGCGCACCAGGGCAACTCGACCGGACGGGGCAAGGTCGGCGGTGTTTTGCGTGCGATTCGGGCGAACGTGGCACAGTCGGAGCACGATGAGGTGGCGGAGGGAGTGGCGCCCATGACCGACTACGGCCACGACCTGCTGTTCGGAACGTTCGTCACTCCGCTGGCGGCCCGGGCGGGCGAGGTCGTCGAGCTCGCCCGGCTGGCCGAGCGGTGCGGCCTCGACCTCGTCACGTACCAGGACCATCCCTACCAGCCGCGGTTCCTCGACGCCTGGACCCTGCTGGCCTGGGTCGCCGCCCGCACCGAGCGGGTGCGCCTGGCGCCGAACGTGCTGAACCTGCCGCTCCGCCAGCCGACGGTGATCGCGAGGAGCGCGGCGAGCCTCGACCTCCTCAGCGGAGGCCGGGTCGAACTGTCGCTCGGCGCCGGGGCGTTCTGGGACGCGATCGCGGCGAACGGCGGCCGCAGGCTCACGCCGGGGCAGGCGGTGAGCGCCCTCGAGGAAGCGATCACGGTCATCCGGGAGGTCTGGGCAAGCGATCGGCCCGGCGGAGTGCGCGTGCGCGGCGACTGGTATTCCGTCGACGGGGCGAAGCGCGGCCCCGCGCCGCTCCACGACATCGGGATCTGGCTCGGCGCCTACAAGCCCCGGATGCTCGGGCTCACCGGACGCGCCGCCGACGGCTGGGTCGCCTCCCTCGGCTTCCTGCCGGGCGGCCCGGCCGAGCTGGGCGCCCTGAATGCGCGGATCGATGAGGGCGCGGCCGGCGCGGGGAGGGACCCGCGTGCGGTTCGGCGGCTGCTCAACCTCGGCGGCAGGTTCGCTCCGACGGCGGAGGGCCTGCTGCACGGGCCGCCCGGCCGCTGGGCCGAGGACCTCGCGTCGCTCACCCTCGAGCACGGGATGAGCGGGTACATCCTGGCGGCCGACGACGCCGCGACCATCCAGCGCTTCGCCGAGGAGGTGGCGCCGGCCGTGCGCGAGCTCGTGGCCGCCGCCCGCGGCTGATCCCGGCCCCGACGCCGGGCCCTCGGCGTCGAGAGTCGCCGAATCTGCCGAGTCGACCCGTTGCACCGGCGTCACTGGGCACATTCGGCGATTCTGGGGCGGCCAACGCCCGCGTCGGCGGATGACGGGGCGATCGACCGCCCGGGCCAATTCTTCTAGGCTGACAGGCATGTTCATCGACCTGCCGGAAGCCGAGCTTCGCACCTACCGCAGCACGCAGCACGACCCCGCGGATTTCGACGCGTTCTGGGCGGATACCCTCGCCGAGACCCGCCGGCACGAGCTCGTCGTCACCGCGACGCCCGTCGACGCCGGCCTGGCCACCCTCGACGTCTTCGACGTCAGCTTCCCCGGCTTTGGCGGAGAGCAGATCAAGGCGTGGCTGCGGGTCCCCCGCGGGTCGGAGGGGCCGCTGCCGACCATCGTCCAGTTCCACGGCTACGGCCGGGGCCGCGGCCAGGCCTTCGAGAACCTGCTCTGGGCATCCGCCGGGTTCGCGCACTTCGACATGGACACCCGCGGCCAGGGCTGGGGCGGCAGCACCGGCGACACCGCCGACGAGTCGGGGAGCGGCCCGCAGGTGCCCGGTTTCCTCACCCGCGGGGTCGAGTCGCGCGAGACCTACTACTACCGGCGGGTGTTCGCCGATGCCGTGCGCGCCGTCGCCGCCGCCCGGTCGCTGGCCGTGGTCGACTCCGCTCGCGTCGGGGTCGTGGGGATCAGCCAGGGCGGCGGGATCGCGCTGGCCGTGGCGGGCCTCGTCCCCGACCTCGCCGCGGTCGTCGCCCGGGTGCCGTTCCTCTGCGACTTCCCGCGGGCATCCGTGATCACCGACGAGCTGCCGTACAAGGAGGTCGGGCAGTACCTCGCCACGCACCGCCACCGGGTGGACCAGGTGCACGCCACGCTCGCCTACTTCGACGGCGTGAACTTCGCCAGGCGTGCCACGGCGCCGCTGGCGATCACCGCCGCCCTGATGGACTCGATCTGCCCGCCGTCGACGATCTTCGGCGCGTACAACAACTACGCCGGCCCGAAGACGATCACGGTCTGGCCGTACAACGGGCACGAGGGCGGCAGCTGGGAAGACGACGCGCTCGCGCTGCGCGCCTTCCGCACCCACCTCGCCTGACCTCGGACCGTCCCCGGCGACGCCGCCTAGAGAACCACGGATGCCGGGGCGGGCGCCTCGGCCGCGATCCGGCTGAGCCGGGTCAGCTGCGTCACGTGCCCGGGCTCGAGCTCCTCGAGGGAGTTCACGCCGAGCAGGCGCATGGTGCGCGACACCTGCTCGGAGAGGATCTCGACCGCCCGGTCGACGCCGGCCTCGCCGCCGGCCATCAGGCCGTAGAGGTACGCGCGGCCGATCAGCGTGAAGCGGGCGCCGAGGGCGACCGATGCCACGATGTCCGCTCCGCTCATGATCCCGGTGTCGAGGTGGACCTCGGTGTGCCGGCCGACCTCGCGCACCACCTGCGGCAACAGGTGGAACGGGATCGGGGCGCGGTCGAGCTGGCGTCCGCCGTGGTTGGAGAGGATGATGCCGTCCACGCCGAGGTCGACGAGCCGCTTCGCGTCCGCGACGGTCTGCACGCCCTTGACCACGATCTTGCCGGGCCACTGCGCCTTGATCCAGGCGAGGTCCTCGAACGTCACGGTCGGGTCGAACATGGTGTCGAGCAGGTCGGCGACCGTTCCGCTCCAGCGGTCCAGGCTGGCGAAGGCGAGCGGTTCGGTGGTGAGGAAGTTGATCCACCACTCCGGGCGGGGCAGGGCGTTCAGCACGGTACCGGCCGTCAGCGCCGGCGGGATCGAGAAGCCGTTGCGCTTGTCGCGCAGGCGCGCCCCGGCCACCGGCACGTCCACGGTCACGAGGAGGGTGTCGAAGCCCGCCTTCGCCGCCCGGTCGACGAGCGCCATCGAGCGCTCGCGGTCCTTCCACATGTACAGCTGGAACCAGTTGCGTCCGTCGGGGTTCGCGGCCTTGACGTCTTCGATCGAGGTCGTCCCCATCGTCGACAGCGAGAACGGGATGCCGGCCCTCGCCGCCACGTGGGCGCCCGCGATCTCGCCCTCGGTCTGCATCATCCGGGTGAAGCCGGTCGGGGCGATCCCGAAGGGCTGGGCGACGGGCGCGCCGAGCACGTCCCAGCCGGTGTTCACCGTCGACACGTCGCGCAGGATCGACGGGTTGAATTCGATGTCCTCGAAGGCCTGGCGGGCCCGGCCCAGCGAAAGCTCGGCCTCCGCGGCGCCGTCCGTGTAATCGAACGCGGCCCGGGGGGTGCGCCTCTTGGCGATGTCGCGCAGGTCGTAGATGGTCAGCGCGCTCTCCAGCCGGCGCTTCTTCGCGTTCAGCTCCGGCGTCTTGAACTTCATCAGCGGGGCGAGGTCTTTGATCTTCGGGATGCGTCGTTGAACCATGGAGTGTCTTCTTCCTGTGGGGCGGGGTTAGGCGAGGTGGGTTTCGGCGTAGTAGCCGGAGATGTGGGACTGCACGGCCCGCCTGGCGGCTTCCGCGTCCGCGGCGGTGATGGTCGCGAGGATGCCGCGGTGCTCGAGCATGAGGCGGGCGGAGGTGGCCGGCCACGAGACGAGGGCGGGCACGCCGGCGCGAGCGTAGCCTTCGATCGCGGTCCGGAGGCCGGCCATCATGGCGGTGACGACCTGGTTGCCGGAGGCCTCGGCCAGCGCGAGGTGGAACTGCGCGTCGAGGGCGAGGAACTCCGCCTCGGTCAGCTCGCGGGCCTCCATCACGTCGAGGAGCTCCTCCGGCCCGGCGAGGTCCGGGCGGTCCGTCGCCTCGGCCAGCTCGGTCACGACCGAGGCCTCGAGCACGAGGCGGGTCTTCACGACGTCGGCGACGGGGAAGCCCTGCGCGGCGACCTGCAGCCGCATCAGCGCCGACATGCCGCCGCCGGGAAGGGCGACGATGATCGCGCCGGCGGACGGGCCGGAGCCGGTCGCGGTGCGGATCAGTCCGAGCACCTCGAGCACGCGGATGGCCTCGCGCACGCTGGACCTGCCCACGCCGAGTTCGACGGCCAGGGCGCGCTCGCCGGGCAGGCGGTCGCCGGGGCGCAGGCGGCCGCCGAGCAGGTCGGCCTCGATGTGGGCGAGGACGCTCTCCCAGGCGCGGCGGTCTTCGGCGGGCACGGCGGTCCTCCTCGACCTGGGGCGATCCTCACGATGTGTGGTCTGACCACACTACACGGACCACGCGGCAGGGTCGAGCCCCACCCCGGCTGAGTCGCGGAGAAAGTACCTTCGTGGCGGGATTGAAGGTCCTTTGTCCGCGACTCAACCCGTGATCAGTCGGTGCGCAGCACGACGTTGGCGGGGGCCTCGCCGCGCAGCATCCGGTCGATCTGGTCGCGGACCAGGCGGGCCATCCGCGGGAGCATCGCCGTCGAGGCGCCCCCGACGTGCGGCGAGATGAGCACGTTCGGCAGGGCGAAGAGCGGATGCCCCGGCGGCAGCGGCTCCGGATCCGTCACGTCCAGCGCGAGGCGGAGGCGCCCGCTGCCGGCGTGCGCGAGCAGGGCATCGGTGTCGGCCACCGGGCCGCGGGCGATGTTCACGAGCAGGCTCCCGTCGCGCATCCGGCCGAGGAATCCGTCGTCGACGAGGTGCCTCGTCGACGGGTCGAGCGGCACGCCGACGACCACGATGTCGGCCTGGGGGAGCAGCTCCGGCAGAGACTCGAAGCCGTGGATGGGCCCGCGCTGGTCGCTGCGGGCGGTGCGCGCCACTCGCACGACGGTGCTCTCGAACGGGAGCAGCCGGGCCTCGATCGCCCGGCCGACGCCGCCGAACCCGACGAGCAGCACCGTGCGGTCGGCCAGGCTCGCGTGCTGGGCGGGCGCCCAGCGGCCCTCGGCGGCGGCGCGCACGAAGTCCGGGATGCCGCGCTGGGAGGCCAGGATGAGCGCCAGGGCGAGTTCCGCGGTCGACGTCTCGTGCACGGTGGCGGCGTTGGCGAACACATGCCCGGCCGGCAGCGCCCGCTCGACCTCGTCGTAGCCGATCGACTGGCTCTGCACGAGACGCGTCGTCACGCCGGCCAGCCGCGCCAGGCCGGCCGACCGGCCCATGTAGGGCGTCACCACGATGTCGATGGCGGCGGCCGGCGGAGGGCCGGCGAGGTCCCAGTCGAGGAGTTCGACCCCGTCGGGCAGGTCACCCAGGGCCTCCCGCAGTTTCGTTTCCGGCACACTGACACGCAATCGCGGAGAAGACATCTTCCGAGCCTAGAGGCGACCGGGGCCGGCCGCGGTGACCCGGCGCCGCAGGCGACGGGTCCGCCCTCGGTCAGGCCGGGACCGGAACCTGCGCGGTTTCGAGCAGCTTCATGAACTCGCGCATCCACTCCGGGTGGTCCGGCCAGGCGCGCCCGGAGACGAGGTTGCCGTCGACGACGCCGGCGCCGCCCTCGAAAATGCCGCCGCCGAGCTCGACGTCGACCTGGAGCGCGGGATACGCCGAGGTCGTCCGGCCCTTCAGCACGCCGGCGGCCGCGAGCAGCAGGGGTCCGTGGCAGAGCGCGGCGACGGGGGCGTTCTTCTCGAAGAAGTAGCGCACGATCCGCTTGGCATCCTCGTCGTTGCGGATGTACTCCGGGGCGCGGCCGCCGGGAACGACGATCGCGACGTAGTCCGCCGGGTTGACGTCCTTGAAGGCGATGTCGGCGTCCCAGGTGTGGCCGAGCTTCTCGGTGTACGTGTCGAAGCCGTCGACGAAGTCGTGCACGACGAACTGCAGCTTCTTCTTCTCCGGCGCGGCGATGTGCACCTCGTAGCCCGCCTCGCGCAGGCGCTGGTACGGGTAGAAGACCTCGAGTGTTTCGGCGGCGTCTCCGGTGAGGATCAGGATCCTGGCCATGTCATACCTCTCTGTAGCCCTGGCGTGGGTGTGTGCCTCCACCATGCCCGCCGTGCCTGCGACCTCGAGCGGGCCGTGCGCCGCGGCGCCTGGCAGATCTCGGCCCAGCTCGAATAGGTCAGCCGCCGCCCACGTGGATCCCCGGCCGGCGCGCCGGATCCGCTTCGCTCTGCCGCAGGATCTCGCGCACGACCGGGGCGGTGTCGCCCTGGCCGAGCAGCAGATAGCGCAGGAGATGCCCGAGCGGGTTGCCCTCCGACCACTCGAAGTAGGCGTGGGGCCGCAGCCCCGTGGCGTCCCGGAGGGCGAGCAGGATCGCCGCGATGGCGTTCGGCGCCGCCGGGCTCTGTGCCCGGAGTATCCGATACCCGTCGACCTCCTCGCCGCGGACGTGCAGGACGTCACTGAATCCGGAGGGGTCGATGACCTCGATCTCCAGGAAAAGGATATCGGCGGCGCCCGGCACCGGGTTCATCCCCCGCTGTTCAATTTCCTTCTCGGCGTACTCCGCCCGGTCGCCCGTGGCCCGCTTGTTTGCCACGAGGTTGAGCGCGCCATCGAATGCGATGGAATCCGCGACGAAACGGCGGGCGGCCTCGTCGAACTCGACGCTTTCAACCCGGAGCTCCGTCGTCCGGGACACCCGGGACACCAGGGAGACCACGATGATTCCGGCGATGAAGAATGCCGAGATCGTGATCCCGTCCGGCTTCTCGAAGATGTTCGCGGCCAGCGCGTAAACAAGAATGAGCGTGAGCGCACCGAAGCCCAGGACGGATCGCCGTTGCCGACGCCGGGCAGCCGAAATAGTCACGGCGGCCGCGCCGGAGACCATCATCACCAGGATCCCGGTGGCATAGGCGCCGGCCTGGGCGTTGACGTCGGCGCTGAACCCGATCGTGATCAGGATGCTGACGCCCGTGTAGACGAGCACGACGGGCCGCACGGCCCGGCTCCACTCCGGCGCCATGCCGTAGGCGGGGAGGTACCGGGGAACGATGTTGATCAGACCGGCCATCGCGGATGCGCCGGCGAACCACAGGATGAGGATGCTGCTGACGTCATAGACCGTGCCGAATGTGTTCCCGATGCGCTCATGCGCGAGGTGGGCGAGGGCGCGCCCGCTGGCGTCGCCGCCCTCCTGGAACGCCTCGGCCGGGATGAGGATTGTTGTGACCAGGCTGCTCAGCAGGAGGTACACGCTCATGATGACGGCGGCCGCCGTCAGGAGCTTGCGCGTGTTGCGGATGCGCGAGACCAGCTGCTCCTCCGCCGTCTTCCCCTTCGAGGAGATCAGCGGCATCATGCTCACCCCGGTTTCGAACCCCGACAGCCCCAGCACCAGCAGCGGGAACGCGATGATCGCCGGGCCGATGAGGTCGCCGAAGCTGCCGCCGCGTGCCAGCAGGGCATCCGTCCAGCCGGCCAGGGCACCGGGTTCCGTGAGCACGTCGTACATGCCGACACCGATGACGATCGCGTTGAGGAGCAGGTAGACCGCCACCAGCGGGATGGCAACCGTGACGGCCTCGGTGAACCCGAGCAGGAAGACCCCGCCGAGGATGAGCAGCAGCACGATCGTGAGTGTGACGGCTTGCCCCTCGAGGAACGCGGGAGCATAGGGGTTCTCGAGCAAGTGCACCGTGGCATCCGCCGACGACAGGGTGATGGTGATGATCCACGACGTGGCGACGAACCCGAGCAGGACCAGCACGAAGAACTTGCCTCGCCAGAACGGGAGCAGGCGTTCCAGCATGGCCACTGAACCCTGGCCGTGCGGGCTTTCCTGGGCGACCCGACGGTACATCGGCAGCATCCCGAGGAGGGTGAGGGCCACGATCAGCAGCGTAGCGAGGGGCGACAGGGCGCCGGCCGCGAGGAGAGCGATGCCGGGCAGGTACGACAGGGTCGAGAAGTAGTCCACGCCGGTGAGGCACATCACCTTCCACCAAGTGTGTGTCGCCGTGTGCTCGGGGCTTTCCGGGCCGACCGGTTGCACCCGATTCTGCATCATCCAGCGGCCGAGGCGGCCGGACGGCTCCGGCGCGCGTATCGGCCGGGGAACGCTCTCCGGGATGACCGGTCCGGCTGCTGAACTCACGATGACCCCAATCGAATGGTTGCGCACCGTCAGGCGGAACACGCCCATTGGTCGACCCATCCGCGGGCAGTAATAGCGGTGTTGGCGGCCAGGCGACCGCCTAGGTTCTCGGCTCGTACCTTCGCGGCGGGAAGGCCCGGGCGACCAGGGCGCGCAGGCCCTCGAGGCTGCCGGTCGCGAGGCCCTGGCTGCGTGCCTGCACTAGCACGTTGCCGATGGCCGTCGCCTCGACCGGTCCCGCCAGCACGGGCAGGCCGGTGCGGTCCGCGGTGAGCTGGCAGAGCAGCTCGTTCTGTGACCCGCCGCCGACGATGTGCACGGCGCTGATCCGTGTGCCGGAGAGCTCGGCAGCCGTCGCCAGGGTGCGCGCATAGGCGGCGGCGAGGCTTTCCACGATGCTGCGCACCAGCTCGGCGGGCGTGCCGGGCGGCCGCAGGCCGTGCCGAGCGCAGTGGTCCGCGATGCGGGCCGGCATGTCGCCCGGGGCGAGGAAACCCGGATCGTCGACGTCGAAGACGGGGACCGGTCCGGTCACCCTCGCCGCCTCGGCGAGGAGCGCCGCCAGGTTCGGTGAGGCCCCGGCCTGCTCCCAGGCGCGCATCGATTCGCTGAGCAGCCAGAGCCCCATGACGTTTCGGAGGTACCGCACGCGCCCGTCGACGCCGCCTTCATTGGTGAAGTTGGCCGCGCGGCTGGCCTCGCTGAGCACGGGAGAGGCCAGTTCGACGCCGACGAGCGACCAGGTCCCGGAGGAGATGTACGCGGCGGTGTCCGAGGCCATCGGCACGGCGGCAACGGCGGATGCCGTGTCGTGCGACCCTACCGCCACGACGTCGAAGCGGCGTCCGGCTCCGATCTCGGCCGCGACGCCGGGCAGCAGGGACCCGATCCGCCCGCCGGCATCGATGAGGGAAGGGAAGAGCCCCTTGGGCAAGCCGAGCCGGGCGATCAGGGCGTCATCCCAGTCGCCCCCGGCGGTGGTCGCGCTTGTCCCGGTGGTCGAGCCTGCCCGGACCCGGAGCAGCCCCGTCGTCGACGCATTCGTGCGCTCAGCGACCATCGTGCCGGTGAGCCAGAAGCTGACCAGGTCCGGTATGAGCAGCAGGGAATCGGCCGCGGCGAGGCTGCCGGCCAGGCGGTCGGCGGCCAGCTGGTAGAGGGTGTTGAAGGGGAGGAACTGCAGCCCGCTGCCGGAGTAGAGTTCGTCCTGCCCGACCAGGGCATGCGTCGCGGCCACCCCGGCCGCGGCGCGCTCGTCCCGGTAATGGTACGGGTTGCCGAGCATCCGCTCGCCGCGCATCAACGCATAGTCGACGGCCCAGGAATCGACCGCGGCACTGGCCACGGTGGGGTCTTCCCGCACCGCCGCGCGCAGGCCGCCGAGCACGTTCCGGTAGAGCTCGAGGATGTTCCAGTGCAGCCCGTCGATGGTGCGCACCGGGTTGTTGGGAAAGCGCGCGACCGGGCGGATGCTCAGCTCGTTGTGCCCGACGTGGCCGAGCATCACGCGCCCGCTGGACGCTCCCAGGTCGATCGCGGCGACCGTGCCGGCCGAGGTCACCACGCGTGCACCCCCGCCCAGCCGACAACTGTGGCCGCATCGGACAACTGTGCCCGGCACACGGGCCACAGTTGTCCGAACGGGCCACAGTTGGGCCGCGAACGGGCGCTCATCGCAGGAAGGCGGCGGCGACGCCGGCGTCGACGGGGATGTGCAGGCCGGTGGTGTGGCTGAGGTCGCTGGAGCAGAGCACGAACACGGCGTTGGCCACGTTCTCCGGCAGCACCTCGCGCTTGAGCAGGGTGCGCTGCGCGTAGTACTTGCCGAGTTCCTCCTCCGGCACTCCGTAGACGGCGGCTCGTTTGGCGCCCCAGCCGCCGGCGAAGATGCCCGAGCCGCGTACGACGCCGTCCGGGTTGATGCCGTTGACCTTGACGCCGTGCTCGCCGAGTTCGGCCGCGAGCAGGCGCACCTGGTGGGCCTGGTCGGCCTTGGTCGCGGAGTAGGCGATGTTGTTCGGGCCGGCGAAGATCGAGTTCTTGCTCGAGATGTAGATGATGTCGCCGCCGAGCTTCTGGTCGATGAGCACCCGGGCCGCTGCCCGGGAGACCAGGAACGAGCCCTTGGCCATCACGTTGTGCTGCAGGTCCCAGTCGGCGACCGTGGTCTCGAGCAGCGACTTCGACAGCGACAGCCCGGCGTTGTTCACGACCAGGTCGAGGCCGCCGAAGGCGAGCACGGCGGCGTCGACGGATGCCTGCACCTGCGCCTCGTCGGTCACGTTCGCCTGCACGCCGATGGCGACATCCTCGGTGCCGATCCCGGCCGCCGCGGCCTGCGCCGTGGCGAGGTCGAGGTCGGCGATGACGACGCAGGCGCCCTCCGCCGCGAGGCGCGTGGCGATGGCCTTGCCGATGCCGGAGGCGGCCCCGGTGACGAGCGCGACCCGGGTGGCGAGCGGCTTGGGCGCCGGCATCCGTTGCAGCTTGGCCTCCTCGAGTGCCCAGTACTCGATCTTGAACTTCTCGGCCTCGTCGATCGGCGCGTAGGTGGAGAGCCCCTCGGCGCCGCGCATGACGTTGATGGCGTTGAGGAAGAACTCGCCGGCGACCCGCGCGGTCTGCTTGTTGGCGCCGTAGCTGAACATGCCCACGCCAGGGACCAGCACGATCAGCGGGTCGGCGCCGCGGATCGCGGGCCACTCGGTGGTCGAGCCCGTCGAGACCGCGTTCCGGTCGTAATACGCCTGGTAGTCGGCCCGGTATTGCTCGTGCAGCTCCTGCAGGCGAGCGATCGCATCCGTCGTCGAGGCTCCGGCCGGCAGGTCGAGCAGCAGCGGCGTGACCTTGGTGCGGAGGAAGTGGTCCGGGCAGCTGGTGCCGAGGGCGGCCAGGCGCGGGTGCTCGGCGCGGGAGAGGAAGTCCAGCACCTCCGGCGCATCCGTGAAGTGTCCGACCTTCGGGGCGTCGGTGGACACGAGCCCGCGGATCGTCGGGGCGAGCGCGGCCGCCTTCGCCCGGCGCTCCTCCGCGGAGAGCGGGCCGAAACCGTCCAGCAGCCGGCCGAACGGCTCGGCCTTCGAATTGGCGGCGATGTACGCGGCGGCCGTGTCGATGATCCAGAGCGAGTTGGCCTCGGCCTCGTCGCTGGTGTCCCCCCAGGCGGTGATGCCGTGCCCGCCGAGGATGCAGCCGATCGCCCGCGGGTTCGCGTCCTTGATCGCCGCGATGTCCAGGCCCAGCTGGAAGCCGGGACGGCGCCACGGAACCCAGGCGACCTTGTCGCCGAAGATCGTCGCCGTCAGGGTGTCGCCGTCCGCGGACGTCGCGATCGCGATGCCGGAGTCGGGGTGCAGGTGGTCGACGTGGGCCGCGTCGACGAGCCCGTGCATGGGCGTGTCGATCGACGGCGCGGCCCCGCCCTTGCCGTGCAGCGTGTAGTCGAACGCGGCGACCATCTCGTCCTCGCGGTCCGGCCCCGGGTAGACGTTGACGAGCGAGCGCACCCGGTCGAGGCGGAGAACGGCGAGCCCCTGCTCGGTGAGCGTGCCGAGGTCGCCGCCGGAGCCCTTGACCCAGAGCAGTTCGACGCTCTCGCCCGTGACGGGGTCGATTTCGGTTCCCTTGGCGGAGGTGTTGCCTCCGGCGTAGTTCGTGTTCTTCGGGTTCGCGCCGAGCCGGTTCGACCGGGCGATCAGTTCGGCTGCCGTCGTGTTGGTCATGGTCATGCGCCCCATCCTGCCTGCCGGCCGCCGACGCGTTCGTCGGCGATTTTCTGCTGGTAACCGGATGCCGCGAACGCGGCCATCGGGTCGGCCGGGAGCCCGCAGGACTCGCGCCAGGCGGCCAGGTCGGCGCGGACATCCGTGTAGAAGGCGTCCATCAGGATGCCGTTGGCGCCGAGCACGTCGCCGGCGTCCTGCGCCGCGGTGAGGGCGTCGCGGTCGACGAGCAGCGCTCGGGTCGTCATCTCCTGCACGTTCAGCACCGAGCGGATCTGCCCGGGGATCTTCTCCTCGACGTTGTGGCACTGGTCGAGCATGAACGCGACCGGCGAGTCCGGTCCGAAGCCGCCGCCGCGGATGACCTCGTAGAGGATGCGGAAGAGCTGGAACGGGTCGGCCGCGCCCACGATGAGGTCGTCGTCGGCGTAGAAGCGCGAGTTGAAGTCGAACGAGCCGAGCTTTCCGAGGCGCAGCAGCTGGGCGACGATGAACTCGATGTTCGTGCCCGGGGCGTGGTGGCCGGTGTCGAGGCAGACGAGGGCCTGGTCGCCGAGCGCGGCGACCTGGGCGTACGAGGTTCCCCAGTCGGGGACATCCGTGTGGTAGAAAGCGGGCTCGAAGAACTTGTACTCGAGCACCAGGCGCTGGTTGTCGCCGAGGCGGCCGTAGATCGCCGCGAGAGAGTCGGCCAGGCGGTCCTGGCGGCCGCGGATGTCGCCCTGGCCGGGGTAGTTGGTGCCGTCGGCCAGCCAGATCTTCAGGTCGTTGGAGCCGGTCTCGTTCATGATCTCGAGGCACTCGAAGTGGTGGTCGATGGCCTTCTGCCTGACCGCGGCGTCGGTGTGGGTGAGGCTGCCGAACTTGTAGGCGTCGTCCTGGAACGTGTTCGAGTTCACGGTGCCGAGGGAGAGCCCGAGGTCGCCCGCGTAGCGGCCGAGGGCGGCGTAGTCGTCGACCTTGTCCCAGGGGATATGCAGGGCGACGGATGGCGCAAGCCCGGTGAGCTCGTGGACCCTGGCCGCGTCGGAGATCTTCTCTTCGATGGTGCGCGGGGTGCCTGGCGTCGTGAACACCTTGAACCGGGTGCCCGAATTGCCGAAGGCCCAGGACGGCAGCTCAATGGCTTGTGCCTCGAGCTGGTCGCTGATGGATTCGAATGTCGTCATCGTCATGTCACTTCTCTGTGGGGTCGTCTGAGTCTAAATGAATCGTTTCAATCTCGTCAAGCGCGGCGAGCTGATCCTCGAGGTTGAAGACCTCGCGCAGCCGCAGGAATCCCTCGTCGGGGCCGACATCGAGGTCTTCGAAGAACTCGCCCATCTCGGCCTGCCAGCGGGCGTTGACCTCGGTGGCCGCCATGCCCTGCCGGGCCGCCTCGAGGGACTCCGTCTCGAAGTACCCGATGAGCAGGCCGTCCTCGCGCAGGAAGAGCGAGTAGTTTTTCCAGCCGGTTTCCTTCAGCGCACGCAGCATGTCCGGCCAGACCGCCGCATGGCGCCCGGCGTACTCCTCGATCCGGGCGGGCTTGACCTGCAACTGGAAGCACACACGTTGCACGCTCATCGCCCCCCGAGGGTCACGTGGCGGTGCTCGATGCCGAGCAGGTTCGCGGCCGCCTTGAGGTCGGAGGCGCGGTGGCCGAGGCACAGTGCCCAGTGGTGGCCGATGCCGGTCTGGCTCCATTCGTCGACCCAGACGCCCGGGTCGCCGCCGAAGTCCACCCGGGAGGTGGTGTTGCCGATCGCGAGGAGCGGGCCGGGTGTGACCTCGCCCTCCGAGGTGATGAAGACGAAGCTGCCGTCCGGGTCCTGGCCGACGCCGAACGTGGTGACCGGTCCCGGTCGCACGTCGAACTCGACCGAGACCCCCCAGCCGCGCTTGCCGTGGTAGACCCCGAGCCCCCGCAGCAGCGGGTCGGTCGCGCTGACGGCGAGGTGCGCGGGGCCGTCATGGCCCATCTCCACGACACCGTCGAAGAAGTTCAGCGCCTGGATCTCGGTGAACGAGCCGCCGGCGCCGATGGCGTGGCCGGCCAGCATGGCGATGGAGGTGCGCAGCTCGTATTCGCCGGCCATCGGGATGCCGCGGGCGGTGAGAATGGACGCGCCGAGGATCATGCCGGCACCGAGGCGCTCGTGCTGCTCGCCGGCCAGGCCGCGGTGGTAGTAAGCGACCGAGTCGAGGTCGAAGTCCTCGACGAGCCGGTCCAGCCCGACGGAGACCTTCGCGCCCCACGCGAAGTCGTCCTCATTCACGGACTCGTCGAGCCGGAAGAGTTGCCGCGCGAGGTCCATGCGGTCGGCCACCTGGGCATCCGTCACCTCGTTCACCCGTTCGCGCAGGTCGTCGAACTCGAGCACCTCCACGTGCGATCCGAAGGTGGCCTCGACGCGGGTCAGGTCGGTCGAGACGTCGAGCATCCCCGGGTAGAGGTGGCCCATCAGGCCGTGCCGGGCGGTGCGGAGCGTCGCGCGAACGCCCGCGGCGTGCACCCACTGGCGGATCCGGTCCCACGCGCTCTCCTGGCGCAGGTAGCCGGAGACGGAGCGGAACGGGATGCCGGCCCGCCGGAACACGTTGGCGACCTCCGGAACGGGGCACTGGCCGCAGTAGGCGAGCCACTGCCCGGTGTCGAAGTTCGCGTGGTCCATCGCCTCGGTCGGCTGGAGGTCGATCACCAGGACCGGTGTCTTCGACTTCCGGGCGATGGGCAGCACCATCGAGGAGGTCAGGTAGGTCGCGAGGAAGACCACGATCAGGTCGCAATCGGCGACCCGCAGCTTCTCGGCGGCGACGCCGGCCTCCTGGGCGTCGGAGATGAAACCGACGTCGACCACATCGACGCCCAGCTCGGTGAACCGGCCCGTCACGTAACGCGCGGATTCCCGCAGTTGGGGGAGAAGGCCGGGGAACTGCGGCCAGTACGCGCCAAGGCCGCCGGAGACGAGCCCGATCCGGGTCGGTGTGCGCCGCTTGGGCACGAGCAGTTCGCCGGCTGGGCGGCGGGGGCTCTCGGTCATGGGTGTCTCCTGGTGATCCGGGGCGTGGAGCGGTGGGGCAAAGGCGGTGGGGAAGGGGTGGTGGGGCGGATGCCTGAACATCCGCCCCACCACCGGGGTCACGGCGAGTTAGAAGTCGTACTCGTCGATGTTGTTCTTGTCGAACGTTGTCGGCGGGCCGACGATCACGATGCCGTCCTTGCCGACGGTGCGCTCACCCATGTCCCCGGCGGTGAAGGTGTCACCCTCCTTGCCGGTGATGTCGCCGTCGACGAGCGCCTTGCCGGCGTAGGCGGCGACGTAGCCGAGCTGTGCCGGGTCCCAGAGAGCGAACGCGGTGACGGTGCCGTCCTTGACGAACGGGCGCATTTCGTTCGGCAGGCCGAGCCCGGTCAGCATGACCTTGCCCTTGTAGTCCGAGGTGGAGAGGTAGCGAGCGGTCGCGGCGATACCGACGGTCGTGGGCGAGATGATGCCCTTGAGGTTCGGGTAGGCCTGGAGCAGGCCCTGGGCCTCCTGGAACGACTTCGTGTCATCATCGTCGCCGTAGACCTTGGCGACGAGCTTGATGTCCTTGTAGTCCGGGTTGGAGGCCAGCTCCTCCTCCATGAACTTGATCCACTCGTTCTGGTTGGTCGCGTTGGCGGTGGCCGACAGGATCGCGATCTCGCCCTTGCCGCCGATCTGCTCGGAGATCAGCTTGGTCTGGATCAGGGCGACATCCTTGGCCACGACCTGGCTGATGAACACGTCCCGGTACTTGGGGTTGGTGTCCGAGTCGAAGGCGACGATCTTGGCGCCAGCGTCTCGCGCCTCCTGGAGGGCCGGCCCGACGGCATCCGGGTCGTTCGCCGCGATCACGATGACGTTCGTCCCGGCCTGGGTCTCCGCGTTGATGAAGGAGACCTGGCTGGAGGCGCTGGCCTCGAGCGGCCCGACGACCTGCGTCGACGCGAATCCGGCCTGCTTCGCACCGTCCTTTCCGCCGCCGAGAACGACGTCGGTGTACGGGTTGTTGAGCTGTTTGGGGATGAAGGTGATGCTGAGGTCGCCGTCGGCGGCGGCCCCGTCGGTGCTGTCGCCCGTGCTGCCGGTTGCGCAGCCCGTCGCGACGAGGGCGAAGGCGGTTGCCGCCGCGGCGAGGACGGAGACGCGCCTGGCGCCCCTGCCCTTCCGGGCGCGATTGCTGATGAACTCCATTGTCATTTCCTTTCCTGGACGCCTGGTGCGGTGGCGTTGGTTTCTCCCGAGGCGGGTACCTGGGGAAGACTGCGTCGGAGCCGGCGATTGTGTTGCCATCGCTTGATCGCCTCGAAGACGCTGGGTGCGACGACGGATGCGATCAGCAGCGTTCCGGTCACGATGATGAGCACGACGTCGGAGACCCGGCCGAGCCGAAGCGCGAAGTTGATCGTTCCGATCAGGAGGACGCCCGCGATCACGCCGGGGATGGATCCCTTGCCGCCGAAGATCGAGACTCCGCCGAGCAGCACCGCCGCGATCACGGTGAGTTCGAGCCCGCTGGCGTTGTCGCTGCGGGCGCTCGAGTAGCGCAGGGTCCAGTAGATTCCGGCGAGGGCGGACACGGATCCGGACCCGACGTAGAGCCAGAACTTGGCGCGGGCGACCTTGATACCGACGAACGTCGCCGCCTCCTTGCTGAAGCCGAGGGCGTAGAGTCCGCGGCCGAAGGGGGTGAAGTGCAGCAGGACGCCGAAGAAGAGGGCGACGAGGACGACGCCGATCATCACCGTCGGGATGCCCGTGCCGCCGAGCTTCGAGGTGAAGAACGCCGTCAGCTCGGGCGGGAAGTTGGCCACGGCGTTGTCGCCGATGACGACAAGGGCGAGGCCGCGGAAGAGCGCCAGGGTGCCGATCGTCACGGCGAGGGAGGGGAGCCCGACCACCGCCACCAGGAAGCCGTTGAACGCGCCGGCGGCGACACCGGCCAGGAGGCTGATCGCCAGGACGGTGCCGATGTCGAGTCCGGCCGCCCAGAGCACGCCCATCAGGGCGCTGGTGAGTCCCGCGATGCTCGCGACCGAGAGGTCGATCTCGCCCGTGATGATGATGAGGGTCATCGGCAGGGCGATCAGCAGCACCGGGATGACATCCAGGAGCAGGAAGCCGACCGTGACCGGTGAGGCGAACCGCGGGATGGCGATCATCCCGTAGAGCACGAAGGCGAGGAGCGCGTAGATCATCACGGCGTCCCGGCCGAGCAGCAGGCGGGCGGCGCCGGTGCGGCCGCGGGGCTCTGCCGCCAGCGTCTTGCTGGTGTCGAGGGCGGGGGTGGTGGTGACGGTGTTAGACATCGCGTGCCTCACTTACTCGGAGCTTCTTTGCCGTACGCAGGCCGGCGATGCGGTCGATGATGATGGCCGCCAGGATGAGCGCGCCCACGATCGCCTGTTGCCAGAACTTGTCGACCCGCAGGGCGGTCAGGGCGCTGGTGATGGTGGTGAGCAGGACCGCCCCGATGGCCGCGCCCACGACGGAGCCGCTGCCTCCGAAGATGGCGACGCCACCGACCACGGCCGCGGCGACGACGTCCAGTTCGAGGCCGGATCCGGTGGTCGCGCCGACCGAGTTGAAGCGGCTGGCGTAGAGCACCCCGGCCAGGCCGGCCAGGACGCCGTTGGTGAGGAACGCCAGGAACACGCGGCGGCTGACCGGGATGCCGAACAGTTCCGCGGCCGCGGGGTCGGAGCCGATCGCGTAGAGGTCGCGGCCGGGCCGGGTGCCGACCATGTACACGGCCACCACCACGACGACGACGATCGCGATCAGGGTGATCAGCGGAAAGCCGAGAACCGTGTCGACCGAGAGCGAGCCGAAGGCATCCGGTCGGTCGCCGGCGAAGTACTGCTTGCCGCCGGCCCAGGCGTTGTTCAGGCCCCGGTAGATGTACAGGGTACCGAGGGTGATCACGAGGGCGGGGACCTTCGCGACGGTCACGAGCAGGCCGTTGACCGCGCCGAGCAGGGCGCCGAGCGCCATTCCGGCGAGGAAGACGACGATGATCGGGATGCCGGGGAAGGTGGCGAACAGCGTGCCGGTGCTGAAGGCGACGAGGCCGAGGATCGAGCCGACCGACAGGTCGACGTTGCGCGTGATGATCACGAGCGCCTGCCCGACGGCGAGGATGATGACGATCGTCGCGTTCAGGAGCAGGTCCTTGACCCCCTGGGCGCCCAGGAAGAGGGGGTTGGCCAGGTAGGTGACGACGACGAGCACGATCAGGGCGAGCGTCACCGGGACTTCCCGGAGCCGGAGCAGGGAGCCCAGCAGGCGTGCGCCTCCGCCGGCTTCGCGTTCCGGGGCGGCCGGCGTGGATGTGGGTGTGGTGGTCACGGTGTGCGCTCCAATGATGCGGTCGCTGCGTGCATGATCGACTCGGGCGTCGCATCCGCCCGGTCGAGCTCAGCGGTGATTCGGCCTTCGTGCATCACGAGCACGCGATCGGCCATGCCGAGCACCTCGGGCAGCTCGCTCGAGATCATCAGGATCGCGATTCCCCGGCCGGCGAGGTCGGACAGCAGCCGGTGGACCTCGCTCTTGGTGCCCACGTCAATCCCGCGGGTGGGCTCGTCGACGATGAGGAATTTCGGCTCGGTGGCCAGCCACTTCGCGAGCACGACCTTCTGCTGGTTGCCGCCGGAGAGGGTGGAGACCTTGAACTCGGGGGAGCCCGTCTTCACCTGCAGCCGGCTGGTCCACTCGGCCGCGACGCGGCGTTCGGCCCGGGCGTTGATCAGCCCGAAGCGGGCGAGGCGGTTGCGCAGCGTGAGTGCGGCGTTGCGTTCGACGGAGAGCTCCATCACGAGGCCCTGCTTGCGGCGATCCTCGGGCACGAAGCCCATTCCGACGTCGATGGCGGCCTGCGGGTTGTGCGACCTGAGTTTCTTGCCGAGGAACTCGACGCTGCCGCGGTCGTAGGGGTCGATGCCGAAGACCGCGCGGGCCACCTCGGTGCGGCCGGCGCCGACGAGGCCCGCCAGCGCGACGATTTCGCCCGCCCGGACCTCGAAGCTGATATCGGAGAAGACGCCGGCTCGGCCGAGGTCCTTCACCTGCAGGACCGGGGCGCCGATCGCGGCGACCTCCTTCGGGAAGAGCTGGGCGATGTCGCGACCGACCATTTCGCGCACGATCTGCGGCACGGTGACCGCGCTGGTCTGGTGGGTCGCGATGTAGCGGCCGTCGCGCATGACCGTGATCCGGTCGCAGAGTGCGAAGACCTCGTCGAAACGGTGTGAGATGAAGAGGATGCCCGCACCCTTCTCCCGCAGGCCGCGCGCGACCTGGAAGAGCCGTTCGACCTCGACGCCGGAGAGCGCGGCGGTCGGTTCGTCCATGACCAGCACCCTGGCGTCGAGGGAGATGGCCTTCGCGATCTCGATGATCTGCTGGTCGGCGATCGACAGGCCCTCGGCGACCCGGTCGGGGTCGATCCGCACGCCGAGCTGCGCGAAGAGCGCCCGGGCCTGCTTGCGCATCGTGGCGCGGCTGATGAGGCCCAGGCGGCCCTTGGGCTGGCGGCCGATGAAGATGTTCTCCGCGACGGTCAGGTCGGGGAAGAGCGTGGGCTCCTGGTAGATCACGGAGATGCCGGCGGCCTTGCTGTCGGCGACGCTGCGGAACGCGACGGCCTCGCCCTCCACCCGGAAGTCACCCGCGTCGGGGTGGTAGAGCCCGGCCAGCACCTTCACGAGGGTCGACTTCCCGGCACCGTTCTCGCCCACCAGGGCGTGGATCTCGCCGGGCCGGATCTCGATCGTGCCTTCGGCCAGGGCGACAACGGCACCGAAGGCCTTGACCGCGCCGTGCAGGGACAGGATCGGCGCAGGTTCGAGTGCGCCGCCTGTCAGGTCCGGGGCTGGGTGCATGAGCTGCCGCCTCCACGTTGAGGGAATGAGACTGGGGGGAATGAATCGTTTCAAAGTTTGTGTGTTGCGAATATACAACGAGCGCGCCGAGCGCGTCAACACCGAATCCCGGCGGCCCGGCCAGCCGAGACGCAATCGAGACAAACCCGCGGCGTCCGGGAATGATTCGTTTCATTCGTCGCTGACATAAACTGCGAGCACGGGGCGGTGTGCGAGAGGGAGACCGGTGTCATCGATCAGTGTGCGCGAGGTCGCGGCCGAGGCCGGGGTCTCGGTCGGGACGGTGTCCAATGTGCTCAATCGCCCGGGAAAGGTCTCTCCGGACACGGTCGCCCGGGTGCAGGCGGCGATCGCCCACCTGGGTTTCGTCCGCAATGACGCGGCCCGCCAGCTCCGCGCCGGCCGCAGCCGGAGCATCGGCCTCGTCGTTCTCGACGTGGCCAACCCGTTCTTCACGGATGTCGCCAGGGGGGCCGAGGACCGCGCCGCCGAGGAGGGCCTCGCCATCCTCCTCGGCAACAGCGACGAGACCATCGACCGTGAAAACGCCTATCTCGACCTGTTCGAGGAGCAACGCGTTCACGGCGTGCTGATCTCGCCGCTCGGCGACCTGGGCGACCGGCTCACGCGCCTGCGCGAGCGGGGAACGCCCACCGTCCTCGTCGACCGTCAGGCCGAAGACCGCCGCTTCTCCTCCGTCGCCGTCGACGACGTCGCCGGCGGCTACCTCGCCGCCGACCACCTCGCCTCGATCGGGCGCGTCCGCCTCGCCTTCGTCGGCGGCCCGGCCGGCATCCGCCAGGTGACCGACCGGCTGGAGGGAGCGCGGAAGGCCGTGGCGGAGCATCCGGGCGTCTCGCTCGAGGTCATCGAGACCGAATCCCTGACCGTGCTCGCGGGGCGTGAGGCCGGGGAGCGCATTCTCGCCCGGCCGGAGAGCGAGCGTCCGGACGCGGTCTTCGCGGCGAACGACCTGCTCGCGATGGGGGTGCTCCAGGCGCTCAACATGTTCGGCGACGTGCGGGTGCCCGGTGACATCGCGCTCATCGGCTACGACGACATCGCCTTCGCCGCGGCGGCGGTCGTGCCGCTGTCGTCGATCCGGCAGCCCAGCGCCCTGATCGGCTACACCGCGGTCGACCTGCTGCTGCGCGAGGCCGCGGCCGGCGAGGGGTTCGAGCACGAGCAGATCGTGTTCCAGCCCGAACTGGTCGTGCGCGCGTCGACCATGCCCCGCTAGACCGCGAAACCGCAGTTGTGCGCGTTCTGAGCGCGTTTTAAGGCGCACAACTGCGGTTTCGCGGGATGTTGGGGGCTTAGCGGGGGGAGGTCGCCTCGACGATGGCGATCTCGCGGGTTGCGGTCTCGCGGTCGCGGCCGTCCCCGTCGTGCCGCACGAGCAGTCGCGGCGTGCTCCGGGGGCGGAAGCGCACCCGCAGCCGGCGGTACTTGACCATCCAGAACAGCACGGCGGCGGCGGCCAGGATCCCGGACAGGGCGGCGACCCCGAGCGCCCAGCGCGGGCCGTACTGGTCGGCGACCCAGCCGACCAGGGGAGCGCCGAGCGGGGTGCCCCCGGCGAAGATGGCCATGTAGAGCGCCATCACCCGGCCGCGCATGGCCGGCGCGGTCGTGGTCTGCACGTAGGCATTCGCGGTCGTCATCAGGGTGAGGGACGACAGCCCGATGAAGGCGAGCGCGATCGCGAAGGTGGCGTAGTTGGGCATCACGGCCGCGATCCCGCAGGCGATGCCGAAGGCCGCGGCGCCGATGACCACCAGCCGCAGCCTGGGCCGGCTGCGGCGCGCGGACAGGAGCGCCCCGGCCACCGACCCGATGGCCATGATCGAGCTGAGCAGGCCGAACTCCCCGGCGCCCATCCCGAATTCGACGGTCGCCATCGTCGCGGTGAAGATCGCGAAGTTGAAGCCGAACGTGCCGACCAGGAACACCGTGATCAGGACCACCACGATGTCGGGCCGGAGCCAGACATAGCGGAAGCCGGCGACCAGCTGGCCTCGCGCCCGGGACGCCTTCGGTTGCGCGCGCAGGTTGGCCTGTCGCAGCAGCAGCATGGCGACCACGGTCACGGCGAACGTCAGGGCGTTGATCAGGAAGACCCAGCCGGCACCCACGGCGACGGTGAGGATGCCCGCGGCCGCCGGGCCGATCAGCCGGGCGCCGTTGAACGACGCGGAGTTCAGCGCGACCGCGTTCGACAGGTTGTCGTCGGTGACGAGCTCGGAGACGAACGTCTGCCGTGCCGGGGCGTCGATCGCCGCGACGACCCCAAGGGCCAGGGCGAAGAGGTAGACGTGCCAGAGCTCCACGACCCCGGTCACGGTGATGATGCCGAGGCCGAGGGCGAGGATGCCCATCAGGGTCTGGGTGCCGATGAGCAGCCTGCGCCGGTTGAAGCGGTCGGCGATCAGGCCCGACCAGGGCATCAGGAGCAGTTGCGGCCCGAACTGGAGCGCCATGACGATGCCGACCGCCGTGGCGTTGTGATCGGTCAGCTCGGTGAGCACGATCCAGTCCTGCGCGGTGCGCTGCATCCAGGTGCCGATGTTCGACACCAGGGCGCCGGCGAACCAGATCCGGTAATTCACGCCGCTCAGCGAGCGGAACATCGCGCTCAACTGTCGGCCAGTCCCCGCATGATCAGCGTCGCCTCGGCAAGCACTCGGCGTTGTTCGGGGGTGAGGCCACTGACCCGCTTGGCGAGCCAGGCGTCCCGGCGCATCCGGGTCTCGCGCATGAGGGCCTGGCCCTGCTCGGTCGCGCTGAGCATGACCTTGCGGCCGTCGTCATCGGCGCCGGCCCGCTGCACGAGTCCCGCCTCGACGAGGCAGTTGACGGTGCGGTTCATCGAGGGCGGTGTGACGTGTTCGAGATCGCTCAGCTCGCCGAGGGTGAGCGGCCCGTCGAGGAAGAGGCTGCCGAGGGCGGAGAACTGGCCGCCGCTCAGCTCGTTGTCGGCCTTCTCCTGGCGGAGGCGCCGGGCCAGCCGGCCGTTGGCGATCCGGAAGTCGTGGCTGAGTTCGGCCACGCTGCTGCGCCGGCCGGGTGACGGGGCGGGGGCAGGGGTGGCAGATTCCATGATTGTCGAGCATAACCAATTAGCGTTGCTAAGTATTCCTGCGTGATGCCGTCTGCTGCCAGAATGACACCGTGCCCACCTTCACGGATGCCTACGGCGTCGAGATCACCTACTACGCCTGGCCCGTGCCGAACGCGCGGGCCGTGGTCCAGCTCGCGCACGGGGTGGGCGAGCACGCCGGCCGCTACGCCGACCTCGCCCGGGCGCTCAACGCCGCCGGCTACACGGTCTACGCGGACGATCACCGCGGCCACGGCCAGACCGGCCTAGGCCAGCACGGCGGCGACCTGTCGAAGATCGGCCGGCTGGGTCCGGGTGGGATGCGCGCGGCCGTCGCCGGCGTGCACCAGCTGAGCGGGATCATCCGCACCGAGCAGCCGGGGCTGCCGCTGGTGCTGCTCGGGCACAGCTGGGGGTCCTTCATGGTGCAGATGATCCTCAACCAGTACCCGGCCGACTACGACGCGATCGTGCTCAGCGGCACCGCGTATCGCTGGCCCGGCTACCTCGACGGCGGCGACCTCAACCGGAAGCACAAGCATCTCGGCACGACGGGGGTCGAGTGGCTCAGCCGCGACCCCGGGGTGGCCGACGCCTTCATCGCCGACCCGCTCACCACCACGACCCCGCTGGCCCGGCTCTTCGGATTGCGCGAGGCCTCCCGGATCTTCGGCCGCCCGGCCCCCGGGCTGCCGGCGGACCTCCCTCTGCTCATCCAGGTGGGCGGCGACGACACCGTCGGCGGCGAACGCAGCGCGCGCATGCTCGTCAAGGCATATACGCGGCGCTCGGGGCTGCTCGACGTCCGACTGGTCGTCTATCCCGGCGCCCGGCACGAGGTCTTCAACGAAACCAACCGGGACGAGGTCATCGCCGACCTCGTCGCCTGGCTCGGCGAGCACTTCCCACCGGAAACGGATGCCGGGCGGCCGGGCGATTAGGCTTGCCCCATGCACGGTGAATACAAGGTTCCAGGCGGCAAGCTCGTGGTCGTCGATCTCGAGGTCGTGGACGACAAGATCGCCGACTTCCGGCTGGCCGGAGACTTTTTCCTCGACCCGGACGACGCCCTCGAGGACATCAACGCCGCGGTGAACGGCCTGTCGGCCGGCAGCGACGCCGCCACGATCGCCTCGGCGGTGCGGGGGGCCCTGCCCGCGCACGCGACGCTGCTCGGCTTCTCCCCGGAATCCGTGGCGGTCGCGATCCGCCGGTCCCTCGCCCAGGCCAGCGCCTGGCGCGACTACGACTGGCAGATCATCCACTCCAAGCCCGTTGCGCCGGTGATGCAGATGGCGCTGGACGAGGTGCTTGCGATCGAGGTGGGCGAAGGACGCCGGAAGCCCACGCTCCGCATCTGGGAGTGGAACGAGCCGGCCGTGGTGATCGGCAGCTTCCAGTCGCTGAAGAACGAGGTCGATCCCGGCAACGCGGCCCTGCACGGCTTCACCGTCGTGCGCCGGATCACCGGCGGCGGCGCGATGTTCATGGAGGCGGGGTCGGTCATCACCTACTCGATCTACGCCCCTGTCGAGCTGGTCCAGGGGATGACCTTCGCGGACTCCTACGCCTACCTCGACGACTGGGTGCTGACAGCCCTCAAGTCGCTCGGCATCGACGCCTACTACCAGCCGCTCAACGACATCACGAGCCCGAAGGGCAAGATCGGCGGGGCCGCGCAGAAGCGGCTCGGCAGCGGCGCCGTGCTGCACCACGTCACCATGAGCTACGACATGGACGGCGAGAAGATGGTGCAGGTGCTGCGCATCGGCCGGGAGAAGCTGAGCGACAAGGGCATCACCAGCGCGGCCAAGCGGGTCGATCCGCTGCGCAGCCAGACCGGCCTCGGCCGCGACGAGATCATTGAACGGATGAAGGACACCTTCATCGAGCTCTACGGTGCGCGTTCCGGTGACATCACCGAGGAGGAGTACGCCAAGGCGGCCGAACTCGTCGTGACCAAGTTCGGCACCGACGAATGGATCGCCCGCGTTCCCTAGGTGTTGTTCCCACTGACGTTGTGATCTCAGCGTCGCGTTGGTGGATCCTTGTGGCGCCCCGCGACCTCCGAGTACCGTGGAGTCCGCGCGGGTCCCGCTCGTCAGCGGCTTGGGACCCTGACAGCTCTCGAAGGAGTTCCCCATGGGCGAGTCAACCAGCGGATCAGACTGGATCTCCGCGGCCGAGTTCCACCGGGCGCGGGGCGTCTCCGACTGGCGTGTGACAGGGACAGGCCCGCAGGCCGTCTTCACCGCGACCTCCCTCTCCCACGCGGCAGACCTCATCGCCCCGGTCGTCGCCGCCGCGGAGCGATTCGGCATTCTGCCCGACGTCGACGTGCGTCCCGAGGGAGTCGTCGTGCGCATCTCGTACCGCAGCCCGGATGGCATCCCCGCGGCCGCCGCGGAGTTCGCGGCGGCCGTGTCCCGGGCAGCCGCCGAGCTGCTACTGGTGCCCGATCCATCGCTCGCGCAGTCGATCGGCATCTACGTCGCCCAGCACTCCCGGGCCGACGTACGATCGTTCTTCACGGCCGCACTGGGTTACGAGGCGTTCGGCGACACGGATGCCGTCGATCCGCTGCGCTGCGGGCCGCAGCTCGCCTTCAACCCGATCACCGGCGACTCTCCGGCGAGAGGCCGGACGCACTTCGATGTCTTCGTACCGGCCGACCAGGCCCGGGCCCGGGTGGATGCCGCACTCGCCGCCGGGGGGAGACTCGCCGACGATTCGCACGCTCCCGCCTGGTGGTCGCTCGCGTCGCCCGACAACCACGGCGTGGACATCGCGTCCTGGACCGACACCTACGACTGACAAGCGCACGCTGCCGGGGAGCGCACGAAGGTTGGGGGACACGCCCTGGCCGGATGCCGTCCCGCCGTCCCGGCGAGCCCTCACCCGGCCTCTCGGTACACTGGGGCAATGACGTGGTGGTTTCCGATCGGCCTGGCCGGCTTTGTGCTGCTCGGATACCTGGCCAACCGTCTCGGCTGGATCGACCTCTCCAACAAGAACAAGCGCCCCGGCGGCGGCGGAAGCATCCTCGGCATCGGCGACGAGATCTTCGCGCCCGCGCGGCACGAGGCCGCCATCGAACTGGACCGCCAGAGCGTCCTCCCGGCCCCCGCGCCTGTCGCCGGGGATCCGGCCGCCGACAAGGTCTACGACGGTCGCATCACCATCGAGTTGAAGTAGCCGAGTTGGAGTAGCCGGCCGACCAGCCGCCTGCCGGGTCAGGTCCCGCGGGTCAGCAGGTCCTGGTACTCCGCGTGGTCGTCGATCCACTTCTCGACATATGAGCATTCCGCCACGACGCGCAGGTCCGTCCTGGCGTGCACATCGTCGAGGGCGAATTCGATCAGCCGGCCGGCGATACCCTGCCGGCGGTGGGCCGGGTCAACCTCGGTGTGGATGAAGCGCACCTCGCTGGGCGTGACCCGGTAGTCGGCCAGCCCGACGGTCCGGCCGTCCTGCCAGAGCGTGTAGCGGGCAAGGTCCGGTTCGTGCCGGAGCTCGGTCTCCAGTGGTCCAGTGGCTGCCGCAGTCATCCCGACACACTATGCCGACTGGCAGAATGAGGGAATGCCTATCGCGTGGTCACAGACGTCTCCCAGCCGCGTCATCCACGCCGACAACCTCGAGGTGCTCCCCGGGCTGCCGGACGAGTCATTCACGCTCATCTACCTCGACCCGCCGTTCAACACGGGCCGCGTGCAGAACCGGCGCACGACGACATCCGTGCGGCTGGCGGCAACGCCGGCCGGCGAGGCCCTGGGCGCTCGGGCGGCCGGCACCATCACCGGCTTCAAGGGCCAGCTGTACGAGCGGATCAAGGGTGACCTGCTCGGCTACGACGACCAGTTCGAGGACTACTGGGCCTTCCTGGAGCCGCGGCTGATCGAGGCCTGGCGCCTGCTCGCCGACGACGGCACGCTCTACCTGCACCTGGACTACCGGGAGGCGCACTACGCCAAGGTGCTGCTCGACGCGCTTTTCGGCCGGGACTGCTTCCTCAACGAGCTGATCTGGGCCTACGACTACGGCGCGAAGTCGAAGAACCGCTGGCCGACCAAGCACGACACGATCCTCGTCTACGTGAAGAACCCGGCCCGGTACTATTTCGACTCGACCACGGTCGACCGCGAACCGTATATGGCGCCCGGACTGGTCACGCCCGAGAAGGTCGCCCGCGGCAAGCTGCCGACGGATGTCTGGTGGCACACGATCGTGTCGCCCACGGGCAAGGAGAAGACCGGGTACCCCACGCAGAAGCCGATCGGCATCCTGCGCCGGATGATCCAGGCCTCCAGCCGCGAGGGCGACTGGGTGCTCGACTTCTTCGCCGGCAGCGGCACCACCGGCGCGGTGGCGGCATCGCTCGGCCGGCGGTTCGTACTCGTGGACCAGAACCCCGAGTCGATCGCGGTCATGCGCACCCGGTTCGCGCCGCTGCCAGACGTCGAGTTCGTCGAGCCCCCGGGGGCAGAGCGTGCCCCGGCCGCGGACGCCGCGCTTGCCCCGACCCCGGAGGCGACACGATGAGACTGCGCATCTTCACCGAACCGCAGCAGGGCGGCAGCTACGACGACATCCTCGCCGTCGCGCAGGCCACGGAGTCGCTCGGCTTCGACGCGTTCTTCCGCTCCGACCACTACCTCGCGATGGGCGACCACGCCTCGGGCCTCCCCGGCCCCACCGACGCCTGGACTACCCTGGCCGGCCTCGCCCGCGAGACGAAGCGCATCCGCCTCGGCACCCTGGTCTCGTCGGTGACCTACCGTCCGCCGGGGATCCTCGCGATCCAGGTGGCCCAGGTCGACCAGATGTCGGGCGGGCGGGTCGAGCTCGGCCTCGGCACCGGCTGGTTCGAGAAGGAGCACCTCGCCTACGGCATCCCGTTCCCGCGCAAGCGTTTCGGCATGCTCGAGGAGCAGCTCGAGATCGTCACAGGCCTGTGGGGGACCCCGGTCGGCGAGAGCTACAGCTTCGCCGGTGAGCACTACACGCTCGTCGATTCCCCCGCTTTGCCCAAGCCCGCGCAGGCGCGCGTCCCGGTGATCGTCGGCGGCGGCGGGGCCAGGCGCACCCCGGCCCTCGCCGCCCGCTTCGCCACCGAGTTCAACCTGCCGTTCCCCGAGTTCGCGGATGTCCCGGGCAAGTTCGCCGGCGTCCGCGCGGCCTGTGAGGCCATCGGCCGCAACCCGCACGAGCTCGTCTACTCGGCGGCCCTGATCGCCGTCGCGGGGCGGGACGAGGCCGAGTTCTGCCGCCGGGCCGCCGCGGTCGGCCGCGAGCCGGCCGAACTGCGCGAGCACGGCGTGGCCGGCACCGCCTCCGAGATCGTCGACCGGCTGGGCGCCCTCGCCGCGGACGGCGTGGAGTGCGTCTACCTGCAGATCATGGACCTGTCCGACCTCGACCACCTGGACTTCATCGCCCGCGAGGTCGTGCCCCAGCTCGACTGAGCCCGACTGGCCGCACCAATCGGTGGTCGAGCTTGACCGTCGGTGGTCGAGCGTGTCGAGACCCCAGCTCGATCACCGGTGGCCGAGCCCGTCGGGGCCCGGTGCCGATGGACGTCGCCGAATGCTGATCCTGTCGTAGGACCGCTCGAGGATCGCACCCGTCGGCCATCCCGCGATGAGGGCCAGTTGATCCCGCGCGAGCCCCTCGGCATCCGCGGGGTCCCAGCCCTGGGCGGAGAGCCCGGATGCGAGTGCAGCGACGTAGTCGCCGACCGTGAAGCCGGGAATCTCAGCGATCCGCGCAGTTGTCGTCGCGCGCCGGGAGCTCAGGCCGGCGAATCCACGGGAGCAGCCGCAACCGCACTCCGGGTGGACGCTGTCGCAGTCGCAGGGTTCCTGGATCGTCACCAACTCACCTTCGACGCACCAGTGATAGTCGTCTTCTCGAGTGCCCTGGGACAGGGAAGTCGCCACGAGAACGTTCATGTCGCTTCCTCCTTGGTTGGGAATCATGCGACTGTTCTATCCCCACCGTCGGACATTCCCCGGCGCCCTCGCACCCAAAGCAGGACGGATCGTCGGCGCGTCATCGACGACCGGACGGACTCGCCGGCTTCAGGCCTTCGGTCCGGTTTTCGCGGCCATGCTCCCGGAGGAAGGGTGTCGAGACCCGCCACGGGCCAGCGCCCGGTGCCCGGCCTACGCGGAGTCGCGCACCACGAGGTACGTCGGCATGATGGTGCGGTGCGGAACGCCCGTGTCCCCGCTCAGCAGCCGCAGCAGCATGTCGGCCATGGCGAAGCCCATCTCCTCGGACGGCTGGCTCACGGTCGTCAGCGGCACGGCGGCGGATGTCGCTGCCGGGCTGTCGTCGAATCCCACGATCGCCACGTCCCGCGGCACGGCCCGTCCCTGCTCGCGCAGCACGTCGAGCACCCCGGTCGCCATGAGGTCGCTCGCCACGAAGAGGGCGTCGACGTCGGGGCAGCGCTCGAGCAGCCGTCGGGTGGCCGCCGCGGCCCCGGCGGCCGTGAAGTCGGCGTGCTCGATCGCATCCGTGGCCAGGCCGGCGCGTTCGAGCGTGCGCAGGAACCCGGCGAGCCGGTCGATGCCGGCCGGCATGTCGACCGGCCCGGTGATCGAGCCGATGCGGCGGCGGCCGAGGTCCAACAGGTGCTGGGTGCCCGTCTCGGCGCCGGCCGCGTTGTCGACGTCGACGAAATAGGCCGTGGTGTCCGCGGCGCTCGGACGCCCGCCGAAGACGGCCGGCATGGTCGACTCGAGTTCGGCCACGAATTCGTCGCCCGTGTGGTGGGACACGATCAGGGCCCCGTCGGCGCTGCCCGACCGCAGGTAGCGCATGGTCTTGTGCCGGGGGTCGCTCGAGGCGACGAGCAGGTTGAGCGTGTAGTCGCTTTCCTCCAGCCGGCGGGTGATGCCCTGCACGACGGCCGCGAAGTAGGGATCCCCGAAGAACCGGGTCATGTCCTCGGGCACGACGAGGGCCACGGCCTGGGTCTGGCGGTTGGCGAGCGAGCGGGCGGCCCGGTTGGGCACGTAGTGCAGCCGGTCGATCGCAGCATTCACGGCGGCGACGATCTCCGGGCTCACCCTGGTCGAGCCGTTCACGACCCGGCTCACGGTCGCCCGGGAGACGCCGGCCTCCGCGGCCACCATCTCCAGGGTCGGCTGCGCCGGACGCGCCTGGCGCACTGCGGTTGTCATGGCGCCAGTCTATTTGCGCACACCGGGTGCCCGACCCCTGCCGGTGGCCCCGGTCTCAGGAGAGCGCCCGGTCCCGGATGATTTTCGCGTAGGCCAGTCCGCTGTCCTTGACGGTCCGCTCCTGCGTCTCGTAGTCGACGCGTACGATCCCGAAACGCTTCTCGTAGCCCCACGCCCACTCGAAGTTGTCCAGCAGCGACCAGTAGAAGTAGCCGTGCACCGGGACGCCCTCATCGATGGCGTCGAGGATGGCCGACAGGTGCGACCGGAGGAACTCGGTGCGCTCGACATCGCGCACCCGCCCGTCCGCGTCGACGGTGTCGTCGTAGGCGGCACCGTTCTCGGTCACGTAGATCTTCGTGCCGGCCGGCCGGGTGTACTCACGGTCCACGCGCAGCAGCAGCTCGCGCAGGCCGTCCGGCTGCACCTCCCACTCCATCGCGGTCAGCGGCAGCCCCTGCGGGTGGTTGAACACGCCGTCGGCCGCGGGGAAGGGCGAACTCGTCGCCCGGCCGGTCGGGGCCTGGGCGAGCAGCGGATGCTCCGCCGGCCGGTCGCTGACCAGCTCGCCGTGGTAGTAATTCACGCCCAGGGCGTCGATCGGCTGGCTGATCCGGGCGAGGTCCCCGTCGCGGATGACCTCGGCGAGGCCGAGCCCGGCGACATCGGCGAGCAGGTCGGCCGGGTAGGCGCCGCGGAAGATCGGGTCGAGGAAGAACCGGTTGAACTGGCCGTCGATGCGCCGGGCGGCATCGAGGTCGCCGGGGCTGGTCGGGTCGACCGGCTTGGCGACGGTCAGGTTGAGCGTGATGCCGAGCTCGAGCTTCGGGTCGCGTTCGCGCAGCGCCTCGACGGCGAGGCCGTGGCCGAGCAGGAGGTGGTGGCCGGCGGCGAGCCCGGCCGGCTTGCTCTGCCGGCCGGGCGCGTGAACGCCGGCCGTGTAGCTGAGGAACGACGAGCACCACGGCTCGTTGAGCGTCGTCCACACGCCGACGCGGTCGCCGAGGGCCTCGTGCACGTTCAGGGCGTAGTCGCGGAAGAGGAACGACGTGTCGCGGGCGGCCCAGCCGCCCTTCTCCTCGAGCGCCTGGGGCAGGTCCCAGTGGTGAAGGGTCAGCCACGGTTTGATGCCAGCGGCGAGCAGCTCGTCGACCAGGCGCGAGTAGAAGTCGAGTCCCTTCGGGTTGACCGGGCCGCCGTCGGGCTGCACGCGCGACCACGACGTGGAGAACCGGTAGGTCTGCAGTCCCAGGTCCTTCATCAGCGCCACGTCGCCCTGGTAGCGGTGGTAGTGATCGCACGCGGTCTCGCCGCTTTCGCCGTTGATCACGGCCCCCGGAACGCGGCTGAAGGCGTCCCAGATCGAATCGGTGCGACCGTCCTCGTGGGTCGCGCCCTCGATCTGGTAGGCGGCCGTGGCCGCGCCGAAGAGGAATCCTGCCGGGAAGGCGCGGGCGTCTGTAGTAGTCATGTCCTCATTCTTAGTCACTGTCGAGTGTTCCCGCACGGTCATCCCTTGACCGCGCCCTGCATGATTCCGGCAACCAGTTGCCTGCCGAGGAAGACGAACACCAGGATCAGCGGGATGATCGACAGCACGACGCCGGCGAGCACGAGCGAGTAGTCGACATAGAACGCCGCCTGGAGCTGCTGCAGCGCCACCGGGAGGGTCGGGTTGCCGGGGTCGAGCACGATGAAGGGCCAGAAGAAGTTGGTCCAGGTGCCGATGAAGGTGAACAGGGCCAGCATCGCGGCGGCCGGTCGTGCGGCGGGCAGGCCGACGTGCCAGAAGCTTCGGATCATCGACGCCCCGTCCATGCGCACGGCCTCGATCAGCTCGTCGGGAAGCGCGTCGCGCAGGTATTGGGTCATCCAGAACACGCCGAAAGCGGTCACCATGCCCGGCGCGATGACGGCCCAGAGGCTGCCGGTCCAGCCGAGGCGGGACATCACGATGAACAGCGGCACGATGCCCAGCTGGGTCGGCACGGCCATCGTGGCGATCACGAAGATGAGCAGGCCCTCGCGGCCGCGGAACTTCAGCTTGGCGAACGCGTAGCCGGCGAGGGTCGAAAACGCGACGACGCTGATGGCCACGCTGGTCGAGACGATGATGCTGTTCAGCAACGCCGTCCAGAACGGGATGCTGTCGATCACCGTCGCCGCGTTGGCAATGAAGTTGCCCCCCGGGACCCACATCATGCCGTTCTTGTTGATCGCCGCGGCGTCCTGGCTGCCGATCAGGAACGACCACCAGATCGGGAACGCCGAGCCCAGGAGCACCGCGATCAGGATGCCGTAGACCCAGAGTCCCGGCCGGCGGTCGTGGCCGCCGATCTGATTTTTCCTGCTCATCGGGTGCCTTTCGTGCGGATACGCCGCTCAGTGGAGCCGGCAATCCGGCGGGTGATCACGAAGTTGAGCACGGCGATCACGAGGATGATCAGGAAGAGGAGCCAGGCCACGGCCGATGCCCGGCCGAAGTTGCGCTGGCCCCAGCCGAGCTCGTAGATGTACAGGGTGAGGGTCTGCCACTGGCGGTTGGCGCCGCCCTGGCCGGCCGTGTCGAACATCCGCGGCTCGTCGAAGATCTGCAGCCCGCCGATAGTGGACGTGATGATCACGAAGATGATCACGGGACGCAGCAGCGGGATGGTGATCGACCAGAAGGTGCGCAGCCGATTGGCACCGTCGATGATCGCCGCCTCGTAGTAGTCGCGCGGGACGGCCTGCATGGCGGCCAGGAAGATCAGCGCGTTGTAGCCGGTCCAGCGGAAGTTGACCATCGTGGCGATCGCGAGATGGCTGGGGATGATGTCGACGTGCCAGCGGATCGGGTCGATGCCGAGGCCGCCGAGGATCTCGTTGATCAGCCCGAACCGGTCGCCGAACATGTTGCTGAAGATGAGGGCCACGGCCACGGGCGCAACGACATAGGGCAGCAGCACGCCCATGCGCCACAGGGTTTTGGCCCGCAGGTTGTAGTCGAGGAAGGCGGCGATGCCGATCGCGAGGAGCACCTGGGGAACGCTGGAGAGCAGGAAGATGCTGAACGTGTTGCGCAGCGAGGTCCAGAAGTACGGCTGGCTGAGCACGGTGACGTAGTTATCGACTCCGACGAAGTCACCCTGGCCGCCGATCAGGTTCCAGTCGTGCACGGAGACCCAGGCCGTGTACAGCAGGGGGAAGAGGCCCACGAGCCCGAAGAGCACGAAGAACGGCGAGATGTAGAGGTAGGGGGAAAGGCGCACATCCCAGCGGCTGAGCCGGTGGCTGATGGCAATGCGACGGATGCTGCGGGCATCGGCCTTGATCGCGACGGTCATGAGCGGTCCTTGAGTCTTGTTTCAGCGGTGGTCGAGCCTGGCGAGGGACCCGGTGGTCGAGCCTGTCCAGACCCGGTGGTCGGGCCTGCCGGGAAACCCGACAGGCCCGACCAGCAAGCGGCGGTTCTAGCCGAGCGCCTTGACGTCGGCGACAAACTGCTCCCACGACTTGTCGGGAGTCATCAGGCCGTCTTCGACGCGGGTGAGGGCCTGCTGCATCGCGTCATTGATCGCGAAGTAGTGCGCACCCTTGAACGGGGTCACCTCGACCGCAGCGGCGCGGTTGGCCAGGATCTGCCCGGTCGGCGCGTTGTTGAAGAACTCGTTCGTCGCGCCCAGCAGCTCATCGCTTTCCAGCGCCGCGCGCTGGCTCGGGAAGGTGCCCTTCGACGCGAACGCCTGGAGCTGCTGCTCCGGGGCGGTGAGCCAGGCGGCCAGCTTCTGGGCCTCTTCCTGGTGCTTCGACTGGTTGGGAACTGTCAGGTACGAGCCGCCCCAGTTGCCGCCGCCGCCGGGGAAGGTGTCGGCGACGTCCCAGCCGGTGACTCCCTCTGCATTGCCGGAGATCACGCCGAGCATCCAGCCCGGGCAGAGCATGGTCGCGAAGCCGTCGTTCTGGAAGCTGGCGGTCCAGTCGTCGCTCCACTGCGAGAGGTGAGCGGAGAGCGAGCCGCTGGCCTCGAGCACGCTGGTGTACGCCTCCTTCACCTCCGGGTTCTTGGTGGCGATGATGGTGCCGTCCGCCTTCTCGTAGGCGTTCGGCATCTGGTTGACGACGCCCTGCCAGGTGGCTCCGGCCGAGTCGAACCAGGGCACGTCAGTGCCGGCGGCGTCGAACTTCGCGCCGGCGGCGTAGTAGCTCTCCCAGCTGGTGCCGAGCATCTTGGCGACCTCGGCACGGTCGGTGGGCAGCCCGGCTGCGGCGAACAGGTCGGAGCGGTAGCAAACGCTCTCCGGGCCGATGTCGGTGCCGTAGCCGATCAGGCGACCGTCGGCATCCGTTGCGGCCTTTTCCTTCCAGTCCAGCCAGCGGCCGGCGACGTCGGCCGAGGCCAGGTCGACGAACTGGTCGGAGTACTGCAGCAGCTCGGGCAGCCAGTCGACTTCGATGGCCTCGATGTCGCTGAGTCCGCTGCCGGCCGCGAGGCGAGTGGTGAGGTTGTCGCGCGCCTCGTTGGAGGTTGCGGCCTTCTTGTGCTTGATGGTGACGTTCGGGTTGGCGTCCTCGTACTGGCCGAAGAGGTCGTCGTAGCCGAACTCGTTGAACGTGGCGACGGTCAGGGTGACCTTTCCGTCGTACGTCTTGCCTGGGTCGGTGCCGGCCGAACAGCCGGTGGCGATGAGGGCGATGGATGCTGCGCCGGCGATGGCGGCGGCAACTGTGGTGCGCGGGAAACGCTTCACGGTCACTCCTTTGTGTGCGTGGGTGTGGTGCGGGATGGGATGCGGGTGATCCTCGAAGAGCCCTCGGGAAACCGTGAGAGCGCTCTCACGAGCGTGAGAGTCAGGTTAGGCGACTCCCGCGCCTATTGTCAAGAGAGCGCTCTCACGAGTTTTCCAACAATCCCGGTTGGCCCACGCGGGGCGGGTGCCGGCGGGGTCAGCCCAGGGCCGCCACGGCGTCGGCCACGGGCACCGTGCCGGAGATCAGGTGCAGCACCCGGTGATTGCCGGCGCCGGTGCGGATGAGCTCGGCAAGCACGGCGGCGACGTCGGCGCGGGGGACCGTCCCGCGCTGCTCGGGCTGTCCGGCTTCGGTGTGTCCGGCTGCGGTGTGCCGCGGCCCGGTGAGCTCGAGCCGCACGGCCCCGGTAGCGGCGTCGTCGATCAGGCCGCCCGGGCGAACGATGGTCCAGGCCAGCGGCCGGGCGATGAGGTCCTCCTCGGCGGCGAGCTTGGCCCGGAGGTAGGCGACGAAGTCGGCGGGCACCGAGTCCGGCGACGCGCCGCCGCGCACCTGGTCGACCCCGGTCGACGAGATCTGGATGAGACGCGGCACGCCCGCGGCCTCGGCCGCGTCGGCCAGCAGCACGGATGCGCCGAGGTCGACGCTCTCCTTCCGGGCGTCTCCGCTGCCGGCGCCCGCCCCGGCGGCGAACACCGCGACATCCGCGCCGGCCAGCGCCCGGGCCACGTCCGCGGCCGGGGCGTGCTCGAGGTCGAGCACCACCGGGGTCGCGCCGTCGACCATGAGATCGGCGCCGTGCGCCTCGCTCCGGATCAATCCGACGACCTCATTCCCGTCCGCTGCCAGCATCCGGGTCAGCTCCCTGGCGATCTTTCCGTGTCCACCTGCAATGACTATGCGCATCTGGGCGATAACCCGGCGCGCCCGCCGTTCATTCCCGCCGGTCAGCGGGAGGGGCGCTGTTCGGGGCGTTCGAACTCGTCGACGTCGATGCCCGGTTCGACCATGGCGCCCATGGTGTCGGCCGCGCGCTGGGCCTGCCGGCCCACGTCCTCGGCCAGTCGCGCCGCGTGCTCGTCGGCCGCCTCCTGCAGTGGCGACGACGTGCGCAACGGCGGCGCCTGGAGGAAGAAGCTCAGCACGAACGCGATCAGCACGACGACCAGGCTCACCCAGAACACCGTCACGGTCGCGTTGTTGAACCCCACGAGGAACGGCTCGGCCAGCCGCGGGTCGGCGGAGTTGAGGAAGGAACTGTCCCCGTCGAGCGCGCTGCCGAGCGAGGAGGGGTCCTTCAGCAGGTTCAGGATGCCGGCGTTGGCCGGGTCCGCGCGCACGGCCGGGTCGGTCGCGGCCGCCTTGACGCCCGCGGCGATGCCCGGGTCGCTGAAGGCGGCGCGCAGGGTGTCCGGGATGCGGGTGAAGAGCACCGAGAAGAGCACGGCGGTGCCCAGCGTCCCGCCGATCTGCCGGAAGAATGTCGACGCCGAGGTTGCGACGCCGATGTCGCGCGGGCCGACCGAGTTCTGGCTGGCGATCGTCAGGGTCTGCATCAGCTGGCCGAGCCCGAGGCCCACCAGCAGCATCCCGACCATCATGAACCAGACAGGCTTGTCGGCGGTGGCGAAGGTGAAGACCAGGAAGCCGGCGGACATGAACGCGGTGCCGATGGTGGGGAAGATCTTGTACCGGCCGGTGCGCGCGATCAGCTGCCCGCTGACGATCGAGGAGATCATCAGCCCGCCGATCATCGGCAGCATGAGGAAGCCGCTCTCGGTGGGGTTGGCGCCGTCGACCAGCTGCAGGTAGAGCGGCACGGTCATCATGGCGCCGAACATGCCGAAGCCGACGAGCACGCCGAGCACCGTCGCCATCGAGAAGGTCGGCGAGCGGAAGAGCTTCAGTGGGATGAGCGCGTCGTCGCCCATCATCCGTTCGGCCAGCAGGAAACCAATGATGCCGAGCGCGCCGATGGCGTAGCAGGTGATCGCCAGGGGCGAGGTCCAGCCCCAGATCCGTCCCTGTTCGGCGACGAGCAGCAGCGGGGCCACGGCGAGGATGACGGTGACCGCCCCCCACCAGTCGATGCGGACCGGCCGCGTGAAGTGTGGGATGTGCAGGAATCTCAGCACGATGGCCAGGGCCACCAGGCCGATCGGGATGTTGATCAGGAAGACCCAGCGCCAGCCGGTGATCCCCAGGATCGTCTCGCTTCCGGCGAGCACGCCGCCGATGAGCGGCCCGATCACGCTGGAGATGCCGAACACGGCCAGGAAGTAGCCCTGGTACTTCGCGCGTTCGCGCGGCGCGAGCATGTCGCCCATGATCGTGAGCGGAAGCGCCATCAGGCCGCCGGCGCCGAGGCCCTGGATGGCCCGGAAGATGGCCAGTTCGTACATCGAGTTCGCCATGCCGGCCAGCAGCGAACCGATCAGGAAGATCGAGATGGCGATGAGGAACAGCGGGCGGCGACCGAAGATGTCACTCAGCTTCCCGTAGATCGGCGTGCTGATGCAGGAGACGATCAGGTACGCGGTGGTCACCCAGGCCTGCAGCGCCATCCCGTCCAGGTCGTCGGCGATCGTGCGCATCGACGTGCCGACGATGGTCTGGTCGAGCGCGGACAGGAACATGCCCGCCATGAGCCCGAAGATCACGAAGAGGATCTGTCGGTGGCTCATCGGCGGGGCTGCGGGCGCGGCAGCGGCGGGAGTCGGGGGAGTTTGCATCGTGTGCAAAGTTACACGCATCCCGGAGCGCGGTTCAATGCCCGGGAGGGCCGGGGGACCGCTGCGGGTCCACGGCCGCGGGTAGGCTCAACCACGTGCCTGAAGATCGCCTGCCCGGCCGAAGCCCGGGAGGGCGACGGCGCGTCCGCCGCGCCGCCGTGCTCGTGCCTGCCGCGATCGCCCTGGCGGCGGCCGCCCTGGTCGGCGGCGCCATCTCCGGATTCGGCCCCGCCGCCCGCACGCCCCCGCCC
>NZ_SOEZ01000076.1 GCF_004402215.1 Cryobacterium tagatosivorans
GGCAGGCGCGCAGGCGGGCAGGCGCGCAGGCGGGCAGGCGCGCGCGGGGCGCAGGCGGGCAGGCGCGCAGGCGACGCAGGCGGGCTACGACCGCCGGATGAAGAACGCCGCGGGGATCGCGAAGAGCGAGATCACGGCTCCGCAGAGGAAGGCCGCGTGGATCCCGGTCGCGGCGGCAGCGACATCCGTTGCCCCGCCGGCCAGGCTCGTGGCGGCGACGGATGCCATCACGGTCACGAACAGGGCCGTGCCGACGGCGCCGGCGAGCTGCTGCACGGTGCCGACCATGGCGCTGCCGTGCGAGTAGAGCTCGGGGCGCACGGCGGCCAGGCCGGCGGTGAACAGCGGGGTGAAGAGCAGGGCCAGGCCGAAGCTCAGGGTGACGTGGGCGGCGAGCACCAGCCAGGGCGAGCTGTCGGCGCCGAGCATGGTCATCGCCCAGAACACGGCGCTGACGATCGCGGCGCCGGTGATCAGCAGCCGGGTCGGGCCCGAGCGGTCGTAGAGGCGTCCGACCGTCGGGGCGAGCAGGCCCATCACGAGGCCGCCGGGCAGCAGGAGCAGGCCGGCCTGCAGGGAGCTGAGGCCGAGCACGGTCTGGGTGTAGATCGGCAGCAGGATGATGGTGCCGAAGAGGGCCATCATGCTGATCGCCATCATCACGATCGCGAACGTGAAGGTGCGCGAGCTGAAGGTGCGCAGGTCGAGCAGGGCGCGGTCGGTGCGCTGCAGCCGGAGCTGGCGCAGGATGAACAGGGTCAGGGCGCTCGCGCCGACGGCCAGCGGCAGCCAGCCGGCGACCGAGCCGAGGCCGCCGGATGCCGCGCCCAGGTTGCTCAGGCCGTAGACGAGCCCGCCGAAGCCGAGGGCCGAGAGGATCACCGAGAACACGTCGATCGGGGTCTTGCGCGGGGTGGTCACGTTCTTCATCAGGGTGCCGCCCACGACCAGGGCGGTCAGGGCGATGGGGAGCACGAGGATGAACATCCAGCGCCAGTCGAGCACGCTGAGGATGGCGCCGGAGATGGTCGGCCCGATCGCCGGGGCGACCGAGATGACGATGGAGATATTGCCCATCATCCGGCCGAGGTGCGCCGGCGGGACGAGCGTCATCACCGTGGTCAGCAGCAGCGGGAACATGATCGCCGTGCCGGTGGCCTGCACGACGCGGGCGGCCAGCAGCACCTCGAAGCCCGGCGCGAGCGCCGCGATCAGCGTGCCCGTGCTGAACAGGGTCATCGCCGCGATGAACACCGGGCGGGTGTTGAAGCGCTGCAGCAGGAATCCGGTGACCGGGATGACGACGGCCATCGTGAGCATGAACGCCGAGGTGAGCCACTGCGCGGCGCTCGCCGTGATGCCGAGGTCGGTCATCAGGCGCGGAAGGGCGACGCCCATGATCGTCTCGTTGAGGATCACGACGAAGGTCGAGATCAGCAGCAGGGTGATGACCAGGCGGTTGCGGGTGTTGAGGGCTTCGTCGGCGGCGGATGCGACGGCCGGGTGCGCGGGGTTCGTGTCGGTGGTGTTGGCGGTGGCGGTTTCGGTCATGCGAAGGTCCCGTCGAGGTGCGCGGTCAAGAAGTGCGGTCCAGAAGTGGTGCGGCAGGCGGGGCGTTCACCGGCTGTGCATGGGAGTAACCGGTCGGGCGCCCGATGCATTCCGAGAGTACAGAATCGGGGACGAAACGGGCCCACGGCGACCGGAGAGGCCGCCGTGGGCACCGAACGTCACTGTCGCTCATCGGAAGGGCACTGTCATCCGGTATCTGAGCAGGTCGACGTGCAGGCGTTCCATGGCCCGCTCGCGTTGCTCGCGGACACGGAGGACGGCCTCCCAATCCGCGGTCTCCACAGCAACGCGGGAGGCGGGCCGCGCCACGCCAGGGCGCCGTCCCCACTTGATCAGGGCGACGCCCACGTGCAGGGCAATGCGATCGATCGGGCCGACGCGCCGCGGCCGAGGCTGCGAGCGTTCCGGCGCTTGTCCGGGCCGCGGTTGCGGCGGGTGGTCGTGGCGACCGGGCTTGGTCGACAAGGTTGTATTCATGGTGATTGAGCCTCACTGTGACGGTGCAGGCTCGACGGATGCGATTGCATCCGTCGTGCGCACCGGCGGGGCCGCCGGAGGCGGCACAGGGACGACATCGTCAACTGCGCGATGTCAGGGAAGCGATCGCCGGAGCGATCAGACCGAAGGCGCGGAGTGCGCCGGTTTCGGCACGGGCGTCGAGGGCGTCACCGCCGGACGGGCGGCGGAATCTCGCGGCCGGCTAGTCGGTGGTGACGCCGACGAGGCCGGCGGTCATGCAGGTCAATCCTGCAAAATCTGAACGAATCATGTGCGGCTCCTCTCGTCGTTTGGCGTAGGACCCACGGTATCGGGCACACAGCCGGCCACACAAGCATTCCGGCAAATGGGCATCGCGGTCCGGGTGCCGTACGGCTACTTGGCCCAACTGGCTTCTGGCGCGGCTTGCCCTACGCAATCCCGAGCTGCACCAGCAGCCGTGGGAAGTCGGTGACGAGGGCCTTCCAGACAATCTGATAGTCGGTGTTCGCATAATCGCGCGCGAGGTAGTTGCGCATGGCGCGCAGCTCCGCCCACGCGACCTCCGGGTGCCGGTCCCGATATCCCTGCGGCAACCGCTCGACGGCGGTCTGGAGGTCGATCACGATGGCTTTGGCGGCGAGCTGCTGGGTGCGATCGGCCCGGTCGAAGAACACCTCCCGGCCGCGGGCCGTGATGAGGTTTGCGTGACGCACCAGGTCACGGACGTCGGCCAGCAGCGCATCCGTTCGGTCGAATTCGTGAGTCATCGGCCCGCGCTCACAGCGGCACGGCTTCGGCGACGGCCCGGTCCCGGATGGCGCCCTCGGCCCGGTCGCTCATCACATCGACGTGCACGCCGAGGAGTTTCTCGAGGTCGAGGACGAGTCCGGCCGCATCGAGGATGGAGGCCTCGGGAGTGAAGGAGACCAGGAGGTCGATGTCGCTGCCGACGACGTCCGTGCCCCGGGCGACGCTGCCGAAGACCCGCACGTTACCGGCGCGGCGACGGCCGGCCAGTTCAAGCACCCGGTCGCGGTCGCGACGCAACACGGCTGACGGCCGTTGGGCGGTGGCGGCCAGGATGCGGGCGAGGGTCTCGGGGCGCGGCTGCACGCGGCCGGCTTCGTAGGCGGAGAGATTCGGCTGCGGCACTCCCGCGCGCGCGGCCAGCTGGCTCTGCGAGAGTCCGACCCGTGCGCGCGCTTCGAGAAGGCGGGTTGACGTGCTCATGCCGGGATCATAGCTCGCAGCTATAGGTGGGCACCCTGATCCGCAGAAGAGGAGCGCGACGCACTCTGGCAGTCCGCTGCCGAAGAAGTGCCAGCGGGTCTTGCACAACACTATAGCAAGTGCTTTACTTTAGTACATGCTTAAGGAATCACCCGACCTCAACCTCATGTTCCAGGCGCTGGCCGACCCCACGCGGCGCGCGATGGTGGACCGGATGACGCGCGGGCCGGCATCCGTTTCTGACCTCGCCCGGCCGTTCGCGATGACCCTGGCCGCCGTGATGCAGCACCTCAAAGTGCTCGAGGAGAGCGGGCTCGTGCGCACGCAGAAGGAGGGCCGGGTGCGCACCTGCCGGATCGACCCGGCCGCGCTGCGCACCGCCGAGGACTGGATCGCCGAGCGCCGCACGACCTGGGAGAGCCGGCTCGACCGGCTCGGGGCGTTGCTCGACGAGGACTGACCGACAATCGCACCACGAGAAGGAGAAAACGATGACATTGCCAACCGAACGCCCGCTGACCGAGCGCAAGCTCACGCACTCGACCTTCGAACTGGAGCGCGAGTACAAGGCCCCCGTCGCGAAGGTGTTCCAGGCCTTCGCCGACCCGGCGATCAAGGCGAAGTGGTTCGACGGGCCCGAGCCGTGGCGTCCGATCGAGTCGGCCCTGGACTTCCGGGAGGGCGGACACGAGATCAACGAGGGCCAATTCGGTGAGGGAGGCCCGGTTTCCCGCTTCGACGGCACCTACCACGAGATCGTCGAGAACCTGCGGATCGTCTACAGCTACGAGATGCGCGTCGACGGCGCCCGGCTGTCGGTGTCGCTCACCTCCATCGTGCTGACGCCGACGGATGCCGGCACCCGCCTCACCCTCACCGAGCAGGGCGTCTACTTCGACGACCTCGAAGACCCCGAGCTGCGGATCGAGGGCATGCGGGAGGCGCTGGAGATGATCGCGCCGGTGGTGGAGTAGTCGCGGATGCTCGACCACCACGTCACGTTTTTATCACCGATCGGCGACGTGGGCGTGACGAATCCGGGCCCGGGCCCGTCTTAACAGTGACGGCTGCCCCAGCCCTCGACCGCCCGAATCTGCAGGACGATAGGATTCCCGCACATGAACCCCAAGGAAACCCCCGTGACGAGCACCGACCGCGCGAGTGCCGAACGACGGAATGCAGCCGCCGTGACTAACCGTGGCCGCAGCACGGAGGTGGATGGGCATCAGTTCACCGTGCACTCCATGGCAAGCACCTCGCGTTCTCCGGAGGTGCCGACCTACCTGTTGGTGCACGGGATCGGGGCCTCCCATCGTTACTACCGCCGGGTGCAGAAGAGCCTGGCCGTCACCGGGCACACCCTGTCGCTCGACCTTCCCGGTTTCGGCGGTACCCGCAGGCCCGAGCAGCCGCTCGCGGTCGAAGAATACGGAGCCCTGCTCGGCCGGCTTCTGGATCAGCTCGAGGTGCCGCGGGTGGTCGTGATCGGCCATTCGATGGGCGCCCAATTCGTCACGGAGCTGGCCCGGCAACGCCCGGATGCCGTCTCTCACCTGGTGCTCATCGGCCCCGTCACCGATCCGCGCCGGGCGACGGCCGTGCAACAGGCGCTGGGACTGACCCGGGATGTGGTCAAGGAGCCGCCGTCGGGCATCCTGATCGTCTTCCGCGACTACCTCGAGTGCGGCCCGCGCTGGTTCTCCACCGAGCTCGCAGTCATGCTCGACTACCGCACCGACCTGGCACTCCGCGAGGTGCGCTCCCCCACCCTCGTGATCCGAGGCGCCAACGATCCCGTCTCGGGCAGCGACTGGTGTGCCTCCCTGGCCGCTGCCGCGCCGGACGGGCATTTCCTGGAGGTCGCGGGGCACCGCCACCTGGTGCACCACAGCGCCGCCGTGCAGACGGCCGCCTTCATCGAGGGGCACGCCCGGCGGCATCCGTCGGTCGCTCATCCGGCCTCATGAGGCAACGTCTGCTGAGGCACCGTGTGCTGAGCCCCCGTTTGCTGAGTCGCCATCTGCGCGAGGGCAGGTGGTGGATGCTCGACTACGTCTACGCGGCGACCGGGCAGACCCGCGCCTTCCTCTCCCGCGCCCGGCCGGCGGACTTCCGCTCCGGTTCCGGCGCGCCGATCGTCATCATCCCCGGGGTGTACGAATCCTGGCAGTTCATGCGACCGCTGATCCAGACTCTGCACGACCACGGGCATCCGGTGCACGTGGTGGCGGCGCTGGGCCGCAACCGGCGTTCTCTGACGGATGCCGCCGCAACCGTGGCCGCCTACCTCGAGCGGGAGAACCTGAACGACGTCATCATCGTGGCGCACAGCAAGGGCGGCCTGATCGGTAAACAGCTCATGACGACCGCTGACCCCGACCATCGGGTGCGCGCGATGACCGCGATCAGTGCTCCCTTCGCCGGCTCCCGCTATGCGCGCTACCTGGTCGTGCCGAGCATAAGTGCCTTCGCCCCTGCCAACGTCGCCCTGCACGACCTCGGCCTGGACCACCGGGTCAACGACCGGATCGTGTCCATCTACGGAGTGTTCGACCCGCACATCCCCGAGGGCAGCGAACTTGTCGGCGCCCGCAACATCCAGCTCAGCGTCGGCGGGCACTTCCGCATACTCGGCGACCCGAGGACCGTGCGGGCTGTCCTCGACGCTGTGACGGATGCCACGGCGCCGGATGCCGCGACGCCGGTGGTCTGACTCCACTGACACGAACCGGTTCGGCCACCGTCCCGGAGTTCACCCGGCCAAAACGTCGATCAGCACCTTCCCGACGACGCTGCTCTCTACCAGGGCATGGGCATCCGCCGTGTGCGCCAGGTCCACCCGGTGCAGGGGCAGCCCCGCCTCCTCCCCCACGGCCAGGGCGCCATCGGTGAGGGCGGCATTGATGTCCTCGGCCGCCGCCCGAATCACGTCGGCGCCCACCGTGTAGAGCAGCAGGAACTGGTAGCGCACGTTGAGGCTGAAGTGATTGCGCACGTCGAGCGTCATCTGGTCGCCGCCGTTGTTGGCGTAGACGGCGATCGACCCGCGATTGCGGATGACCGCGAGGTCGAGCTGCGAATTCTGGGCGGGGGCGACCTCGACCACGAGGTCAACGCCATCCGGGGCAATCCGCCGGATCTGGGCGACGATGTCCGAGTCGGTGTAGTTCAGCACGTGCTGAGCGCCGGCGGCCGTGGCGAGCGCCGCCTTCGCCGGTCCGCTCACGGTCGTGATGACGGATGCCCCCGCCCACCGGGCGAGCTGGATCGCGGCGTGCCCGACCGCACCGGCACCGCCGGCCACGAGCACGATCTTGCCGGCCAAGGCGCCCGGGTGAAGCCGGCGCGGCCCGTCCTCGGCCACGGTCAGCGCGCGGTACGCCGTGATCGCCGGCACCCCGAGGCTCGCGCCCTGGTCGAAGCTCGCATTCGCCGGCAGAGCGAAAACGCGATCGGCGGGCATCACCGAGCGTTCCTGGGCCGTGCCGCTGTGCGCGCGCTGGTACGCGGCGAGCGCCAGCCAGACCCGGTCGCCGACCATGACGTGCTGCACTCCGGCGCCGACCGCCTCCACGATACCGGCGCCGTCCTGGCCGGGCACGACCTCGTCGAACGGCAGAGCCTCGCCCGGCGCTGAGCCTCGGCGGGACTTCCAGTCGGTGGGGTTCACCCCGCTGACCACGATCCGCACCCGCACCTCGCCGGCTTCGGGTTCGGCCACCGGCCGATCGACAAGTTCAAGCACGGACGGGTCACCGGTCTGGCTGTACACAATGGCTTTCATGTCAGGCACAACGCGCCCGGGGGTGGAATGTTCCCTGGACTCCAGCAAGCGCGACCGCCACGTGACTGTTGTCGGCGTGCGTGAGTGCCAAACCCGCCCGGATGGCCGACCTCCTCGAGCGGATCAGCACGGGGAAGGCACCCGCCTCACCCTCACCGAGCAGGGCGTCTACTTCGACGACCTCGACAACACCGAGCAGCGGATCGCGGGCAGGCGGGAGTTGATGGAAGCAATTGTGCCGGTCGTCGAGGTAAGGCAACGGCGGGCCAGCCTTGGTCTACGCTGGCCGGGCTCACTGCCAGCCACACGCACTTCGCTCCCCCACTTCGGGACCGAACGCACCGCAAGACGCCTGGCCTGAATCGTCGGCGTCCAGCCCGACCCCCAAACCTCCCAAACATCACTTCGACCGGCTGTTACGCTGACTCAACTGCTCAAGTCCATGGGGGGGCTGCGTTGCCTGTTCTCGCAATCTACGTGCCAAACACTGTTCAGGGCCATCAGAACCTTGAGCACGCAATCAAGACGCGTCGGTGGGGCTTCCGTAAGGACAGGCCCGAGTACACCGGGGTGGAACCACGTACCCTCGTTCTGATTGCCACCGGATACAGCCACTCAACGATGGGCAACAGCCCTCGCAAACAGCCTGAGCAGTACGTGCAGGGATCGATCGCCCGCATAATGGTGTTTCGCGCCGAGTCCCGGGTGACTGATCAAAACACGTTCCACTGGCCCGATGAGGTCCAGGAGCGTCAGGTGAAGTACCCGCACCGACTCACCCTCACGCCGCTCTATGAGATCCATAACGTCGAGCTCGCCAAGATTCCCTTCGAACTCGCGGATGCTTTCCGCTATTCGGCTCTCACGCAGGGCGCAGGTAGGCCCGTGTTGGACTCCCCTTTTACTCTCGCGATCGAACAGGGTCAGCTCCCGCCGGAGGTGTCCCTCAGCCTTTCCCAATGGCCGGAAGACCTTGCCGGCATCGGTGCCTACCTGGCGCGAACCGACAACTCGTGGGTGCAAACACTTCGCGAGCAGGCCGTGGCTCATGCGGAGATCGCGCATTGGCGTCCGGTCGGCTCCCAGCATGCCCCGCTCCCGATTGGGCCCGGCGAGCCGTACGTGTTTGCGCGCACGCCTGAGCCCGGATCCGCAACAGGCATACGCGCGGCAGTTGGTGCCGGAGTCTTCTCGGGCGTCTCTCGGATGCTGCTGTCAGAACTGTGGGAGTGGTTCCAACTCGAATGCGGGGCGCGCTCACACAGGGAACTCCGCACCCAGTATGCGACTCGCACCGGTGCACCACTTGAAGCCGCAGCCGACCCCGAAGTCGAAAGCCTGCTACTACGCGATGTTCGGTTCTTCTCTGAAACGGAAGAGCTCACAGTTCAGGTCGATGAGTCGGATTTCGTGCTCAGCGGTGGCAGATATTTCGACCTCGGCACGTTGGCCAACGAGCATCCTATGATGCGCGCAGTCCTCACCTATTTTCATCCGACGGCCGACGACACGGATGACGAAGTCACTCAGCTTGTCCTGACTCGCATCCGGGGTCAGGCGAAGCTTGTTGCCCCGCGGCTCGGGCAGGGCGCTTTCCGAGCGATGGTCTCCGAGGCCTACAACCATCGCTGCGCGCTCACCGGCGAGAAAGTCCGCCCGGTGCTCGAGGCTGCACACATCAAGTCGTTTTCCTCCGGCGGTGAGTACCGAATGGACAACGGGCTTCTCCTCCGCAGCGACATGCACACGCTCTATGACCGTGGGTACATCTCGTTCGACGTCGACCGAAGCCTCATGGTCAGCCCCCAACTGCGTGAGAAGTTCGGAAATGGCGACTGGCTCTACTCACGCGCGGGGACGCCGATTTCGATCCCCACGAAGGCCGTGGATCGTCCGAACCTTGAGTTCCTGGAATGGCACCGGGACAGCGTGTTTCTCGGCGCTTGAGAAAAGCCCGGAGACGGCTTCGTGTCGGAGCTCTCGTGCTCAACCTAGGTCGTTGTACTTAGTCGAGACCCCTTTGGCCTTCTCAATGGGGTACTTCGCCCCGTTCTTGCCCAGCTTCGCGTTGAAGGCCTCTTCGACATCAATCCCGAGGCCGTCGGCCAGCTGAAGGAGATAGGCCAGCACGTCAGCGATTTCGTCGCGCGCTGCTTCGCGGTTGGCGGGGACCGTCATCCAGTCCTGGATATTGTCCGCTTCGACCCACTGGAGCAGCGCGTTCAGCTCCCCCACCTCACCCGTGAGCGCCATGACGAGGTTCTTCGTCGAGTGGAACTGTTGCCAGTCGCGCGCTCGCGCGAACGCGCGCAGGTTGGTCTGCATCTCAGGTATCCCCATGCTCCCCATTCTGTCTCCTGGGCGCGTGCTCAGCCGCCTCGGGTCCGTGACACTCAGTCAGAAACCCAAGACTCGTCGCATGGGGGCTCGCGACGGGCCCACATTCGCCGGCACGGAACACCCCCCGAATTGGTGCCACAGCCGGGTCGCGCAGATGGAACCTCCGGAAAAAGGCCCCGATACTCTGTTGAGACGTGGAGTCACGGCCCGCCCGGAAGGGGCTTGGAATGAGTTTCAACGCAACGAGATTGACATGTTTTGCACTCATCGCGGCGATCGAAGGCGATTGCCGCGAGTCGATATTGAATCTGCAATCGGGCTCCGCCGAAGCGACCGTCACGTGGCCGGAAAACGCTGCCCGTCGTGCGCACGAGCGACTGGAACGTGAAAAGGGGGTAAGGCCCGATCCCTCGCGCAGCGCGCTCGTGGACTACCTAGATTTTGCAGATGGTCATGAAATTCTGCTTGCAAACAAATCTCTGCTCACCGATGACCATCGGAAATCGCTTTCCGCAGCAGCACCGCACCTCGGACGGATTGTCGCGATCCGGAATCGAGTTGCGCATACTCGACCGATGGAGATTGATGATCTCGTGGAGCTTTACGACGTTGCCCGAGACCTGGTTCGCCTGTCGCGTGAAAGCTGGAAGACAATCGATGAGACGCTCCAGCGACTTGAACGAAACCCCGAATTCGTCCTCGGCCTGACGATTCAGCTGCCGGCTGATCCTTCGTCACCCATATCGCACAATCTACCGATTCCGGATTTTGACGAAACGGGATTCTTCGGGCGCGCCAAGGAACTTCAACGGATAAAGAAGGCTCTCTTGGGCCCATACCCGGTCGTATCCATCTTGGGCGATGGCGGACTCGGCAAGACCTCACTTGCGCTCAAGGCCGCGTACGATCTGCTGGACGACTCCCGAACAGAGTTTGAGGCAATTGTCTGGGTGTCTGCCAAGGCCACCACGCTCACCTCCAGCGAAATTCGAAACATTGGCGGCGCAATCCAGGACTCGCTTGGCCTGTTCGAAGCTGCGGCGACTGAGCTTGGTGCCGTGGCTTCCGCTGGAAACGACCCCATGAGCGAGGTACTGCAATACCTTGAAAGCTTTCGCGTCCTCCTGATACTGGACAACCTGGAGACTGTAACCGATCAGCGTCTGCGCGACTTTCTACTCGAACTTCCAAACGGCAGCAAAGTGTTGATCACCACTCGGATCGGGCTGGGAATTGAGAACCCCGTGAAACTTGAACCCCTCTCGGCGGCGGAATCTCGAACGCTGCTGCGGGCGCTCGCCTCGATTCGAAACGTCCCGACATTGAAGTCATTGGATGAGGACGGAATGGCCATCCTGGTCGCGGCGGTCAAAGGTCACCCGCTGTACATCAAATGGCTGGTTGCCGGCGTTCAAGCCGGGAGAAGGCCTTCAGAGCTGGTCAACGACAACAGCCTGCTCCTCGAGTACTGCATGTCGAATGTCTACGACCAATTGAGCGGAGATTGTCGACAGGTTCTACAGTCAATGCAGGTCATGAGGGGCGCACGAGGACAAGGCGAACTGGCATACCTCAACGAGATGTCGGCAGATCAAATACAAGCCACGCTCCTGGAGCTCATGACAACGAACTTCGTTGCGATGCGGCAATCCAAAGTCCATTCGCTGGAGGCGAGTTACGAGACCTCTGACTTTGCGAGCCAGTACCTGGCGCGGACCAACCCGGTCCTGCAGGCGTTCAGGGAACACATCACAGCTCGATCGACTGACTTAGCCAAAATCGGACTGCGACTGACTGCCGACGGGCGGGCGAAGAAATATGATTCGCACACTGTCGATGTTCGAGGGCAGCATGATGTTCCGGCCGCTCGCTTGCTCATTGATGCGTTCAAACGCGCGGATGAAGGCAGCGTTGACGCAGCGATTGATCTCTGCCGTGAAGCTCAGACACTTTCGCCGACGTATCACGAAGCCTGGAGAGTCGAAGCGACGATACAGGCAAAGCGACAGGATCGCGATGCCGCTATTTCTGCATTCGAACGCGCACATGAGATCGCCCCCGACTCGGCCGTCGCCAGCTACCATTTCGGTGCCTACTTGGCAGGGGGCGCCAGCGAACCCGCCTGGGGCTTGAGAGTTCTGCAGGCCTCCGCCAGCGCAGGAGGAACCGGGCCACAGCTCCTCGCGGAAATTGCAGCAACCCACCTTCTACTAGGGAACTACATCGAATGCCTGGATACCTACCTGAGTCTCGCGCAGTCATCTCAGCCAGGGGCCGACAAGTTGGCGATTTTGCACTTGGCCTTGCGAGGTGGCTCCCAGGGGGCGGTCGCGTTGCGCGAGCGCGGCGAACTCTCCAACTCGCTGCAGGTAATTGAAGCCGCGTTCGGAATCGCCACGGAGATCGACGTTCAACATATTGATGCAGAAGCAACAGACTGGCTTCTCGACCTCGGGTATTCCACGTTCGCCGTCGCAACAGCAGCCGAGGGTGACGAGTACCTTGTCAAGCGAGCAAACGAGTACGGCTCAGCGATCGCAGACCGCGTTCGAGTCGTCGATTCGGAAGCGATGACTCGTGTGTTCGGCTATGTGAAGAATGTTGAAGAACTCAAGCATTTCGGCTTTGTAAGGCATGCCGGCGCGGATTACTTCTTCCACCACAATGACCTTGCCCGACGCCAGGACTGGCCCGACATGCTCCCGGGTGTTCGCGTGTGCTTCCAAATTTGACCTCACGAGTCCGAAGGGAAGCCGAGCCGCCAACGTGAGGTTGATGAAATAGTGCTTGGCCGGGTGACTGTCGCAGTCCCTTGCCCCTAGCTGGGGCCGGTCATGGCATCTGGAAACGCCTAACAAACTCTCGAACGTCAGGAAACTCCTGTCCGGGAGCAAAATGGTGACACAGTCCGAGCTTGGCGGGCGTGCCATCGGCGCTCACAACCACGGTTGGGATAGCACTGCTTTGCCAGAGGCCCACAACGCCTGGATTGTCGTCGATCGCCAGACCGATAGCGTTTGTGCGCGATAGGGAGGCGAGTATGTCCGACTTGACGAGCACACCGGAACGATTGTCACGGTTCCTACGAAAATGAATCTGGTCATACGGAACTCCGTGTTCGGCGAGCCAAAGAGTTGTGAGAAAGGACCAACGCTCCTCTCGCGCCGTCACGATCCCGATTGCCCACCCTTCAACTGAAAGCAGACGAACAAGCTCAACCACCCATGCGTTCGCTGGGCAGTCGATCGATTGAGAATGGAACCGTCCGAAGTCGCGCTTGCCGGAAAATCCTTCCAGCAGGGGATCAACGTGATGTCGAATTGTGCGCACATCACATAGAGTCCCGTCTACGTCGCAGACGACCATCCGAGGCTTTGCGAGCGCGATTTGCACCGGTCCCCCACTCAGCTCATTCACTGTGTCATTCTGCGCCCAATGGGCGTCGACTCTCAGCTCCGTCGATGCACCGCAATGCTCTCACACGAGTTTCGCATCATCACGGTTCTCGAGAACGCCGAGGGCGGACAACCCTCCTGGCAGTGCGTGCGCCACCAACAGCTCCGCAATGACGTTCTTCAGGGAGATCACGTTGAAATGGGTTGAACTAGCATCGTCGTGCCAAATGTAAGACACGGCGCGAAAGGGCCGGGCATGCTTCCATTTCCCGTATGTCGGTTCAAGCCGTCCGACCCGCAAGTTCAGGTCCGTGCAATCCCAACAGACGACAACGTCAACCTCAGACGGAATCTTGACTTTTGCTTCGAAGTCGCTGATCAAAGAATCGAAGGACACTTTGAATTCAAGGACGGCATTTTCCTTCGGGGCGTAGTCGGGAGAAACCGCCGCCAGGGATCCCGTGGGCGTCATCGCATCATCACCGATCGTGGCCAAGGCGTCGTAACGGTTGTAACCGGAGAGTGCTTTCATGGCAAATCCCGGCAGCTCGGCCGTGGTCACGAGTGCGGTCCAGAGTGCTATTACCTCCTGCTCATCATTCGGGTCCACCCGCGCTGGCGGTGTGGCACCAAGCGCCGCGAAGAGCGCAGGCAGCGAGGAATTCCCGGCCCGCTCGTCCACGCTTTTGATCCACTCTGCGAGGTCAGTCTCGATTGGAACCCGGTCTTTGATCTTCAAAGCCCAGCGATAATCCTTGAGCTTCGTGACCACTCTCTGGTTCACCTTATTTATCGCGTGCAGTATTTTCTCGTTGGATACAAATTTTCTGCCTGTGTCCAGTTCGAGTTCGCTGAAGCCCAAAACAATGTGCGTCTGCCTATCAAGCCCTTGATCACTAGTCAACGACAGGTCTAAGGGGCGGCCCTGCGGTGCGCCGTCCACCGCAAGACGCGCGCCATATCTAACCGCAGGGCCCCGGGTTCCCATGTTCTTTTTCACTTGCTTCATGACATCGGTGCTGTAGCAGAGGTAGCCACGAACCCAATGCAGATGCTTCAGTAGAAGGGTCTTCTCATCGTCGTCCAGCACCATTTCTTCTATGAACTCGGGGCCGGACCACTCATGGAAAACTGCCTGATGCCGACGAGCATGCTTCAAATTGTGCTGGCTAACCGGAGTGCTGTCGATGGTGTTCGTATCGACGCCAACAACAAACACAGTCTCCGGAAATGGATAGCCCAACTTCCCTTGATCGGGGGCGTAGACATCTCGAATGAACGGCTCCTCGAATACGACGTCATCCCCGCGATCAACAATGAACTGCACTTTCATAGGATTCGACTGCTGAACCAAGGTAGATGTCGCCAGGCCAAGAGGGGTCTTCGCACAAAGAAAACCAGCCCAGTAGCGAAGTTCCTTCTCAATGCCATCAGTCACGATGACGAGATTATCGAGGCTCTTTGGGTCTGAGCCTGAGTGGAACTCGAAATAGACGCCGGTCCCCCGGGTGATCCCGTCTGCCAGTCCCTTGACGAGTTGGGGTGCCGAAAAACTGTCGTCCACGGTCGGCTGCGGCTTTTCGCTGTCAGTCACCCAGTCATTCGTGTGCAGAATCGTGCGATCCGTGGGCAAACCTTCTTTGACGGATCGGATGGCAATGTGGTCGGATACGGCCACGATGTAGGACATCCCGACTCCCTTGTATCCAATTGACTTCCCGTGTTTCTTGCCAAAGGAGTAACCCGGAATGAATACGCGATCCACCAGTTCCTCGCTCATACCCACGCCATCGTCTTGCACGTAGAGGTAGTGAGCATTGTCCGTCCGGCGCCCAACGACAATAGTGAGATTCCCGCCGTCGGGGTTCGCGATCGGGTCTCGAAGGGCGATGGCATCGATGGCGTTCTGGAGCACCTCAGTGAATACATCCGATTCATCGGAGTAAGAGGTCGTCAGGTTCATCAGATGCTTTCGCACCAGTTCTCGCTGGTGCTCTACGTCCAATGAGCCAATTCCGAAAATATCCACTGACATATGGTCCCCCATCGTTGCTGTCGCCTGGGGCTTGTGGTTTATTAACCGATGAGCATTCCCCAACCCTTGAATCGTAATGCTTTGGAGCGAAATGAAGGTCCCCAAAAAGCCGACGGGGACCAGATGGTCTGAACCCCTTGGGGGACCTTGAACCCACGGACGGAAACGAATCGAGGGCCTCCGATGGCGTTAGCGCCCACGATGGTTAGTGGGAACGATTCCGCCATCCGGGACCAGTTCCGTAAGGAAGGGAGACTTCGGTTCTTGATCGTGAATAGAACCACACACCGCGCCGGGTACGTGACAGGACCACTAGGAGTGTCTCCACTCCTCGGCTCGCGTGTCGGCCTTGGCGGCGCGCATCCCTGGCGGAATCGACCAGTGCGAAATTCCCCTGGGACAGGCTGCTATACCCTGTCCCGCCCCGCTTCGATCGTGCTGTGCCCCTGGTCGGTGACGACGATGCTGAGCTTGGCCGGGATCTGCTCCTTCATCGAGTCGACGTGGCTGATCAGGCCGATCGTCCGGCCGCCGGCGCGGAGGGTATCGAGCGTGCTCATCGCCGTTTCGAGGGTTTCGCTGTCGAGGGAGCCGAAGCCCTCGTCGACGAAAAGCGTGTCCAGGGTGATGCCGCCGGCCTGACTCGTGACAACCTCTGCCAGGCCGAGCGCCAGGGCGAGGGAGGCGAGGAACGTCTCGCCTCCGGACAGCGAGTTCGTCGCCCTCGTGCGGCCGGTGAACACGTCGCGAATGCCGAGGCCGAGGCCGGACTGGGTGGCGCGGAATTCCAGGGAGTCGTCGTGCTCCAGCGTGTAGCGCCCGCTTGTCATCGTGCGCAGCCGCGTGTTCGCGGCGGCGACGATCTCTTCGAGCTGGGCGGCGAGCACGTAGGTTTCCAGGCGGATCCGCTTCGTGTTCGGCTCGTCGCCGTGCACGACGTCGGCGAGCTGGCGCACCTGCGTCTGCGTCGTCAGCAGCGCAGCGGATGCCGCGAACTGCGCCGTGACCTCGGCCACGAGGGCGCCGAGCTGGGTGACGCGCTCGTCCACCGAGCTGCGGGCGGTGATGGCGTCATCACGCGCCACGCTCGCGAGGTCGAAGGCCTCGCGAGCCGGATCCCGGTTGATCGGTTCGGCGGGCAGGTCGGCGAGTTCGGGGTCGGCGAGCGCTGCCCGCGCCGCGGCGATCTGATCGTCATGGGTGCGCAGGGCCGATTCCCGGCGCTGGGCCTCGGCATCGCCAACCCGGGCCGCTTCGGCAGTCGCCTCGTCGGCGAAGTCCTCCTGCAACAGCTGCATGGTCATTGCCGCGATCGCGGCGACGCGTACGGTGCCGCGCTCTCGGCTGACGCCCAGGGCCTCATAGAGGGCGCGTGCGGCGCCGAGTTCGTCGTTCAGTCGGTCCACGTGTTCGGTGACCGTTTCGTAGTCGCCGCGCTGGGCGGTCACGCGATGGACGAGTGCTTCGCGGTGAGCGGCCCGGTCGGTGTGCTCGGCGGCCGAGGTATCGCGAGTGGCACGGAGTCCGATGAGGCCGGTGGTCGCGTCTGCCAACCGGCCACGCAGGCCGACCAGATCCTCCACCAGCCGGGCCAGGAGCCTGGCTGCGGTTTCGGAATCCTCAAGTGCGGTTCGGGCGGTCGCTCGCTCCGCCAGGAGTTCCTCGACGGAGCGGTTCCCGGCCCGGGCCTCGGCCTGCGCCAGGCGCGTGCGTGCGTCCTGAACGGCGGTGCCGGCCTCGGCCAACGCCTGCTGCCGCAGGGTCACTGCTTTCCGGGCGGAGGTGAGGTCACCCTCGGAGACCGGGTCAGCCTCGCCGATGCTTGGGGCGGGGTGGCTCTCCGAGCCGCAGACCAAGCACGGGGTGCCGTCCTCCAGCTCGGACGCGAGCTCGGCGGCGTACCCGGCAAAGCGCCGGGTAAGCAGGGCGTCGTAGTGGGCCGCGGCGGCGGCATTCTCGCCGCTCGCGACGAGTTCGGCCTGGGATGCTTCGAGCACCTCGGCGGCGTGAACCACTACGGATTCTGCGGCCGAGAGGGCGGTTTCGGCTCGTTCGAGGGCCGCGGCGGCCTCGTCCTTGCGCGCGGCCCCGAGTGCGGCCGCGGCGTGTTCGACGCCGGCGGACTCGATCTGCTGCGGGAGGGCATCGATCACTGCCTGGGCGTCGTCGAGAGCTGCCGTGTGCTCCTCGACCAGACCGTGCAGCCGGGTGAGCTCGAGGTCGAACTCGGGAAGCTTCTGTTCGTCGCCGAGCGCATCGGCGAGGGTCCCGAGCCGACCGAGCAGCGCATCTGTGACGAGCTTGAGCGACGCATGGGTCTCAGGCTCGGCACCGGCCGGGCGGAAGTGCTGCCAGGCGGCGCGGGCATCCGTTTCGTCGGTCTGCGCCTCCTCGAGGGCGACGGTCGCCTGCTGCCCGGCACGGATCTGCGGCCAGACGCGGGCGGCCCGGGCGGCCGCGTGGAGGGCCGTTCGCTCGGCGGCGATGGCTTCTTCGCGATCGGTGAGCGCGGCCAGCTGGGCGAGGGCGGTGTCCCGGCGGGCCTGGCGCCGCGCAACTTCTCCCAGCACCTGGTGATGGTCGGCCGCGGCAGTGAATTCGGCGGCGGCCAGCTCGGCGCGCTTGGTTGCCTCGTGGAGCTGTCGCTCGAGGTCGGTCAGGCCGGAGGTGAACCAGTCGAGGCCCGGGTCTTGGGGCACGTCGTCGTCGCCCAGCCGCAGCTGGTTCGCCGCGATCCGGGCCCGGTCGGCGATGGCTCGCTGGACGTCGCCGAGCTGGCTGTCCAGTTTTTTGCGCCGAGCGATCAGGGATTGCTCGAGTTGATCGAAGCGGGACGTGCCGAAGAGGGTGCGCAGCACGGCGCGACGTTCGTCGGTCTTGGCGAGCAGGAACTTCTGGAAGCGGTTCTGCGCCAGCAGGATGACCTGGAGGAACTGGTCCTCCTTCAACGGGAGGATCCGGGCCAGCTCGTGGCCGACATCCACCGGCTTCGCCGCGACGCCCTGCCAGTCGTCGCCGTCCTTGACGAACAGCCGGACCTCGGGCTGGGACGTGGTGGTGCCCTCGCCGCGTTTCTTCGGCCGTTCGAATTTGGGGGTTCGGAAGATGCGGTAATCGCGCTCGTTCATGCTGAAGTCGAGTTCGACGAAGCTGGGGTCATCCGGTTCGCAGTGATCGCTGCGCAGCTGCAGCTCGGTGCCGTCGTAGCGCGGCACGTGGCCGTAGAGGGCGAAGCAGATGGCGTCGAGGATGCTGGACTTGCCGGCGCCGGTCTTGCCGGTGATCAGGAAGATGCCGTCGCTGTCGAACTTCTCGAAGTCGATCAGCTGCTCGTTCTTATACGGGCCGAAGCCGGCCAGTCTGACGCGTTTGATCTTCATGCGTTGGCCTGCCGGATTCCCTGTTCGTTCAGCACTTCGGCGATGAGTTCGCGCTCGAACTCGGTGGGGCCTTCGCCATTGCGCACGTACTCGAGGAAGCCCGCGATGATGTCGGGATCGTTCTTCTCCTTGATGCGCTCGGCGTAGGTGGCGACTTCGGCGTCGACGACGATGGCCGGCCGGTGTTCGAGCATAACGCAATGCGGGAAACGGCCCTGCAGCTTCTTCATGCTGTCGAGCGGACGCACCTGGTCGGTCACGATGGCCTTCACCCAGTCGCCTTCGTTGTCGGCGAAACGCGCGTCGCCGAGCAACTCGTCCATCGGGGCCTTGAGCTCGCTGAGTCTCCGCGGCACGGGGAGGTCGATCCACTCGACCGGGCCGAGCCCGTCGGCGCCCAGCTCCACCAGCCACCCACCCCGGGGCTTGCCCGCCTCGCCGAACGAGTAGTGCAGCGGTGCGCCGGAGTAGCGGGCGCGCTCGGAGAGTTCCGACCGGCCGTGGATGTGGCCGAGCGCGACGTAGTCCGGCCCGTCGAACACGCTCAGCGGCACGACGTCGAGGCCGCCGGCGGTGATGTCTCGCTCCACGTCGCTCGCCTCGGCGGCCGGGGCAATTCCGGCGGCGAAGCAGTGCGAGAGCACGACGCTCCGCCCGCCGCGGGCTGCGAGGTCGGCACGCACTTGGTCCATCACGAAACCGAGCACCTGCTCGTGCGTCTTCAGCACCACGTCGGGGTAATGGTGACGGATCAGCACCGGCTCAAGGTACGGGATGCCATAGAAGTGAACCGGGCCCTGGGCATCCGGGATCGTCACCGGATCGCGGTACTGGTCGTGCCGGGTGATGACGTGGATGCCGGCGAGGCTCGCCCACTCCGCCTGGAAGCCGAGGCGCGCGGCCGAGTCGTGGTTGCCGCTGGTCATCACGACCGCGGCCCCCGCCGCCTTGATGTCCCGCAGCGTGGAGGCCAGCAGGGTGAAGCTCTCCTTGGACGGCATGGCCGAGTCGAAGACGTCACCGGCGACGGCGACGACATCGATCTGGCGCTCCCGCACGACCGCGACGAGCGCGGCGAGGACCTGGCCGAGGTGCTCCAGGGTCGAGTGCGTGTGGAACGTGCGCCCGATGTGCCAATCCGAGGTGTGCAGGATCTTCATGTCTTCACGGTAGTGGGGACGGGTGACAGGTAGGACCCCGTCACGATTGCTGCATGCCAGCAGCACGGGACATTTCCAGCGTCGCGCCGAGAAAGCACGCCGACTCCGTGAACCGCGCCATTCGCAGTTCCCGCGTCTGCGGCGGGGATCCTGTCGCAACAGTTCCTCGATAACCGACCGAACATGCAGCTGCCGAGGCTATCTCGTCGCCGTCCGAATCCAGCTTCGACGTTACTTTCGGTCCGCGCTTGAGCGCCTCAAGACTCGTGTAACGGGTGGCACGTTCAAGCTGCTCACGGATGAGTTCGCCGACTCTCCGAACGTCTGCGTGCGCTGATTCCAATTCAACTTGTGTGACACAAGTATCGTGGAGTCACTTGATGTGGAGGAGCGTTAGATGCCCGTAGAGATCGGTCTGTGGAGAGTGGATGACAAGCCCGTCCGGATCTCCCCACATGCTATGCCGCTGGAAGCCAAGCTCGAACAGCTCATTTTGGACGACCCGGAGATTCTTGAGTCCAAACTGCTTCTACTCGGCAGTCAGGTACTCACGAAATACGGAAAATACATTGACCTGCTCGGAGTTGATTCGGAGGGTGTCCTTCACATTCTCGAGCTTAAGAGGGACCGGACGCCGCGCGAGGTTGTGGCGCAGGCACTCGATTATGCCTCATGGGTGCAGGAGCTCGGCAATGATGACATCCGAAACATTTTCGACACGAACCGCCCGGGTGACAACTTCGACGAAGCGTTCGCCAAGAGATTTGACGGCGCGCCAGTTCCTGATGAACTCAATCCCAGTCACGTCATGACGATCGTCGCTAGCGACTTGGATCCCGGGACTGAACGCATCGTCGCCTATCTGAATAAGTCGCACGGTGTCCCAGTCAACGTCATGATCTTTCGATACTTCACCGACAACGGCCACGAGTACCTTGCGCGAACGTGGCTCATCGACCCGGGGATCCCCGTTGCTTCGACCGGCGGTGGTAAAGGCAAGTCAACTAAAGCTAACTGGAACGGACTTGACTGGTACGTCTCTTTTGGCGTTGACGGAGGTTCTCGCGATTGGGCTGACGCCCGAAGCTACGGTTTCGTGTCTGCCGGCGGCGGCGACTGGTATTCCAGGACCCTCAGGGGCCTTCCGGAAGGGGGCCGCATTTTTGTCCATGTGCCGCAGCACGGATATGTCGGTGTTGGCATAGTCAAAGGGCACGCGATGCCAGCAGACGAGGTAATTCTCGACGTTGGAGGGCCGCGACACTTCCGTTCGCTGGATTTGCGAGGAACGTACCGCCATCCAGAGGTCAGTGAAGCAGCCGACGCAGCGGAATACGTAGTTCCAGTCGAGTGGATAGAGACGGTTCCTCTCGAAGAGGCGCACTGGCGTGTGGGCATGTTCGCCAATCAGAACAGCGCCTGCAAGCTTCGAAATCAATTCACACTTGACGAGCTCTCCAAGGCGTTCGAACTCACCGACTGATCCCCGTCACGGCAACGCAAGCGTCCCCTTGCATCGCGGATACCGCCGGCAGCCGAGAAACGCCCCGCGCTTGCTGGTGCGCTCGACCATGAACCCGCGGGAGCACTTCGGGCAGACGATCGAGTCGAGGGCCTCCCCAATGGCGTTGGTGAGCGTGATCCCGTGGTCCCGAATCAGCTCCATCAGGAACGGCGACTCGCGGTTCTTGATGGTGACCAGGAGCACCCCGCGCCGGGCTCGGGTCAACGCCACATAGAACAGCCGCCGCTCCTCGGCCCGCTTGAAGCCCTCGGCGGCGGGCATCGCCATGCGCAGCACCGGGTCGTTCGGGATGGTGCTCGGAAAGCCCCACTGACCCGACACCATGCCCGGGATCACGATGTAGTCGGCTTCAGCGCCCTTGGATGCGTGGATCGTCGAGAACCGCACGTCCAGGGCGTCCGCGAAGTCGCGGCAGTCCGGAAGATAGTCGCTGTGGTGCCGATACCGGCCGAGCACCAGAACGGAGAGCTTTCGGCCAGCGGCCGACGGGATGGCTCCGCTGCGCACGTGCGTGGCCAGGATCCTTAACCGGTGCCGCATGGCCGCCTTCACGGCCGTATCGGTGTCGACGGAGAGCGCGCCGATCGTCGGCGGGAATTCCTGGGTAGAGGACACGACGTTCTTGACCAGTTGGCTGGGGTTCTGCAGCACAAACTGGCTGGAGACATCCGCCAGCGACTGCGGGAACCGGAACGTGCGCTCCAGCCTCAGCACCTCGCTCGGCCCGAACAACTCCTCGAAACCCGTCATCACCGACAGGTCGGCGCCGGCGAACCGGTTGATGCTCTGCCAGTCGTCGCCGACGGCGAAGAGGTGACGCCCCGGCTTGGCCACCAGGGCGCGGGCGAGCCTGGCCCGGGCATGGCTGGCATCCTGGAACTCGTCGACCATCACCAGCTCGTACGGGCTCTCCCAGTCGCCGGCCTCCAAGTGCTCGGCCGACAGGTTGAGCATGTCCTCAAAGTCGATGCAGCCCTCTGCCGCCAGCTTCAGCTCCCACTCCCGGCGGATGGGCGTGAACAGCCGCAGGAATGCCGCGTCGCGAAACCGCACCTCGCCTTCGGCCAGCTCCTCGAGGCGTTCTCGGAGCTGCTGGTCGTTCAGCTGGTTGCTCTTGGTATGGGTCAGGAAGCTTCGGAAGGTCTGCAGCAGTCGCTCGTTCTCGATGGGTTTCTGCTTCGCGATGATCCGGTCGGGATTCGGGCGCAGGCGGATGCCCCGCTGGGTCAGTTCCTGCGCCAGATTGTGGAGCCCACTCCCGCTCCAGAGCTCGGCCATCGTCGTCTCGATGAGCGTGGTGCCGTGTTCCTGGTGCAGGTCCCGCTTCCAGTGGAGGCTCTCTAGGTACCCTTCGAAGGGCGCCTGGCCCTCGGCATCAAGCGCCACGTGCTCGTGGTAGATGTCGATCGCCGGGTAGTAGAAGTCGGGGCGGTATTGCACGTGCTCGGCGTCGACCGTGTCGATCTCGTAGGGCTTCTCGTGGACGTAGTCGACACTGTGGAAATACAGCCAGTCGGCGATCATCCGCTCGGCCCCGCTCTTCACCACCTCACCCTGGGCTGTGCGCAGCTCGGAACTCGGCTCCCAGGCGTCGTCGGCGTCCACGTCGGGGTAGTCATTGGCGAGCACTGCCCGGAAGAAGTCCCACTGCGTGCGGAATCCGGGGTCGGCGGCGCGCAGCCCGTCGACGATCCGACCCAGCTGCTTGATGTCTCCCCCGCCGTCAAGCCAGGGCGCCAGCGACGGCTTCCGGCCGGTGGCCTTCCCGATGATTTCGAGTCCGAAGGCATGGAACGTCTTCGCCACGACCTTGTCGGCGTCGAGCCCAAGGGGCGTCAGCCGTTCCCGGGTGCGCGTTTGCAGTTCCTTCGCCGCGGCGGCATTGAAGGCGAGCATCAGGATCTTGTCGGCGGGGATGAGGCTGCGATGGAGCGCGTAGCCGGCCTTCGCGACCATCGTCGAGGTCTTGCCGGACCCCGCCGACGCGACGACGAGCATCCGGTTGTCGAAGCAGACGACCGCGCGCGCCTGCTCCGGTGTCAACGGCGACTTCTCGACCGTCTCGAAGAAGTCGCGGCAGGCCTCGAGCTCGGTGGCGAGATGGTGGTCGTTTTGCTGGGAGATGAAATCCGCGAGGTCTTGACCCCATAGCCGGATGCTCGGGCTCCCGGCTTCGGTCTCTGCCTGTACCCGGGCCCGGAGCTCGGGCTCCGCGAGCAGCCGATCGAAGCCGATCGCGGCCTTGCTCGCCGCCCAGGCCTCGGCGAACTCACGAGTGAGCCATCCGCTTGTCCGCAGGTGGGTGGCGGCCGCTTCTTCCAGGCTCGTCACCCAGAGCAGAACCGCGGCGGTGGCGGCGTCGAATCCCGTGTGCAGCGCCTGCACCCTGAGCCGGTGGCGGAGATCGGCCTGAGCAGCGCCGACGGTCTTCGCCAACTTCCTGGCGCGCAGGTTGGGGATTCCCCGCAAACGGATGCGCCGCTCAGGGTGAGGGATCTCAACAGTCGACCAGACGAAACCGGGGCTGACCGTCACCTCACCGATGTCGCCGACGTCGAAGCTGAACGGCACGCTGTCGAGGTCGATGGCGAGTCGATCTCCCTCAAGCCGCAGCGCCCAATCGCTGCACTTGGCGACGCGCCTGCCCCAGTACGACGGCCGCCAGCTCGTTCCGTTTCTGCCCACGGCTGACCGTTATCGGCGTCGCCGGCGGCGCTTGGCTGGCGGCGAGAAGGCGTTGAGCAGGATGGCAATCACGACTATGCCCAAGAGCAAGGGGTTGGAAACGATAGCGTCGACCATCGGGGTGACGACGTCGACAGGCACGGGCGCGTCGGTTGGGCTCGGCAGGGAACCGGTCACGGCGTGCCGCCCGTCAGGACGGCGCCGATTACGGTCGGCAGTAGCTGCCACGCCACGAAGACTGCTGCGCAGAGGGTCAGCGAGCCGAAGAAGCTCCACACCCTCCGTCGCGTCCGCGCCGTGCGCACCTCGACGTCGAGCGCCGCGAAGCGCAGCATCGAGTCCTCTGTCGGTGGGAACAATGCCGTCGGCCAGGTCGTCGGGTCGTCGATGAGCGCTGTCAGCTGTCCCAGCTCGGCCACCTCCAAGACGGCAGGACGCTTCAGCAGCCAGCGCCGCAGCCCGGTGTCGGCGACGACCTTCACCTGCTCGGGCTTCGTCCTGATGGTCAGCGTCTTGGGATTGACCAGCGCGAGCACCGGTTGCGCGGCCGGGAGCAGCGGCATCCGCTCTCGGAGCAGTTTCGTGACCCGGCCGGCCTCGTATTCGGCGTTGCGGATGTACGGCTGCTTCTGGCCGGACACCATGACGGTGCGCGTGCCGACCCAGACCGGTTTGCCCGCGTGGTGCTTGGTGTTGATCGTGAAGACGCCGCCGGGGCCGATGACGATGTGGTCGATGTCCGCGCCCTTCTTGCCGATCGGGAGCGCGTGGAAGGAGGTCCATTCCGGCGGCAGGGTCGCGAGGATCCGGCCGACGGCGATCTCGCCGGTGGCGCCCAGGTACCAGCTGACGCTCTCCTGGCTGAGCGGCGAGTATCCGAAGAACCTCGCGAAGGCCGTGCGAGGCGGCGTGCCGGCGTGCTGCCGCAGCAGCTCCTCGATGACCGCCTGGGCCGCGAACTGCTGCCTCATGGCTGGCGCCTGAATGGTCATGGATCCCCCGTCCCCCGGGTCGAACCTAGCGGGTGGGGTGGTTAGGGGTGCAGCCCCAGAACGGGCTGGGTCGGCGGTCCCGGTACGCGTCCGGTATCGGTTGGGGGCCAGGGAATCGTGTGTGGCTAACGCAGGAGAAGCCGTGGCAGCCTCGGTGACCGCCCGCAGGATTCCGGGCCGCGGCATCCACTGACACCGGATCTCCTGAGTTAGCCACCGGGCGGCACGTGACCGCACTCCGCAAGGCGGTCCGGATGCCTGCGGCCGATGAACGCGGCCTGCGAGAATAGGGCCAATCGCCATCGAGTCGATGAAGGGCGACCAGGTCGTGACCGGCGCCGCCGAGGTTACGGCGCTTCCGGACCGGACCGTTTCGGGGCAGGTGCGCCGGGCGATGGCGTGCCCAGTCTGGGCATGAGGATCGGGGGCATCGGGGTGTCGAGGCGCGCCGGCTTTCCCGCTGCCAGATTCTGCGCCTGGCCGCGAATGTAGCCCGGGACATGTGTCGAGATCGACTCGTGTGCGGGGAGCTGCCTCGTCGCTTCGATCACGGCATCCAGGGTCTGGGCAATGACCTCGCGGGCCCGCGATGACTCGACACCCCAGGTGCGGGCCTCGTCGACGAGGTGATCGACGGTGACCCTCGTGATGAAGCGTTCGCCGCTGATCGACATGGCCAGGTCCAGCGGCGCCTCAAAACCGAGGGTGAGCGGTGCGGCATCGTAGAAAGGCGCCAGCCGTGAGCGGCCATCGTCGAATCGGAGAAGGGAGAGATTCTTCGCATGGGCGTCGGTGTTTCCCGCTGCGACATTGAGCACCGTGTATCGAAGCAGCTTCTCGCGGTCCGGCTCGCCGCGGTCGAAAATACTGCGGTCGCGATCGAGGGCGGCGGCAACCGCCGCCAGGCTGGCTCCGGGGTTGCCTCGTTCGAACTTGTCGTCCCCGCCCCAGGGAAGCGCAAGCGCCTGGGCCAGATCCTCCTGGTGAATGCGTTCAATGCCCGTAGCCGTCACGCGTCGGTCGTATCGCTCGATGACCAGCACCGGCGACCTGCCGATGGTCTCCACCCACGAATCGAAGTGGAGGAGCCGCAGCGAGCGAGCGATGCCCAGCACGTAATTCTCACCCTCGACGAGATGGCGATCCGCTTCGGAGACAGGCTTGAGGATATGGGTCGACGCCAGCGTTCCGTTCCCCGCGATCCAGTCGCCTGCGGCATGCGTCAAGGTGAGTTTTCGCTGGGAGCCGGGCAGTGCGGAGCCGCCCCCGCCGAGGACGTACCCAGCCGCCTGGCTGAGCAACTCCACGAGTTCGGCTTCGCCGAGCATCCGGGGTTCGCCGGCCGTGCGGCCCGCACCTATCGTGAGTGCGCCGGCGAGGTCGGCCCCGACCGCGTCGAAAATGCCGACCAGGTCGTTACTCCCAACGTGCAGGGCGTTGGCCAGTCGGTCGAGCCACCGGCCCTCAGGCAGCAAGGCGCCGAAGAACGACTCCGTGGTTTCGACGCTCGAGGTGCCGACGGGGAGGGACGCCGACAGGGGCGTCGACCGCAGCGGCCAGCGTGCAATGGCATCGTTGCTCCAGGCGAACAGTGCCCGCCCCCGGGATGCACGCGTGAGTTCGCCCACGTGGGTTCCATAGAGCTCGACGCGCAGCGCGGGATCAGGCATGGTCGCCTGGCGACGTCGACTCCGCCGTGAGGGCAATTCCGAGCCGTGCCAGAATCTCGAAGTACCGTTCGTCGGCTCTCTTGGGCCTTCCGGCTTCGAGTTCTGAGACGTACCGCTGGGTCGTGCCGAGCGCCGCCGCCAGCTGTCCCTGCGTCATGCCGTGCTGAAGACGGATGCGGCGAATGAAGTCGCCGAGGTCGGCCGCCGACCTGATTTGAGCGATCATCGCGCCTCCCGTCGTTATTACCGAACGGTAGTAGCCTAGCGGACTATTACCGAAAGGTAATGGACGTTGACGGATTACCCTTCGGTAATAGCTCCTTGCACCGCGGATACGCCCACAACCCAGGAACGACCTGGCAGCGGCACCCGGAGTCACCACGATTCCGCCCCGTATTGGGGCCCTGACCGGGAGGTCCGTTGGCCTGTAGCGCTGCGCTGCGCGCCTAGGTTTGAGACGCACGCCGTGTCAGCCAGAGGAGCCCCTTGCCCAACCCCGCATCGCCCCGTGATTCAGCCAGCCCTCGCCGCTTCCGGCCACGCCCGGGCACCGTGATTGTCATCTCCATCATCGCGTTCTTCGTTCTTGTTGGCGGCGCCTCCGCAGGCTTCCCCGGGATGCTGATGATGGCCGGTCTGGCCGGCCTCGGCACAGCCCTGTATTCACTGGTGACCGGTCGCAAGTCCTGGGCGAGGATCCCGTCCCGGGGCATCGCCGCGGCCGCACTGGTCGTCGCCCTCGTCACGACGAGCATTGGCGCCTCCGCCTACGACGCTCCCGTTGACCTCGCCGGCAGTGGCGCTGGCGCGACAACGTCCCTCACTTTGCAAAGCGCCCCCAAGCCGACGGCGACGAAGAAACCGGGACCTCAGGCTGCGTTCACCGCCGAGGCGCCGGTCGATCCGGACGTCACTGCGGCATCCGCCCAGCCGGCATCCGTCGTCATCACCGATCGCACCGCCACCCGCACCAGCGCGCAGGCCCTGCTGGCGACACTCCAGGTCAAGGGCAGAGCCCCGAAGACCGGCTACGCGCGGACGGCCCAATTCGGCAGCGCCTGGCTCGACGTCGACCGCAACGGATGCGACACCCGCAACGACATCCTCACCCGCGACCTGACCAGGACCCTTCGCTCCGGCCCCTGCAAGGTGCTGAGCGGCGCCCTCGCCGAGCCGTACACGGGCAAGGCCATCAGCTTCGTGCGCGGGAACACGACCTCGATGCTGGTGCAGATCGACCACGTCGTCGCGCTCTCGAACGCCTGGCAGACCGGCGCGCAGCTCCTCACCCCCGCGCAACGCATCTCGCTCGCGAACGATCCCCTCAACCTTCTCGCCGTGGACGGCAGGACGAACGCCCAGAAGGGCGACGGAGACGCGGCCACGTGGCTGCCCCCGGTCAAGTCCTACCGCTGCCAGTACGTCGCGCGACAGATCTCGGTCAAGGCAACGTATGGCCTGTGGGTTGTCCCAGCCGAACTCGCCGCCATGACGCGCATCCTGTCGACCTGTCCGAATCAGCCGGCGCTGACTTCGGCATTCGCGCCCGCGCCCAAGCCAGTGGCCAAGCCGGTCGCGACGGTGGCCCCTGCGCCGGTCGTGGTCGTCCCCGTGCCGGTTCCGGTGCCGGCTCCGGCCCCGCAGCCCGCCGCACCGGCCCCAGCGCCTGCGCCTGCTCCGGCTCCCGCCCCGGCGCCCGCGCCCAATGTCGTCCACCCCGGGGCATTCTGCGCGCCGGCAGGCGCAACCGGTGTGACGTCCATCGGGACGCCCATGATCTGCGGCACCACTGCGAATAGCCCGGACCGGGCTCGCTGGCACAAGCGGTAGCGCTGAGGGAAAGCGCCAGGGCCGCGCGCCGTGGTAGGACTGCTCCGGCGAGGATCAGCTGGCCGGAGATGCGCCCACGATCGGCTTGGTGCGGCGACTCGAACGCGAGGTCTCGGAAGTGGCGTGTGGCCAACTCAGGAGAATCCGTGGGAACCCGCGCGACCACCCGCAGGATTCCGGGGCCGCGGCATCCGCCGGCACCAGATCTCCTGAGTACGCCACAGGGCGGCACCGGCGCGCGCTCCGCACGAGGCTGCGCGGATGCCTGCGGCCGCCGGACCGCCGCCGCCGAACGCCCGCCGCCGGCCGCGACCTGCGAGAATAGGACCAATCATGAAGACCCTCCTCAACCTCATCTGGCTCGTGCTTTCGGGCTTCTGGCTCTTCCTCGGCTACATGCTGGCCGCGCTCATCATGTGCGTGCTCATCATCACGATCCCCTGGGGAATCGCGGCGGCGCGGATCGGCGTCTACGCGCTCTGGCCGTTCGGCAAGACCGTGGTCGACAAGCCAGGCGCGGGCGTCGGGTCCCTGCTCGGCAACGTCGTCTGGGTGGTGCTGGCCGGCTGGTGGATCGCCCTCGGACACCTCCTCTCGGGCGTCGCGCTCTGCATCACGATCATCGGCATCCCGTTCGGGATCGCCAACTTCAAGCTGATCCCGGTCGCGCTGATGCCGCTCGGCAAGCAGATCGTGGACATGCCGTAAACGATCATCGGGACGCCGCCCTCACCCGTGCGCGGGCCGCGGAGGGACGTTCCGGTTCAGCCGGAAGAAGTACTCCGGGGCCGAGGTAACTTGGGTCAACCGGCGTGCGACGCGCTCCGGCGGCCCCGGCGCCGCGTGTCAGGAGCGGTTGCCGGAGCAGCAGCAGAATCAGCAGCCGTCGGCCGCTTGCGCAGGTGCAGGCCGAGCATGACGAACCAGAAGGGCCAGGCGAGCCAGACCCCGCCCGCGATGAAGATGCCGAGGCCGAGGATGAGCACCTGCGCGATGGTCAGCCAGCCGAACATCGCGCTGATGCCCACGGTGAGCAGGCCCATCCAGAGTCCGGCTCCGACCAGCTGGCCGCAGCGGCTGAGCAGCCGACTGAAGACTCCGAGGTCGTAGAGGCGGGTGTTCACCCACAGCATCCAGGAGGCCTGCAGGAGGATCACGGCGATCGAGATGCCGGTGGAGACCTCGAACGCGATCAGGCCGAAGGCGAGCAGGATCGAGCAGACCGCGGCGACGACCGACGCGGCAGCGACGATGCGCACGAAGGCGCGTGACCGGCCGGGGCGCTCGGCCGGCCGGCTGACGTGCAGCACCAGCGCCGCGATCAGGACGTTGCCGAGTGCGGCAAGCGCGTCGTTGGCTCGGCCGAAATTGTAGGGCCCGTTGTAGGGCGCCTCGAGGACGAACATGGCGATGAGGAACGCCCCGGCCGTGAGGGTGACGCCCGCCGTCGCGAACGCGACCCAGGACATCCGTGCATTCGTCGGCGTGGTGATCATGCTCAAGGTTCTCACCCCGAAGCTGGCAAAGGCCGGATGTTCTGGTTCAACCGGAAGAAATTCTCCGGATCCCAGGCGCGCTTGAGCGCGCGGAGGCGGGTGTATTTCGCCTCGCCGTACGCCTGCCGCACGCGCTCCTCGCCCTCGTCCATCAGGAAGTTCACGTAGACACTGGTGTGGAACGGCTCGAGGTCCGACCAGAAGCTGCGCACCCAGTCGCGTTCCCGCTCGAAGCCGTCGGCGCCCTCGGTGGCGGCAGTGATGTTGAACGTGTGGCCGGCCGCGCGCCCGTGGAAGGCGGTGTCGTCCTCGCCCACTCGCGCCGCCGCTCCCCCGCCCTGCCAGATCGGGAAGGCGGTCAGCGGGGACGTGATCCTCGCCGCATGGTCGGCGGTGATGTCGATGACCTCGTCGCTGAGCTCGGCGACATCGCAGGAGCGCATGTAATACCACCAGCCCGGCGGGTAGCTCGCGTCGAACATGGCCTGGTGCTCCAGGAACGGCTTCGGCCGGCACAGGTCCAGCACCGGGGAACCGAACGCCTGCAGCGGCCGGATCACCTTTTCGCCGTCATCGACCGGCCCCGCGTAGCAGCTGATCACGGCGACCACGGGCTGCCCGCGCAGCTCGGCCGGGACATAGGGGACATCGGCGGCTCGGCGGTGCACGACCATCGTCATCAGCTCGTCCGGCGCCTCGGCAATCCAGTCGCGGTAGAAACGCAGCACCTTCGCCGAATCGGCCCCGGGCCAGAAGACCGGCCCGGCCATGACGATCGGGCCGACCTGGCTCAGCCGGAACTCGAACTCGGTGACGATCCCGAAATTGCCGCCGCCCCCGCGGACGCCCCAGAACAGCTCCGGGTTCTCGGTGGCACTCGCCCGCACGAACCCGCCGTCGGCTGTGACCATGTCCACGGACAACAACTGGTCGATGGACAGCCCGTACTTGCGCATCAGCCAGCCCAGGCCGCCGCCGAGGGTCAGCCCGGCGACACCGGTGTGGGTCACGATCCCCGACGGCGCGGCCAGCCCGTGCTGCTGCGTGGCGCGGTCCAGGTCGCCGAGCAGCGCGCCGGCCTGCACGCGCGCCGTGCGCGTTTCGGGATCGACCCGGATGCCGTTCATCGGCGAGAGGTCGATGACCAGTCCGTCGTCGCAGACGGAGGATCCGGGGAAGCTGTGCCCGCCGCCGCGCACGGCAACGAGCACATTGCTGCTCCGGGCGAAGCGCACCGCGGCGATCACGTCGTCCCGGGTGGCGCAGCGTGCGATCAGGCCCGGGAAGCGGCTGATCGAGCCGTTCCAGACCCGCCTGGCCTGGTCGTAGGCCGCGTCTCCCGGTCGGACCAGCTCGCCGCGCAGGCGTTTCGCGAGGTCGGCGACCGCGCGCTCATCGACGTCGACGCGGCCGCTGCCAAGCGTCGCCAACATGGTCATGGAGTCCTCCTCCTCGCGTCCCCGTGACCATGGTAGAACTGGGCTGCGCCCTGCAACAGGGCCGGTCGTGACTCGTAGCGATCCGCTCCCGCCCGACGGCAGGCCGCCCCAGGCGCCTAAAGTCGATCCGTGCGACCACCGGCACGGATGCTCCGCTCCAGCGCATCCAGGATCGCCCCCTGCCCGCGCACCACCTTCGCCCTCGCCTCCTCCACCGGGAACCAGCGGGCGTCATCGACCTCGGGGAACTCCCGCAGCCGGCCGGAGCCCCTCGGCCACTCCAGCGAGAAGGTGTTGCTGTGGATGCTGTCCGGGCGGAAGTCGGACTCGGCCGCGAAGACGGTGACGATCTTGCCGGACGACTGCCGGAACGAGCCCAGGCCGACCAGCGGGACGTCGGGGACCGGCAGGCCCACCTCCTCCTCGAACTCCCGGCGGGCAACGGCCAGGATGTCCTCGCCCTTGTCGTATTCCCCCTTGGGGATGGTCCAGGCGCCGTCGTCCTTGCGCGCCCAGAAGGGTCCGCCCATATGGACCAGCCAGACCTCCAGCGCGGGGGCATCCGCGGCACTCAGTGCCGCGGCATCCGCGAACCGGTAGAGCAGGATGCCGGCGCTCTGTTTGGACATCCGCCGCCTCCGTTCGCCGCTGCCGTCACGCCCAGTTTGCCCATTCCGGTCGAGTTTGGCAGGCACACCCCTGGCAAACTCGGCCGCAACAGCCAAACTCGGCGAAGGGACGGCGGCCGCCGAGCCAAGGAACTACCAACGAACGACCCAGCGAGAGACGAGCGGCCGAGCGACCTACCCCTGCGCCGCGCTGACGCGGTCGCGACCGCCGCGCTTGGCCTCGTAGAGGGCACCGTCCGAGCGGGCGAGCCACTCCGACACGACCTCGAACGGCTTGAGCTGGGATACGCCGGCGCTCACCGTGCAGGTCAGGCCGGGGGCGATGGTCTCCCACGGGTAGTTGCGCACCGAGGCGAGCAGCCGCTCGCAGACGAGCTCGGCCTGCTCGAGGCTGGTGTGCGCGAAGATGAGCAGGAACTCCTCGCCGCCCACCCGCACGGCCATGTCGGTGTCACGGGTGACCGCGCGCAGCAGGTTCGACATCGCGGTCAGCACCTGGTCGCCCGTGGCGTGGCCGTACTCGTCGTTGACCCGCTTGAAGTGGTCGAGGTCGATCATCGCCGCGCAAAGCGGCTTGGCGCGCTCGTCGCCCATCAGCGGCGGCAGCTCGCGGTCGAGGGCCCGCCGGTTGGGCAGGCGGGTAAGCGGGTCGGTGTGCGCCTCGTGGTCCAGCTCTTCGGCACGGATGCGTTCCATCTGCGCCTCGATCCGCGACCGCTCCGCCTCGTGGTGGGCGTGTTCGATCTCGATGGTGTTGATCAGCATCTGGGACTGCAGCCCGGCCGTCTGCACGGTCATGTCGAGCATCCGGGCGTCCATCTGCTCGTGATGCGCCAGCGCCCGCTCGAACCGCCCGCACTCCTTGTGCATCTCATACAGCGACCGGTGCAGCTTGATGATCAGGGCCGGATCCTGCTCGGCGTCGGGGTCGGCCAGCTGGGCTTCCATCATCGTCGTGGCCTCGTCGAGGTTTCCCTCGGCCCGGACGATTTCGGCCAGCTGCGCGTCGTTGCCCAGCTCCATGTACCGAGAACTCTGGGCCTGGGCGAGGCCCTTGACCAGGCCGGCGTGCTCGCGGGCCTCCACGTAGCGTTTGAGCACGATCAGGATGCTCACCATGTTGGTCCGGGCGATCATCTCCCAGAAGGAGTGAGCCTGCTCGTGGGCCATGTGGACGGACTCTTCCACGAGCGCCAGCGCCTCCTGCAGGGCCAGCGACGCGCTCTGGCCCTGGGCAAGCTGGGCCCGGGCCACGGTCAGGCAGGCGTCGCCGAGATTGTTCAGTCCGGCGAAGCGCGCCTCGGGGTCGTCGAGCGTGCGGGCCAGGGCGAGGGCCTGCCGGCCGAGTTCCAGCCCGTACTGGGGGTCGCCGAGCGCCTCGTGCACCATGCCGGCCCGGCTGAGCGCCCAGAACTCCAGGGTCGGGCTGTCGCAGGCTCGCGCCGCGTCGAGCGCCGACACCGCGTGGCGGAGCGCGGTCTCGTTCAGGTGCGTCTCGGTGAACGCCAGCGCCAGGATGCAGTGCAGCTTCGACTGCCTGACCAGGTCGCCGCTGCCGGTGAGGAACTCCAGCGCGAGCAGGCCCTCCTTCACCGAGGCTTCGTGCTCGCCGAGGCGCAGCCGGTGCAGCGACAACAGGTGCCGGGCGTACGCCTGCTCGGTGGGCGTGACGCCGGGCCTGAGTAGGACTTCCTCGGCTTGTTCGGCGCCTTCGCGGTGCCGGCCGTCCATGCTGGACACCTCACAGGCGGCGAGCAGTTCGTCGATGCTCGGCTTCGGGGCGAGGGCGACGGATGCCGCGGCATCCGCCGGGTTCGACACGGGGTTCATGATGCTGCGACCTCTCCCCGGCTGACCTGGTCACGTCCGCCGTGCTTGGCCGCGTAGAGGGCGGCGTCGGCGCGCGCGAGCCAGGCGGAGACGCTTTCGGAGGGTTCGAGTTCGGCCAGGCCCGCGCTGACCGTGCAGGTCAGGCCGGGGGCCAGGGTGTCCCAGGGGTAGCTGCGCACCGAGGCCAGCAGGCGTTCGCAGACCACCGCCGCGCCTTCCAGGGTGGTGTCGCCGAAGACGAGGAGGAACTCCTCGCCGCCGACGCGGACGGCCAGGTCGGTGTCGCGGGTGACGGCGCGCAGCATGGTGGCCATGACGGTGAGCACCTCGTCGCCCTTCGCGTGGCCGTGCACGTCGTTGACCCGCTTGAAGTGGTCGAAGTCGATCATCGCCGCGCAGAGCGGCTTCACGCTGTCGTGGGCGCGTCCCATCATCGGCGGCAGCTGACGGTCGAGGGCGCGCCGGTTGGGCAGCCGGGTGAGCGAGTCGGTGTGCGCCTGCAGGTCCATTTCCTCGGCGCGGAGGCGCTCCATCTGCACCTCGAGCTGGGACCGCTCGGCCTCGTGGTGGGCCTGCTCGATCTCGATGGTGTTGATCAGCATCTGCGACTGCAAGCCGGCGGTCTGCACGGTCGAGCGCAGCGCCAGGGCGTGCAGTTCCTCGTGGTGCAGCAGGGCCTGCTCGAACCGCCCGCGTTCCTTGTGCATCTCGAACAGCGCCTTGTGCAGCCGGGTGAGCAGGGCGGGGTCGTCCTCGACGTCGTGGTTGGTCAGCTGCGAGGTCATCATCGTGGTCGCTTCTTCGAGGCGGCCCTCGGCCCGGACCACGTCGGCCAGCTGGGCGTCGATGTCGACCTCGAGGTTGCGGAATCCGTGCGCCTTGGCCAGGGCCTTGGCCAGCCAGCCCTGCTCGCGGGCCTCGCCGTGCTGCTCGAGCCCGATCAGCACGCTGACGAGGTTGGTGCGGGCGATCGTCTCGTAGAAGTAGTGCCCCTGCGCCGCGGCGACGGCCACGGATTCGCGCACGAGGACGAGCGCTTCTTCCAACGCCGCCGTCGCATCCAGGCCCTGGGCGTGCTGGCCCCGGGCGATCTGCAGGAAGCTATCGCCGAGGTTGTTCAGCCCGACGAAGGCGGACTCGGGGTCGTCCAGTGTCTGCGCGAGGGCCAGCGCCCGCCGTCCCAGCTCAATGTCGCGCGTCGCGTCGCCCATGGCGCCGTGCACCATGGAGGAGCGGCTGAGCGCCCAGAATTCCGCGACCGGATCCCCGGATTCTCGCGCCGCCGAGAGCGCCCCGAGCACGTGCTGGAGCGCGGTCTCGTGCAGGGCGGTGTCGGCGAACGCCAGCGCGAGGGTGCAGTGCACCCTCGACTGCCGGAGGAAGTCGCCGTGTGCCGTGAAGTACTCGAGCGCCAGGAGGCCCTGGGAGACGCAGGCTTCGAAATCGCCCAGGCGCAGCCGATGGAGCGAGAGAAGCTGGCGCGCATGCGCCTGCTGTCGGGCGGTCAGGCCCGGCCGGACGAGGGCCTTCTCGGCCTGCGCGGCGCCTTCGCGGTGCCGTCCGCTGCTGTTGGAGAGCTCGGATTCCTCGATCAGATCGTCGATGGAGGGCAGGGTCACAGCGACAACGACATCGTGTGCGTTCAAGGTGGAGCCCCCCCCAACTGCTATCTGTACGTTGAACCTAGCAGCGCCCCGACGGTGTCCTTGGCAGATACGCGCGCGGGCCTCGCCCCCGTGCAAGGGGTGGACAGGCTGACGTTTTTTCGGTGCCGGGACGGGTGCTCGCGGCGGGCTTGCGGCGGGTTTGTGGCCGCTCTCGGGCGAAAACACTGGGCTGTGGCCGGTGGCGACTCCCAGGGAAACAATAAATGCGTACGCATAAGATCGGTTCATGACCGATTCCGTTGTTTCTGCTGTTCCTGCTGTTCCTGCTGTCGCCGCTTCCGGCGACTCGGCTGCCGACGCTGCCGACCGCATCACGATGTTCGGCGCGGAGTGGTGCGGCGACTGCCGCCGCTCGAAGCGCCTGCTCGACACCCTCGGCGTGGACTACGACTACGTGGACCTCCTGGCCGTCGAGGACGGCGCCGACCGCGCCGCCGCGATCAGCGGTCGCACCCAGATCCCCGTCGTCGTCTTCCCCGACGGCACCCACGTCGTTGAGCCGAGCGACTCGGTCCTGCACGCGAAGCTGACGGAGCTCGGCCGGATCTAGGGCGTATCTCCGAATTCGGTGGTGCGGGCAGGATGCGCGGGCTGTACGCCGCTACGCGGGCGATGCGCGGCGCGCGCAGCGGCGTATCGCACGCGTAGCTCAGAATGATGCCCGGCGCCGCCGAGGTCTAACGTGAAGTCATGGAGACTCCCGCCGCGCCCACCACCTTTGTTGCCGATGTCCGCGCCGGCACCGCACCCGGACCGAGCGGCCTCGGCCATTCGACGGTGCTCAGTTCCCCGGCCGTCCGCGTGGTGGTGCTCACGTTCGAGGCCGGGCACGTGATGAAGGAGCACCGGGCGCCGAAGACCCTGCTGATGCAGGCGCTCGACGGGCGCCTGCGGATCACCGCCGGCGGTGAGGTCACCGAGCTCGTCCCCGGGTCGCTGCTCCGGCTGGACCAATCGCTGATGCACGAGGTCGAGGCGCTCGAGGCATCCCGGCTGATGCTCACCCTGGTCGGCTAGCGCGGGCCCATCCTGCGCGGCCAGCCAGGGGCATCCGCCCGGCCCGGCCGGGGGCATCCGCCCGGGATAGCCGCGGCCGGTGATCATTCCCAGCTGTGAGGCAGCCCGGCCTCCTGTGGGCGACGGATGCCGCCAGGGCTGGGGATCGTCGCCCCGGGCGCGCCATTCCCGCGGGTTCAGGCCGCGTAGCCGGCTTACCAGCGGCCACCTGCTCGCCCAGGCGCGCCGCCGAGGCACGTCCGCGCCGCGAAAACCGGATGCGACCGGCTGCGAACCGCAGAAAGTCCGGCACTCGACTACTCGCGCGCAATTTCTCCGGATTGCGGGCGCAGCCCGCCTGCACCGCAGACGCAGCCGCAGCCGCAGCCCCCTACGACAGCCGCTGCAGCGAATCCTCGCTCACCGCCAGCGTCCCCGTCCCGGCGCCCGCGGCCGCGAGCAGCGCGGTCCGGAAGCTCTCGATCGGGTCCGCATACGGGAGCACGCGCCGGATCTCGGCCAGCGCCTCATCCGCCGGCACGCCCAGGTGCCGCACGGCGTAGAGGGCGGCGACCGCGGGGGTGCGGCTGATCGCCTGCACGCAGTGCAGCAGCACGGTCTTGCCCTCGGCCCGGAGCGCGGCCACGGCATCCGCCGCTTCGGTGAGCACGAAGTCCAGGTTGGGGTTGTCGCCGTCGCGGTCGATCAGCCGCATCTCCACGTGGTCGGCCGGCGGGATCGAGTCGTCCAACACGCCCACCCGGCAGAGCGACACGACCGCGTCGACGCCGTCCGGCAGCGCCTCGAACCGTCCGACGCCGCCGAGCCAGACGCCCGGGTCGTGCGGGTGCGCGGCGAGCCGCGTCACGTCGCCGGAGCCGGAGTAGTCGACCACGGGCGCGGCCGGCCAGCCGGAGGCATCCGACCGCCCGCCCGCCACGGCCAGCGCGCCTAGCCGCACCAGCTCGCCGGACCGCTCGCCCGGCCAGCCGTGCAGCACCCGGCGCCAGCGCACCGGCACGGCGGATGCCCCCCAGCGCGCCCCGAGGAGCCCGCCGGCGATCGCCGCGACGGTGTCGGTGTCGCGTCCGCCGCGCACCGCAGCCTCGAGGGCGGCCGCGAAGTGGCCGCAGGGGAACCGGTCGACGGCCGGGTCCAGTTCGGGAATCGGCGTGCGGGTGATCGCCGACCAGGCGCCCTGCAGCGCCTCGACCACCCAGCCGTTGTGGTTGAACCGGGTCGGCGGGTTCTCCTCTGCCTCGTCGAGCCGCTCGGCCCAGAGCGCGGCGCGGTCGGCGGGCAGCCGGCCCAGGGCCGCGCGCACGCCGTCGAACGTGCCGTGCAGCACCGCGTGGCGGATGCCGAGGCTCCAGATCACGCAGGCCTCCACGGCATCCGGATGCGTGTGGGTGAGCTGCGAGAGCGCGGTCGCGGCCTCGACCAGGGCGTCGGGGTCGTCGAGGTAGGCCAGGGCGACCGGGCCGACGCGCATGAGCGACCCGTTGCCGGAGGAGCGGTGGCTTCGGGCGCTGTACGCGACGGCGGCCTCGCGGAGGCCGGCGGCGGTCGGCGAGGACGCGCGGCGAATCACGGCGCCGATCTGGATGCCGACGTCCTTCGCGTCGTAGGCCCAGTCGGACCAGGTTGCGGCGATCCGGTCGAGCACGGCCTCGTCGCGGAGGTCGTGGCCGGCCGCGGCGGCGCGGGCGATCGGGATCGCCATGGCCGTGTCGTCGGTCCACTCCCCCGGTTCCCAGAAGAGCTGGCCGCCGCCGAACATGCCCACGGCGATCTCGTCGGGCAGCGGCGGCTGGAACTCGTAGCGGGCGCCGAGCGCGTCCCCGGTCGCGAGGCCCAGCAAGACCCCGGTCGCGCGATCGTTCTGTGCGGACGTGAGCTTCATGTCGGCCTCCTTCAGAGGGGCGGTACGGATGCATACCGCTGGGTTGATTGAGGATACGCGCGTTGGGCGCATCCGTCTTGGCCGTGTTCTGGGGGTTTGGGTCTTGGGGGTCCGGGTTTCCTGGCGGCGGGAATGCGACGGGAATGCAGCGGGAATGCGGCGGGAATGAAAAGATTGTCCTATGCGTTTGCATATATGTCGTCGATAATGGACGAAGAAGAATTTGGCAGCGCCCTGAATTTGGAAGCGCCCAGGAGGGACCCTCAGCATGAACGTCCAGACATCCGGACTGCACCACGTCACCGCGATCGCCGGTGCGCCGCAGCGCAACATCGACTTCTACGTGACCGGCCTCGGGCTGCGCCTCGTGAAGAAGACGGTGAACTTCGACGACCCCGGCACCTACCACCTCTACTACGGCGACGACTCGGGGCGCCCGGGCTCGCTGCTCACCTTCTTCCCCTGGACCGGCATCGCCCCCGGACGCCACGGCAGCGGCCAGTCCACCTCGACCGCGTTCTCGGTTCCGGCCGGCAGCCTCGGCTGGTGGTCGGAGCACTTCAAGTCGCTCGGCGTCGAGTCGCGGCTGACGTCGGTGTCGTCGCACGAGGAGCGGCTCTCCCTGCGCGACCCGGACGGGCTGCAGCTCGACCTCGTGGCCTCGTCGACGGTGGATCCGCGGAATCCGTGGGATTCGGCATCCGTGCCCGCGGAGTATGCGGTGCGCGGCCAGCACTCGTCGGTGCTCACCGTCGCCGACCCGGCGAAGACCGTGGAGGTGCTCACCCGCGACCTCGGCATGCACGTGCTCTCGGAGAGCGCCGGCCGCGTGCGGGTGGGCGCCGGGGACGGGCTCGCGGGGAACATCGTCGATGTGATCGCGGACCCGAACGGCACCGTCGGCCTGACCGCCGGCGGCACCGTGCACCACGTGGCGTTCCGGGTGCCGGACAAGTCCACGCAGCAGCAGTGGCGTGAGGAGCTCGCGGACCGCGGCTACGCGGTGACGGAGATCCTCGACCGGCAGTACTTCACCTCGATCTACTTCCGCGAGCCGGGCGGCGTGCTCTTCGAGATCGCCACCGACACCCCCGGCTTCGACATCGACGAGCCGCTGCTCGAGCTGGGCCGCTCGCTCAAGCTTCCGCCGTGGCTCGAGCCGAGCCGCGAGCAGATCGAACGCAAGGTGGCGCCGATTTCGCTGCCGGCCGAGAACAACCCCGCGCTCGTCGCGGGGGCGTAGGGGACGCTGATGAACGCACATCCCGTCGCCACGACCGCTGCTCCGAGCATCGCTCCAACGATCGCTCCGACCGCTGACGCGCTGCCCGAACCCCGGCTGCTCGACCTGGACTGGCCGCACGTCTTCCGGCCCGGCTCGTCCGACCGGCCGGTCCTGCTCATGCTGCACGGGACGGGCGGCAACGAGCAGGAGATCGCCGGCCTCGCGGATGCCCTCGACCCGGCGGCGGCGGTGCTCGCACCCCGCGGCCGCGTCAGCGAGGGCGGCCTGACGCGGTGGTTCCGCCGGCATGCCGAGGGCGTGTTCGACGTCGACGACGTGGTCCGCCGCGCCGGCGAGCTGGCCAAGTTCATCGCCTGGGCCAGGCACCGGTACGACCTCGGCGAGCGCCGCATCGTCGCCGTCGGCTTCTCCAACGGGGCCAACATCGCCCTGGCGACGGCCCTGCTGCACCCGGAGTCCGCGGACCGCGTCGTCGCCTTCTCGGGGATGTTCCCGCTCGACGACCGCAGCGTTTCCGGCGACCTGTCACGGTCCGAGGTGCTCCTGCTCAACGGTCGGTCCGACCCGATGGCCCCGCTCCCCAGCGTGACCAGGCTCGTCTCGGTACTGACCTCGCACGGCGCAGAGGTCGAGCAGGAACTCCGCGACGGCGGCCACGGCATCACCGCAACGGATGCCGCGGCGGCCGCAAGCTGGCTGGCCCGCCACCCGTAGCCCCTCGCGTCCGGGGCTCCCCGAGATTCCCACGCCCCGCCACCACCAGGCCCAGCACAACTGAGTCGCGGACAAAGTACCTTCCCGGGCGAAATGAAGGTACTTTGTCCGCAACTCAACCGCATCCCGCACGAAACCCCAGCCCAGACCAGCGCTCCCAGCTCCCTTGCGCGTCCCGGTGACCGTTCCTACCCTGTGCGCATGAGCGAAAACAGCCAGGGAGAAAGCACAGACCCGAACGACGCCGCCCCCCAGCAGCCCGTTTTCCAGCTGCGGCTGGTCGTCGAGGCGGCCGACTATGACAAGGCCGTGCGGTTCTACCGCGACGTGCTCGGCCTGCCCGAGGAGGTCTCCTTCGAGGGCGAGGACGGGGAGCTCGGGATCGTCCTCGACGCCGGCCGGGCGACGCTGGAGCTGCACAATCCGGCGCAGCGGCAGCTGGTCGACGATCTGGAGACCGACGGGCAACCGAGCGGGCACATCCGCGTGGCCTTCGAGGTGGCCGATGCGGCGGGCACAACGCGGCAACTGACGGATGCCGGAGCCGTGCTGGTCGCCGCGCCGCGCGTGACCCCGTGGCAGTCGATCAACTCGCGGATGATCGCGCCCGCCGGGTTGCTCGTGACGCTGTTCCAGGAGCCGGGTAGCCCGGGGTCCGCTCCGGGAGCCCGTCGGATCGCGAGCCAGGCACGGGATCCCGTTGAGTTGCGAACAAAGTACCTTCACATCGCGCGGGAAGGTACTTTGTCCGCAGCTCAACGCCTCCTCGGAATCTCCTGAGTTCGCCACAGGCAGAGGCGAGCACCGGGGCAGGCCCGGTCACCGGGCAGCCCTGATCGGGCCGGCGCTCAGCCGCCGGAGACGAGGTTGACGTTGCGGGAGATGGACTCCGCGGCTTCGCGCAGCAGCGGAACGGCGCGTTCGGCGAACGAGTCATCGACTCGGGACACCGGCCCGGAGACCGAGATGGCCGTCGGCGTCGGCGCATTCGGCACGGCCATCGCGAAGCATCGCACGCCGATCTCCTGCTCCCCGTCGTCGACCGCATAGCCGCGCTCCCGGATGACGTGAAGTTCCGCGATCAGGTCGTCAACGTTGCCGATGCTCCGGCTCGTCGGCGTGGGCATCCCGGCCCGGGCGACGATGGCGCGCACGGTCTCGTCGCGCAGCTGGGCGAGGATGGCCTTGCCCACTCCCGTGTCGTGCATGTGTGCACGCCGACCGGCCTCGGTGAACATCCGCATGGAGTGCCGGGAGGCGACCTGGGCAACGTAGAGCACCATGTCGGAGTCGATGACGGCGATGTTCGCCGTCTCCCCCAGCTGGTCGACGAGGCGGGTCAGCTCCCCGCGCGCCATCGCGCCCATCTGCTGGCTGGCCCCCTCGCCCAGGCGCACCAGGCGCGGGCCGAGGGCGTACCGCCGGTTCGCCAGCTGGCGCACGTACCCCTTCGCTGCGAGCGTGCGCAGCAGTCGGTGGATGGTGGGGCCGGGCAGGCCGGATGCGGTCGCGAGTTCGCTGAGCATCATCTGGCCGCCGGCGTCCGTGATGAGCTCGAGGAGATCGAAGACCCGCTCAACGGACTGCACGCCGCCTGGTGCCGTGCGTTCAGCCATGACGCTCTCCGAATCGGGTTTTTGGAAATTCATCTCCATTATACGAAAACGTTGCCCGATCCGATCAAGGTTGACGCGGGGGCCTCGTCGTCCCTACTATTTCATAAGACAGAAGATAACTTCCATAATGTGGAATATCTGAAGATCGCAACCGAAGGACGTCCATGCCGTACACCGTGAACTGCTCGATCCTCCTGACGGAGCTGCCCCTGCTGCAGCGCCCGGCCGCCGCCAAAGCCGCCGGCTTCGACGCCGTCGAATTCTGGTGGCCGTTCCCCACGTCCGTGCCGACGGACGCCGAGGTCGACGCGTTCGAGAACGCGATCACGGATGCCGGCGTGCAGCTGAGCGGACTGAACTTCGCCGCCGGGGACATGCCGGCCGGCGACCGCGGCCTCGTGTCCTGGCCGGCCCGGTCCGACGAGTTCCGCGACAACCTCGCGGTCGCCGCCGGCATCGGCGGGCGCCTCGGCTGCCGCGCCTTCAACGCCCTGTACGGCAACCGGGTCGACGGCGTCACCCCCGAGGAGCAGGACGAACTCGCCCTCGAAAACCTCTCCCTGGCCGCCAAGGCCGTGGCCCCGATCGGCGGCATCGTGCTGCTCGAGCCGGTCAGCGGCGCACCCCGCTACCCGCTGCTCACGGCCGACGACGTGCTGGGCGTGATCAAGACCGTCGCCGCCCGCCACGGCGACACGAACATCAGGCTGCTGGCCGATTTCTACCACCTGGCCGTCAACGGCGACGACGTCGACGCCGTCATCGAGATGTACGCCCGCCAGTTCGGCCACATCCAGATCGCGGATGCCCCCGGCCGCGGGGAACCCGGAACGGGCACCCTGCCGATCGACGCCTGGCTCGAGCGGAGCCGCGAGCTCGGCTACGAGGGCTACGTGGGCCTTGAATACAAGACTGCGGCCGAGCATCCGTTCGCCTGGCTGGCCAGCGCCCAGCCGTCCGGCAGCGCACGGGCCGGCACCGCCCCGACCAACGCCGCACCCACCAACACCGAGGAGTTCACCAAATGAGCACCGTTGCCGTCATCGGCCTGGGCATCATGGGCCTGCCCATGGCCACCAACCTCTGCAAGGCCGGCCACGACGTGATCGGCTTCAACCGCAGCCAGGGCCGGATCGACCGGCTCGTGGCCAACGGCGGCCGCGGCGCGACGAGCGTCGCCGACGCCGTCCGGGACGCCGACGTGATCATCACCATGCTGCCCGACTCCCCCGACGTCGAGAGCGTCGCCGGCGGCGAGGACGGCCTGATCGCCAACGCGAAGTCCGGCGCCATCTGGGTCGACGCCAGCACGATCCGCCCGGATGTCGCCATCCGCCTCGCCCAGGCGGCGAGCGCCCGCGGAATCCGCCCGGTCGACGCGCCCGTCTCCGGCGGGGAGCAGGGCGCCATCGAAGCCGCCCTCTCGATCATGGTCGGCGGTGAGGCCGCCGATGTCGAGGCCGCCCGGCCGGTGCTCGAGGCGGTCGGGAGCACCATCGTGCACGTGGGACCGTCCGGCTCCGGCCAGACCGTCAAGGCCGCGAACCAGCTGATCGTCGCCGGCACCATCCAGCTCGTCGCCGAGGCGCTCGTCTTCCTCGAGGCGCACGAGGTCGACACCGAATCGGCCATCAGGGTGCTCGCCGGCGGACTGGCCGGCAACCGCATCCTCGACCGGAAGGCCGCCGCGATGGCCGCCCGCACGTTCGAGCCGGGTTTCCGCGTCGACCTGCACCACAAGGACCTCGGCATCGTCACCGCCGCCGCCCGCGAGGCCGGCGTCGCGATCCCGCTCGGCGCCATGACCGCCCAGCTGATGGGGGCGCTCCGCGCGCAGGGCCACGGCTCGCTGGACCACTCGGCGCTCCTGCTGCTCGTCGAGCAGCTGTCCGGCCGCTCGCGCGACTGACCCACGGCGCCAGCCGCCTCCGCCAGCGCTAGCCGCCACCGCCAGGCAGCACCGCCATCCCGCACGTCCAGGAACCGGAACCACAAGGAGAATCATGCCCACCATGCGAGCCGTCGATGTCGCCGTCGCCATCCTCGAGCGGGAAGGCGCCACCCAGGCCTTCGGCCTGCCCGGCGCCGCGATCAACCCCTTCTACTCGGCCATGCGCGCCCACGGCGGGATCCGCCACGTCCTGGCCCGCCACGTCGAGGGGGCCGCGCACATGGCGGAGGGGTACACCCGCACCGCGCCGGACAACATCGGCGTCTGCATCGGCACCTCCGGCCCGGCCGGAACGGACATGATCACCGGGCTCTACTCGGCCTGGGCCGACTCGATCCCGATCCTCTGCATCACCGGGCAGGCCCCCGTGAACCGCCTGCACAAGGAGGACTTCCAGGCCGTCGACATCGCGGCCATCGCGGCCCCGGTCACGAAGATGGCCGTCACCGTGATGGAGGCCGGCCAGGTGCCCGGCGTCTTCCAGAAGGCGTTCTACCTGATGCGCACCGGCCGCCCCGGCCCGGTGCTGATCGACCTGCCGATCGACGTGCAGCTGACCGAGATCGAATTCGACATCGACACCTACCAGCCGCTGGAGGCCCCCAAGCCCGCGGCATCCCGCGCCCAGCTGGCCAGGGCGCTGGACATGCTCGCCACCGCCGAGCGCCCGCTCATCGTCGCCGGCGGCGGCATCATCAACGCGGATGCCTCGGCCGAACTCGTCGAACTGGCCGAGTTGCTGAACGTCCCGGTCATCCCCACCCTGATGGGCTGGGGCGCCATCCCGGACGACCACCGCCTGATGGCGGGCATGGCCGGGCTGCAGACGTCGCACCGCTACGGCAACGCGACGATGCTCCAAGCCGACTTCGTGATCGGCATCGGGAACCGCTGGGCCAACCGCCACACCGGGGGCCTCGACACGTACACGAAGGGCCGCACCTTCGTGCACATCGACATCGAGCCGACCCAGATCGGACGGGTGTTCTCCCCCGACTTCGGCATCGTCTCCGACGCCCGTGCAGCCCTGGCCGGGCTGGTCGAACTCGCGCGGGAACGCAAGGAGGCCGGCGGCCTGCCGGACTGGGAGGACTGGGTGGAGAGCTGCGCCGTGCGCAAGTCGACGATGCTGCGCAAGACGCACTTCGACAACGTCCCGATGAAGCCCCAGCGTGTCTACGAGGAGATGAACAAGGCCTTCGGCCGGGAGACCCGCTACGTGTCCACGATCGGGCTGTCGCAGATCGCCGGCGCGCAGTTCCTGCACGTGTACCGCCCGCGCCACTGGATCAACGCCGGCCAGGCCGGGCCGCTGGGCTGGACCATGCCGGCCGCCCTCGGCGTTGCCGTGGCAGATCCGGGCGCGACCGTCGTCGCGCTCTCGGGCGACTACGACTTCCAGTTCATGATCGAAGAGCTCGCCGTGGGCGCCCAATTCAAGATCCCCTACATCCACGTCGTCGTGAACAACTCCTACCTGGGCCTCATCCGGCAGGCGCAGCGCGGCTTCGACATGGATTACGAGGTCTCCCTCGCCTTCGACAACGTCAACTCCCCCGAGTTGGAGGGCTACGGCGTCGACCACCTCAAGGTCGCGGAGGGCCTCGGCTGCAAGGCCATCCGGGTGCGGGAGGCCGGCGACATGCAGGCCGCCTTCCAGGAGGCACGTGACCTGATGGCCGAATTCAACGTGCCGGTCGTGGTGGAGGTCATCCTGGAAAAGGTCACCAACATCGCCATGGGCGGGGCGAACATCGACGCGGTTACCGAGTTCGAAGAGCTGGCAACCTGCGAAGCGGATGCCCCCACCTCGGTCTCCCTGCTGACCCTGACGGTCTGATCGTGCGGATCGTGCTCGCTCCGGACAAGTTCAAGGGCTCGCTGGGCGCCCCCGACGTCGCCGCCTTCCTCGAGGCCGGCCTGCACTCGGTCGACCCGGACCTCGTCGTCGACCGGGTGCCGGTGGCCGACGGCGGCGAGGGAACCCTCGACGCGGCCGTCGGCTCCGGGTTCACCCGCCAGGTCGCCACCGTGACCGGGCCGACCGGCCTGCCGCTGCAGGCGGCCTACGCCGTACGGGGCCGGGAGGCCGTGATCGAGCTGGCCACGGCATCCGGGCTCGCCGCGCTGCCGGGCGGCGTGACGGATGCCCTCCGTGCGACGAGCCGCGGCACCGGCGAACTCATCGCCGCCGCCCTGGCCCGAGGCTGCACGCATATCATCGTCGGCATCGGCGGCAGCGCCGGCACCGACGGCGGGGCCGGCCTGCTCTCCGGCCTGGGCGCCGGGATGCTCGGCGACACCGGGACCGTCCTCCCCGACGGCGGCGGCTCCCTTACGGGACTGGCGAAGGTCGACCTGACCGGCCTCGACCCGCGGCTCGCCGCCGCCCGGATCACGCTCGCCAGCGACGTGGACAATCCCCTCCTCGGCCCGACCGGTGCCGCCGCCGTCTTCGCACCCCAGAAAGGCGCCGGGCCCGGCGAGGTCGAGCTGCTCGAGTCGGCGCTGCGGAACTTCGCGCGGGTCCTGGCCGCCGAAATCGGCGCGGTCGCCCTGACCGCCACCGAGGCGCCCGGCTCCGGGGCCGCCGGCGGGGTCGGCTACGCCGTGCTGGCCGTGCTCGGCGGGGAACGCCGCGCGGGCATCGACGTCGTGCTCGAGTTCTCCGGCCTGCACACGCGCGTGGACGGGGCGGACCTGGTGATCACGGGAGAAGGATGCCTCGACCACCAGAGCCTCGGCGGCAAGGCCCCCGTGGGTGTGGCCCGGGCCGCGGCCCGGGCCGGCGTTCCCACGATCGCCGTCTGCGGCCAGACCACGCTCACGCCGGACCAACTCAGCGACGCGGGCTTCGACCAGACCTATGCGCTGACCGACCTGGAACCGGACACCGCCAGGTGCATGAGCGAGCCCGGCGCCCTGCTCACGCGCATCGGGGCGCTCATCGCCACGAGACTGGGCTACGACGGCTAGCTCGCCGCCACCACAACTTTTCGCTCGAAACAAGGGAGTTTCCGTGACTACTACACCTGATCTGCTGGGCAGCGCGCTGCCGCACGGCGCAGCGCCGGATGGCGCGCGCGGCGCCGACACGCTCGGTGCCGACGTGCTCGGCGACGACGTGCTCGCCTCGCTCCACGCGGCCGTGGCCGATCCCGCCCGGGTGAAGACCCGCGCCCTCGACCGCCACGCCAACGCCCACGACGCCTCGCACTTCCTCCTGGTCCCCCGCGCGGTCGTGGTCGCCCGCGACGCCGGCGAGGTGGGCCGGCTGCTGCAGGCAAGCGCGGCCCAGGGCATCCCGCTCACCTTCCGCTCCGGCGGCACCAGCCTGAGCGGCCAGGCGATCTCCGACGGGGTGCTGGTGGACGTCCGCCGCCACTTCAAGCAGATCGAGGTGCTCGACGGCGGCGACCGCGTGCGGGTGCAGCCCGGCGTCATCGTACGGGCGCTCAACGCCCGGCTGGCGAAGTACGGCCGCAAGTTCGGCCCCGACCCGGCCAGCGAATCCGCCGCCACCATCGGCGGCGTCGTGGCCAACAACTCCTCCGGCATGGCCTGCGGCACGGTGGACAACGCCTACCAGACCCTCGAATCGGTGACCGTCGTGCTGCCGAGCGGCACCGTCGTCGACACCGGGGCGGCGGATGCCGACGAGCGGCTGCGCGAGCGGGAGCCGGACCTCTACGACGGGCTGCTACGGCTCGCGAAGCGAACCCGCGAGAACCCGGCATCCGTCGCCACCATCAGGCAGCAGTACTCGATGAAGAACACGATGGGCTACGGGGTGAACTCCCTGCTGGACTACGAGCGGCCGGCGGACATCCTGGCGCACCTGATCGTGGGCAGCGAGGGGACCCTGGGGTTCGTGGCCGAGGCGGTCTTCCGCACGGTGCCGCGACTGCCGCACGTGACGACCGCCCTGCTGATCTTCCCCGGCCTGGAGCCGGCCACCGCCGCGCTGCCGGCGCTGGTGGCGACCGGCGCGGCGACCCTCGAGCTGATGGACGCGCTCTCGCTCAAGGTGGGGCAGGAGATGCCCGGCACGCCCGACATCGTGCGCGACCTCGTCGTCGAGGAGCACGCCGCGCTCCTGGTGGAGTACCACGCCGAATCGCCCGAACGCCTCGCCGAACTGCTGCGGACCGGGCTCGAGGTCGTGGACGGCCTGGGGCTCACCCTGCCGGCCGACTTCACGACGGACGCCGCGATTCGCGGCCAGCTCTGGCACCTGCGCAAGGGGATCATCCCGGCGGTGGGCGGCACGCGTCCGCAGGGCACGAACGCGCTGCTCGAGGACATCGCCGTGCCGGTGCCGGCGCTGGCGCGCACCTGCGTGGCACTCATGAGCCTCTTCGACAAGTACGAGTACCAGAACGGCATGATCTTCGGCCATGCCAAAGACGGCAACGTGCACTTCATGCTCATCGACGACTTCGCCAGCCCCGCGGGCACGGCCCGCTTCAGCGCGTTCACCGAGGACCTCGTCGAGCTGGTGCTGCGCGAGGGCGGCTCGCTCAAGGCCGAGCACGGCACCGGCCGGGTGATGGCGCCGTATGTGCGCCCGCAGTTCGGCGACGAACTCTACGACGTGATGTGCCGGATCAAGCTGCTCTTCGACCCGACCGGCATGCTCAACCCCGGCGTGCTCATCAACCCCGACCCCGAGGCGCACCTGAAGGACCTCAAGGCGGTGCCCGCGGTGGCCGCCGAAGTCGACCGCTGCACCGAGTGCGGCTGGTGCGAGCCGGTCTGCCCGAGCCGGGACCTGACGCTGACCCCGCGGCAGCGGATCGTCAGCCTGCGCGCCATCGAACAGGCCCGGCAGGACGGAAACCTCGCCCTCGTCGCCGAGATGGAGAAGGACTACGAGTACGACGCCGTGCAGACCTGCGCCGTCGACGGCATGTGCCAGACCGCCTGCCCGGTGAACATCAACACCGGCAGCCTGGTCAAGAGGCTCCGCGAAGACGCCGCCGGCCCGGTAGACAAGGGCATCTGGAACGTCGCGGCGAAGAGCTGGGGCGCTGTCACGAGCGGCGCGGGCCTGGCGCTGAGCGTGGTGAAGCATGTGCCGGCCGGGGTGCTCGCCGGGCCGAACAAGCTGGCGCGCAAGGTGCTGGGCGCGGATGCCGTGCCGTTGTACTCCGCGGAGCTCCCCGGCGGCGGCGGCAAACGCAGGCGCCCGGCCCCGGCCGGCGCGGCGCAGGCCGTGTACTTCCCCGCCTGCGTGCAGACGATGTTCGGCCCGGCGGGTGATGCCACCCCCGGGGTGCAGCTCAGCTTCGAGCAGCTCTGCGAGCGGGCCGGGATCACCCTGCTGGTGCCGCCGACCATCGACTCGCTCTGCTGCGGCACGCCCTGGTCGTCCAAGGGCCTGGTCGACGGGCAGGCCTCCATGCGGCGCAAGACCCTGGCCGCGCTGCACGCCGCGACCAACGACGGCGAGCTGACCATCATCTGCGACGCCTCCTCCTGCACCGAAGGGCTGCGGCAGACCATCGAGAGCGACCCGAGTGTCAACCGCCTGCGGGTCGTGGACGCGGTCGAGTTCGCGGCCACGAGCATCCTTCCGCAGTTGCCCGAGTACGAGAAGATCGAGTCGCTCGCGCTGCACCCGACCTGTTCCTCGACCCGGATGGGCATCAATGCGGCCCTGGACACCCTCGCCTCGGGCGTGGCCGTGAAGGTTCAGGTGCCGGAGAACTGGGGATGCTGCGGCTTCGCCGGCGACCGCGGCCTGCTGCACCCCGAACTCACCGAATCCGCCACCCGGGCGCAGGCGGCCGACGTCGTCGCCATGGGCGCCGCGGCGTTCGCCTCCTGCAACCGCACCTGCGAGCTCGGGATGACCCGGGCCACCGGCAAGGACTACCGCCACGTGCTCGAACTGCTCGAGGAGGTGACCCGGCCCTCGCCCTCGCCAGAAAAGGCGGACCCCTCGAGTCACTAAGCGCGCGCACCACGTCTTTCGTTCGACAACATTCCAAAACAAAGGAGTTTTTGTGAATACCACCGATGTGCCTTTCCAGCAGATCATCGACCCGATCTTCGGGTCCCTGGTCTTCTCGGCGATCGTCGCCGTCCTCCCCCTCGTCCTTCTCTTCGTGCTGCTCGGGGTGTTCCGGGTGAAGGCGCCCAAGGCCGCCCTGGCCAGCCTCGTCCTGTCGATGGCCCTGGCCGTCATCGGCTGGCAGATGCCGTTCGCCCAGATGCTCAGCGCCACCGCGGCCGGAGCCGTCTTCGGGCTGATCCCGATCCTCTGGATCCTGGTCAACGCGCTCTGGCTCTACAAGCTGACCGTCGCCACGCGCTGGTTCGAGGTGTTGGGTCGGGCGCTTGGCTCGATCACCAATGACCACCGGATCCTCGCCATCCTGATCGCCTTCTGTTTCGGCGCCCTGATGGAGGCCCTGGCCGGCTTCGGCGCGCCGGTCGCCATCTCCGCCGCGATGCTGATGACCGTCGGGATGAAGCCGATCAAGGCCGCGATGGCGTCCCTGCTGGCCAACACCGCGCCGGTCGCCTTCGGCGCCATGGCGGTGCCGATCACCGCGCTGAGCGGTGTGACGGGCCTGCCCGTGCACGACCTCTCCTCGATGGTCGGCCGGCAGACGCCGATCCTGGCGGTGATCGTGCCGCTGGTGCTCGTCTTCATCGTCGACGGCAAGCGCGGCCTCAAGCAGACCTGGCCGCTGGCCCTGGTGGCCGGCCTCGTCTTCGGCACCGCGCAGTTCATCGCCTCCAACTACCTGATCATGGAGCTCACCGACGTCATCGCCGCCGTCGCCACCGTGCTCGCGATCCTGGTCATGCTGCGCTTCTGGAAGCCCAGCGAGGTCATCGGCGCGTCGCACGATGCCGCCGTGGATCTCGCGGAGGCCGAGGAGTCGCTGGTGGCCGTCGCCTCGAGGACTGCCGTCACTGGGGTCGGTGGGAGCAGCGCGGCGGGCGCCCGGGTTGGCTCGGGTGTTGGCTCGGGGGTTGGCTCCGGAGTTGGCTCCGGCGCCGGGCGCGGGGCCGCCTCGGGCGCGGGATCCGGCACCATCTACGGTGCGACATCCGGTGCGTCGGGAGCCATCCCGGTGAACACGCCCCGCCCGTCGGGCCCGGACATCTGGATGTCCATCGCGCCCTACCTGATCCTCACCGCGATCTTCGCGATCGCACAGATCCCGCCGGTCAAGGCGTGGTTCGCCGTCGTGGGCAGCGTCACCTTCCCGTGGCCCGGCCTGAACGTCATCGACCCGGCCGGCAACCCGATCGCGGCCCAGCTGTTCAAGCTGGACCACCTCAAGGCCACCGGCACCCTGCTGCTGCTCTCCGGCCTGATCACGATGGGCGTCTACAAGATCGGCGTCCGCCAGGGCCTGCGCATCTATCAGGAGACCCTGATGCAGCTGCGCTGGACCATCGTCACGGTCACCGCCGTGCTCGCCCTGTCGTTCGTGATGAACCTGTCCGGCCAGGCCAGTACCCTCGGCGTCGCGCTCGCCTCGGCCGGCGGATTCTTCGCCCTGCTGTCCCCGCTGATCGGCTGGATCGGTGTGGCGCTGACCGGCTCCGACACCTCGTCCAATTCGCTCTTCGGGCAGCTTCAGGTCAGCGCGGCCCACTCGACCGGCCTCTCGCCGGTGCTGATGGCGGCCGCGAATTCATCCGGCGGCGTGATCGGCAAGATGCTCTCCGTGCAGAACCTCGCGGTGGCCGCGGCGGCCATCGGGATGGAAGGCGCGGAGAGCACCCTGCTGCGCAAGCTGCTCGGCTGGAGCCTCGGGCTGCTCGCCTTCCTCACCGTGCTGATCCTGCTGCAGTCCACGCCCATCCTCGGCTGGATGGTTCCCTAACCGGACGAGTGAGCGCGAGGGCCCCATCGGACGGGGCCCTCGCGCCGGCACCTGCGCTGGCGGCGGCGGCGGCGGCGGTAACTCCCAGCCCAGACCCATCGCACACCCTTGGGGGCAACGGATGCCGCCAAGGCTGGGAGTTATCGCCTGCGCGCCCGATCTCGACGGAATCGATCTCCGAACCGATCGATCTCCCGGCGCTACGGCAGCAGCTTGAGCGACTCCTGGAGGGCCTCGGCGGAGCGGTGCAGCAGCGCCACCTCCACATCGTCCATCGGCACGTCGACGACCCGCTCGACGCCGCGGGCGCCCACGATCGAGGGCACACTGAGCGCGACGCCGTCGATGCCGCGGTATCCGTTCAGCACGCTCGACACCGGCAGGATCGCGCGCTCGTTGCGCAGCACGGCCTCGACGATGCGGGCGCCGGAGAGCCCGATCGCGTAGTTGGTCGCACCCTTGCCGGCGATGATCTTGTATGCGGCGTGGATGACGTCGTCGGTGAGGGCCTCGAGCCGCTCGCGCGGGAAGAGCCGGGTGCCGGATGCGTCGGTCCAGTCGCGCAGGGGGGTCTGGCCGATCGTCGCATCCGACCAGAGCGGGAACTCGCTGTCGCCGTGCTCGCCGACGATCAGCGCGTGCACGTTCTGCGAGGCGATCCCGGCCGCCTCGGCGATCAGCCAGCGCAGCCGGGCCGAGTCCAGCACGGTGCCGGAGGAGAAGACGCGGCCGGGCGGCAGGTCCACGAGCCGCTGGGCGACGACGGTGAGCACGTCGCAGGGGTTCGTCACGAGGATGAACACGGCGTTCGGCGCCAGCTCGACCAGGCGCGGCATGAGCTTCTCGAGGATGCGCGCGTTGGTGCCGGCGAGGTCGAGGCGCGTCTGCCGCGGCTCCTGTTTGGCGCCCGCGGTGATGACCACGACATCTGAGCCGGCGACGAGGTCGATGTCGCTGCCGCCGCTGATCCGGGATGCCCCGGTGAACGGGGTGCCGTGCGCGAGGTCGAGCACCTCCGCCTCCGCCCGGGCCTGGTTGACGTCGTAGAGCACGACCCGCTGGGCAGAGTTGCGGATCAGCGCGGCGTAGGCGAGGGAGGAACCGACGCTGCCCGCGCCGATGACGGACAGTTTGGTCTCGCGCACGAAGGTCATTGGTTCATTGTTGCGGGGCGCGGGCCTCTGCACGAGCCTCCCCCGCGGATGTCCCGGATGTCCCGGATGCATGGATGCCGGCCCGCCCCGCGCGATCGCGCAGGTGCCGGCCCGCCCCGTTCCGCTGATCCGCCGGCAACTGTTGCCAAATCGGACATCTGTTGCCGGCACGCGGGCAACAGATGTCCGTATGAGGAACAGAAGGCTGCCGGGGACCTCGCCCAGCGGGGTTGGGTAGTGTGAAGGGAATCCCACACGGTCCTGCCCGGGCCCCAACCGGAGGAGTTTCATGCCCATCACCGTTCAAGGCGTCATTGTTCGTTCGAAGGGTGCGCCGGTGGAACTCACCGACATCGTGATCCCCGACCCCGGACCCGGCGAGGTCATCGTCGACATCGAGACCTGCGGCGTCTGCCACACCGACTTCCACTACAAGGAGGGCGGCATCGGCGACGACTTCCCCTACCTCCTCGGCCACGAGGCCGCCGGCCGGGTCAGCGTGCTCGGCGAGGGCGTCACGCACGTCGCCGTCGGCGACTTCGTAGTGCTCAACTGGCGCGCGGTCTGCGGCGACTGCCGCGCCTGCAAGCGCGCCGAGCCCTGGTACTGCTTCAACACGTCCAACGCAGGCCAGAAGATGACCCTCGCCGACGGCACCGAGCTCAGCCCGGCCCTCGGCATCGGCGCCTTCGCCGAGAAGACCCTCGTGCACGAGAAGCAGTGCACGAAGGTGAACGCGAGCGCCGACCCCGCGGCGGTCGGGCTCCTCGGCTGCGGCATCATGGCCGGCATCGGCGCGGCCATGAACACGGGCAACGTGAGCCACGGTGACTCGGTCGCCGTGATCGGATGCGGCGGCGTCGGCAACGCGGCCGTCGTCGGGTCGAAGCTGGCCGGGGCATCCGTCATCATCGCCATCGACCGCGACGCGAAGAAGCTGCACAAGGCCGAGCAGCTCGGCGCCACGCACACGATCGACTCGTCGGGCCTCGACGAGGCGGGCGTGGTCGCCGCCGTGCAGGCGCTGACCGGCGGCTTCGGCGCGGATGTCGTCATCGACGCGGTCGGACGCCCAGAGACCTGGCGCCAGGCGTTCTACGCCCGCGACCTGGCCGGCACGGTCGTGCTGGTCGGCGTGCCGACGCCGGAGATGATGCTCGAGATCCCGCTGCTCGACGTGTTCGGCCGCGGCGGATCGCTGAAGTCGTCCTGGTACGGCGACTGCCTGCCGGAGCGCGACTTCCCGATGCTCACCGACCTGTACCTGCAGGGCCGGCTGCCGCTCGAACAGTTCGTCAGCGAGCGGATCGGCATCGGCCACATCGAGGAGGCCTTCGAGAAGATGGCCCGCGGCGAGGTTCTGCGCTCGGTCGTGGTGCTCTGATGGCCGCGCGGATCGAGCACCTCGTCACGTCGGGTACCTTCAGCCTCGACGGCGGCACCTGGCCCGTGGAGAACAACGTCTGGATCGTCGGTGACGACGCCGAGTGCGTGGTGATCGACGCCGCCCACGACGCCGACGCCATCCTGGCCGCCGTCGGCGACCGGAAGCTCGTGGCCATCCTCTGCACGCACGCGCACGACGACCACATCGGCGCCGTCGGCGAGGTTCTGGCGGCGCGCGACGCGCCCGTCTATCTGCACCCGCGGGACGCGATGCTCTGGGATCCGATGTACCCGGATGCCCCGCCTCGCCCGCTCGCAGGCGGCCAGCGGATCGCCGTGGCCGGCCTCGAGTTCGAGGTGCTGCACACCCCCGGGCACTCCCCCGGCGCGGTCTGCTTCTACGCGCCGGCGCTCGGCGCGTCCGGCACGCTGTTCAGCGGGGACACGCTGTTCCACGGCGGCCCGGGCGCGACCGGGCGCTCGTTCAGCGACTTCCCGACGATCATCGAGTCGATCTCGAGCAAGCTGCTGACCCTGCCAGCGGACACCGTCGTGCTCACCGGACACGGCGAGTCGACGACGATCGGCGACGAGGCCGGGCACCTCGAGGAGTGGATCGCCCGCGGCCACTAGCGTGCCGCGCATCCACCGCCCGGCATCCACCGCCCGGCCTCCGTCGCGCCCCGGCGTCGTGCCCCGACGCGGGCCCCGCGCCCGGCCCGCCCCCGTGCATAACTCCTCCTGATTGACGGCTGTCGCCGGAACATCCGCGTGATTCCGCGGGTTCGAGACGCGCCGGAGAAGATCTGGAGGAGTTATGCGCAGAACTTGTGCCGCAACACAGAAACCCCAACACAAGAGGAGCGCCGGTGGCCAACTCAGGAGATCCCGGACGCGCGCCGGACGCGACCGCGTCATTCCGGGGCCGGATGCCGGGGCGCGACCGATTCTCCTGAGTTAGCCACACGTGCGTGGCGGCTAACCCAGGAGCAGTCGGAACAGCACAGCAGTGCCGCAGGCAGTGCCGCGGGTCAGCGGCGCACGACGGAGCGCATCAGGCGCAGGGCGACCGAGAGGGAGGCCATGTCGTCCTGTCCGAGGGCGTTGACCTCCTCGAACACGCTGCGGGAGCGGCCGAGCTGTTCGGCGTTGAGCGCCTCCCAGGCCAGCACGCGGGCCTCGGCGTCGCCGGCATCCGTGTCGGTGTCCTCGAGCACGCGCGTCGTCATGTCCGCCACCGTCGAATACAGGTCGTCGCGGAGGGCGGCGCGGGCCAGGGCCTGCCACCGGTCCTTCCGCGGCAGCGCCGTGATCCGTTCGAGCAGGTTGTCCACCCCGAAACGGTCGTAGATCGTGTAGTACACGCCCGCGACATCCTCCATCGGCGCGCCCGACTGGGTCGCGATCTTGGCCACGTCCAGCAGCGCGAAGGCCTCGAAGAGCTCGATCCAGCGGCGGCCAAGATCCTCCGGAACGCCCCACTCCTCCGCCTTCTTGTGCAGCGAGTGCATGCGCCTCAGGTCGCCGCCCTGCAGGTAGTTGCCCAGTTGCGCCCGCAGCTGGTCGATCTGCGGCTTGTACTGCGCCACGACCTCGCCCACCAGCAGCGAACCGCCCTGGTTGACCTGCCAGCGCACCGCACGGTCGAGCAGGCGGCGCATGTCCAGGTGGATCGCCGTCCAGTGCTCGGTCGGGAACGACGACGGCAGGGCGTTGAGCTGGTCGACCATCATGTCCAGCTCGAAGATCTCCCGCAGGGCCACGAACGCCCGGGCGATCGTCGCCTGGTTCGCGGATGTCTCCTCCATCGCCCGGAAGGCGAAGGTCACGCCGCCGAGGTTGATCATGTCGTTCGCAACCACCGTGGTGATGATCTCCCGGCGCAGCGGATGCGTGTCCAGCTCGGCGTCGAAGCGCTCCGACAGCTGCTTCGGGAAGTACTCCCGCAGGGTGCCGCCGAACCACGGGTCGTCGGCCAGGTCGCTGTCCCGCAGCGACGTGGCCAGCTCGATCTTGGCGTACGCGGCCAGCACCGACAGCTCGGGCGAGGTCAGGCCCTGCCCCTGCTCGATGCGTTCCCGCAGCGTCGCCGTCGTCGGCAGCGCCTCGAGGTCGCGCTTGAGGTCCCCGGATGCCTCCAGCCAGTCCATCAGCCGCTCGTAGCTGGGGCTCCAGCTGCCGACCTTCACCTTGTCATTGAGCAGCAGGATGTTCTGGTCGACGTTGTCTTCCAGTACCAGCCGGCCGACCTCGTCGGTCATCGAGGCGAGGAACTCCGTGCGCTCCGCCTCGAGCAGCTTGCCCGCCACGACCATCCGGTCGACGAAGATCTTGATGTTGACCTCGTGGTCGGAGCAGTCCACCCCGGCGGAGTTGTCGATCGCGTCGGTGTTCAGGATGACGCCGTTCAGCGCCGCCTCGATCCGGCCGAGCTGGGTCATCCCGAGGTTTCCGCCCTCGCCGACGACCTTCACGCGCAGCTCCCGGCCATCCACCCGGATGGCGTCGTTCGCCTTGTCGCCGACCTGCGCGGCCGTCTCGCTGCTCGCCTTGACGTAGGTTCCGATGCCGCCGTTGTAGAGCAGGTCCGCCGGCGCGGTCAGGATGGCGCGGAGCAGCTCCGGCGGGCTCAGCTTCGTCGTGCCCTCTGGCAGTCCGAGCGCGGTCCGCACCTCCGCGGAGATCGGGACGACCTTCGCGTGCCGCGGGAAGACCCCGCCGCCGGCGCTGATCAGGCCCTCGCTGTAGTCCGCCCAGGAGGAACGCGGCAGGTCGAAGAGCCACCGGCGTTCGGCGAAGGAGGCCGCGGCATCCGGGTTGGGGTCCAGGAAGATGTGCCGGTGGTCGAAGGCGGCGACGAGCCGGATGTGCTCGGAGAGCAGCATGCCGTTGCCGAAGACATCGCCGGACATGTCGCCCACGCCGACGACGGTGAAGTCCTCAGTCTGGGTGTCGACGCCGAGCTCGCTGAAGTGGCGCTTGACCGACTCCCACGCGCCCCGGGCGGTGATGCCCATGGCCTTGTGGTCGTAGCCGACCGAGCCGCCCGAGGCGAACGCGTCGCCCAGCCAGAAGCCGTAGTCGGCGGCCAGCCCGTTGGCGATGTCGGAGAAGGATGCCGTGCCCTTGTCCGCGGCGACGACCAAGTAGGAGTCGTCATCGTCGTGGCGCACGACCCGGGCCGGCGGCACGACCTGTTCGCCGTCCGCGGTCGCGAACAGGTTGTCGGTGAGGTCGAGCAGCCCGCTGATGAAGGTCTTGTAGCTCTCGACGCCCTCGGCCATCCAGGCCGCGCGGTCGACGGCGGGGTCTGGCAGCTTCTTGGCGAAGAATCCGCCCTTGGCGCCGGTGGGCACGATGACGGCGTTCTTGACCGTCTGCGCCTTGACCAGGCCGAGGATTTCGGTGCGGAAGTCCTCCCGGCGGTCCGACCAGCGCAGGCCGCCGCGGGCGACCTTGCCGAAGCGGAGGTGCACCCCCTCGACGCGCGGCGAGTACACCCAGATCTCGTACTTCGGCCGCGGGAACGGCAGCGACTCGATCAGCGTCGGGTCGAGCTTGATGCTCAGGTAGGGCTTCTGCTGGAAGAAGTTGGTGCGCAGCGACGCCTCGATGAGGTCGATGAAGGTGCGCAGCACCCGGTCGGCGTCGAGGGTGGCGACCTGCTCCATCGCGGCGGTCAGCTCGGCGCGCACCTGCTCCTCGCGGGCGGTGCGTTCGCCCGCGGCCAGCTCGGGGTCGAACCGCGCCTCGAAGAGCGCGATCAGGCCGCCGGCGACGGCCGGGTTGGCGAGCAGGGTGTCGGCGACGAACTCGTAGGAGTTCGTGTTTCCCATCTGGCGCATGTACTTGGCGTAGCTGCGGAGGATGACGACCCGGTGCCAGGCCATGCCCTCGCGGAGCACCAGTCGGTCGAGGCCGTCGGACTCGACGGCGCCGCGCACGGCGGCGCCGAACGAGTCGGCCAGGAGCCGGTCGGTGGCGACCGGGTCGACGCCGGCCGGGTAGTTCAGGCCCAGGTCGTAGAGGAAGAAGTCGCGCCCGTCGGAGGTGGAGATCTCGAACGGGACCTCGTCGAGCACCTCGAGGCCGAGGTTCTGGAAGTACGGCAGGATCTGGCTGAGGCTCTGCGACTCCATCATGTAGAGCTTGACCCGGGCGTCCTCGGTACGCTCCCCGGTGTCGGCCGGGAGGTAGACGTGCAGTCCTGGGGCCGTGGGGCCCTCGCCGGATGCCTCGGCCACGCTGGCCGCGGCGGCGCACGCCTCGAACCTGCCGATGTCCTCGAGCGCGTCCTCGATCTCGTAGTCGACCCGGTAGCTGTCGGGGAACGCCTCGGCCCAGAGAGCGGACAGGGGCTCCGCCTCGTCGAGCGAGCGGTGTTCGCGGAGTTCCTCGGTGATGCCCTCCGACCAGGAACGCACGGCCATGACCAGGCGGCGCTCGAGCGCGACGGCGTCGACGCCGGCGACCTGGGCATCCTTCGGCAGGCGGATGCGGAAGAACAGGCGGGCCAGGGCCGATTCGGTCATCCGGGCCTCGAAGTCGAGCGACTCCGCGTGGAAGGTCTCGCGAAGTTCCTTCTCGATCCGCAGGCGCACGGCCGTGGTGTACCGGTCGCGGGGCAGGAAGACCATCGCGGACATGAAGCGGCCGTAGATGTCCGGGCGGAGGAAGAGGCGGGTGCGGCGGCGTTCCTGCAGGCGCTGGATGGCGAGGGCCGTGGTGACCAGGGCGTCGACATCCATCTGGAACAGTTCGTCGCGCGGGTAGGTCTCGAGGATGCCGAGGAGGTCCTTGTCGCTGTGCGAGCCGACCGGGAAGCCGATCTTCGCCATCACGGCGTCGACCTTCTCGCGGAGAATCGGGACCGCGCGCACGGAGCTCGTGTACGCGCTGGCGGCGAAGAGGCCGATGAAGCGCTGCTCGCCGTTGACGTTGCCGTTCTCGTCGAAGCTCTTGATGCCGATGTAGTCGAAGTAGGCGGGGCGGTGCACGCTGGAGCGCGAGTTCGCCTTTGTGATCACCAGGGCGCGTCGCTCGCGGGCCATCAGGCGGCCGGCTTCGGTGAGGTGCTGGATCTGGTGGCCGTCTTCGGAAGAGCGCAGCAGGCCGAGGCCGCTGCCGTCGCGGATGGTGAGGACGTCCTCGCCGTTCACCGTGCCCAGGTCGTACTCCCGGTAGCCGAGGAAAGTGAAGTTGTCGCGGTCGAGCCAGCGCAGCAGTTCCTGGGTCTGCTTGAGGTCCTGGATGCCCTCGGCGTGGGCGACCTTGCCGAGCGCGTCGGCGATCAGCACGGACTTGGCGCGCATCGGCTGCCAGTCCTCCACCGCGGCCCGCACGTCGCTGAGCACCCGGGTCAGCCCGGCGACGAGCTTGCCCTGCTGCTCGTCGGTGGCGCGGTCGATCTCGATCGCGATCCAGGACTCGAGGTGCGGGGCGTCGTCTTCGTTGCCCAGCAGGTGGGAGATGTCGGGCATCGCGGAGGTGTCGCCGCTGGAGATGCCGACGCTGGACGGCATCCGGTTGACCTCGATGAGGTCGTTGGTGACCCGGTTGCGCGTGACGGCCAGGAGCGGGTGGACGACCAGGTGGATGGCCGAGTGCTGGCGCACGAGTTCGGCGTTGACCGAGTCGACGAGGAAGGGCATGTCATCGGTGACGATGTAGACGACGCTGCGGCCGGACTCGTTGCGGATCTCGACGTTCGCGGTCTTCGGCCGCCGGTTGCGGGCCACCTGCCAGTGGTAGCCGGCCCGGGCGCGCAGCACGTTCACGTCGTAGGCCTGGGCGTCTTCACCCGCCAGGTGCTCGTAGTAGTCGGCGATGAAGGCCTCGAGCTCGGTACCTGTCGGGGACTGCCCCGTACGGGTCGATTCTGACGACATGAAAAGAAACGCCTCCATTAAATGCTCTGATCTTCGCTGATCGGGCCTGCCTATCCGGCGGTAAACGAGGAGGCCCCTTGCTCAACCCATCGTAGTTTCGTTGAGCAGGATGCGCACATCGAACCACCGCAGGGTCTGCGATCTCGCCGCGGTCGGATGCCGGTCGATGTTTCGCAGCCCTGAGGCCTTCCGCACCCCCAGCAGCGATGGACGGTCGCAGGGCTGGGACTTGTTGCCGCCCGTCTAGTCGAGATCGAGCGGATGCGTCCCGTACTCGGTCATCCAGACCGGTCCAGTCCTGTTCCTTGACTTCCTCGCCGCGACTGCTGCTGCTGCTGCTTTACGACGGCCAGAGCGGATCTTCCAAGCGAGGTAGAACGCCGCAACGACCGCGAAGACTCCAAGGAACAGCAGGAACGTGAGATCAGTCGGCATACGTTGACCGTACCGGTGCGGGTCGCCCGGCCGCCAGCCGTCAGTTCGGGGAGCCCGGCTGCCCCTCGAAGTGGCGCCAGACACGCCATACCCTCCGCCATTGCTGCTCGATAGTCTGGCGGCGGGGGACTACATGGGCAAATTCTTTGGAACGCCTGACGGTGTCAGAGTAGGTCAGCTCTTTGTCGATCGTCGAGAGCTGAGCGACGCATTCGTTCATCGCCCGCGTCAGGCAGGAATTCACGGCACGAAAGCTGACGGCGCGGACTCAATCGTCTTGTCGGGCGGATATGACGACCAGGATAGTGGCGATTACATCATCTACACCGGCCATGGCGGTCGAGCGCCTAATAGTTCGCGACATATCAAGGATCAATCTCCGGACGCTCCCGGCAATGCCGGCCTCATCACGAGCCTCGCCCAAGCGCTGCCTGTGCGAGTAATTCGGGGAAAGCACAAAGAGTCTCCCTTCGCTCCGCCTGCCGGATATCTCTACTCCGGCTTGTACCTCGTTACCCAGTGGTGGATGGATGAGGGGCGGGATGGCTTCCAAATCGTACAGTTCCGTCTCGAGCGGATCGATGAACAGACTCCGCTTGAACCCCAGAGCCTCAACATCCCGGACCCTGAGTTCGCAGACACGATTGTGTCAAGGCGCATTCGGGATTCGCAGCTTGCCCGAGAGGTCAAGCACCTGTACGACTTTCAATGCCAGATTTGTGACATTACGGTGCCCACTGGCAGCGGGAGTCCCTATGCAGAGGGGGCTCACGTTCGTGCACTTGGCCGACCACATCTTGGTCGCGACGACCTCAGCAATATTCTCTGTCTCTGCCCCAACCATCACACGCAGTTCGACTTTGGCGGAATGGTGATTTCCGACCAAATGGTGGCCATGGAGACTCGAACGATGACGCCCGTCGCCGCGCTGACGTTCCGGAAGCGACATTTCATTGACGTGGCGAATGCTCGTTATCACCGATTGCAATGGGCTCGCGCGTCAGAAGTATCGACTGGCGGAGACCCATTGCTCGCGAGCGCGTAACTACCCGAGAGCCATCCGCTCTTGAGTAGTCAGCTGCCCATCACTACGGGCCGTTGACACAGACGGGCCTCGAGCTCATCACCGAATCCCGATCCGCGGTTTTCCATTTCTCTCCACAAACGAAGGATGCTTCCCAATGACTCAGCCCGGCCCCGGATGGTACACAGACCCGCAGGACGAGCAGCAAGTCCGTTGGTGGGACGGCGATGCGTGGTCTGACCAACGGCAGGGTCGAGTGCAACAGCCGGTACCAGTCGGCGCACCTACTCCAGCCCCGGCCTATGTTCCAATGGCCGGCTACGGAGCCACGCGCGTAGTTGAGGCTCCTCCGACGAAGAAGGACAAAGACCGGCAGGTACGAAAGAACAATTCGCTGGCATACACAGGATGTGTTCTCGCGATCCTTTCGTTCCTCTTCAACCCGTTCGCCATCTTGAGCGTGCTTGGGATCGTCTTCGGGGCGATCGGATTGGCGAAGTCACACGAGCTTGAGGGTGCGGGCCACAAGATCACTGGGCGAGGCACGGCGATTGCTGCCATAGTGCTGGGGCTTATCGGAATCGCCTTCGCCGGGTACCGCATGTCGCAACTCGGCTAGATCGATAGCATCCGACCGCGACGGGGTCGGGCGGCGCGACGCCGCCGGCGTCCACCTGCGCACTCGCCGCTTCAGCCTCGTTCTGGAACGGCATCCGCAGGTGCGCGTCGAAGGACTGGGCGGTCAGCAGGGTGGAACGGTTGAGGCATCTGCTCGTCGGCCGCGGCGTTGAGGCCCGCGTAAGGGCCCGCCGGCACGACCGAGCAGGAGAGGGTGTGCGCGGCTGTCCCGCCGAAGTCGGTGCGGACCAGCTCGGGTTCGATCAGGCTGACCTTAATTCCGAGCGGCCCGACCTCGAAGCGGGGCGCGTCGGTGAGTGGCGGTCGGCTCGTCTTCCCGGTCGGCGGCTACTGCATCACTAGCAGGTACGCGGTCGAGGCGGTCGCCTCGGGGGACTGTCGCGCCACGGGGTCAGCGCGAGACCGAGCTTGGCCTGGAGCACGCCGGTCAAGCGTTCGGCGGGGTCGACGGATGCGCCGGCAGCGTCACGCGCCTCGGCCAAGCGCGCGTCGAGCATCCGTTCGGTGAGGCGGCGGAAGGCGCCCTCTTTGTTGCGCGGGTCTCGACAAGCTCGACCACCGACTGGGAGGGCGGGTCTCGACAGGCTCGACCACCGGCCGGGCGAGCGGTCCGACTCCGCTCAACCGTTCATTTTGACCGACCCATGGTTGAAGTGAGCAGTTTTTATGCACATTTCTTGCGTAAGTGCGCAGTGTGTGGCACAGTCATTTCACTTGACAGCATCGTCATGGGTCGGTTACCAGCGGTGAGCGCCTTTCCGCGCTTTCCAGGATCGGAAGGTTGAAATGGCTTCATTGCGCAAACACACACGAACGGGCGCAGTCCTGGCGAGTGTGGCTATCCTGGGCCTCGGCCTCTCCGGCTGCTCGCCAGCCGCGGACACGTCCTCCTCCCAGACCAAGGGCGTGACGATCACCGTCGCCCTGTTCACCGCCCCGCCGCCCAAGGCCGCCCTTGCCGAGTTCACCAAGGACACGGGCATCAAGGTCAAATGGTCGACCATCGACTGGGACAGCCTCCAGACCAAGATCGCTGCCTCATCGGCCGCCAAGACGTACTTCGCCGACGCGACGGACGTGGACTGGTCTCGGGTCGGGCAGCTGGGCACGCTGAAGTGGTTCGAGCCCCTCGAGGACTACCTGGACACGGACTCCTACAAGAAGGACATGCCGCAGCTGGACTCCTTCGTGTCGGACGGGCACGTTGTCGGCATCCCCTTCGACGCCTCTTTCCTCACCACGACGGTGAACACGGAGCTGTTCCAGAAGGCCGGGATCACGACGATGCCGACCACCATCGCGGAATACACCGCGGACCTGGAAAAGCTGAAGTCGAGCGGCGTAGCTGAGCACCCCCTGAACATCCCCTTCGCCGCGGCGGAAGGGCTCTCCACCTACTGGTACCAGACCACGGCCGCCTTCGGTGGGACTGTTCTCGACGGCGACGGCAAGCCTCAGTTCTCTGACCCCGATTCCGCCGGCTACAAGGCGGCCGAGTGGATGGTCAACGGCGTCAAGTCCGGGCTCGTTCCCCCGGGAAACATCAACGTGAGCGACACGCAGGGCCAGCAGACGCTCATGGCCAAGGGAGGCGTCGCATCCACGTTCGCCGACTACTCCGGAAACGTCGGCAGCCTCTACGACATCCCCGACACGTCCAGCGTCGTCGGCAAGGTCGCCTACCTGCCGACCCCCGGCGTCGACGGTGTCGGGCCGAACGTCAGCAACCCGGATGGCATCGGGATTCCCGTCACCGCCAAGTACAAGGAGGCGGCCGCCAAGTTCATCGAGTGGTTCACCTCCCAGAAGGCCCAGTACGGATTCGCGGGCGGCGAAGGCCCCGAGAACGTATTCCCCGGCTACTTCCTGCCCTCTCGCCTGAGCGCCATCGAGCAACTCACCGCGGATGGCAAGCTGGCCGGCGGAGACGTGCTGACCTCGATTCTCAAGGACAGCGCCCGGCCGGTCTTCCCCGAGGGTGCACCCGCCTGGTACCCCGAGTTCTCCCGAGCGGTCAACACCAACCTGCATGCTGCCGCAGCGGGCTCCATGAGCGTCAAGGATGCGATGAAGGCGATCTCCGACACCGCTGACAAGCTCTCAAGCGGCTCGTGACCCGAACCCGACGCGCAACCCGACCTGAAACGCAACGGTGAACACTGATACCCGGATCAAGAACGTCCCAGTCGTAGGCCCTGGGGGACGCGCGAAGCTCGCGTCCCCCAGGGCCAAACGGCGCGGCCGATTCGACATCCTGCCCTACGCCCTCGTCACCCCGCTCGCACTCTTCATCATCAGCCTCGCCCTGATCCCCGCGGTCTTCACGATCGTGGCCTCGTTCTTCAAGGACCAGGCGCTGAATCCGCCCGTGCGGTTCAACGGCTTTGAGAACTTCGTCAACCTGTTCAACGACGCCGGCGTGCTGTCGAGCATGGGCAACACGGTGATCTACGTGCTCGTCGGCGTCATCCTGTCGACGGTCCTCGCGGTGTTCTTCGCGGTCATCCTTCGCAAGAAGTTTCTCGGTCGCTCCCTGCTCATCGCCGTGCTGATTCTGCCCTGGGCCCTCCCGGGCGTCGTCAACGGGATCATCTGGAGCAACATCTGGGACAGCAATACCGGCCTGGTCAACAGCCTGCTGACGTCCATGCACCTGATCGACACCTACCAGGTCTTCCTCGGCCAGAACAAATTCATGACAATCCTGGCCATCGAGATGGTGCAGGTCTGGCAGATCACCCCGCTCTCCACCCTGCTCGTCCTGGCTTCGATGCAGAACATCCCCGATGAACTCTATGAAGCCGCGAGCCTGGACGGCGGTTCGCCGTGGAAGGTGTTCTGGTCGGTCACCCTGCCGCTCACCGCGCCCGGTATCACCATCGCGATGGTGCAGGCGGTGATCGCGACCCTCAACATCTTCGACCAGCCCTACATTCTCAACGGCGCTGCCAGCACCGGAGCATCCCTCACCATGCAGACCTACTTCATCAGCTTCCAAAACCTTGACTTCGGGCAGGGATACGCGCTGTCGCTCATCATCACGATCGTCACGCTGGTGCTGTCGCTCGGAATTCTCAAGCTCGTCTACCGCCCTGTGGAGTACTGATGAATCGCCGTCCGCACTGGTTCCGATGGTTCGGAGTCGCCTTCATCGTGATCTGGTCGCTCGTGCCCGTGTACTGGGCGCTGAACACCAGCCTTCAAACGGACGCCCAGGTGAGCTCGAAGCCCTCGAACTACGTTCCGCCTACTCCGACGTTGTCCAACTACCTAGCGCTGCTCACTGGCGAGGGTGAGACCGCAGCGGCGATTCGCCAGTCCTCCATCAACATCCTGATCGAGTGCACCCTGGCGACAGTGATCACCGTCGTGCTGGCGACGCTCGCAGCGTACGCATTCGCGCGGATGAAGTTCCGGGGCGGGAAGATCCTCTTCTACGCCGTGCTCGCCACGATGGCATTCCCGGCGTACACGACCCTGATCCCGATCTACCGCATCCTGAGCACATTCGGCCTCGTCAACACGTATACGGGCATCGTGCTCGTGTACGTCTCGGGGTTCCTCCCGCTCGCGACCTGGATTCTCTACAACTACATGTCGAGTCTTCCGTTGGCCATTGAGGAAGCCGGCACCATGGATGGCGCCAGCCGGATGAAGATCCTGTGGCACATCGTGATTCCCCTGGCGCTGCCCGGAATCATCTCCACCGCGATCATCACGTTCCTGTTCGCGTGGGGTCAGTTCCTGTTCCCGCTCGTGCTGTCGAGCGACCTGTCGACGCAGCCTTTGACTGTCGTCATCGCTGCGCTGCAGGGCAGGCACGTCGTGCCCTTCTCGCTGCTCAGCGCCGCCGGAATCATCGCCATCGCCGTTCCCGCGGCCATCGCCCTGATCCTGAACAAGTACATCGTCAGCGGGCTGCTCGCCGGAAGCGTGAAGTAGCCGTGCGTGTGGGACCGATGCGCTCGTAGTGCGCCGCTACGCGGGCGATGCGCCACGCGCGCAGCGGCGCACCGCCCGCGCAGCTCAAATTTCCCCGCAATCCGGCTTTGGGAGAAACGTCCTAAGCGTCCGGGGAGGCGGCCTTCGCCTGCCTGGCACGGGACGGCCGCGTCCCGGTGAGGTCGACGACGTGCACCTGGACGCCCGCGTCGGCGATGCGCTGGAGCTCGGCCGGGTCCGCATTCGAGTCGGTGACCAGGTCGCTGATCTGCGAGAGGTCCGCCATTTTCGCGAGGGTCACCCGTCCGACCTTCGAACCGTCGGCGACCACGATCACCCGCTGGGCGCTGGCGACCATCGCGTTGTTCGTGCGCGCCTCGGTGTCGTCGTGGGTCGTGACCCCGCCGCTTGCCGTGATGCCGTCGGTGCCCAGGATGGCCGTGCCCACGTTGATCGCCTTGAAGGTGTTCTCGGACAGCGAGCCGACCGCCTCGAACGAACTCAACCGCACCACTCCGCCGGTGATGATCACCTTGAGCTGCGGCCGCGCCGCGCACTCCAGGGCGGTGGTGAGCGAGTTGGTCACGATCGTCAACTCGGTGCGGTTGCCGAGGGCCCTGGCCACCTCCGCCGTGGTTGTGCCGCCGCTGATCGCCACCGCGTACGGCCCGGAGGGGATCATTTCGACCGCGCGCCGGGCGATACGTTGCTTGGCTTCCCGAAACTGGGTGTCGCGAAGCCGGACCGGAATCTCGCTGTGCGAGTCCAGGGCGCGGGCGCCTCCGTGGGTTCGCACGAGCAGGCCCTGCTCGTCGAGGTCGGCCAGATCTCGGCGGAGAGTAGCGGCCGACACCCCGAGGTCCTCGGCGAGGGAGGCCAGGGACACCGTGTTCTGGTCATGCAGCGCGGACAGGACCGATCGCATCCGGTCGGAGCGCTTGGCCGATACTGCGCGCGGATGGGATTCGAAGTAGCCGTCTGGGGACATGATTCGCTTTCTTGTATCAAGTGCGCATTGTTTGTGCCCACTTTAGCGTCAAAACGCTCGTCATATTGCGTGATCCACGCAGTATGTCGCAGTATTTACTCATGACTAAGGTGACGCTCGTGGCGACGGACGCGCTGTGACGCTCGCCACCACCCGGGACCTTGTCGCCGGGGCCGTGACCGACAAGCGGGCAGTCCTCGCCTTCAACGTGATCACGCTGGAGCACGCCGAAGGCATCGTTGCCGGCGTCGAACGGGCGAACGCGCAGGCTCTCCTGCAGGTGAGCGAGAATGCCGTCCGCTTTCACGGCGGAGCGCCGGCGCCGATCCTGGCCGCCTGCGCCAGGCTCGCCGCGGCATCCACCGCCCCCATCGCCATCCACCTCGACCACTTCCAGGACCTCGAGCTGACCGAGCGCACCCTGGAGCAGGCCGCCGGACTCGGGGTGAGCTCGATCATGGTCGACGCCTCCAATCTCGAATACACCCAGAACGTGCAGCGCACGCTCGAGCTCGCACGGCACGCCCATGACCTGGGCCTCTGGGTCGAAGCCGAACTCGGCGAGATCGGCGGGAAAGACGGCGCCCACGCGCCCGGCGTGCGCACCGACCCCGGCGACGCCCGCGACTTCGTCCGGCAGACAGCGGTGGACGGACTCGCCGTCGCGGTCGGCAGCTCGCACGCGATGACCTCCCAGGATGCCTCGCTCGACCTGGACCTGATCGGCACCCTGGCCGCCCAGCTTCCGGTCCCCCTCGTGCTGCACGGCTCCTCCGGCGTGGCCGATGCGACGCTCACGAACGCGATCCGGGCCGGCATCCGCAAGGTGAACGTGGGAACGGCGTTGAACGTCGCATTCACCCGGGAGATCCGTCGATTCCTGCAGTCGAATCCCGAGACCACCGATCCCCGAAAATACCTCGCGGAAGGGCGCGAGGCCGTTGCCCGCGCCGTCGCCCATCTCTGCGTCGTTGTCGACCCGGAGCGTCAGAACGGGCCGACGCAGTGATGCGTCCGGAACCGAAAACAAGGAGCACGATGCCAAATCACCTGTGGAACACGATCCGTCAGCATAAGAGCGGCGACGCGGTCGGCATCTACTCGGTCTGCTCGGCACACCCGACGGTCCTGGAGGCCGCCATCCGCCAGGCGGCGAGCGACGACACGTACGCCCTGATCGAGGCCACGTCCAACCAGGTCGACCAGTTCGGCGGCTACACGGGCCTGCGTCCGCCCGACTTCCGCGAACTCGTGTACGCGATCGCGGACCGCCTGGACTTCCCCCGGGACCGGCTCGTTCTCGGCGGGGATCACCTCGGACCGAACCGCTGGCAGAAGCTGCCGGCCGAGGAAGCCATGAAGAACGCGGAGACCCTGGTCGCGGCGTACGTCGAGGCGGGCTACACAAAGATTCACCTCGACTGCAGCATGTCGTGCGCGGGCGACCCCGTGCCCGTCGGCGACGACCTGGTGGCGACGCGCACGGCACGGCTCCTGCGGGTCGCGGAGGATGCCGCCCAGCGCGCCGGCATCCCGGGCCAGGTCCTCTACGTCATCGGTACGGAGGTGCCGGTGCCGGGCGGCGCCCACGAGACGCTCGATGAACTGACGGCGACATCGCCGGAGGCCGCGCGCGAGACGCTCGACCGGCACCGCACCGCGTTCGCCGAACTCGATCTTCAGGACGTCTGGCCAAGGATCATCGCGATGGTCGTGCAGCCCGGGGTGGAATTCGACCACCTGCAGGTCATCGCCTACCGCCGAGAAGCGACGGTCGACCTCCGAACCGTGCTGGGCGACGAGCCCGGCCTGGTGTTCGAGGCGCACTCCACGGACTACCAGCTCACCGGCCGGCTCACGGAGCTCGTCGAGGACCACTGGGCGATCCTCAAGGTGGGTCCCGGCCTGACGTTCGCGATGCGCGAGGCGCTCTTCGCCCTGGCCAAGGTCGAGGACGAGCTGGTGCCCGCCGCGGACCGCTCCGACCTGATCAACGTCATCGAACGCCGAATGCTCGCCAACCCGGGCTACTGGGAGGGCTACTACGAGGGCAGCGCCGACGAACAGCGCATCGCCCGGCGTTTCAGCTACAGCGACCGGCTGCGCTACTACTGGCCAGACCCCGAGATCGAGGCCGCGGAGAACCGCCTGTACGAGAACCTGGGCAACCTGCAGATCCCGCTGCCCCTGATCAGCCAGTTCCTGCCCGAGCAGTACGCCCGCGTTCGCGCCGGCATCCTGGCACCGGATCCTCGGGAGCTCGTTGTCGACAAGGTCCGCGACGCACTGCGCCCCTATTCGGCGGCCTGCTTCCCCGTTCTTCCCGAACCGTCCACCACCGCAGCTACTGCACCCACCGCATCCGCTGTCTCCACCGCATCCACCGAGGGAAATCTCAATGACTAGTCCGCTCACCTCACCCGGCGTCCTCACCCCCGGCCCCGGCTCTGAAGCCACGGTCCGCGAGATCATCCAGCAGCCCGCGGTATGGGGCGAGGCGGCATCCGCCATCGCCGCACTGCGCCAGGAGCTGGATGCCTTCCTCGCGCCGCTGCTGGCCCGCCCCGACCTGCGCATCCTGCTGACCGGTGCCGGAACATCCGCCTTCGTCGGGGAGATCGCCGCTCCGGCCCTCTCCCGCCTTCTCGACCGCCGCGTCGAGGCCCTCGCGACCACCGACATCGTCTCGAACCCGCGGGACTATCTCACGGAGGATCTGCCCACGCTGCTCATCTCGTTTGCCCGATCGGGCAACAGCCCGGAGAGCATCGCCGCCACCCGCCTGGCCGACGAGTGCCTCACCGACGTCAGCCACCTGGTGCTGACCTGCGACCGGGTCGGCGGCCTCTACCGGGAGCACGAGGGTCGCGAGAAGTCGATGACCGTGCTGATGCCCGAACGTTCCAACGACGAGGGGTTCGCGATGACCTCGAGCTTCACGTCGATGCTCCTGTCGTGCCTGCTCATCCTGGGGGGCGAGAATGACTCCGCGGTCAGCGCCCTCGCCGCCGCCGCGACCAGCGTCATCCAGTCCCGGCAGCAGGCCATCCGCCAGCTCGCCGCCAACGGATACGACCGGATCGTGTACCTGGGCAGCGGTCCGCTGACCGGGCTGGCGCGCGAATCCGCGCTGAAGCTCCTGGAGCTCACCGCCGGCCGGGTCGTCACCTACTTCGACTCCGCCCTGGGCTTCCGCCACGGCCCGAAGGCCGTGCTCGACGACCGCACGCTCGTGCTCGTCTACGTGTCATCGGACCCGTACACCCGCCAGTACGACCTGGACATCATCGCCGAGCTCCGCTCGACGCAGAACCCGGACAGCGTCATCGCGATCGCCGCCGAGCCGCTGCCGTCGACGCACGGTGAATCGTGGGTTCTCGAGGGGCTGACCGGCCTGAACGACGCATACCTTGCCGTAGGCTACGTCGTCGTGGCACAGATCCTCGGTTTGTCGTTCGCCCTGCAGCTCGGCACGACAGCAGACAACCCCTTCCCCGGAGGCGACGTCAACCGCGTTGTCCAGGGCGTCAGCATCCACCCGTTGGCGCCGGTCGCGGGCGAAGCCGCGGTGACGAGCACCCGGCCGTGACTCTGTTCCTGGGCGTCGACGGCGGCGGTTCGAAAACCGCCTTCGTGCTCCTCGACGACTCGGGACGGATTCTGGCCGAGGCAGTGACCCGGAGCTGCTACTACTTCACCGAGGGAATCGAGCTCGTCGAACGGGTCCTCGCTGACGGTGTCGGCCAGGTGTGCCGCTCTGCGGGCGTCGAGGCAGCGGACATCCGTCAAGCCTTCTTCGGCCTGCCCGGCTACGGCGAGGCGAGCGACGACGTGGAAACCCTGGACGCGCTCCCCCGGAACGTTCTCGGCCACGACCGGTACTCCTGCGGCAACGACATGGTCTGCGGCTGGGCCGGGTCACTGGGCGGCATCGACGGCATCAACGTCATCAGCGGCACCGGCTCCATGACCTACGGAGAGCGTGACGGCCTGGGCTATCGAGTCGGCGGCTGGGGCGAACTGTTCGGCGACGAAGGTTCGGCGTACTGGATCGCCACCCGCGGCCTGAACGCGTTCACCCGGATGAGTGATGGCCGCCTCCCCCGCGGCCCGCTGTACGACGCCATCAAGTCGCGCGTCGGCGTGCACAGCGACCTCGACCTGATCCATGTCGTGGTCGACCGCTGGCAGGGTCAGCGGAGCGCCATCGCCGACCTGTCCAAGACGGTCGTCGAAGCCGAGTCGCAGGGTGACGCCGTTGCCGCCGGCATCCTGACCGAGGCGTGCGCCGAGCTGGCCACGATTGTCGAAACGACGCGGGTCGAGCTCGGCTTCGGCGAGGGCGAGCCCGTCCCCGTGTCGTACTCGGGCGGGATGTTCAACGCGGAGTTCATTCGCCGGGGCTTCGAAGACGCCCTGGTCGCCCGGAGCCCGTACTACGACCTGCGCCCGCCCCTGTTCAGCCCCGTCGCCGGTGCGGCGCTCTACGCGGCAAAGAAAGCCGGCAGCCCCCTGTCGGAGAAGGCGCTCGCCGTTCTTCGTTCCCGGTGAGGGTTGCCGGGTGACTACGGGGTTGACCGTCGGGCGCGGAGCGGGCCGCTCCTAGGATGAGCGCATGCGCGCAATCCTCGTGAACGCCCCCGGCGGGCCCGAAGCCCTCTCCCTCAGCACCGTGGACGACCTGCCCGTCGGGACCAGGGACATCCGGATTCTGGTGGCCGCGGCGGGCGTCAACCGTGCGGACGTATCGCAGCGCGAGGGCCGGTACCCGTCGCCGGCCGGGGCGCCGCAGTGGCCGGGGCTCGAGGTGTCGGGCGTGGTGACCGAGGTCGGGGCCGAGGTGCGCCTGTTCGCGGTCGGCGACCGGGTGTGCGCGCTGCTCGCCGGCGGCGGCTACGCCACCGAGGCCGTGGTGCACGAGGACCTCGCGCTGCCCGTTCCGGACTCGCTCGACCTCGTCGAGGCGGCCGGGCTGCCCGAGGCGCTGGCGACGGTGTGGTCGAACGTGTTCATGAGCGCGGGCCTCGTCGCGGGCGAGACGCTGCTCGTGCACGGCGGCGCCAGCGGCATCGGCACGACGGCGATCCAGCTCGGCGTGCTGTCCGGCGCTCGGGTCGCGGTGACGGCCGGATCGGCTGCGAAACTCGAGGTGTGCCGGAGCCTGGGCGCGGAGATCCTGATCAACTACCGCGAGCAGGACTTCCCCGCGGAGATCGGGGCGGCCACCGGCGGGCACGGGGCCGACGTGATCCTCGACATCATCGGCGGCTCGTACGCCGCGCGAAATGTGGCGGCGCTGGCGATGGGCGGACGCATCATGGTGATCGCCAACCAGAGCGGCGAGAACGCGAGCTTCAACCCGTTCCACCTCATGCAGAAGCGCGGGCGGTACTGGGGCACGACGCTCCGCGCCCGCCCGTTCGAGGAGAAGGCCGCGATCATCCGCGGCATCCGAACGGATGTCTGGCCCTGGGTCGAATCCGGAGCCTTCCGCCCCGTGATCGACAGCCGGTTCCCGTTCTCGTCGGCGGCGGATGCGCACCGCCTGCTGGAGTCGTCGGCGCACGTGGGGAAGATCCTGCTGGTGCCCTGAGCTGGGTGGTGCGAGCGTTGGCGGATGCCATTCCTCCACAGGCGCGCCCTGTCGGAGTTATCCACAGAAAATACGGCTGACCTGGCCTTTGTCGGCAGGAATGTCGGTGGTTCCGCGGAGACTTGACGCATGAACACCCCCACCGAAACGCTTCAGGCGACCGCCGGATCGGCCCCCGTCGACGCCAAGGCTGCGCTCGCGTCATTCGCGGCGATCAGCGCCCGGATCGGCGCCGCGCTCGGGTGTTCGGCCGTCCGGGGCCTCGGTGACGACGGGCTGCTGATGGTGACCGCGGCGATCGAGGAAGCCGGCCGCCGGGTCGACGCCCTCCGGGTCGCCGCGGCCGCCGAGATCGCCGACCGCTCCCGCCCGGAACTTGGCAGCGACCGGCTGTCGGCGAAGAAGGGCTGCCGCACCCCCTCCGAGCTGGTGCAGCGGATGACCCTGGTCTCCGGGCCGACCGCGAACCGGCGCATGCGGTTCGGCGCGCAGCTCCGCACCGACTACTCCATCGCCGGCCAGGCCCTGCCACCCAGGTTCCCGGCAACCGCGGCCGGACTGGCCACCGGCACGCTCGGCCTCGACACCGCCGAAGCGATCCTCGGCTCCCTCGCCCCGACGCTGCGCCGCGCTGACCTTCAGAATGTGCAGCTGGCCGAAACCGAACTCGTCGCCGCGGCGACCGGGCAGAGCATCGACACCGCCGTGCCGGCCACCGCTGATGAAATCCGGCTGCAGGCCTCCGTCTGGAAGCCGGTGCTCGATCCCGACGGCGCCCGCCCCGACGACGAGCGCGCCTTCCAGGAACGCGGACTCCGCCTCGGCCGTGAACACGGCGGAACGATCCCGGTCTCCGGACGGCTGCTGCCCGAGATCGGCGGCCAACTGCAACGCCTCTTCGACGCCTACCTCTCCCCGAAGACCGCCCCGGTCGCGTTCCTCACCCCCGAGCAGCTCGAACAGTCGGTGCTGGAGCGCGACGACCGCACCTACGACCAGCAACGGCACGACGTGCTCGCCGTCATCCTCGACGTCGCGGCGCGCAGCGCCGAGGCCCCCAGCATCGGCGGCGCCGCCCCCACCGTCCTCGTCACCGTCCGCCAGCAAGACCTGCTCCAGGAACAGGGAGTGGGCTGGATCGACGGGGTCGAGGCGCCACTGTCGATGCGGGCAGTGCGGCAGAAGGTCTGCACCGGCGGCATCCAGCCCGTCGTCTTCGGCGACGAAAACGCGATCTGTTCGCTCGGTGTTCCCGACCGGTGCTTCAACCGGGAGCAGCGCCGGGCGATCTCCGCCCGGGACGGCGGCTGCATCATCCCGGGCTGCCAGATCCCGGCCAGCTGGAGCGAAATCCACCACGTCATCCCCGACGCCTGGGGCGGCGACACCCACACCGACAACGGGGTCCTGCTCTGCTGGTTCCACCACCGCACGATCGAGACCTCGGGCTGGAAGATCCGCATGCTCCGCGGCGTCCCACAGATCAAGGCACCACCCTGGCTCGACCCCGGCGGCGGCAAATGGCGCTACACCACCACATCCCGAACCCGCATCGCCGACGCCCTCGACCTACGACTCGACCAGCCGGACTGAGAGCCGGCCGGACTAGTGCCAGTCGGACCGGGTGCCAGTCGGACGAGAACGAGGATGCCGAGGCACCACGCGAGCGCGAACCAAGTGGCGCTGACGACGGTTTCCTCTGCAAACCACGGCACAGTCCACGGACTTTGCCGACAGGCCGGCGAAGACGGCGAGCCGGTGGCTGGATTAGGTAACCGGGCGGGGTGCGGGGGTGACGCCGCGTCGCCGCAGCCACCAGTCGACGAGGAACAGCAGGCCGATGACGAACGGGGGTCCGGTGACCAACGGGGCGTACGCCCATTCGGGGTAGTAGCTGACGACCGTCAGGACTGAATACGCGAGGAACCCGATGGCTCCTGCTAACGGCCAGCGCCAGCCGAGCGCGACGGAGGCGATCAGCAGCAGGGTGGGCAGAACGTGCGTCGTGATCGCCCATCGTTCGAGCCAATCGCCCCCGCCTCCGCGGGCCTGAACTTCATCCCACCAGCCATAGGCCTGGAGCAAAACGAACAGGATGCCCAGGATCAGAGCGACCCAGCCCGCCACCGTAGCTGTTCGTGAACTCATCACTGGTTCCTTTCGTCAGTGGTGTTGAAGCGGATAGTAGCCTCGTTAGCGAACCCGCGGAACGCACGTGCCGCGGACGGCTGATGCCCGCCGGTTCCCAACCGGTTCCCAACGATTCCCAACCATTCCGAACCGTTTTCCAACCACGAGGAGCCCCATGGACACGCCTCGTCGCCGAGGACTCCCCCACACGATCGAGGCGGATGCGGCGGGACTTGCCGAACGTCTCCGTGAGCTGGGCGAGGGCGCGGACGGGCGCATCCTGTTGGGCATCTGCGGGCCTCCGGGTGCAGGCAAGTCCTTCCTGGCGGCCGAGCTGGCCCGGATCCTTGGCCGCGACACGGCCGTGGTCGTGCCGATGGATGGCTTCCACCTCGCGACCGAGATCATCCGGGGCACGCCGCTGGCCGAGAGGCGCGGCGCCATCGACACCTTCGACCCGGGCTCGTACCTGGCGCTGCTACGCCGGCTGCGCGCCCGGGACGAGGAGGTCGTCTACGCGCCGTCGTTCCGCCGCGGCCTCGAGGAGCCGATCGGGTCATCCGTCGCCATCCCCCGGCGCATTCCGGTGATCATCACCGAGGGCAACTACCTGCTCGTGGACACCCCCGAGTGGCGGGCGATCCGCGGCCAGCTGGACGCGGTCTGGTACCTCGACACCCCAGCGCCGGTGCGTATGCCTCGCCTGATCGGGCGGCACGTGGAGTTCGGACGAGCCGAAACGGATGCCGCGGCCTTCGCCCTCGGCAGCGACCAGACCAACGCGGACCTGATCGCGTCGACGCGCGAGGATGCCGACCTGATCGTGACGCTGACGGGCTGACGGGCTGAAAGTTCGCCCGAGCTTTAGGTCAGGGCTGGGCGTCCTGAGGGTTGGGCCCGTTCGGGGTCTCGCTGTCGGTGTACTCGCCTTCGACCTCCGCGTCGGTGAGATCCGGCTCGTCGGCTGGCGTTGTCGCGTCCGTTTCGGGTTCCTTGTCGGTGTACTCACCGTCGGAACCGGGGTTGATTTTCATCTGGGGGCTACCTTCCGAGAGGGTCTCAACAACGGTAACTCCCCGACTGTTCGACCGCAATGAAAAGTTCGCCAGCCATCGCGGTCACAGCGAACCGCACCCGATCGGGATCATGTCCGGCGTACTGGGCGTACTGGGCGTACTGGGCGTACTGGGCGTACTGGGCGTACTGGGCGTACTGGGCGTACTGGGCGTACTGGGCGTACTGGGCGCCCTAGGGTTCCATGTCGTCGTGGGTCACGACGCGGGCGAGCTCGATGCCGCCGATGCCGCTGCCGCTGCCGCTGCCGGGCAGCATCCAGTAGTGCAGGCGCCGGGCCGCGGGCGTGTTCTGCTCGATGGCGACGCGCATGCAGCGGGCACCGTCCGGGCGCACGACGGCGGCGGCGGTAGCGCCGTTTCCCGTGCGCAACGCGTGCAACTGCCGACCGGGAACACTCGCCACCCTGCCGGTGAGTACGTCGACGCACGCCTTGAACGCCTTCGCCAGCTGCCCGTCGTCGAGGTCGGCAAGCGAGTCGGCGAAGGCGTCCGACAGGGCGTAGTCGACCGGAAGCGGCCACTTGGCGCGCTCGGTGGCGCCGATGCGTTCCACCCAGGCGAGGTAGAGCTCGTGGCGAACCCAGCCGTCGGCATCCGCCCACTGCCCGCGGCGACGCTCGAACTCGCTGGCGACCGAGGCGGGCGTGGAGGTGCGGCGGGACTCCCGCAGCGTGCGCCGCTGGGTGCGCTGTTCGTCGCGAAGCTCGGCCTCGGTGCGGCGGAGCGTGCCGAGTTCGACGAGCGATTCCCGGTGCTGGAGCTGGGCCGTCCGCGCCTGCTCGCGCAACTGGGCGTGCTGGGAGTCCGACGCCCCCGCATCGATGAGCTGCGCCTCGAGCCGACGGATGCGCGCCCTCGCCTCGACGAGGGACAGCTGGGTGGACTGCAGGGAGACGCTGGCCGGGACCGCGGGTGCGGCCGGGGCGTCGACGACGGCCTGCCGAGGCATCGGGGCGGGTGGAGTGAAGACGCGAACGACGCCCGGCCCGGGTCGGGGGTGGACGGCTGCGGGGTTGACTGCTGCGGGGTTGGCGCGGCGATCACCGGCGCGACGGGAGCGGCTCTCGACAGGCTCGACCTCCGAGAGCGTGGTCTCGACAGGCTCGAGCTCCGGGAGCGTGGTCTCGACACGCTCGACCTCCGAGGGCTGGACCTCCGGGGCCAGGGCGAGCTCGACCAGCGGGACGGGTTCGATCACCGGCACGAGCGGGCGGTTCTCGCGCAGCCAGGGTGGGCCGTTGCGCACCAGCGCGAGGGGCGGCAGCACGGGCTCGTCGTCGTCGACGTCGGTCAGGCGCAGGTGCAACGCGCCGCTCTGGTGGTGCACCACGCGCACCGCCACCACGTCGCCCTCGGTGAGGAGGGTGTCGACCTGGTCGAGCGGGTTCGGGGAGATGTCCGGCCGCGTGACCCCGATCGCGGCGTGCGGGTGGAGGGCCAACGCCGCCCGGTTCGCGTTGACGTGCTGCACCAGCGCGAGGGTGATGCTGTTGTGCGGGAACCTCGCGGCAAGCGCCGTGACGGGCGGCGTGCCGACCTCGACATTGAGGCGCCGGGTCGCGCGGTCGAGCAGGCCGTCGACGCGCTGTCCGCGTTCGAGGGTCCAGTCCAGCGGTACGGGCGGGAAGGTGAGCTCCTGCCAGATGGTGGCCAGGCCGCCGCCGGCCAGCTCCACCAGCGCGCGGGACCCCCCTGGGATGAAGCCCTTGACGGTTCCGGTGACGGACACCGCGGATGCCGGGGCGCGCGCGAACAGGCCCGCCTGGTGGGCGTGGGCGAGGGCATCCGTGACCAGCTGCTCGGTGGCCCGCGGCGGGTTGGCGTAGGGGAAGCGGAGCTTCGACCTGGTGAAGTCGGCGAGCGCGTCGGGACCGACGGGGTAGGAACGGCCGGCGCCGCCGTAGGCCTGCAGGAGGTCGGGCAGCAGGTCGCTCAGCTCGTGGGTGAGGGCGCCGGTCTCGATCAGGAAGATGCGGGTGACGTCGCCGACGTCTTCGGCGAGCTGGTCGACGAGGATGTCGGGCTCGCGGGATCCGAAGCGGGAGGTGACGACGACCCAGGGGCGCTCGCGGGCGGCATCGCGCAGGCCGGCGGCCAGCTGCTGCACGGCGGCGCTGGACTCCACGCGCGTGTACGTCATTGCCGTCCCCTTTCGGCCAGGGTGGTGCGCCTTGGGTAGAGGCTACGGCGAGGGTCCGACATCGGGGGTGGTTTCGGGCTGTTGGGGGGCGTGGGTCTGCCCGGAAGTTGAGTTGCGGACAAAGTACCTTCCGGCGCGAGATGAAGGTACTTTGTCCGCAGTTCAACTTCAGCGGGGGTCCCGACAGGCTCGAACCAGCGGGGGCGCGATCCCTACAGATCAGCGGGACGAGCCTCGGCGTGCGGCGATGACCCGCTCGATCGCGGCGGCGAGCGCGTCGATGCCCTCAGACGCGCGAATCTGTTCGGCCGCTCGCGCGCTGGCTTCGCGGTAGCGCGGCTGCGTCAGGACGTCCCGGACGGCGCTCCTGATGGCATCCGGTTTCGGATGCCCGGTCTTCAGGTTGATCCCGACGCCCGACCAGGCGACCCTTGTCGCCACTTCCGGCTTGTCCTCCGTGTCGCCGGCGATGACGATCGGCACGCCGTGCTCGAGCGCGTAGTGCACCCCGCCGTAGCCGCCATTGGTGACCATGACCGCCGCCAGCGGGAACAGCCGGTCGTAGGGCAGGAACTCGGCGGCGCGAGCATTCGCGGGCAACTCGCCCAGCTCGGAGACCGGGCGGCCGCCGGTGGCGACGACGACCAGCACGTCCTCGTCGGCGAGGGCAGCCAGGGTCGGCCGCGCCAGTTCGGCGAAGTCCGTGTTCGCGATGGTTCCCTGCGTCACGTGCACGACGGGCCGCGAGCCGGTCAGGTCGGACCACCAGCCCGGCAGCTCCGACGTCGACGGGACCGCCCGGGCGGCCGGGCCGACGAAGCGGACCTCCACCGGGGCATCCGGTCGCGGGTACTCGAATGCCTCGACCGAGAACTGCACGACGGCATCCGTCTGGCTGAACCAGTTCATGGCGAAGGAGCCCGAAGGGCGACCGTGGATGTCGCTGAAGACGGCGTCGTAGTCGCGCTGCAGGGGCCCGAAGATGACGCGCTCCGTGAACGCCCGCAGCAGGGCATTGCGCGCGAGGCCGGCCGGGCCGCCCATCGGCGCGATGCCCAGCCCGAAGGGGGCGACGTGCCGCGACGACAGCCCGAGCGGCAGCACTCCCGCGCCGATAAGTGCCGACCGAGCGGATGCCGGATGGCCGGCGTACAGGGACGCTCCGATGAAGGCGGGGTCGGCCAGCACGGCATCGGCTGGGTCCTCGAGTTGGGCGATGAGGGCCCGGTACTGGTACCGGGCGGGCGCGAGGAAGACCCTGTTGATGTCGCGGCGGATCGCCTTGACGCCGGTGAGCCGCTCCTCTCCCTCCGCCCGGACGGCCAGCAGCCGATCGTCGTAGTCGGCCTCGGCGGGCAGGGGAACGAACGTGGCGCCGGTCGCGCGGATGGTGTCCTCGAAGCGGGATCCGGTCAGGAACCGGACCTGGAAGTCGCGTTCGACCAGGCCCGCGGCGACCGCCGCCAAGGGCGACACATGGCCGTGAATCGGGACGCTGGCGATCAGGATGCTGGGCACGCCTCACCTCACAACTCGGGATGGAATGAGGAAATTATCCGCCGCGGCATCCACGCCTGGCAAGAGTCGTTCGCGGGTCGGCGCGGGCGTGTTGAGATGCGGACAAAGTACCTTCCCGCGGGCTGGGAAGGTACTTTGTCCGCAAGTCAGTTCGGGGCGGGGGGCTCGACAGGCCCGACCGGCGAGGTGGCTAGCTGGTGGCGATGATCACGGCGAGCACGCCGAGGACCAGGCTGAGCGGGGCCATCGTGTAGCGCTCGGGCTTGCTCTTCGAGAGCAGGTTCATCACCACTCCCAGCAGCAGGTAGCCGGCGATCACCCACATCAGGATGGCGATGAAGGCGTCGCTGGAAATGACGTCGATGATGCCTGTCCGTTCGAGGGCGACGAAGGCGAAGGCGGCATAGAGGACGATCGACACGACACTCCCCCAGCGCAGCCGAGCCGGCAGCACCCGGTTCTGGCCGCCCCACGCGAGGTGACCCAGCGGCAGGCCCGCGATGAGCAGGAGCTGGAAGAGTGCCAGTGCGGCCAGCAGGGCGCAGAAGAGGTACACGGCGGTGGTCGTCATGGCTCGAATCCTAGTGGCCGGGCGAGGTCCGCCCCGCGCTGTGACTCCGAGTTGCGCGGCTCAGGTTGCGCGGCTCAGGTGGCGCGGCTCAGGTTGCGCGGCTCAGAGTTCCGCCGCTCCGAGTTCCGCCGCTCAGAGTTCCGCGCGCAGCGCGAGCCCGCGCACATACGCGGCCTGCCCCGCGTGCTGCAGGTCGTCCGCGATGATGCTGACCAGGCGCACGGCCAGAGTGACCGGCGGATTCCACGCGCGGTCGACGACGCGAACGAAGTCCGTTTCGACCAGGGTCGGCAGGTACGCGATCGTGCGTGAATGCACCGCGTCGAAGTACCCGCCCAGCAGCTCGGCGCTCGAGCGCACCGCCGCGACTTCGTCGGCCGTGTGCCCGTATCCGGTGGCGCTCGGCCCGAACGGCAACGCGAACCTCACCGACCATCCGTCGGCGGTCCAGACCTGCTCCTCGCCGATGAGGGGCGCGACCTGCGCATCCTGGATGCGAGCCAGGTGCCAGACCAGCCACGCGATCGTGTTCGCCTCCGGGTCGGGCCGGTACCCGAGCAACCCCGGACCGGCATCCTTCAGTACCGAGTGCACGACGCCCGACACCCGGTCGAACGCGTCAATCAGCAGGTCTGACGACAACATCCCCAACTCCCCTCGCCCAGGAATCGGGCCTGGCTGCGACCTTCCGCGGCGACACTCGGTTCGCGCCCATTCTGCCCGGGAAAACGGATGCCCGGAAGGTGTTTCCTGGCGAGCGCGTACGTACAGCGTGAGGGCTCAGCGCCCGGGCGTGAGGGCGGCGCGGGCGAGGGTCTGCGCGCCGATCGAGTCGAGGCGGCTGGGCGCGGACATCTGGAGCCGGAACGGTCGCGGATCCTGCAACGAGGCCGAACCCGCCCATTCGAGCGCCTCCCGGGTGTGCCGCGGCTTGTAGACCGCCGACCCGTTCCCGTAGCGGCCGTCCCCTTCGAGCTGCATGCCGGCCACGGCGGTGGCCAGATCCAGTGACTTGCCGAGGGTGATGAAAGTCCCCACTTCCCCGGCCGCGACCAGCAGCAGGAGAAGAAGCGCGGCATCCCTGGCCTGCCCGTCGCGCTCCACCGGAAGCCGAGCGGCGATGTGGTGCCACAGCGCGAGGGGCGACTCGCGCACGGCCAGCCCGAGTTTCGTCGGAAGCAGCATGCCGCGGTACTTCCGCACCAGGCCGAGGTCCGTGACCGTCTCCCGCAGGTCGAGCAGCGGCCGCGTGTTGGCCTCGCGATTCGACTTGCCGTACGTCTTCTGCTCCGGATCGAGCTCCGCCATCAGCGCGATCACGGCCGCAGGCTGGAGGTATCCCGCCTTGGTGAGCGGGAGGCCGTCCCCGACGTGCCGCAGAAAGGTGCGGATCACGAGTGTCGCCGACTCCGCCGCGGCCTCATCGACCTCGACCGGCTCCATCAGGCGAGCGCCCCCCACGAAGCCGGCGAGGTATCGCTGAGCCTCTTCGTGGACTCCGGCGATCAGGTCCGCAATCGGCGAGCCGGCCCCTCCGCGGCGGTCGCGCAGCCAGGCCAGGGCCGCGTCCGCCCTGGCCACGCGGTCGAGACCCCGGTTGATCGCGTCGAGGTCGATGTCGTCCGTGATGCTGAACAGATCGAAATAGGAGATCTCTTCGATCAGGTCCGAATACTCGGGGTCGCGCGGGTTCAACGCCACCGCGAGGATTCGCTCGTAGTTGTGGATGCCGCCGATGTTCTCCGGCGGCCCCAGGCGCTGTCCCGCAAGGCAGCGGACGGTCGCATCCGTCGGCTCGTCGACAGCCGGCTCTGCCGCCTCGAGGGTGAGCGTGTGCTCCCAGTCGTCGCCGAAATCATAGGTGTAGCGCAGGGTGTCGCCCGTGCTCGCGAGGAAGTGGTCGAACCGCAGCTCGCTCTCGAGCACGCCCTCGTCGCCCTCTTCCACGTCGAACGGGGTGAGGATGCCTACCGTCTCCTCACCGTGCGGGTCGCCGGTGAGCGTGAACTGGTGCAGGTGGCTGTTGGTCCAGCCGAACGCGCTCTGGAGCACGTCGTGCAGCCGGTCGAGGGTCAGGTGGGATGGCAGGCTCAACCGCCGCCAGATCGGCGGTTCCGAGCCGACAAGGTCCACGCGCACACGGAAGCGCGTGGGCGTTGCGGGCGGGGTCAGCAGGGGCAGCGGCTTCTTCGGTCGGTCGCGACGGGCGCGCGCGGCATCCTGCATCGCTTGAAGCCTCGAGTCGGCGTCGGCGTCGCCATCGGCGCCGGAGTCGGCGCCGGCCGCGGCCGCGGCGGCCAGGAAGCGTCGCCTCGCGTCCTCGAGGTCGGTCACATTGCCGGGCTCGGATGTCGGTGGCTGGGATGTCGGTGGCCCGGATATCGGTGGCCCGGATATCGGTGGCTGGGGAGTCGGTTGCTCAGTCATCCCGACACAGTGTATGGCGGCTGCGGCCCCAGCGGCCCCCGCCCGCGGGTTCGCTTGCGGAGAACGTACCTTCGTTTGCGAAATGAAGGGTGTTTGTCCGCAACTGAGCAGCCCGGTTGCCGTGCGTGCGGGCAGGACTAGGCTGCCCTGCAAACCCCAATCGAAAGGAGTATTTGTCATGGAATCGATCAGCTGGTTCGTTCCGATCCTGCCGGGGAAGCTGGATGCCTGGAAGGCCTTCACCGAGGAGACGAAAGGGCCCCGCAAGGAGCAACACGCGCAGTCGCGCAAGCGCCTGCGCATCAGTCGGGAGTTCGTCTCACTCGTGCAGACTCCGCAGGGAGACTTCGCCAGCGTGTTCCTCGAGGCGAAAGACCTCACGAAGGCGTTCACGGACATGGCCGCGTCGAGCGATCCGTTCGACGTGTGGTTCATGGAGGGCACCATGGACGTCCACGGAATGACCCGGGAGGTCTGGGAGAACCCCATGCCGGTGACTGCGTACTTCGACTATCGCGACGAGGGGATGGAAAGCGCCGCCCGTCGCGAGCCGGCCGGAAAGATGAGCACAGACACCGACTGAGCAGCGACACCGACTGACCTGCTCGCCGGCCCGCAGCCGGCAGCCCCCCAGCCCCAGCCCCCAGTCCCAGTCCCAGCCCCGGCCGCCCAGACAGGGTTGAGTTGCGGGAAAAGTACCTTCGTTTTCGAAATGAAGGGTGTTTGTCCGCAACTCAGCGGGCGGGGCTGGCTGGGCTGGGGGAACTGGCTGGGCTGGGGGAACTGGCGGGGCTGGGGGGGGGCTGGCTGGGCTGGGGGGGGCTGGCTGGGCTGGGGGAACTGGCTGGGCTGGGGGAACTGGCTGGGCTGGGGGAACTGGCTGGCTGGGGTGCTGGGGCGGGGCGGGGGCTAGATGCTGAAGTCGCCGGCCTCGCCCGGCGTGGGCGGAGCATCCGCCAGGGTCACGGTACTTTCGTGGGTGTACGTGGAGGTCACGAGGATCGGCATGTGGTCGGATGTCCCGCTGGGCAGGGTCTCCACATTGTCGATGGTCAGGCCAATGGATGTCGCCAGGTCGAAGTGTCCGCGGAAGAACTTGTAGCGCGTGTACGTCTTGCTGTCGCTCAGCGTGAGGTCGTAGCCCGACTTCTTCACGTGCGCGCTGAGGTGATCCTTGAACAGCGGGTAGTTGTAGTCGCCCACCATGAGGGTCGGCAGTCCCGGTCCGAGGGTGTGCAGCTCCTCGTGGGCCGACCGGATCTGGTTGCGCCGCAACGAGTTCAACGCGGTCAGCGGGGCCGCGTGGAAGGATGCGACCACCAACTCCCGCTGGGCCTCATCGTCGATCAGGCGGGTGCCGATCAGGCGCTCGTGCGCCGGCGTGAGCACGCGGTCGTGCAGCGACTTCTTCAGCGCGAAGGTCTGCGTCTCGACGGCGGTGAAACGGTCCTTGCGGTAGTAGATGGCCAGGCCGAGGCGGTTGCGCGTGGTCGAGTCGGCCAGATGCAGCAGCCCGATCTCGTCGGGGATGTCGAGGGTGTCGCACTCCTGCAGGCAGAGCAGGTCGGGCTCGTAACGCTCGACCAGCGCGATGAGTTCACCGATCGCGCTGTGCTTGCGCAGGTTGTAGCTGATGACCTTCACGAAGACCTGTTTCACGTTTGAGGGGCAGGAACAGCCTACGGTCCGTCGCGGCGAACGGTGAATCGAAATCTGCGCCATCACGGCAAAATCGGGTGAACGGTCATCCCACGCACATCCAACTCACACGCAGATCTAATCCATACGCAGGTCGCCAGGGGTACCCGATGTGGGGGCTGCGCGCGGCGCGGCCAGCTTCTAGGCTCGATAGGGCACCGCCGCCCAAACGAAGGACACACCTGTGACTATTCCGAACCCAGGATGGTATCCAGACCCCGAAAACGGCATGCAGGACCGCTGGTGGAACGGTGTCAGCTGGTCGGAGCAGCGCAAGGTGCGCGTGGCAGACGGGGCCGGCCTGGCCGGTTCGGGCGCCAACATCCCGGCCGTCTCGCACATCACGAACGCCACCGACGTCGGCGATCTGCCTGCTGCCGCGGCCGCGAAGGCACAGTCGTGGGCAACCGGATCGACGGCCTACCCTCCGTCCGCCGGATACCGGATTCCGGATGACCATTCGCCGAGCACGGGCACGGCCACCGGCACGGGCGCGGCGCGACGGAGCGCTGACCCGGCGATGCGGGGCCTGGTCCTGTCCCTGGGCTCGCTCGTCTTCAATCCCTACGGGATCCTGGGCATCCTCGGCGTGGTGTTCTCCGCCGTCGGCCTCGCCAGGTCAGGGCATCCGCTCAGCTCGGGCGTTGGCGTCGCCCGAAATGCGGTCGCGATCGCCGGGCTCGTCATCGGCGGACTGGTCACGGTCGTCCACGCCTTCCGTTTCCTGTCCGGGCTGGGGTAGCCGATGTCCGTCGACGAAGGTCGCCTGTGACCGCCCCGGTTCGCGGCGCCGGCCGCGGCCGCCCCCGGGCCGGCACATGGGTGCTCGGGGGCGCGTCCCTGTACCTGGCGCTTGCCGGGCTCGTCACCGGGGGCCTGCCCGGGCTGCTCCTCGTGGTCGGCGTGATCGGGCTGGCCACGGCCAGCCACGCACTGCTCACCGGCCGGCGCACCTGGGCGCTGATTCCCTCCCGCACCGTCGCCGCCGGATGCCTCGCCGCCTGCCTGGTGCTGACCTCCTTCGGCGCCGCGCTCTCAAACCCGGTCAACGAGCCGGATCTCGCGGCCGGCAGCGCCTCCAACGCCACGGCCCGGATTGCTGGATCGGCCGCGGACACCGACGGTGACGTCGCCGGGGACTCCGCCGCGGACTCCGCCGCGGACTCCGCCGGCGCGACAGAGGCGCCCGCGGCTCCCCCGGCCGAAATCACCATGGCCCAGGCGCGCGTAACGCCGCCGATCATCGCCGAGCGAAAGGTCATCGGCACGTCCACCGATACGTTCGCCATGACGCTCCTGGAGGCGCTCCCGGTGAAGAACACCTGCCGGATGGCTCTGCCGTCGACCTGCCGGATCCCGGACTGACCGACCGTCGCGGAACTACCGCCGCTAGCCGACGTCGCTGAGCGACCGCCGCCGATCACCGCCGATCGCTGACCGCTGACCGCCGACCGCCGACCGCCGACCGCTGACCGTCAACCGTCAAAGACCGGAGCTGACCGGCGCCACCCCGCTCAGCGACCGGAGCCGAGGAGCAGCGTCGTGAGCGGCGGCGCCGCCAGGAACGCGCCGGCCGTCGTGGTGGCCAGCGCGAGGAGCACCCACAGCAGGCGGCGTCGGCGCGCGGCGCGAACATCCGCGTCGAGGGCGGCGAAGCGGGCGATCGGATCGTCGGCCGGCGCCGGGGCCGCCGACGCCCGGTAGGACGGAAGCTGCGATGGCGATGACGACGACGACGATGACGACGACGACGAGGTGGGGCCGGGGGCACCCGTTCGGCCCGAGGGCGGAGGCGACGAGCGCACGGGCGACACGAGTGGTCCCGGCACGGCTACCGGCGGCCGGCGCCAGGTCGCGGGGTTGTCGACAACCGCGGTGATCTCCATCCGCTCCGGCCAGGCGAGGGTCGGCGGCAGGCTGAGCAGCCAGCGGCGCAGGTGGCGGGCGTCGACGATCGTCACGGATGCGGGCTTCTCCCGGATGGTCAGCTGCTTCGGGCCGACGAACGCCACCACGGGGCGGGCCGGCGCGCTGCGCGGCATCCGTCGGCGCACGAGTTCCGTGACCCGCTCGGCCTCGAGCTCGGCGTCGCGGATGTAGCGGGTCTTCCGGCCGGACACCAGCAGGTTGCGCCCCGCCACCCACACGGTCTGGCCGCGGTGGTGCTTGGTGTTGATGGTGAAGATGCCGGGCGGCCCGACGAGGACATGGTCGATGTCCGAGCCCTTGACGCCCACCGGGAGCGCGTGGAACACGGCCCATTCCGGCGGCAGCGACTCCAGCAGGGACCCCACGGCCCGCTCCCCCTTGGCGCCGAGGTACCAGGGAACGCTGTCGGCGCCGAGCGGGGACAGTCCGAACAGTCGGCCGAGCGTCGACCGGCGCGGCACGTTGCCCTGCACGCGCAGCAGTTCCTCGATGACCGCCTGCGCCGCGAAACGGTCCCGCATCGTGTCCGCGTTTGTTGCCATGTTTCTCCCTCACTGCCGAAACTACCGGCGCCGGGCCCGGGGCGGGCATCCCCTAAATGGCCGCGGACCGCCCCAGTACGGGCGGGAGAACGGCGGTCTATCGGACGGCCTGTCTACAGGACGGACTGTCTACAGGACGGACTGTCTACTTGCGGGTTTCGTCGTAGTGGTACGTGCTGAGCGTCGGGCCGTGGGCCGGCTTGATGTTCTGGTTGATGTGGAACAGGTTGCCGGGGTCGTACTTCGCCTTCAGCTCCGCGAGCCTCGAGTAGTTGGCGCTGTAGTTGTCGGTGATCCGGCCGAGGTCGTCGGCATCCATGAAGTTGATGTAGCCGCCGGGCTCGGAGAAGGGGCGCAGGGCCGTCCAGAAGTCGCGCACCCACTTGATGTTGGACTCGTTGTCGGCCGGGTCGCTCCACATGCAGGCGATCACCGGCGAGAAGTTCGCATGCCGGTAGGGGAATGCCGTGTCCTCCGCGCCGATCCGCTGCACGGCGCCGTTGATGGGGTAGATGTGAACGGATGTCTGCACGCTCGGCACCATCCGGCCGAAGTCCAGGTAGGCGTTGATGGCTCCGTCGCCCAGCTCCGACAGAAAGTTCGCCTTCCAGTAGGCCTGCAGGCCCCTCGGCTGGAGCTCGTCGGAGGCCACGTTCAGCTCCGGGTAGGGCATCGGGCGCACCATCGAGCCGGCGACCGGTGCGACGTCGAGGAAGGCCCCGAACTCCTCCGGCGCGCTCCGGATGTACTCCCGGTAGAAATCGGCCACGTCCCGTGCATCGTCGACAGAGTAGAAGATGATCGCCCCGTGAACCGTGTCCACCGGGTGCAACTGGAACTCGAACGACGTGACGACGCCGAAGTTGCCGCTTGCCTCCGCGCAGTGCCCAGAACAGGTCGGGATTCTCGGTGGCGCTGGCCGTGAGGTTCCTGCCTTCGGCGGTGACGACATCCGCCGACAGGAGGTTGTCGCAGGTCAGGCCGTACTGGCGGCTGAGGTAGCCGATCCCGCCACCGAGGGTCAGGCCCGCGACCCCCGTGCTGCCGACGATGCCGCCGGGGGTGGCCAGGCCGTAGGCGTGGGTGGCGCGGTTGAACGCCGCCCAGGTGACGCCGGCCTCCGCTCGCGCCCGCCGCGTGACCGGATCAACATCCACGCGCGTGCAGGACGAGAAGTCGATGACGATCCCGTCGTCGCAGGTGCCGAACCCGGGGGCACTGTGGCCGCCGCCCCGCACGGCCAGGTCGAGCTCGTGGGCGCGCGCGAAGTTCACGCTGCTCACGACCTCGTCGGGTCCGCCGACGCGGACGACCGCGGCCGGGCGTCTGTCGATCATCCCGTTGAAGACGGCGCGCGCGGCCTCGTATTCCGCGTCATCGGGGGCGATGGCGTGCCCGTTCACCTGCGCACGCAGTTCGTCGATCACCGTGGACATGAGAGTCTCCTGCACTCCGTGGTGGCTCGCGTCGGGAACTCCTGGCCGTCGGGATCACGCCCCCGCCCGGCCGCCATGGACCCGGCCCCCATAGATCAGTCCAGCTAGATCAGTCCGGCCCCGTTGGCCTGCACGGCACGGGCCCCTAGATGAGAAAAATTACGCCTCGGCTCGGCGCCTGTCAACGCTCGCGGCAGCCGACGGTCGCGACAGTGAACGGTCGCGGCTTCGGCGGTCGCGGCAGTCCGGCGGTCGCGGCAGTCGGGCTCAGGCGCGTGCTGCGAGTCCGGGCGCGGAGTCGGGCAGGGAACGCCAGGTGCCCGGGCCGTCGACGATCGCGTCGAGTTCCATCAGTTCCGGCTCGGTCAGCACCGGCTGGAGCTGCATCAGCCACCGGCGCAGGTCGCCCGCGTCGACGACCTTGACCTGGTCCGGACGGTCGTGGATGATGAGCTGCTTCGGCTCGACCACGGCGATCACCGGCTGCACGGGGGCGACCAGGGGCATCCGTTCGCGGACCAGGGTCGTGACCCGGGCCGCTTCGAATTCGGCGGTGCGGATGCTCGGAACCGGCCGGCCGGACACCGTCATGCCGTGCTTGCCGACGCCGATGATCTTGCTGCCGAAGTGTTTCGTGGAGATCGTGAAGACGCCGCCGGGGCCCACGACGAGGTGGTCGATGGCCGAGCTCCGGGCGCCGATCGGGAGGGCGTGCAGCACGGTCCACTCGGGCGGGAGCGTGTCGAGGATCGAGCCGACGATCCGCTCGCCTTTGGCGCCGAGATAGCGGGCGACGCTGCGACTACTGAGGGTGGTGCGCCCGAGCGGAAGGAGCCTCTCGATGACCGACTGAGCGGCGAGACGCTGCCGCAGGTTGGGGATGTCGGTGGTCACAAATCTCCTCTTTGGCTGTGACGAATCTAGCCCCCGAGTGCCGTGCCGCGCAGCCCCCAAATGGGTGTGCTTTGCCCCGGATTCGTGCTCATCTGAGCAGCGAGAATCGCCGTTTCTGCCGAGAATCGCCGCCCCACCGGGGATTCTCAGCAGGAACGGCGATTCTGGGCGGGAGCGGGTTCCGCGCGGGTTCTGCGGGAGCCGGCCACGGATGCGCCGAGTTGCCCTGTTCCGGTCGAGTTTGCCCGACACCACCAGGCAAACTCGACCGCAACCGTCAAGCTCGGCGGGAGGACTCGGCGGCCGCGGGACCGGCGGGAGCGGCGGCATCCGGAGCAGCTGTATCCGGAGCGCCGGAATCGGGAGCACCGGCATCCGGAGCGGCATCGATCGCGCCGTCCAGCGGAGCGCCGCCGTCCCCGCCGGCCCCGCCGTCGCCGTCGGCCCCGCCACCGTCACCGCCGCGCATCCGGCGCCGCACGGCCTTCACCAGCGGCGGCAGGATCAGGAAGACCGCGATCACCGTGTAGAGCACGATGGGCAGCGGTTCGCTCAGCAGCGCGGCCGGGTCGCCGGAGCTGATCTGCAGCGAGCGGCGCAGCTGGCGTTCCATCTCCGGGCCGAGGATCGCGCCGACGATGATCGGCAGCACGGGGAATCCGTAGCGCCTGGCCATGTAGCCGAGCGCGCCGATCAGCAGGAGGATCGCGATGTTGAACGCCTGCATCCCGGCCGCGTACGCGCCGAGCGTGGCGAAGAACAGGATCCCCGCGTACAGGTACGGCCGCGGAATCCGCAGCAGCTTCGCCCAGAACGGCGCGAGTGGCAGGTTCAGCGCCAACAGCAGCGTATTGCCGATGAACAGGCTCGCGATCAGGGTCCAGACCAGCACCGGTTCGGTCTTGAACAGGAGAGGCCCCGGGTGGATGCCGTACTGGTTGAACGCGGCGATCATCACGGCGGCGGTCGCCGTGGTCGGCAGCCCGAGCGTCAGCAGCGGCACGAGCGTGCCCGCCGCGGAGGCGTTGTTCGCGGCCTCGGGCCCGGCGACACCCTCGATGGCGCCGTGTCCGAACTCCTCGGGGTGCTTCGACAGCTTCTTCTCGGTGACGTAGGAGAGGAAGGTGGGGATCTCCGCGCCGCCGGCCGGGATGGCGCCGAACGGGAAGCCGATCACCGTGCCGCGCAGCCACGGCTTCCAGCTGCGCTTCCAGTCCTCCTTGCCCATCCAGGGCATGCCGACCGGGATCGTGGCCTGTTTGCCCTGCCGGAGGTGCGCGGCGATCCAGAGCGCCTCGCCGACGGCGAACAGCGCAACGGCGATGACGACGACGTCGACGCCGCCGGAGAGCAGTGGCTGGCCGAACGTCAGCCGGGGCTGGCCGGTGGTGGGGTCCATCCCGACCAGGCCGATGGTCAGGCCGATGAACAGCGACGAGAGGCCGCGGATGCGGGACGAGCCGAGCACCGTGCTCACCGCGATGAAGGCGAACAGCATCATCGCGAAGTAGGACGGGGCGCCGAGGCTGATCGCGATCGACACGATGAACGGGGCGACGAGCACGAGGGCGCCGGTGGCGATGGTGCCGGCCACGAACGAGCCGATGGCCGCCGTCGCAAGCGCCTGGGCGCCGCGGCCGGCCTTGGCCATCTTGTTGCCCTCGAGCGCCGTGACCACCGAGGAGCTCTCCCCCGGCGTGTTCAGCAGGATCGACGTGGTCGACCCGCCGTACATCCCGCCGTAGTAGATGCCGGCGAACATGATCAGCGAACCGGTCACGTCGAGCGCGTAGGTCAGGGGAAGGAGCAGCGCGACGGTCATCGCCGGGCCGATTCCCGGCAGCACGCCCACGGCGGTGCCGAGCAGCACGCCGATCAGGGCGAACAAGAGGTTCTGGAGGGTCAGCGCATTGGCGAACCCCTCCATCAGGAGGGAGAGATTGTCCATCAGAGAATTCCTGTCAGGAGGCCGGCCGGCAGCATGATGCCGAGGCCAAGAACGAAGCCGTAGAAGGTGCCCAACGAGAGCAGGATGCCGATCACCAGCGCCCAGACGTAACGCCTGGAGCCGAGCAGCAGCGCCGACCCGTAGAAGAGGATGCTGCTGGCGATCACGTAGCCGAGCGGGTCGAGGACCAGGGCGTAGCCGAGGATGAGGCCGGCAAGGCCGAACACCGTGGGCCAGTGCGCGGGGATCGACAGGTCGATGTCCTCGCCGTCCTCCGGGTCGCCGTGCCCTCCGCGCAGGACGCTGATCGCCAGCGCGATCGCGCACAGGGCCAGGCCGATCGCGATGATGGTGGGAACGACCTGCGGCCCCATCACCCCGGCATTGACCGCCGTGTGACGGATGTTCGCGGTGTCGACGGCGACGATCACGGCAAGCGCCCCGAGCAGGGCGGCGACGCCCAGCTCGGAGCGGCCGTTCAGCAGTCCTGTTCCACCCCGGGAGCGGGTGGTCACACCAGTCCCAGGTCGGTGAGCACGGTGGCGACGCGCTCGTCCTGTTCGGTCAGGAAGGAGGCGAAGTCGTCTCCGGTGAGGAAGGCATCCGTCCAGCCGTTGTCCTCGAGGACCTGCGCCCACTCGTCACTGTCGTGCATCGCCGTGACGGCCGTCACGAGCCTGGCCGTCTCGGCCTTCGTGAGGCCAGGGGCGGCGAGCAGCCCGCGCCAGTTGGTGAAGACCAGGTCGACGTCCTGCTCCTTGAGGGTGGGGGCATCCGGGAGAACGGGGACGCGTTCCTCGCTGGTCACGGCGAGGACGCGGAGTTCGCCCGCCTTGACCTGCTCGAGGAATTCGCCGTAGCCGGAGGCCGCGAACTGCAGCTTGCCGCCGAGGATCGCCGGCAGCAGCTCTCCACCGCCGTCGTAGGCGACGTAGTTCACGTCGCTGGCCTTGATGCCGACCGCGTCGGCGAGCTGCATCGGCAGCAGGTGGTCGGGTCCGCCGGGCGAGGATCCGCCGCCGACCGGGAACGCGCCGGGGTTCTTCTTCCACGCGGCGATGAGGTCGTCGAGGGTCTTGTACGGGGAGTTGGTCGGCACGAAGATGGCGCCGGCCTCCTCGATCAGGCGGGCGATCGGAGTCGCATCCGCGACCTTGGCATCCGTCTCATTCGTGTAGGCGGCACCGACGACGCCGAGGCCCATGAGGAGCATGAAGTCCTTGTTGCCCTTTTCGGTGAGGGTGCGCGCGAGGCCCACCGTGCCGCCGGCGCCGGCCAGGTTGGTGACCTCGGTGCCGGTGGTGACGCCGATTTCGTCCATCACCTTGACCGCGGCGCGGCCGGTGACGTCGTAGCCGCTGCCCGGGGCGTTGGGGATCATCACCTGGATGTTCTTGAGCGGGCCGCTGGCCGTTGCCTCCGCGGTGCTCGCGGTGGTGCCGGTGACACCGCAGGCGCTGAGCGCCAGGATGAGTGTGGAGGCGACGACCGTGCTGCCGATGAAACGCGTCGGTGTGGGCTTGAGCAGGGCGGGCTTAAGCAGAGCTGGTTTGCGCATTGCAATCCTCTTCGATTGAAGGCCGGCATCGTCGCCGACCGTGACCATGATGCGCAGGGGCGCCGCGGCCCCTGCAACTTGTGGTGTTAGAGGACGTTGTGTAGCTTGTGGCCGAGTTTCCTTCCTCCCCCATTGTGAGGGATTATTTAGCAGGGCCGCGGTGTGGCCCGACGACCTGGGCCGACGATGGCTTCGGCCGGTCGACGGGAGGGCACGTGCAGTCGCAGTCGCAGTCCTCGGCGCCGTCGTCGGCGCGCCCCCGGCTCAGCCTCACCCGCCAGCTGCTCATCTTCCAGCTCACCCTGCTGGCCATCGTGCTCGTGGCCGTGACCGCGATCTCGCTCGAGCAGACCCGCAACATCTTCGCGAGCGGCCAGCAGCGACGGATGCTCACCGTCGCCGAGTACACCGCCGCGAACCCCCTGCTCCGGAGCCTGCTCGCCGACGACTCGGCACCCCGCAAACTCGCCTCCCCGGTGGAGTCGCTCCGCACGACCACCGGGGTGGACGAGCTGATCGTCACGGATGCCGCGGGCCGCGTGCTCGCCTCCCCGGCGGACCCGCGCATGCTCGGCACCACCCTCAGGCTGGACGCCGGGCGGAAGGGGTACGCCGGCGCCTGGGCCGGCGTCGCGCAGCTCGGCACCGTCGACCATGTCGTCGCCCGGGTGCCCGTGCTGTCCAACTCCGGCGAACTCATCGGCACGGTGATCGCCGGACGCCGGTTCCCGACCGTGACCGGCCTGCTCTCCGATGCCGCACCGAACCTGCTGACCTACCTGGGCGTCGCGGGCATCCTCGGCGCGGCGGGGTCGTGGTGGCTCGCCGCCCGGGTCAAACGCCAGACGCTCGGCCTGGAACCGGAACAGATCGGCCGTCTGGTCGAGCACCGGGAGGCGATGCTGCACGGCATCCGTGAAGGCGTCATCGCGGTCGACGCCGACGGCATCATCACCCTGGCCAACGACAGCGCACGCTCGCTGCTCGGGCTGCCCGACGACGCGGTCGGCCGCCGGGTCGACCGGGTCGGCCTCGGCGGCGAGGCCGAGCGCGCGTTGCGTTCGCACGGAGCGCATGACCGGGACACTCCCCTGGTCAATCGCGGCGTGCTGCTCGTGCTCAACCAGACCACGATTCATCCGCCCCGCTCCAAGCCCGAGGTGGTGACCACCCTGCGCGACCGCACCGAACTGGTGACGCTGCAGCACGACCTGGGCAGCAGCCGGCAGGCGACCGACACCCTCCGCGCCCAGACGCACGAGTTCGCCAACCGGCTGCACACGATCTCGATGCTCATGCAGCTCGGCGACACCGACGCGGCCGTCGACTACATCGACGCGGTGTCGCGGGATCGCTCCGAGCTGGACAGCACGGTGCTCACCCGGATCAGCGAGCCGGCGGTCGCGGCGCTGCTGATCGCGAAGACGTCGCTCGCCCGCGAGCGCGGCGCCGACCTCACGCTCACGGCCGACTCCGCGCTTCCCCGGGTCGACGAAGCCATGTCGATCGACCTGGTCACGGTGATCGGCAACCTCGTCGACAACGCGCTGGATGCCGTCACCGGCGGCGCAACCAGGCACGTGTCGGTCGATGTCCGGGTGGTGGGGGCTCGCGTGGCCGGGGCGGCGGGCGCTGCGGGTTCGGCGGATGTTGCGGGCGCGGCCGGGGCTGCGGATGCTGCGGGGTCGGCGGGCGCTGCGGCCGGGCCGGCCGCGGTGCGGGTCGTCGTGCGCGACACCGGGCCCGGGGTCGACTCCGCGCTGATCGACCGCGTCTTCGAGGCCGGAGTCACGTCGAAATCGGCATCGTCCAGTGCCGGCGACCACGGCTTCGGGCTGGCAATCGTGCAACTCGTCGCCACCCGCCGCGGCGGCACGGTCAGCTACCGGAACGACGCGGGCGCGGTCTTCGAGGCTGTGCTGCCGACGGTCGCGCACGCGTCGGCCGCGGCAGCGGCGATGGACGACGGCCCCGCCGACATGCCCGACCTCACCGATCCCACCGGCCGGGAGGCCAGCCATGTATGACGTGCTGATCGTGGACGACGACTTCATGGTCGCGCGCGCCCATGAGCGCATCGTCGAGCAGCTCCCCGGGTTCCGGGTCGTGGGTGTCGCGCACTCGGGCGCGCAGGCGCTGGAGCTGATCGGCAGCCTCCAGCCGCAACTGGTGCTGCTGGACATCTACCTGCCGGACACGACCGGGCTGGACGTCATCCGTCGCGCCAGGGAGCACGGGCACGACCTGGATTTCCTGGTGCTCAGCGCGGCCCGCGAGTCGGAGACGGTCAGCGCGGCGCTGCAGGGCGGCATCGTGAGTTACCTGCTCAAGCCGTTCAAGATCTCCGAGCTGCAGGCGCGGCTCGCCGGGTACGCGGAACGCCGGCGGGTGCTTGGCCGCCCAGGCGACCTGAGCCAGAGCGACCTGGACCAGGCCCTCGGCTCGGCGTCCGGCGTGGCCCCGCTGCCTGCGCTGCCCAAGGGGCTGAGCAAGGAGACGGCGGTGCTGATCGAGCGGGCGCTGAAGGAGGCCGACCCCGACCTGGCCGCGTCCGAGTGCGCCGAGGAGCTCGGCCTGTCGCGGGTGGTGGCCCGCAAGTACCTGGAGCACTTCGTGCTGCTCGGGCAGGCCGCCGTGGCCCTGCGCTACGGCCAGACCGGGCGTCCCCAGCGACGCTACTCCTGGCTCGGGCCGGTCTCCCGCTAGCCACCCGCCGGAACGCCGAAAGTCGCCGTTTCCACCGAGAGTCGCCGTTGCACCGGGGATTCTCGGCGGAAACGGCGACTCTCGGCGAGGATCCGCTCGACTGGACTACCCGACGGGGGTCTTCACCTTCGCGAGCTGCTCCGGGGTGATGACCGTGATCGAGGAGGTGTCCTCGAGCGAGCGGCCCTTCGTTTCGACGGCCCAGGCGTAGGTGACGACGAAGCCGATGAGGGTGAGGACCGCGCCCACGAGCATGACCCCGCTGACGCCGAACTGGGCCAGGCCGATCGGCATGAGGAACGTTCCGGTGGCCGCGCCGATCCGGCTGATCGCCACGACAATGCCGACGGCGGTGGCGCGGATCTCGGTCGGGAACAGCTCGTTCGGGTAGATCCACTCCATCAGGCTGGGTCCGCCGGAGACGAAGGCGTAGAAGCAGAACGCGAGGATGACGAACCAGACCGGGCCGTTCGGCAGCAGCCAGAGCGCGAGCAGCGGCAGGGACATCAGCGCGAACGGGATGACCGTCATCGGCCGGCGGCCGAGGGTCTCGACGGGCTTGAGCGCCGCGGCGTTGCCCAGCACGAAGAGGAGGCTGATGACGGCCGTGCCGATGATGTCCAGGCTTCCGCCCTCCAGTCCGAAGGACAGCAGGATCATCGGTCCGAAGATGTAGATCGCGTACTGCGGGGTGATCTGGGCGAAGTACAGCACGCCGCACATGATCACGCGCTTGCGGTACTTGCGGCTCAGCACCAGGCGCAGGGCATCCCAGGTCGGCAGGGTGCGGTCCTCGGTGCTGGCCGTGCTGAGCGACATGTCGCGGTGGCCGTAGACCTGCTCGATGACATCCTGGGCCTCCGCGATGCGCCCCTTCTGGATGAGCCAGCGCGGCGATTCCGGGATGCCCCGGCGGATGACCACCACGATGACCCCGAGGATCGCGCCGCTCAGCAGCATCCAGCGCCACAGCTCATAGCCGCCGGACGCCTCGACCATCACCCAGCCGACGAGGAACGCGGTCATCGCGCCCAGGCCCCAGGCGAGGGCGGAGAGCCCGATCATGAAGCCGCGCTTCTTCACCGGGGTGAACTCGGTGAGCAGCGACGTGGCGATCGGATAGTCCGCGCCGATCGCCAGGCCGATGATGAAGCGCAGCACGATGAGCTGCCACGGCCCCTGCACGAACGCGGTGAGGAAGCAGGCGCCCACGAGCACCATGAGGTCGATCGCGTACATCTTCTCGCGGCCGATCCGGTCGGTGAGCGTCCCGAAGATGATCGCGCCGAAGAACATCCCGATCAGGGACGCCGCCCCGATCAGGCCGACCTGCACCGGGCTGACCGGATAGTCGGCGACGAACCCGACGAGGGCGACTCCGATGAGGCTGAGGATGTAGCCGTCCAGGAACGGTCCTCCGCAACACGCTATGAGGAGCTTTCGGTGAAACTTCGAGGTGGGAGCCTCGTCCATGACGGCAAGCGAACTCATTCGATCTCCTTTGATGATGAGTGGGGCGTTTCAGTGCGGACAGTGCAGGAAAAGTGGGCAACGGATGCGGGCGTCAGCGCCGGTTGCGCGGCCGTCGTTCGGCTGCGCTGGTCGTGCGCCGCTGCGCGAGCGGCGCGCCTCCCGCGCAGCGGCGCAGCACAAGCGCGCCTCCGCGCACGACCAGCACAACCAGCGGGGATGCCGCGTCAGCGGAACGCGGGAATACCCGTGATGTGGTTGCCGATGATCAGCGCGTGCACCTCGTCGGTGCCCTCGTAGGTGCGCACGCTCTCCAGGTTGTTCGCGTGGCGCAGCGGCGAGTAGTCGAGCGTGATGCCGTTGCCGCCGAGCACGGTCCGGGCCTCGCGGCAGATGGCGATCGCCTCGCGCGTGTTGTTGAGCTTGCCGATGGAGATCTGGTGCGGCTGGAGAGTGCCGGCGTCCTTGAGCCGGCCGAGGTGCAGGGCGAGGAGGGTGCCCTTGTTGATCTCCAGCGCCATGTCGACGAGCTTCGACTGGGTCAGCTGGTAGCCCGACAGCGGCTTGCCGAACTGCATCCGTTCGCCGGCGTAGGCGAGGGCGGTGAGGTAGCTGTCCCGCGCGGCGCCCATGACGCCCCAGATGATGCCGTAGCGCGCCTCGTTCAGGCAGGCGAACGGACCGCTCAGGCCCCTGGCCTTCGGCAGCATGGCCGAGGCGGGCAGGCGCACGTTGTCGAGGTCGATCTCGCACTGGATGGACGCCCGCATGGAGAGCTTGGGTCCGATCACCGTGGCGGTGAAGCCGGCCGTGTCGGTGGGGACGACAAAGCCTCGCACCCCGTCGTCGGTCATCGCCCAGATCACGGCGACCTGGGCCACGGTGGCCAGCCCGATCCAGCGCTTCGTGCCGGTGATCACCCAGTCGTCGCCGTCGCGGCGCGCGTAGGTGGTCATGCTGCTCGGGTCGGAGCCCGAGGAGGGCTCGGTCAGGCCGAAGCAGCCGATCGCCTCGCCGGACGCCATCTTCGGCAGCCACTCGTTCTTCTGCTCCTCCGAGCCGTGCTTGTGGATGGCGCTCATCGCGAGGGAGCCCTGCACGCTGACGAAGGTGCGCAGGCCGGAGTCGCCGGCCTCGAGTTCCAGCGCGGCGAGGCCGTACTCGACGGAGCTGCGACCGGGGCAGCCGTAGCCCGTGAGGTGCATGCCGAGCAGGCCCAGCTTCGCCATCTCCGGCACGATCTCGAGCGGGAAGACGCCATTCTCGTACCAGAGCGCGATGTTCGGCCGGATGGCCGAGTCGACGAAGGCGCGCACGGAGGAGCGGAGCGCGACCTCCTCGCCGCTGAGGAGGGACTCGATGTCGATGAGGTCTGAGGTGTCGATCATGGGGTTCTCTTTCATCAGGGTGGAGGACGTCATTCGCTCGGCCGGAGGAGTTTGCTCGGCCGGAATGGTTCGCGTGGCCGGAGTCATTCGCTGGGCACTGTCAGTTTGCCGTTGATTCGCCGCGGGATGCGCCAGGGGTTGTCCGGCTGCAGGGCCGCCGGCAGGTGCGCGGGTTCGGCGTTCTGCACGGCGACCGGCCGCACGAACCGGCCGAGGGCCCCCGCGCCGACGCTCGTCGCGTCGGAGCGGGAGGTGGCCGGCCACGGGCCGCCGTGCTGCATCGACCAGGAGGTCGCCACCCCGGTGGGCCAGGCGTTGAGGGCGACGCGCCCCACCCGGCCGAGCAGCCGGCGCACGACCTCGGCCGACTCCGGGTCGCCCGGGCCACCTGTGAAGACGGATGCGACGAGGCTCGGCTGCAGCCGGACGAGGGCGTCCAGGGCGTCCCCGGCCTCCTCGTATTCGCAGACGAGCGCGACGGGACCGAAGCACTCCTCGAGCAGGCGGGAGCCGGGGTGGAGGTCGTCCAGCCGCACGCGGATCGCCCGCGGGGCGACCGCGTAGCCGTCGCGGGGGTGGGCGGCGGCGTCGGGAGCGACGTCGGCGGCAGCTCCGGCAGCTCCGTCGGCGGCAGGTCCGGCAACGACGTCGGCGGCCGTTTCGGCGGCGACGACGGGAGCGTCGGCGACGGCTTCGGCGGGGGCCGAGGCGCCCGCCGCTGCGGCGAGCTGCGCGACACCGGCACGGTAGCCGGCGGCGATCCCGGCCGTGAGCAGGGGGGCGGCCTCGACCTGGGCCAGCTCGGCGAGTACGGCGTCGAAGATGCCGGCGCCGGCCGGGGCGAAGAGCAGCCCGGGTTTGGTGCAGAACTGCCCGGCCCCGAGCGTGAACGACTGGGCGAACCCGGCGGCGATCTCTTGGGGCGTCGCCGCGGCATCCGTTGTCACGAAGACCGGGTTGACGGTGCCCATCTCGGCGAAGACCGGCACGCCGCGTGCGGCGGCGCGGTCGACGAGCGCCATTCCGCCGCCCTGGCTGCCGGTGAAGGCGACCGCGGTGACCTCGGGGGCGTCGATGAGCTGCAGTCCGGCGTCGAAGCCGACGACGAGTGCGTAGCTGCCCTCCGGGGCGCCGGCCTCGGCGAGCGCGTCGGTGACGAGCCCGGCCAGGCGCACGCTGAGCCGGGGGTGGGCGGGGTGGGCCTTGACGATGACCGGGCAGCCGGCGGCGAGGGCCGAGGCCGCGTCGTGGCCGATCACGCCGAAGCCGAAGGGGAAGTTGCTCGCTCCGAACACCGCGACCGGGCCGACCGGGATGTTCCAGCGGGACAGGGTGGACTCGCCGCCGATGCCCTCGGTGCCGGCCTGTAGGTAGCTGCCCTCGGCCGCGACCGCGCCGTAGAAACGGGTGCTGGCCGCGCACTTGGCCAGTTCGCCGCGCAGGCGATCGGCGCCGAGCCCGGTTTCCTCGCCGGCGATCCGGACGAGTTCCGGCTCGTGGGCGGCGAGGGCATCCGCGATGGCGGTGAGCCAGCCGAGGCGTGTTGTCGGGCTGGTGTCGGCGACGATCACGGCCGCCGCGCTCGCCAGCCTGAGGATGCCCGCTACGCGTTCCGGGGAGGTGTGCGGCACGCTCCCGCGCTGCTCGCCCGTGCGCGGGTCGTAGCTCGGGTCGGCGTTCATCGTGATCGGGACGCTCACTCGCAAACCGCCGTCTCAAATCGGCGGAGATTCTGCTCGAAATCGGGCGTTGTGTGCCCGGTTGGGCCCTCAACGGGAGAATCTCCGTCGAATTCGCCGGCAGTCGACTCGGCCTGCACCGCTGCGATGGCCCGCACCAGCACGGCGAGCCCGTCCTCGAGCAGGTCCTGGCCGATCACGAGCGGCGGAAGCAGACGGATGACGTTCCCATAGGTCCCGCAGACGAGCACCAGCACGCCCTCGGCGTGGCAGCGCGCGGCGACGGCCGCGGCGAGCAACGGCCGCGGCGAGGCGGTGCCGGCGGCGGCGAATTCGATGGCGAGCATCGCGCCGCGGCCGCGGAAGTCGACGATCGGCGAGTCCTCGGCCACGAGCGGTTCGAGCACCCGGCGCACGGTGTCCTCGATGCGGAGCGCCCCGGCGAGCAGGTCACCGTTCTCGAAGGCCTCGAAGACGCCGAGGGCTGCGGCGCAGGCGAGCGGATTGCCGGCGTAGGTGCCGCCGAGTCCGCCGCTGTGCACGGCGTTCATCAGCTCGGCCCGGCCGGTCACGGCCGTGAGCGGCAGTCCCCCGCCGAGCGCCTTGCCGGTGACGACGAGGTCGCCGGCCACTCCCTCGTACTCGCTGGCGAACATCCGGCCGGTGCGGCCCATGCCGGCCTGGATCTCGTCGAGGACGAAGACGATGCCGTGGCGTTCGGCGATGCCGCGGAGCCCGGCGAGGAAGCCGGGCGCGGGGACGATGAAACCGCCCTCGCCCTGGATCGGTTCGATCACCATGGCGGCGAAGGTCTCCGGCCCCTGCGCGGCGAGGACGGCCTCGACCCCGGCGAGCGCTTCGGCGGTCGCGTTCTCGGCTCCTCCCGGCCAGCGCAGCGGCGCGGCCATCGGCGCCCGGTGCACCTCGCCCGGGAAGGGACCGAAGCTGGTCTTGTACGGGTTGACCTTGGCCGTCATGGCCATGGTGAGGAGGGACCGGCCGTGGTACGCGTCGTCGAAGACGAGGATCTTCTCCCGGCCGGTGGCGGCCCGGGCGATCTTGATGGCGTTCTCCACGGCCTCGGCGCCGGTGGAGAACAGCGCGGTGCGCTTCTCGAAGTCGCCGGGGGTGTGCGTGTTCAGCCATTCGCAGACAGCGGTGAACGAGTCGTACTCGGTCACCATGAAGCAGGTGTGGGTGAATCGTGCCAGCTGGTCGCTGACCCGGGCCTGCACGAGCGGGTTGCTCGCCCCGACGCTGGTCACGGCGATGCCGGAGGCGAAGTCGATGATCCGGTTGCCGTCGACATCCTGCAGGATTCCGCCCTCGGCCCGGTCGATGAACACGGGCAGGGCCACCCCGAATCCGCTCGAGACCTGGCGCGTGCGCTCGGCGTGCAGGGTGGCGGAGCGGGGGCCCGGGATCGCGGTGCGGAGCAGGCGAGTCTGGGGAAGCGGCAATGATTCCATGGCTTCAATGTAGAGGAGGCCGTGCCCCGCGACATCGGATGGACTATCCAAAAGCGCACCCGCCCGGAGATAGACTGTCCAGTCATTACTGTCGGCGCTCGATCTGAACGGAATGACCATGGTGCGGATCAGCCTCGCGCAGCTCTGTGAACGGCTCGGGCGGGACCTCCGGCCGCACGACGGCGCGCGAGTGGCCCGCCGCGACCTCACCGGCGTGCACATTTCCGAGCTCGACGACCCGACCCCGTACCTCGGCGGCGGAGAGTTGCTGCTGACCACCGGCATCCCGCTCTCCGGCGGGGCGGACCGGACCGGGCGCTACGTCCAGCGCCTGCTCGACAAAGGGGTGGCGGCGCTCGGCCTGGGGCTCGGCGCGGGGATCGACGAGGTGCCGGACGAACTGGATGCCGTCTGCCGGGAGGCCGGACTGGCGCTGCTGATCGTTCCCGACGGCATCCCGTTCATGCACGTGTCGCGGGCCTACTGGGACCTCGTCGGCAGGGCGGAGCAGGCCGATCTCACCGCGAGCCTGAGCCGGCAGACCTCCCTCGCCCGGGCGGCCACTCGCCCGGAGGCGGTGGCGTCGGTGGTGAAGGCGCTGGCCGAGGCACTCGGCGGCTGGGCCGTGTATGTTCCGGCGGACGGCACCGCCGAGACGATCTGGCCTCCGGCCGAGGCCCGGGTGCTCCCGCAGCTGCGCGAGGAAACCGCGCGGCTGGGCCTGGCCGGAACGCACGCCTCGGCGACCTTCCCGTTGCAGGGAACGGATGTCGTCGAATACTCGATCGTCGCCGACGAGAAGACGGCCGGATTCCTCGCGGTCGGGGCCGGGCGACCGTTGCGCGCGGCGGACCGGCAACTCATGCTGACCGGCTGCATGCTGCTCTCGGTCACCGCCGGGCAGCAGTGGGGGCTGCGCCGGGCCAACGCGATCCTGGGCGGCACCGTGGCCAGCCTGATCCTGCACGGGTACGTCGATGCCGCGCGCCTCGCGGCCGAGGAACTGGGCCTGCCCGTGCCGGCGGAGCGCGTGCGGCTCCTGGCCGTGCGCGGAGACCAGGTGGAGCTCCTCGGCGACGCGGAGCTGGCCGACCGGGTTGCCGCGCTCGGACCGGCCGGGAGAGCGTTGCGGCGGAGCATCCGTCGCTCGGGCCTGCAAAGCGTGCTGGACGGCCTGACCTGGCTGATCCTGGACGAGGCGCAGGGGGAAGCGAACGGGGAGGCGCGGGGGGAAGCGAACGGGGAGACGGACGGGGAGTTGCACGGCGAGCCCGCTCCCCTGCCGCTGGCCGGCCCGGGCGGGACGACCGTCGCGACGACCGCCGCGACGACCGGTGCGCTGTCGGTCGCGCTGAGCGGCCCGTTGCTCCTGGGCCAGGTCGCCGGCAGCATCACCGAGGTGGGCCGCGCCTGCCGACGCGCCGCCTCCGGGCAGCTGGTGTCGGCGGACGGCCTGCTCGACCAGCAGGCGGATGGCTGGGTGGACGCCCTGCGGAGCTACACCCGGGCCGACCTCGTGGAGACGGTGCGCTGCTACCTGCGGCACCGGGGCCAGTGGGAGCCAACCGCCCGGGAGCTGGGCGTGCACCGCAACTCGCTCCGGCACCGGATCGGGATCGCGTCCAGACTCGTCGAGGCCGACCTCGACGATCCCGATGTCGCGGCGAACCTGTGGCTCGCCCTGCGCGGCTGACCTTCCCTCCCCACCCCTCCCCTCCCGCGAAACCGCAGTTGTGCGCGCTAAACAGGCGTTTTAACGCGCACAACTGCGGTTTCGCGGCGATTAGGTGAGCCAGGCACGGATCGCGTCGCCGTGCTCGCCGAGCGCGGGCGGCGCGGCCGTCCGCGGCGCGAGCGGCGGGGTCCAGCTGACCGGGTGACGGATCTGGCGTCCGACGGTCGTGCCGGAGGCATCCTGAACGTCGATGGTCGGCGCGAGGCCGAGCGTCTCGGCGAGCTCGATCCCCTCGTCGATGGTGGCCACGCGCCCGGCCGGCACGCCGGCTTCGGTGAGCCGGAGTTCCCAGGAGAGCGCGGTGGCCCGGGCCAGGCGCCCGTGCAGGATCTTGATGAGTTCGACGCGGTTGTGCACGCGGGCGGTGTTGGTCGCGAACCGTTCGTCGGCGGCCAGCCGCTCCACCCCCAGCACTGTCGCGAGCCGCGCGAACTGGCCGTCATTGCCGCAGGCGACGGCCAGCGGCCCGTCCGCGCAATCGAGCAGCTGGTACGGCACGATCGACGGATGCGCGTTGCCCATCCGTTTCGGGATGACGCCGGCCCCGAGGTAGGCCTGCCCCTGGTTCGCCAGGGCGCCCTGCAGGCTGGAGAGCAGGTTGAGTTCCAGGCGCGCCCCCCGGCCGGTCGCCGCGCGGGCGGTCAGTGCGGCGAGGATGCCGATCGTCGCGTCCTTGGCGGTGAGCACGTCGACGAGGGCGACCCCCACCTTCATCGGCGCGCCGTCTTCCTCGCCGGTGATGCTCATCAGGCCGCCGAGGGCCTGGACGAGGAAGTCGTAGCCGAGCAGGTCCGCTCCCCCGGCGCTGCCGAACCCGGTGATCGAGGCGTAGACCAGCCCGGGGTTCTCCTGCTGGAGCGAGTCGTAGCCCAGCCCGAGCTTGTCCATCCCGCCGGGCTTGAAGTTCTCGACGAGCACGTCGGCCCTGAGCGCGAGCGCCCGGGCCAGCTCGAGGTCGGCGGCATCCGTGAGGTCGAGGCAGATCGACTCCTTGTTGCGGTTGATCCCCTCGAAGTACGTGGCGCCGGTGGCGGAGTACGGCGGGCCCCAGCCGCGCGTGTCGTCGCCGCTGCCAGGCCGTTCGACCTTGATCACGCGCGCGCCCAGGTCGGCCAGCGTCACCGTGGCGAGCGGGCCGGCGAGGATGCGCGAGAAATCGGCCACGAGGATGCCCTCGAGCGGGCGGGAAAGGTCGCTCGCATTGTCGTCCATCTGCTTCTGCACTGAAGTTCCGTTCATCGGTGGCGCGGCAGGCCGTCCCGGTCGAGGGCGGCCTGTGTACGAATCTAGCGGCCCGGCCGCGCGGGCTCGCTGGATGGATCATCCACGGATTGGGCAGCGTGCCCTCCTGCGCGCCGCTGCCTGCGGCGCCCTGCACCCTGCGCCCCGCGCCCCTGCGCCCCTGCGCCCCTGCGCCGAGATTGCCTGTTCGGGTCGAGATTGCCCGGTGCGCCGGGCAATCTCGACCGGAGGTGTCAAGTCGGCGGATCCGCCCGGCCGCGCGGGGCATCCGGATGCCCGCAACCCCGCGCAACGCGGGCGCAACGTTGCGCCGCCTAGCCTCGGGGCCACGGACGAAGACGTTCGATCTAGGGAGTTTTGCCATGACATTGATTGAAACGACCATGCACGAAGAACTCGGCACCGACGGGACCGCGACGACGATGCGCGCCGCCGTCGTCTCGGCTTTCGGCCAGGACCTCACCGTCGACGAGGTGCCGGTGCCCACGCCGGGCCCGGGCCAGGTGCTCGTCAAGCTCATCTCGAGCGGCGTCTGCCACACCGACCTGCACGCCGCCGAGGGCGACTGGCCGGTCAAGCCGAGCCTGCCGCTCATCCCCGGCCATGAGGGCGTCGGCACCGTCGTCGCCCTGGGCGAGGGCGTCACCAACATCACCGTCGGCGAGCACGTCGGCAACGCCTGGCTCTGGTCCGCCTGCGGCAGCTGCCAGTACTGCCGCACCGGCTGGGAGACGCTGTGCGAGCAGCAGCAGAACGGCGGCTACAGCGTCGACGGCTCCTTCGGCCAGTACATGCTCGTCGACTCGCGGTTCGCCGTGAAGATCCCCGCGGATTCCGACCTGGTCGAGATCGCCCCGGTGCTCTGCGCCGGCGTCACCGTCTACAAGGGCCTGAAGATGACCGAGGCCAAGCCCGGCCAGTGGGTCGTCATCTCCGGCATCGGCGGCCTCGGCCACATCGCCGTGCAGTACGCCAAGGCGATGGGCCTCCGCGTCGTCGCGGTGGACGTGGCCGACGACAAGCTCGCCCTGGCAACCAAACACGGCGCCGAGCTGACCGTCAACGCAATGGATGAGGACCCGGTCGAGGTCATCCAGCGGGTGACCGGCGGAGCCCACGGCGTGCTCGTGACCGCGGTGCACCCGAAGGCGTTCGGCCAGGCGATCGGGATGGCCCGGCGCGGCGGAACCATCGTCTTCAACGGCCTGCCGCCGGGAGACTTCCCCGCGCCGATCTTCGAGATCGTGCTCAAGGGACTCACCGTGCGCGGCTCGATCGTCGGCACCCGCCAGGACATGGAGGAGGCGCTGGAGTTCTACGCCCGCGGCGAGATCCACCCGACGGTGTCCACCCGCACGCTCGAGGAGATCAACACGGTCTTCGACGAGATGAAGCACGGCAAGATCGACGGCCGGGTGGTCATCCGGTACTGACCGGGTGATGGCCGGGTACAGGCCCGGTATTGAACGGGTACAGGCCCGGCACTGGCCCGCGCGTCACACGCGCGAGCGGCGTTGCCCGGCGGCGAGTCGCCCCGGGCAGCGCCTCCCAGGCCCCGCGGCCACGGCTGCCGGCCGCCGCCAGCGCCCACCGTGCGTAGAACCACCGTGCGTAGAACCACCGTGCGTAGAACCACCGTGCGTATGAGCCACCGTGCGTATGAGGGTGTGCGTGTGTGGCTAACTCAGGAGAATCCGGCGGCCACTCCCCCCGTGCCCCGAATTTCCGCGGAGGGACGAGCCGGTAGTCCGGATTCTCCTGAGTTAGCCACATACCCGCGGGTCGACTGCGGCCCGGACTTCTGCGGCGGCCGCTTCGGCGCCGAAAGTCGCCGTTTGCGCCCAGAATCGCCGTTCCAGCGGCGATTCTCGGCAGGAACGGCGATTCTCGGCAGGAACGGCGAGTCTCGGCGGGGAACGGCGGCGGCTAGCGTTCGGCGAGGATGCCGTCTTCGTCGCAGTAGACCATGCGCCCGGGGCGGAAGCGCACCCCGGCGAACTCGACCACGACATCCGCGCTGCCCTTGCCGGTCTTCGAACTCTTGCGCGGGTTGCTGCCGAGGGCCTTGACCCCCAGGGCGAGCCCGCCGATCGCGACCCGGTCCCGGATGGCGCCGTTGATGATGACGCCCGCCCACCCGTTGGCCACCGCGGACTCGGCGATCATGTCGCCCATCAGCGCCGTCTGCAGCGATCCGCCGCCGTCCACGACGAGCACGGCGCCCGCGCCGGGGCGGGCCAGGACGGCCTTGACCAGGGCGTTGTCCTCGAAGCAGCTGACGGTGCGGATCGGCCCGCTGAAGCGCGCGTTGCCGCCGATCGACTGGAACTGCACCGCCACGGACTGCAGGTCTTCGCCACGCTCGTCGTACAGGTCGGCGGTCTGCAGTGTCATGGTGTCCCCCGGGGAGCTTGTGCGGTGTCCTCCCAGAGTAGCGACCCGCAGCAGAGCCGAAGCCGCGGCACGTCACACAGTGCGCAACGCGGGCACGCGACAGCACGGCACGTCAGCAACAGCACGTCAGCCCCGGCGCGTCAGCCGCGGCGCCTCAGCCGCCGAGGTTGTCGGCGAGGCGGTTGGCGACGATGGTGCGCACGAGCGACTCCGGCAGCGGATGCGCCGGCGTGAACCTGATCGTCCCGCCGGATGCCTCGAAACCGGTGAGGTCGTCGCGCAGGGACGCGACCAGCCCGGGGCTCAGCGTGTAGAAGCTGCACCCGCTGGACTGCGCGCCGAAGCCGACGAGCATCCCGTGGTCGAAGAATGTCGGAACCCGGTAGCTGATCCGCTCCGTGGCCTCGGGGTCGAAGCGCTGGATCGTCTCACGGAGCCCCTGCAGCGCCCCGCGGAACTCCGCCGGTACCCCGGCCAGATAGTCGTCGACGTCGTCCGACCCGCTCATGCGGCCCAAGATACACCGGCGCCGCCCGCGCGGATGCCCCGTCCGGCGAGACCCGCCCGAGCGGATGCCCCGTCCGGCGGGACCCGGTCGCGCGCGCGCGGCCCGGCGCCCGGCCCGGCGCCGG
>NZ_SOEZ01000024.1 GCF_004402215.1 Cryobacterium tagatosivorans
GAGGACCCCCATTCAGGGGAAGGCGACTCGTCAGACGAAAGTGCGACCGGCGGAGACATGGCCCAGGCACGCGGGCTCAATCTGCACAAACGCAACGGAAGGCGGGAACCCGCGCGTCAGCGGCAATGAGCACAGACCGCCGAAGGGGCGATGCGAGGGCCCGGGAGCCGGATTCCTCACCAACGAGACTCACCCGGACCCCAGGCCAGCGACGAGGCCGACACCATCCTCTCTGGTGCGTTAGCTCGCTGCCGCCGCCCTCCTGGTCACCGTCGGACTCATGCCCGCCATGGCTGACGTTGTGGACTCCACCGTTTCCGGTGGAACCCTGACTTCCACAACGGGGCGCCACACTGAGCGGCGTGACGCTTTTGACGGATCCAACACCCAGGCGGCGACGGGTTCTTCGACGCAGTGGAGCATCACTGACGCCCGTGGGACTGGCGCGGCTTGGACAGTTTCGGTCAGCGCCACGGTCCCCACGAGCGCGGCGGGGACCACGGAATTGGTCGCCCGCACCCTTCCGGTCGGTAATCTGACCATCACCCCGGGCGCGATCACCGCGGGCGCTGGCTCTGACGCCGCAGCTGGAATCACCGCACCTGCTCTCACGACGTCCCATGCCCTGGTAGCGGCAGAGGCAACGCACAAGGGGACCTACACCCTGACCCCCTCGTTCAGCCTGGCCATTCCCGCCAACGCCTTCCGGTCCAACTACGCCGTTGGGTCCAGCGGCGCCCTGAACCCGTACACGACCACCGTCACGTACACCATCGCCTAAGAGCGAGCATGTTGAGCAGCCCGTCGGCCGTGCCCATCAGGGGCACTCCACCCTGTCGAGCGCGGGCGTCCCGGTGCGGGCTGGGTTGGGCGCGCGGTTCTCGGATGCCCTCGATCAATGACTGCGGTGCCAGAATGTGACTTTGTCAGATCCGGTGGGCGGCTCAGCCCGTGGGCTTCGAACTGAGATACCGGCGTAGACCGGGGATGGCGAAGTCGACTGTGCCGTACCCTACCGATTCAATGAGTCCGGCGGCCAGGAGCCGTGTCCGGTAGTTGGCGACAAGGTTTGTCTTGGCGCCCAGCCGTTGCCCGATGTCGCCGGCGGCCGAGGGTCCGTCGTCTTTGGCCATGGCATGAAGGAATTCCATGTCTTTGGGTGAGGCTGTTGAGAGAGCAGCTTCGATCACGGTGCGTGCGTTGCGTCGGTGGGCGGCTTCAATGGCCCTGCCGACAGCCTCAGCATCCAGCGATCCCTCGTTGTTTTCGGCTTCCCGCCAGAGGAAGTAGCCGACCAGCTGGATGAGAAACGGGTATCCTCCTGTCGCTTCAGAGGCCTGACGGACCAGGGCCGGTGAGATATTGAACCCCGCCGCCGCGAACGTGTCGGCGAACGATGTCTCCACATCCCGGACTGCGGCCGCATGCAGGTCGATCTTGTCGGCGCGGCGGAGGAACGTCGCCACGCCTTCGTTGAGCAGGTCCGACACCGCGGCCGGCAGGCCGGCGAAGACCAGTCCGATGGGAAGCCGGTCCTGGATCAGGTGCTGGACACTGGCGGCCAGCTGCGCCAGTTCAGCACGGTCAGCGGCGTGGATTTCGTCCACGGTGATGACCAGACCGGTACCACGGCCCTGGATGAGCCGGAGGAGTTCTTCAGCGAGGTTCCGCCACGCGNTGAGCCGGAGGAGTTCTTCAGCGAGGTTCCGCCAGGCGACCTGGCGTTCGGGCGGGAGCTCTGTCGTGAGGCTGAAACCGGCGACGGAGACCGCCGTGATCCGGCGACCCTGCGGTCCGGTGCCGAGTTCTTCGGCCAGCTGGCGCATGGATTCGCCGATCCTCCCCATAAAGCCGCCGGTGGCCGTCTCGGAGATCACGGCCCATCCGCGTTCCCTGGCCATATCGTGGGCGGCACCGAGCATGACGGTCTTGCCGATGCCACGGGCACCGGTGAAGATGGTGAGGAGCCCCGGCGCCCCTGAACCCAGGCGTAGGCCGTAGTCGAACTCGTCGAGAAGTCCTGCGCGGCCGATGATTTCCGGCGGTGTCGCGCCGGCTGAGGGCCGGAATGGGTTCTCCATGGTGGATTCCTTGTGAGTGGCTGTGAGTCTTGTGAGTCTTGTTGGATCTGTGAGTCTTGTGAGTCTCGCCACCACCATACCTGCCCGCATCGGCTTTCGTACCGATTACGGGCATCGGCCTGCGTACGCGGACTCTGTGCGGCTGGACACCGGCGGGATCGTCACTGGCCTGCGCGAGATCCTCGGCGGCGCAACGCTCGCCGGGCGGCCATGCGGGCCGGGCTGATCGACGAGTATGCGCTGGCCACCTATCCGGTCCTGGTGGGCGGCGGCACGCCGTTCTTCACCGCGCTGGACAGCTGGGTGAACCTGGACCTGGTGGAGACGCGGACGTTTCCCGGCGGCGTGGTCCTAACCAGGTACGAGACGAGGCGCTGAGCGCGATTCCTCCGAGCGGTGGGGGGAAATAGATCCACCACCCGCGGCCCCACGTCGGTGGCCAGCAGGTGACCACATTCGCCGAGAGCTACGATTCCGCCGGGAAAACATCCATCCGGTCACGACCTAAGCCATGAGCGGCCTGGGCAGCACTGAATAGGACTACGCAGTATCCTGCCGATCAGCGGTTATCGGTGGAAGACCCGCTGTCCGCGGAGAGGAAGTCAGAGACGCAATGCCAGCCGCCGAATCTTGGCTGCGCCGGATAGGACTCCTCGAAAAAGCATGGTGGAACGTTCGGATCGAGGCGGGAGAAGAACGCTCCCACCCCGATCCGACCTTCCACCCGACAAGCATCACGGACGCCGCTCAAAAATGCGCACTTGACAAAGAGCACTACATATCAGCGGGAGGGGCGATCTTCGAGGCCGGGTCACCCATCGCTGGTCGGGCCTTGCTCACGAATCTCTCCTGACGCGCGCGGGACAGTCAGCCAGAGTCTGGCTGGCCGCCGATGCGACGTCCTAGGTAACCTACAGTTACGTCGCGGCCGTGAAGACTATTGGCATGAACGAGGCCACGATACCGGCCACACCGCCGCCGGCCAGCGGGCCGATGATAGGGATCCATGCGTAGGACCAGTCGCTTGAGCGTTTGCCTTCGATGGGAAGAATGGCGTGTGCGATGCGAGGGCCCAGGTCACGTGCGGGGTTGATGGCGTAGCCCGTTGGCCCACCCAGGGAAAGCCCGATGCCTACCACCAGAAGTGCCACCGCCAGCGGACCGAGGCCGGATGGAGTTCCGCCGAAGGTAAGAATGACGAAGACCAGCACGAAGGTGCCGACGAACTCGGTGAGCAGGTTCCACCCGTTCGAGCGGATGGCTGGTCCCGTAGAGAATACAGCCAGCTTGTTGGCCGCCAGCGGCTCCGCATCGAAGTGCTGTTTGTAGGACAGCCAGCAGACCACAGCACCCAGGAATGCCCCGATGAATTCGCCTCCGAAGTAGGTGATCGTCGAAAGGAAATCGACCGGGATTCCGGGGACGAACTCCTTCGTGCCGTTCAAGACGAGTCCTAGCGTCACGGCCGGATTCAGGTGGGCGCCGGACAGCGCGGCGACGTAGACGCCAGCGAAAACGGCGATGCCCCACCCCCACGTGATCATCAAAAACCCTCCGTTGCTACCCTTCGTTCCCTTCAACGCCACATTGGCGACCACACCGCAGCCGAGCAACGTCAGCATCCCCGTACCGAATACTTCCGACAAAAAGACAATTCCAAGAGACATCTTTGTTTCCTTCATTTTCTGAGGTCAGCCGACGTGATGGTCGGCCGTTGGCGACGAGCGAGTCGCGCCCGGGCTGCTCCCCGCCAGCCCTGCGGTGTCATGCCGGGTCCGACGTCCGGCTCCCGGCGGGAAAATTTTTGGGCAGTGGGAACCGCCGGTCGGCGATGAATATTAACGACCGATCGAATACAGCGACGATCACGGCCACGATCACGGCTTCGGCCGCTCAACTCAAGCGGGCGACTACCGACCAATCAGGTCATCAGGGACTTCAGTCCGATTGCGGAGGAAAACCCCATGCACGCGTCAGTGCGCGGCCACGTATGGCTTCGGCGCAGGGAGGCCTGCTTCCTCGCGGACCCGGCGGGAGAAACGCTCTATTGATTTGAGGGCCGAAATCACATCGGCCGGCCGGACTTCGAAAGGCATCGCATGAATGGTCTCGCCTGTCGCCGTCGCTGCGTTGGCGACCAGTTCGAGCTCGTGGGTGTTCTCAACCGTCAGTCCAATTTCGGTGAGAGTAGTGGGCAGGCCCACCCGCGTAGTGAATTCGATGAAGTCACGGATGTCGCCGGTCGGTGCACCCTCCAGCACGAGCTGCGTGAGCGAACCGATGTTCACTTTCTGCCCGTGGGCCAGTCCGTGTGTTTGCGGTGCTGCCGTCAGTCCGTTGTGGATGGCGTGGGCTGCGGCCAGACCACCGGACTCGAATCCCAGGCCCGAGAGCAGGGTATTCGCCTCGATGACCTTCTCGACTGCCGGGGTGACAAGGTGGTCGCGTACTGCGTCGAGAGCCGGCAGTGCGTTCTCCCAGAGAATATCCCAGCTCAGTCGGGCCAGGGCAGTGCCGGTGAGGGTGGGAAGGCCCCCGGCCATGGTCAGCGAGTTGGATGCAGCGGTTGCCCGCGCCTCGAGCCATGTGGCCAAAGCGTCGCCGACACCCGCTGCGAGGAAGGCCGCCGGGGCGTTGGCAACAATCTGTGAGTCGACCAGGACGAGGTCCGGGTTGCGAGGAAAGAAGCGGTACTCCTCGAATGCACCATCTTCCGTGTAGACAACGGCCAACGCCGACGTCGGCGCATCCGTTGAAGCGACCGTGGGTACGGTGACCCATCGGATACCCGCGAGAAACCCGGATGCTTTGACAGCATCAATCGTGCTTCCGCCGCCTACGGCGACCACGACGTCCGCGCGCTCTTGATCACTTCGACGAGGCGATCGATCTCTTTTGCTGAGGGGACTCCGCGGAACGTCTCCCGGGTGACGGGCAGCCCGACCGCCTTCAGGGACGAAATTACGTCATGTCCCACGAAACCCCAGACGGCGTCGTCGGCAACGATCAGGGGTGTGCTTCCGATGGGCGCGAGGAACTCTCCCAAACGAGCGATGGCTCCCGGCCCCTGGACGTAGCGACCGGGGCTGATGACTGTGCGGATGGGACTTCTTGCAGGCATGGGGTACTCCTTGACGTCATTGTCGATGCGGGCCGGATGGCCTCCCGGAGCTCATTTCCCGCGCCCCGGTGGTTTGAGAATATTGCGCCGGTGGCGAGCCTGATGACGGTGACTGTCTCAAAATGAGACGCGCACCGCAGGTCAGTGAGATTGCGCTACTTGGGCGAGACTATTTCGAGTCTGGCCATCCGCCGGTAGATTGTCGCCCTGCTGAGACCCAGCTCTGCGGCGGCGGCGCCAACGGTGATGCCGGGGCGTAAGAGGCATCGGATGATCTCGTCGCGCTCAATGGACTCCATCCGCGTGAGGTGCCGGCCGCGGGGCCCGATAAGTGCGGATGGCAGGTGCCGCACGTCGATGGTGTCCGTGCGCAGCGCTGCCGTGTGGACAATCCGAAAGAGCTCGTCGATGTTGTCGGGCCAGTCGTAGGCGGTCAACACGCGCTCCGCAGCCGGGGTGAAATCGACTTCGCGAAGGCGGGTCTGCCGGGCCGCATAGCGGGCCAGCGACAGGATGTCGGCGCCGCCGCGCTCACGCAGGGCCGGGACCGGCACCACTGTCTCAACTAGGGCGGCGAGTGGCTGGGGAATCGCATCGAACTCTTCAGCGGTGACTGCCCAGACAAGGACCGGAGGGGTCCCCGCCGTGGACACCGGCCGCGACTGCAGGGCGCCCAGTGCATGGGCCTGCAGTTCCTGCGCTGCCCACGCCGGCAGGCGGTCGACGTTCTCGACGATGACAGCGGTTTCGGGTTTTGACAGCTCTGGCACCCACAACGACAGCCAGGCGTCGACATCCTCGGGTGCGGGAGCGGCGGCGCACAGGATGCGGCTCGTCGGGTGGACTTGACGCAGGGCCTGCCCCAGAAGTGTGGCTCGCCCGGTGCCGTGCTCGCCGACTGCGGCGAGCACCCGGCCCGCTGCCAGCGCATGGACCGCCTGAATAAGAGCCCCTGTCCACATCGAGGAAAGGTCCCGAAGTGTCCCCGAACCCGGTTCCAGGCCGCCGCGCTGCACCCGGAAGACCCCGCCCCGGGCTTCCGGTTTGACCGTCCGTCCCTGTGACCGGGCGAGCATGAGCGCCGAGGTGTTGCTCGCCGCCGATTGCGCCAGCGCCAGCAGGAGTTCCGGTGACGAACGCGACCAGGTCGTAATGTTCACACTGCCTTCGAGCCGGCCGCTGCGGAGGTCGAGCACCGGGACAGCGGCACACGTGTAGGTGCGCAGGCTTGCCGTGTAGTGCTCTTCGGCTCGTACCAGACTGGCGGTCCGGTCCGCCAAGGCAAGTCCCATTCCGTTCGTTCCGGCCACGCGTTCAGAAAACGCGAAGCCCGGCGCCAGGTGCACCTTGTCGAGTGCCCGCAGCAGCGAGGTGTCGCCACTGAATCGGTTGAGGACAAGCCCGTCGGCGTCGGTGAGCATCAAGCTCACAGGCTCGTTGGCGAGAATCCCATGAAGGCCGCTGAGCACATCCTGTCCGCACTGGAAGAACAGCGAGTCGGTCGCGACCGAACCGGCCCATACAGGGTCCACGGTCTCGGCCGAGACGCCATAGTCCTCACTGCGTTGCCAGGACGCTTGAACTCGCTTGGCCGCACTGACGACCTGACCGTCGTGCGGCCCGCGCATTGGCGTCGGGAGCCCTATGTCCAGGTTCGGCGCCATCGCCGACCTCCTTGTCTCGGTACATCGAGAGTAGCCCTCCTGTGCCGGAGGCGTCGCCGTTGTCCGTCTCAAAGTGAGACACGCGGCACAGGTCGACATGTCCTGCGTCTGCCTACTGTCGATGTTGTCGCGACTAAGGCAGTCGCGAGAAGGAGACAACGCATGTATACCAAAGATGGCGAAAGTTACTTCATTGTCGACGCCCACATCGCCCTGTGGGACGCTCGGCCGGAGAATCAACGCAATATCCACGGCAAGCAATTCATTGACTGCTTCTACGACTACCACCGCAACCTCTCTCCCCAGGAGGAGGTGTGGACCTACGAGGAGTACCTCTACCAGGGCGGTCAGCGCCTCATGAAGGACATCTTCGACGACGGATACGTGGATCACGCGATCTTCCAGCCGGCCCATCTCGGCGAATTCTACAAGAGCGGCTTCGGACAGACCAAGGAGGCCTATGACCTCGCCGCAGCCAATCCCGACAAGCTCACCTACAACCACAACTTCGATCCCCGCGATGGAGAGGCCGGCCTCGACCGGCTACGCGCAGACCACGAAAAGATGGGCTTCAAGGGCGTCAAGCTCTACACAGCGGAGTGGAACGGCGCCTCGCGCGGTTACAAGCTTTCGGACCCATGGGCCTACCGCTACTTCGAGGAATGCCGCACGCTTGGCATCAAGAACATTCACGTCCATAAGGGTCCGACGATCCGCCCGCTCGACCGCGACGCTTTCGACGTCGCCGACATCGACCACGCAGCCACCGACTTCACCGATCTCAATTTCGTGGTCGAGCACGTCGGACTGCCGCGACTCGAAGACTTCTGCTGGATCGCCACGCAGGAGCCCAACGTCCATGGCGGACTGGCTGTCGCGATGCCCTTCATGCACACACGGCCGCGCTACTTCGCCCAGATCATCGGTGAACTCCTGTACTGGGTGGGTGAGGACCGCCTCCAGTTCTCCAGCGACTACGCCCTGTGGACACCACGCTGGCTGATCGAGCGCTTCGTCGACTTCCAGATCCCGGAGGACATGACGGAGTACGGCCCGATCACCACCGACCAGAAGAAGAAGATCCTCGGACTCAACGCGGCGAAGATGTACGACATCCCCGTCCCCGCCGAGCTCCAACTGCCACGCGCGGCAGAACCGGAGACCGGACCCCGTGAACCAGAGCGGGTGGACCTGGCAGGCGCCCTGTGATCGTCACGCTTTCCGAGCCGGAAATCAGGGTTTCCGGGGCGTTGGGGGAGGAGGACGTCCGTCGTGCATTGGACGCCGTCGTCGATCCCGAACTGGACGAGCCGATCACCGACCTCGGGTTCGTCCGGTCGGTTACCGTCACAGCGGATGCGGAAGGGGCGCAGGCCGTCATCCATCTGCGCTTGCCCACCTCGTTCTGCTCGCCGAACTTCGCCTACCTGATGGCCTCCGATGCCAAGGATGCCGTCGCGGCGCTGAAGGGAATGGCGAAGGTGGTCGTCGAACTCGACGATCACCACGACTCCGAGATCATCAACGTGGGCCTCGCGGCTGACGCCGGCTACCGAGGGACCTTCCGGCACGAGGCCGAGGAGTCTCTTGACGAGCTGCGGTGGACGTTCCGCCGAAAAGCGCACACCGCAGCGATGGAACGTTGCCTCAGCGACCTGCTGCGCTCCGACCCCTCGCTCGCCGAGACGGCCGTAGGCACGGTACGGCTGCGCGAACTGCCGCCCGCGAAGCACACTGATTCGCTGTTGCGTCGGCGGGCAGTCCTCGGACTGCCCGAGGGCCCCGACGCCGTCGTCCTCGTCGACCACGAGGGCCACCCCTACGCACCCGAGGACGTGCCGATGGCACTGCGGCGTGCGCGCTCGACGCGCGTATCCATCGACGGGAATGCGCACTTCTGCCGCGGTCTGCTGCGCACCCGCTACGCCGAAGCCGAAGCCGACCAGGCTTACCGGCCCGAGGCGGCCGAACATCACCAGCTACTTCCGATCACAGTCAAGGAGATCCACCCATGAGGACCATGCGAGCCGTCCAGGTCGTCGGTTACCACGAAGACCTGCAGATGACAGAGGCCCCCATCCCCGAAGTGACCGGCCCGTGGGATGTCCTCGTCAAGATCGGGGGAGCCGGCGTGTGCCGCACCGACTTGCACATCCTCGAGGGCCAGTGGGCAGAGAAATCACAGGTCCAGCTGCCGTACACGATCGGCCACGAGAACGCCGGCTGGGTGCACGCCATCGGCAGCGCCGTCACCAACGTGAAAGAAGGCGACAAGGTCATCCTCCATCCCCTCGTCACGTGCGGGCTGTGCCGGGCCTGCCGGTCGGGCGATGACGTGCACTGCGAGGAGAGCAAATTTCCCGGCATCGACTCCAACGGCGGCTACGCCGAGTACCTCTGCACGTCCGCGCGCTCCGTCGTCAAAATCGACGACTCGCTGGAACCGGCGGACGTCGCTGCCCTGGCGGATGCCGGCCTCACCGCCTATCACGCGGCGGCCAAGGCAGCCAAACGGCTGACCTCGCGCGATACCTGCGTCGTTGTGGGCGCAGGAGGCCTGGGCCACATCGGGATCCAGGTGCTTAAGGCGCTCACCCCCGCCCGTATCATCGTCGTCGACCGCAACCAGGCTGCCCTCGACCTGGCCAAGTCGATCGGGGCCGACGCCGGTGTCATCTCTGATGGGACGCAGGTCACACACGTACTTGAGCTTACCGAGGGCCGGGGCGCCGAAGCCCTCATCGACTTCGTCGGTGAGGGCGGCGCAACAGCCGACGGCGTTGCGATGCTGCGCCGGGCAGGGGATTACTACGTGGTCGGTTACGGCGAGAACATCAACGTACCCACGATCGACATCGTGTCGGCGGAAATTAACATCATCGGTAATCTCGTCGGTTCCTACAACGACCTGCAGGACCTCATGGCCCTCGCCGCGCGCGGCGCCGTCAAGCTCCACACACAAAAATATGCGCTCAGCGACTTCCAGCAGGCAATCAGCGACCTCGACGCCGGCAAGGTCCGCGGACGCGCCATCCTGGTACCGTGATGGACTCACCGCCCGATGCGTAGGCGGGCGCGCCCCTGGCGAACCCGCCGAGACCCGCCCACCATTGATCGTGTCTCGACTGGCTCGACAACCGGTCGAGACCGCCGCGGGCACGACTGGGCCTCATCTCTGGGACGGCCGCGGTCCCCGGAATTGCGGTCTCGACGAGCTCGACCAGCAACGCCCCGCGGGGAGCCACACCACTCACGGGGACGCAACTGTGAGCAGGCGCTCCGGCAAGGAGCCGAACAAACAGCACAGGTACCCTCTGATCATCTGAGACGAGGGCCACCGATCGTCGAATGCTAGAGGAGCGACCATGCGACACGATTACATGATTAGTGCCCCCGATCGGAACCCTAGACAAACTGCGACTTCAGAATCACGTTCGTTGAACGACGATTCAGGGCAACCTGACCCACGGGACCTAGAACTAGTCGCCCTCAGGCGGCGAGGTCCCTCCGATAGCGCTCGGCGAGGAAGTCGCCGGTCGATTCGAGCCACTCGGCCATCGTGGCGCGCAGTCGCGTGGCCTCGGCCTCGAATGCCGGGTCTCCGGCGAGGTTCACAAGCGAGTTCGGATCGGTGGTGAGCTGATAGAGCTCTTCCGGTTCGCGCCGCACGTAGAACTCGACTCGGGCGGCGACTTCGGGATCTTCGGCGGCCGCGCCGCTCATGGCGGACCAGGTCATGCCTTCCATGTTCTCGGCCTCGTACTCGACACCTTCGTCGGACCAGGCGTTCCAGATGTAGCCGAAGTCGCTGTCCTGCACGCACCGCATCTCGAAGCGGCGTTTTGCCGAAGTCTCGTGGAACACGGTGAAGGCCAGGTCGCGATCGGCCTCCGAAGCGCCGTCGATGAGGCCCGTGAGGGATCGGCCGTCGAGACCGGCCGGAGTCGGGATGCCCGCGGCCTCGCACAGGGTCGGGAAGAGGTCGAGTGCCGACACGAAGTGTTCCTCGTCCGCTGCCCCCGGTGTGGTGCGCCCCGGCCAACGGATCACTAGGGGTGTGCGGGTGCTCTGCAGGTAACAGTTCGCCTTGGCAAAAGGCACGGCGATCCCGTTGTCAGAGAGGAATATGACGATCGTGCGGTCGGCTTGGCCCGAGTGGTCGAGTGCGACCAGCAGTGCCTTCACGACGTCGTCGCAACGTCTCGAGGACGAGAGGTATTGTGCATACTCCTGCTCCACGCCCGGCAGGCGCGGGAGGAAGCCCGGCACTGGATGCTCGCCCGGGCGGTATCGCTGGGATGGCGCCGGTATGCGAGCGAGGTCCTCTTCGCCGAACCTCGCAGTCTCGTCTGCGCTCCCGTCGAACGGGCGGTGCGGGTCGTGGGCGTTGGCCATGAGGAACCACGGTTCGTCGGCGTGCGTCGCGAAGAAGCTCGTTGCCGCGCTCGAGTACGCCTGTGGATCCCGTCCCATTCCCAGTTCTCGCATCGATATCCAGGTCACCCATCCGAACCGATCGACCGGCTGGAGATGGTCGACCTTGCCCAGGATGCCGGCCTGATACCCGACCTCGCGCAGGTAGTCGGTGAGCACCGGGATACCGTCGGCGATGGGCTCGAAGCCCTCAGCACCGTTGCGGTACGGCCACAGTCCCGTAAGCATCGCCGAGCGGCTTGGCTGGCATACGGCGGCGGCGACGTGCGCCCGATGGAAGGCCATGCCTTCGCCCGCGAGACCGTCGACCGCCGGCATCACGCCGGGAGGCCCCCCGAAGCTCGAGGGTGTGTCACCCCCGAGGTCGTCGGCGGTGATGAGCAGGATGTTCCAGCGATCGGTCATCGGTACAGCAACTCCTCAAGGGCTACAGATGCTCCCGCGCTCACGGCCGACTCCAGCGACGCGTCCGCGGACTCGACCCGTAGCGCGTCACGGAGCAGGGGGAAGATCTGCTCGCGGGTTTGCTCGCGGATCGCGGAGATCATGGGCGCCGGCGAAATCGCGAAGATTCCGCCGAGAAGGAGAAGTCCAGGCGTGAACAGGTTGACGACCGTCGCGACTGCGTTACTCATGTGTCCGATGATGTTGTCCTCGAGTTCGACCGCGGCCGGCTCACCGCGGCTGGCCCACTCGTGCAGGATCGCGAGTACGTTGCCCGCGGGATCGAAAGTCGGATCGATAGCGGCGAGGCGCCTGAGGATGTACGGCTCAGAGACCATCGTCTCAAGGCATCCTCGGGCGCCGCATGAGCACAGCTCGCCCTGTTCGACGACGCGGGTGTGGCCGAGATAGCTTTCACCACCCGGGCTGCCGTAGAAGGGCTGGCCCTTGACGGCGACCCCGAAGCCCAGACCGGTCTTGACGTAGACGTAGGCGATGCTGTTGACCTCGTGTTCGCCGTATCGAGCCTCAGCGAGCGCCATGGACCGCACGTTGTGATCGACCACGACCGGCAGGTGGAGGCGCGCCTCCAGCATGTCCGATATCGGCACCTGCTTCCAGCCTAGGTTGATCGAGAGCTCGATGCGCCGGTGCGCTTCGTCGACGGGCGCGGGCACCCCGATGCCGACGCCCAAGCACGGTGCGCCATCGTCGGCTTCCAGGACGGAGGAGACGGTATTCGCGATTAGCTCGATCACGTCTTCAACCGGAGCAGTTGGGTCGAATGAACGTGCCTCGGCCGATCGCACGCTGGCCCGCGCATCCGTCAGGCCCACCTTGATCGTGCCGACGCCCAGCTGCACGCCGACAACGGTTACCGCATCCGGGACGGGGACGAGGATGAGTGCGGGGCGGCCCACACCCCGAACGCCAACTTCGCGCTCTGTCAGTAGTCCGCGTGAGATGAGCGGTCCCACGATCTTGGTGATTGTGGTGGGGGAGAGCCCTGTGGCGTCGGACAGCGTTGTGCGTGAATGCGGGGGCTCATCACGCAGCAGGCGCAGTATCAGTGCCTCGTGCGGGCTTCGTTCATTTTTCGCAATCATCGCCATCGCTCATCCTTCCGCAAGGTCTGCCCGGTCGCCCATCTTGACGCATAAGTTACTTTAGTGTTATTTTCTCCACTTGAACAAATAAATCGACCAAGGTTTTCGATCCATCGTCGTCAGATCATGGCCCGCCGTACCCACGGCTAGCTAACTCAATGAAGAGGAGTTCCCCATGTTCCGTGCCAAGGCCACAGCGCCCCTAGCGCTGCTCGCCGTCCTCAGCCTTGCGGCGTGTTCAGCCACCCCGTCGACCGGCGAGAGCGCATCCCCGGAGAATCCGTTCCCGGAGTCACCCATCACCCTCATCGTGCCGTTCCCGGCCGGATCCGGCCCTGACGCGAGTGCTCGCGTGATCGCCCTGGAACTCGAGAGCGACCTCGGGGTGAGCGTCATCGTCGAGAACATCGAAGGTGGCTCTTCGACGATCGGCCAGTTCGAGCTCGCCTCCGCTGCCCCGGACGGCTACACGATCGGGTACGTCGCCGCGACGGGCATCTCGGTTCAGAGCCGTCTCATCGACACTCCGTTCCAGGGTCTCGAGAGCCTCACCCCGATCGCCGAGACCAGCACGACTGCAAATGTGATGTTCACGAGCCCCAACAGCGGAATCGAGACCATTGCGGACTTCGTCAAGGCCGCCAAGGCCAGCCCCGGGAAGTTCACGGTCGGATTGGGTAATCGCGCGTCCGGGCAGGACCTCCAGCTGGCGCTGCTCGAGCAGGCGGCGGGCATCGACGTCAAGCCGGTCTATTTCGACGCCGGGCAGATGGTGCTACCCGCCGTGAACGGCACGGTCGACGTCTCCGTCGCGCAGTTCGGTCCGGTGGTGCAGTACGTCGACAAGGGAGACCTCATCTACGTCGGAGCCTTCGATGCCCCTGACAGCCTTGACGTTGCGCTATTCGCCGACGAGGGCTACGACACGGACCGTTGGAACGGTTGGGAAGGACTCTTCGGCCCCGCTGGGATGGACCCGGCCGTCGTTGCCATCCTCTCGGATGCCGTCGGCCGCGCTGTCGAGAGCAAGTCCTACCAGGACTACATCACCAAGACGTTCGGCATCCCGTCCTTCGTCGGGTGGGATGAGTTCGCGGACGTTGCTGCCCAGACCGATGCCGACTCGATCGCGCTGATCGACGAGATGGACCTGAAGAAGTAATCCGATGTCGAACCCTCAGGACAATCTCGAGGGTCCCGCAACGGTGGTGGGCCCGGGTGAGGAACCCGGGCCCACCACCGACACCGGGCCCGACGTCGCGGTGTGGAATCCCGGTGACGCGGCCAGGATCGCCTTCGATGCAGCACTGGTCGCGATCGGAATCGTCTACCTCGTAACTGCCTCGCAGATGCGATTCATCAACGACGAGGGTGACCCCGGCGCGGGCTTCTTCCCGGTCGTGTCAGGCACGATCATGGTGGTGTTCCTGGCCATCGACCTCGTGCGACTCGCACTGCGCCGCCGCACCGACGCATGGGAGCGGGGCACGGGTCATCTCTCGCTGCGACTCGTGGCGATCCTCGGCTCGATCGCCATGTATCTCGCGATCGTCGGCCTTCTGGGCCACATCATCACCGTGATGATCCTCACGGTGCTGCTCGTCGTGCTGTTCGGCAAGCGGCCGTGGTGGCAGGTCGTAATCATCGCCCTGGCCGTGGGCATCGGCACCGACCTCCTGTTCGTCGAACTCCTGGGATTGCGTATCCCCACCGGCCTCTTCCGATTGGCGATCTCCTCATGGATCTGATCTCGAACCTCCTCGAGGGCTTCGCAGCGGTCTTCAACCCCATCCTGCTGCTTACCCTGCTCGTCGGCGTGCTCATCGGGAGCATCGTCGGCGTCCTCCCGGGCATCGGACCCGTGGGTGCCATGGCGCTCTTGCTGCCGATCAGTTTCACGCTTGACCCCGCCGCGGGTCTTATCATGACGTCCGGCATATACCTCGGCGCGCAATATGGAGGGTCGACCTCCGCGATTCTCATCGGTGTGCCTGGCGAGGCCTCTTCCGTCGTGACCACGCTGGATGGCTATCCGATGGCCAAGAAAGGGAGGGCGGGTGCCGCGCTGGCGATCGCAGCCCTGAGCTCGTTCCTCGCGGGGACGCTCGCCGTAGTGCTCCTCATGGTCGTCGCTGGGCCGCTGAGCGATTTCGCGACGCAGTTCGCGAGCCCCGAATACCTGATGCTCGCGATCTTTGCCCTCGTCGCTCTCTCCCGGCTGACGGGCGGGTCCACCATCATGACATTCGCGGCCGTTGGCCTCGGCCTCATTCTGGCCACCATCGGCCTGGACGCCACGAGTGGCAACGTGCGTTTCACCTTCGGCCTTACCCCCCTCCTCCAGGGCATCGAGATCACCTCGGTTGCAGTGGGTCTTTTCGGTATCTCGGAGATCCTGCTCCTCGCCGAGGGGAGGGGCACGGTGCAGTCGATGCCCAAGGTCCCCTTCCGCAGCCTGTGGCCCAACCGCACGGAACTGCGCCGATCGGTGGGTCCAGCCTTCCGCGGCGGCATCATCGGCTTCGTGCTCGGGCTCATCCCCGGACCGTCGGGGGCGGTGTCCTCTTACGGTTCGTACGCCCTCGAGAAGCGCATATCCAAGCGCAAGGATGAGTTTGGCAAGGGGGCTGTTGAGGGCGTCGCCGGACCCGAGGCGGCAAACAACGGCTCTGCGGGTGGCTCTATGGTGCCGCTGCTCGTCCTTGGGCTTCCTTTCAACGGTCCAACCGCTCTTCTCCTCGCCGGGTTCACCGTGCAGGGCATCATCCCGGGCCCGCTGTTCATGGAAAACGAGCCCGTGCTGTTCTGGACCCTTATCGCGGGGCTCTATGCGGCGAACCTCGCGCTGCTTGCGCTCAACCTGCCGCTCGTCGGCATGTTCACGAGCCTGCTGCGCATTCCTCGTGACCTGCTGCTGACCTTCGTCGTCGTGATCGCCATCATCGGCACGATCGCCACACGGGGGCAGCTAGTCGACGTCTTCTGGCTCCTCGTCATGGGTGTGATCGGCTACCTGATGGCCAAGCTCGGCATCTCGCGTGTCGCCGTGATGCTCGCCTTCGTCATCGCGCCGATCCTCGAGTCCTCGCTGACGCAGACAGTGTCCCTCGCCGACGGCGATCCGCTCTACCTCTTCGATCGACCGATCTCGACGACGATCATCATCATGACCGCGCTCATCGCCATCGTTCCGGTCGTGCTGAAGGCGATCGCGAAGAAGCGCCACCAACGGTCCGTGCTCGACCTGGAGGTCGACGCGTCGTGACCAACGTCATCCTGATCCTCGCCGACGACATGGGGTTCTCCGACCTGGGCAGCTTCGGCGGCGAGATAGCGACTCCCAACCTCGACCGGCTCGCCGGCTCGGGCCTGAGGCTCAGCCAGTTCTACAACACGGCCCGTTGCAGCCCCTCAAGGGCGAGCCTGCTCACCGGCCGACACCCGCACGAGACGGGTATCGGCATCCTCAACGACGACGATCGGCCATGGGGATACCCTGGAACGCTCAGCCGCGATCACGCGACCGCCGCAGAGCACTTCAAAGCCGCAGGCTATGCGACCTGTCTCTCGGGTAAGTGGCACCTGTCGAGTGACACGACTGTGCCGAACGACAGCTGGCCCACGCGGCGTGGATTCGACGACTTCTACGGGATCCTCGGCGGGGCGGGCGACTATTTCCACCCTCGAGAGCTGTACCGCGGAGAAGCGCGGCTCGAGATCCCGGGCGCCGGTTACTACTTCACGGACGCCGTGAGCGAGCACGCTGCCGGATTCGTGCGCACGAGCGCGGCGGCGAGCACGCCGTTCTTCCTCTACCTCGCCTATACCGCACCGCACTGGCCTCTCCACGCTCCTGCCGACATCGTCGACGACTACGACGAGGTGTATGCGCGCGGATGGGACGAGCTGCGGAGCGAGAGGAGGCGTCGACTCGTCGAGTCGGGCATCCTCGGTTCTGAGTCCACGCTGAGTGACCGCGATCCGAGCCAGACAGCGTGGGATGACGCGGCCGACCACGATTGGGAGGCGCGCAGGATGAGCGTCTACGCCGCCCAGGTGGACAGCATGGACCGCGGAATAGGCACTGTCCTGGACGCCGTCGAAGCCGCGGGCCTCACCGAAGACACCCTCGTGGTGTTCCTCTCGGACAACGGCGCGTGTGCCGAGAGCATGCCGCCCGCCGATGCACCCCTGTTCCGCCAGCGCCAACCGTCCCATGCGATGGATGGGCGGCCGATGCGCATTGGAAACGAACCCGACATCGTGCCCGGTCCAGCTGACACCTATGCGAGCTACGGCACCGCCTGGGCGAATCTCTCCAACACACCGTTCCGCTACTACAAGCGCTGGGTGCACGAGGGAGGCATCGCGACACCCTTCATCGCCTCGTGGCCGGCTGGTGGGCTGGCCGACGGATCCGTCGTCGCTGCCCCGTTCCAGTTGACGAACGTGCTTCCGACGCTCCTCGATGCCGCAGGCCTGTCCCCGGCCGGCGGCCCCGGCTCGAGCATGCTGCCCGTGTGGCGAGGCGGTGAAAGTGCCGACGACCACGCGCTCTACTGGGAGCACGTGGGCAACGCCGCAATACGCATGGGCAGGTGGAAGTCCGTTCGAACCTGGAACGGGCCGTGGGAGCTATACGATATGAGCGTCGACCGTGCGGAACTGAACGATCTCTCGCAGATCGAGGCAGCTCTCCTGGAGGGCCTTGTCGCGCAATGGCAGGCCTGGGCCGATTCGGTAGGTGTCATCCCGTGGACCACGGTGCTCGAGCATCGGGCCGAGCGGGCGGCGAAAGTCCCGCCGGCCGCGAGCGCCGCACCCGAGCACAGCAACAGAGAGGACTGAAGTGAGCGCCGCCCGCCGACCAAACATTGTGATGATTCTGACGGACGACCATGCCGCCCATGCTGTGGGCGCGTACGGATCGGTGGTCAACGTGACGCCGCGTATCGACGAGATCGCCGAGAACGGCTGGCTGCTGGAGAACTGCTTCGCCACCAACTCGTTGTGCTCTCCCTCGCGCGCCTCGATCCTCACGGGCACTTACAGCCACGTCAACGGTGTCAAGGGCCTCGAGACGCCCATCGACGCGAGCCAGCCGACCTTCATCAGCCTCCTGCGCGAGGCGGGCTACCGCACCGCGATCGTCGGGAAGTGGCACATGGGGCACGGCGGCGATCACGACCCGCAGGGCTTCGAGTACTGGGATGTCATCATCGACCAGGGCGAGTACTTCGACCCCCAGTTCCTCTCGGCCAATGGACTCCGCACCGTCCCTGGATACGCGACCGACGTCATCACCGACCTCTCCTTCGACTGGCTGGGGTCCCTCGGGGGAGACGAGCCCTTCTGCATCCTCATCAATCACAAGGCGCCCCACCGGCCGTGGGAACCAGACGAGAAGCACGCCGGGATGTACAAGGACATTCCGGTGCCCTCGACATTCACCGACGACATGTCCACGCGCTCGGCGTCGGCTCGTCGGGCGTCGATGCGGATCGCTGAGTTCCTCGCCGAGGAAGACCTCAAGCAGCCCGTTCCCGAAGGTCTCAGCTACGAGCAGATGGCCCTGTGGAAGTACCAGCGGTACATGGAGGATTACCTCGCCTGCATCGCCTCCGTCGACGACAACGTGGGTCGCGTGACGGATTGGCTGCGGGACCGAGGCCTGTTCGAGGACACGCTGCTCATGTACAGCTCGGACCAGGGCTTCTTCCTGGGCGAACATGGTTGGTTCGACAAACGGTTCATGTACGAGGAGTCGCTGAGGATGCCGTTCGTGCTCTCGTACCCGGGCGGGCTTGAGGCCGGACAGGTCTTCGACGGCATCGTGACGAACGTCGACATCGCCCAGACGATCCTCGAGGTTGCCGGAGTCGAAGCGCATCCGCGCATGCACGGCAGGAGCTTCTGGCCCGATCTCACCGGCGCTGCCACCGAGCCCGTCGATGGCATGTACTACCGCTATTTCGAGAACGACGACGCCAATCACCGCGCACCGGCGCACTACGGGTACCGCACGCAGACCCACAAGCTCATCTACTTCTACAACGACGGCGAGGGCATGCAGGGCACCGGCCGGTACACCTATCCGCCCGAGTGGGAGCTCTACGACCTCCAGGCGGATCCGGAGGAGGTGCGCAACGTCTACCACGATCCCGACTACCGTGAGATTCGTGAGGATCTGAAGCGGAGGATGTGGCTCAGGCAGAGTGAACTCGGCGACGAGCCGCATCCCAGCCAGCCGATTCCCGCGTTGTTGGATGCAAGCGGAAGGAGAGTGAGATGACTGGACCGCAACGGTTCCCGCATTCCGTCTATCGCCTCGGCGACGAGCCTGACCCTCGGTTCAGCCTCGCCAACGAGCGAACGTCCCTGGCGTGGATTCGCACGTCGCTCGCGCTCATTGCGCTGGGCGTCGCACTGGAGGCGCTGCAGATCCCCACTGCACCGCCAATCCGGCTGAGCATGGCCATCCTCTTCATCGCACTCGGTGCCCTTGCAGCGGTGCAGAGTTGGATCGGCTGGTCGCGTGTCGAGCTGTCGTTGCGCCTGGCGAAGGCACTCCCCGGGGCGGGATTCACCGCAGTCATCGCAACGGGCGCGCTGATCGGGGCGCTGGTCATCGTCGTCGGGTTGCTGGTGTGACCTCAATCGAAGCGCCGTTCGACGCGGGGCTCCAGCCGGAGCGCACGCTGCTGGCCTGGCGCCGCACTGCGCTCGCGCTGGGGCTCGGCTGCGCCGTCGCGGTGCGCCTGACGATCACAGGGCCCTGGCCCGCCATGAGTTCGATCGGCATCGTCGGTATCGGCTTCGCCGCCGCCGTGTACGTCGGAGCGACGAAGCGCTACCGTCGCGTTCACGCCGCACTCCACTCGGGCACGCCGCACGGTGGAGCGGCACTACCGCTTGCCGGTCTCGCCAGCGCGGCGCTTCTCATCGCGGTGCTCGGTGGGATCTTCGTCATCGGTGTCGCAGTCACCGGGGGTTGGCGGTGAGCGGGCGCCAGAGCGCGCGCGACATGGTCCTGATACCCGCGGGCCGGTTTCTCATGGGTTCCGAGGAGTTCTATCCCGAGGAGGGACCGGTGCACGAGGCGAGCGTTGCGGCGTTCGAGATCGATCGCGCTCCCGTGACCAATCGCGACTTCGCACTGTTCGTGGAAGCGACGGGATACGTGACGGTCGCCGAGAAACCACTCGATCCTGCCGACTTCTCCGGCGCGGAACTCCCCGATCTTCGGGCCGGCTCGCTCGTGTTCGTTCCGACCGCCGGGCCGGTGAACCTCGCCGACTGGCGCCAATGGTGGGCGTGGCGCCCCGGGGCGTTCTGGCGGGAGCCGTTGGGCGAGGGAAGTTCAGTTGAAGACAAGCTCGACCATCCCGTGGTGCAGGTCGCGTATGCGGACACGCTCGCGTACGGCGACTGGGCGGGGGTGCGGCTGCCCACCGAGACCGAGTGGGAGTTCGCCGGGCGGGGCGGGCTCGAGGGCGCGCGTTTCGCGTGGGGGGACGAGCCGCAGCATCCCGATCAACTCAAGGCCAACAGTTGGCAGGGCCGGTTCCCCTACCTGAACACGGGAGCCAACGGATGGGTCGGAACCTCACCGGTCGGCTCGTTCGACTCCAATGGATACGGCCTCGTCGATGTGACGGGAAACACCTGGGAGTGGACGAGTTCGAAATACAACGCCCGGCACGAGGCCCCGACCTGTTCGTGCGGTCCGGTCGACGACCACGCCAGGTCGGCGGACCAAAACCAGCGGGCCCTCAAGGGCGGATCGCACCTGTGCGCGCCGGAGTATTGCCTGCGTTACCGCCCGGCCGCCCGGTCCGCCCAGTCGGAGGACTCCTCGACCACGCACATCGGTTTCCGCTGCGCGAGGTCCTTGGGATGAACACGCGAAAGGCCCCGCCGAATGTCGTGCTGATCCTTGCCGATGACATGGGCTGGGGCGACCTAGGCTGTTACGGCGCGACCCACATCGACACTCCGCAGATCGACAGACTCGCCGCGAAGGGTGTGCGAGCCCTTGACGCCCACTCCTCGTCCGCGGTGTGCACTCCGAGCCGGTACGGCGTGCTCACCGGTCGGTACTGCTGGCGTGGGCCCTTGAAGAGCGGCGTGCTCGGTCCGTTCAGTCCGCCGATCATCGAGCCGGGCCGAACGACGATCGCCTCCCTTCTGCGGGCGAACGGCTATCGCACCGGAGCCTTCGGGAAATGGCACCTCGGCCTGGGGTGGACGAGCAATGACGGCTCGGTGTGCGACGCGTTCTCCACGCCCGAATCTGCAGCCTGGGATCCACTCAATCCGGAGCCGGAGATCGACTACTCGGTGCCCTTGACGGGTGGTCCGCTCGAACTCGGCTTCGATCGCTTCTTCGGTACCGCAGGCTCCCTGGACATGCCGCCTTACTGCTTCATCGACCAGGACCGCCCCCTGGGAGCGCTGGTGGCGCAGAAGCAACTCGTCGGCAATCAGCGGCCGGGGTTGGCCGCCGACGATTGGGTGGACTCAGACGTCGACGCACGGGTGGTGCGGCAGGCAGTCGACTGGCTCGAGACGGCGGGCACCACGCCGTTTTTCCTCTATCTGGCGACGGCGGCGCCGCACAGGCCGAACGTGCCGCCGGTATTCGCGGCGGGAACCTCGCGAGCGGGTGTCCGCGGCGATTGCGTTGGGGTCGTCGACTGGGCTGTCGGGCAGGTCGTCGAGGCTCTTGAGAGACTCGGGATGCTCGACGACACGCTCCTCATCGTGACGAGTGACAACGGCGCTCCCACGAGGTTTCCGGAGGAGAGTGATCCGGCGCATGCGCCCAACGGACCCTGGCGCGGCCAGAAGGCCGACATCTGGGAGGGCGGCCACCGCGAACCGTTCGTGGTGCATTGGCCCGCCGGCATCCCGGAATCGGGGGTCATCGAGCAGGCGATCAGCCTCACCGACCTCCTGCCGACGATCGCGGCAGCCACGGACTGCGCCTTGCCGGAGGGGGCGGCGGAGGATGGCCGCAGCATCCTCTATCTACTCCGCGGTTCCGCTGACGGTGTGGACCGGACCCTTGTCCACCACTCGAACGATGGCTCGTTCGGGGTGCGCAGGGGGCGATACAAGGCCGTATTCTCGACCGGCTCGGGCGGATTCAGCGAACCGGTCGGCCATCCCGCCGAGCCCCCGCAGCGGGGCACGCTGTTCGATCTGGTCTCCGATCCGGGGGAGCAGAGCGACCTCTGGGAGGCGCGGCCGGAAATCGTGGCCGAACTTCACGCCGAACTCGAAGCGGAGAGGACCCGGCCGTAGGATCGGGGGCATGCGCAAGACAGGTGTGCATTTCGGAGCGGGCAAGATCGGGCGGGACTTTGTCGCCCAGGGTTTGCACGAGAGCCGGTACGAAGTCGTCTTCGCAGACGTGAGCGACTACCTCGTCGGCGCCCTCCAGAGCCAGTCGAGTTACCAAGTGATCGAGGCCGGCGACGGCGCCGTCACCAAGGTGGTCGACAACTACCGCGACATCAACTCGAAATGCCACGCGGCGGAGGTGATCGCCAAGATCGCCAAACGCCGATGTGGTCACGACCGCGGTGGGCGCCCGCATCCTCCAGTTCGTGGCCCCCGTGATCGCCAAGGGCCTCGCCGCCCGCACCCGGCCCGAGCCACTCATCGTCATCGCCGGCACATTCTCCGAACCGTAGCCGAAGGCGTCGCAGAAGGAGGGAAGCGCGACGAGGTTGGAGAGGGGTTTTCGTGTATCCACACACCGTGTTTGCGTCCCAAATGGCCACTTTGACGTCCACAAACGCCTCGCCCAGGTCGTTTCGGCGACGACGGCCGCGGTCGACTCGGCTGACTACGCGTTGGTTCGGCCGACTGCGGGCCGCTTTGCACCATACCCGCAGCGGACCGCCGTGGCGGCGCAGGGGGCTTCACGTCCGGTACCTCCGGCGCGAGGTGCTCGCCTGGTTCGAGGGACTGGACTCTCATGCCTAGGCGGCGGACGCGCGCGGGCGAAGTCGGCACCATCCGCGTCGTCGCCTCTTGGCAAACGGGCAGAGTCGGGCGCAGGCCCGGATGCGTGACGAGTCCGGGATGCTGCGTCCAACTGCAGCATTCACATGGAACTGCAGCATTCGGCGTTCGTGGCGGAGCGGCCAACCTCAGGCCAGCAGTAGCCCGAACACCACGAATAGGGTGGCGAGCACAGCGAGTGCCAGCGTCGCGAGGGCGACCAGCGCGAGCGGCCACGCGCTCACCAGAGCGAGGGTTTGCGTCGAGCGCAAAGAGTGAGTAATCCGACGATAACGGATCCGAACCAGCACACAGGCGACGACCACAACCGCGGCGAGCCCCGCGAGGGACGCGGCAACTCCGAGCAGGCCGAGATGAGGTGCCGTCAGCCGAGCCGAGATCGCACACCCCAGACCGAGCGCGAGCAGCGTGCGCTGCCAGGCGAGGTGGGTGCGCTCGGGTTGCAGCCCCTCGTCGAAGAGTTCGGTCGAGGTCACAACAGCAACCCGATGCCGATGAGGAGCCCGCACAGGATGACGCCGGCGGCGAGGATGCCGGAGAACCCAAGCCCGGGGAGGGGCTTGCTCTCGCGCAGGGCGCGTTCGGTGCGGATCCAGTTGAGCCAGGCGTGCGCCGGGGCGACGACGCCGAGCAGAAGGAAGAGGAACGCCGCCGCCAGCCGGAGGGCCGGCTCGATCGGCAGCTGCAACACTTCTAATGCGACGCCGGCGGCGATGAGCGCGAGCGACGTGCGGATCCAGGCGAGGAACGTTCGTTCGTTCGCAAGGCTGAACCGCGCGTCGGGCTCCTCTCCGTGCGCGAACACAGCCGAGGGGAATCGTTTCGTCACCATGGGGTCCTTCCGCAGTCCGTCGTAACCGCGCTCAGACTATGCCCGAAAAGGAGCCGTCACCGGTGCCATCCGACTGGCGAAATTCACTCTTTTGAGACCGTTCACCGACCCACAAGCCACAAGCCCGGACTCGGGGATCGGTCCCTGCCGCGTGTTTCCGCGGCGAAACGAATTCTGCAGCATCCCAGACATTTTTTGAACCGAATTATGTCGGACTGTTGACGGAATAATTCGGCCTCCATATCATTGCAATGTGTTCAAGCCCGCTGGAGTGCATACACTCATCCGCCAGACTCACGAAGACCGCGTTCTGCGGGTTCTCCGGGAGCACGGAGCGCTGACCCGGGGCGAAATCGCCAGCCGTGTGGGGCTCTCTCGAACGACTCTTTCCGAGATCACCAGCGTTCTACTCGAGCGTGGCGCGATCAAGATCGCGAACACGGATGCCGATGCCCGCGCCGGTCGCGGACGTCCCGCCGAACGCCTCGTCCTCGACCCCGGCGCCGGGCAGTTCATGGGCGTGGACTTCGGTCATCGCCGCGTGCGCGTCGCTGTGTCTGACGCCGCACACGAGATCATCGCCTCCGGCGCCGAGTTCTACGGAGCCGACTCGTCCTGGCCGGAACGTCTCGACAGCTGCTTCCGCCTCATCGAACGGATCGGCGCGGAATCCGACGTCCATTATGGTGCGCTGCAGGGCATCGGCATCGGTTTCCCCGGACCCCACTCCCCGCGGATGCCCAAATCCACCCCGTTGCCGGGAAGTCAGACCTTCCGTCCTGCAGGCGACCTTGTCTATGGCTCATTCCTCGAGAAGTTCGGCGTGCCGGTGATCATCGACAACAACACCAGGTTTGCCGGACTCGCCGAGGCGATTTGGGGGAGCGGCGCAGGCGCACGGAACCTCCTCTACGTTCGTCTCTCCGACGGCATTGGCGGTGGCCTCGTCGTCGGAGGCCAGCTCGTCACCGGAGCATCCGGGTTCGCCGGCGAGTTCGGTCACGTCTCGGTCAGTCCGAATGGCATCCAGTGCCGTTGCGGCAAGAGGGGCTGCCTTGAGACGATCGCCTCCGTCCCCGCGATCTTCGCGAGCTGCACGGCCAAGGGCGTGCCGATCAGCTCCTTCGACGACCTGCGCGCGGCTGTCGCGAAGAGTGACCCGATCGTGACCAGCGTGTTGCGCGAGGTCGGGGATGCTCTCGGCCGGGTAATTGGCTCGGTGGCAGTCGCCCTGAACCCCGGTGAGATCGTCATTGGTGGCGAAGTGGTGCAGATCGCCGAAGTGATCTTCGAGCAGGCCGTCGCGACTATCGCCTATGAACTCCTGCCCGTCCCCGAAGCGGCACCGCGCATCCGCCTGGCCCAACTGGGCGACGACGACGGCGCCCTCGGCGCGATCGCCGCGCTGTTCCACCAGTCCCCGCTGCTCGCCAGCTACCCCGAAACCAAGCACGACGAGTCTCAGCAGAGCCCCATGCAAAGGAGCATTTCATGACCATCCGCACCCACGGGCGCGCCTCGCATCGGGAGGAGCGCGCATGACCGCGACCGAAGCGATCGCCACCGTCGGCCTGCCCGGCGCTCCGGTCAAGAAGACTCCGAAGACCGGTGCCAAGAACCGCAAGCTGCTCCTGACCCTGAACATCGTGAGTGTCGTCGCCGGAGTCCTCCTCTGGTGGGCGCTCTCTCTGGCCGGGTTCCGTCTCCCAACGCCGGTTGCTGTCGTCGAACGCGCCGGCAGCCTCGTTGCCAGCGGCACACTCCTCACCGACATCTCCGCCAGCCTAACCCGCGTGTTGATCGGCTTCGCCCTCGGCACGCTTGTTGCCATCCCGGTCGGATTCTTGATGGGCTGGTACACCATCGCTCGCGGCCTGATCGAACCCTGGGTCCAGTTCTTCCGTACGATCCCGCCGCTGGCGATCATCCCCCTGGCGATCGTGCTGATGGGCATCGGAGAAGAACCGAAGATCTTCGTGATCTTCCTCGCCGCGTTCTTCGCCTGCGTAATCTCAACGTTCCAGGGCGTCGTGAACGTCGACCGCACCCTCATAAATGCCGCGCGGGTGCTGGGCAGCAAGGACGGAGGGATCTTCCTGCGGGTCGTGGTGCCCGCATCGACCCCGTTCATCCTCGTGGGCATGCGCGTCGGGCTCGGGGCCTCCTGGTCGACCCTCGTCGCTGCGGAGCTCATCGCCGCGCAACAGGGACTCGGGTTCCGTATGCAACAGGCGCAGATGTACTACGACCTACCCACGATCTTTGTCGGCCTCATCACGATCGGCATCCTCGGTCTGCTGATGGACCGCGTTCTCCTCTTCGCTGAACGCAAACTGACTGGATGGCAGGAACGCCGATGACCGCCTCATTCACCGGAGCCGCGCAGGGCATTGACGCCCGCATCTCCGTACAGGGAATCACGAAGACCTTCGACCTCGGCGGTGAACAGTTCGTCGCCCTCGACAACGTGTCGCTCGATATCGCCGACAACGAGTTCGTCACCGTCGTCGGGCCGTCCGGCTGCGGCAAGAGCACGCTCATGAATCTGCTCGCCGGGCTCGATGAGCCGACCAGTGGCAAAGCCGTCGTCGACGGCAAGGTCGTCACCGGACCCGGCCCGGACCGCGGCGTCATTTTCCAGCAGTACGCGCTCTTCCCGTGGCTGACCGTGCGCAAGAACGTCGAGTTCGGCCTGAAGACTGCGGGACTCGGGGCGAAGAAACGCCGCGAGAAGGCCGAGCACTTCATAGAGATGGTCGGCTTGAGCGAGTTCGCCGACGCCCTCCCGAAGATGCTCTCCGGCGGTATGAAGCAGCGCTGCGCCATCGCCCGCGCCTACGCGGTCGACCCGACGATCCTCCTCATGGACGAACCGTTCGGGGCGCTGGATGCTCTCACTCGCGTGAAACTGCAGGAGCAACTCCTCGACACATGGAGCCAGGATAAGCGCACCGTCGTCTTCATCACCCACGACGTCGACGAGGCCGTCTTCCTAGCCAACCGGGTCGTCGTGATGGCAGCCCGTCCCGGCCGCATCTTCGACATCGTCGACGTCGACCTTCCCTATCCGCGCACCGAGGAGATGCGGTTGAGTCCTGAGTTCACCGCCCTCCGCAACCGCGTATGGCACTCCGTTTACCACCAGAACACCGGCACATCCGCCGTCTCCACGCCGTCCATCCTGACGGCCTGACCCAAGGAAACTCATGACACACTCACGCACCAAACGGGGCATCGTCGCCGCCGTTGCAGCACTCGCACTGGCCCTCACCGGGTGTGCCTCCACCTCTGCAGGCGGAGGTGGTGGCGACGCCGCCCCCGAAGAACTCACTCCGGTCAACTTCGGCTACATCGCCGACTTCAACGGCGCCAGCCTTCTCGCGATCGCGAAGGACCAGGGTCTGTGGGCGAAACATGGCATCAAGGTCACCGAGAGCGTCTTCACCAACGGGCCGCTCCAGATCCAGGCGCTCGGCACAGGTGACCTCGACTTTGGCTACATTGGCCCTGGCGCAATGTGGCTGCCGGCATCCGGACAGGCGAAGATCGTCTCCATCAACACACTGGGCAGCGCTGATCGCGTGATCGCACAGGCCGGGATCGAATCGCTCAAGGACCTTAAGGGCAAGAAGGTCGCCGTTCCCGAGGGAACGTCCGGCGACATGATCCTCAACCTCGCCCTTGAGTCCGTCGGCCTGAGCATCGACGACGTGGAGAAGGTCGCCATGGACCCATCGACCGTCGTCGCGGCGTTCGCCTCGAAGCAGGTTGACGCGGCCGGCATCTGGTACCCGCTGATCGGCACGATTGAGCAGCAGGTTCCCGACCTCAACATCCTCGCCGAGAACGACGACTTCTCCGACACCGTGTCGTTCCCGACCGCGTTCGTCTCCGGGCCGAAATTCGTCGAGGAGAATGAGGAGACCGTCTCCAAGGTGGTCGCCGCCCTGCGCGAGGCCATCGACTACCGGGCAGAGAACCTGGACGACACCATCAAGCTGACGGCCGCCATGCTGCAGCTCGAGGAGAAGGCCGTCGCCGCTGACGCCAAGAACGTGAAGATCATGACCACGGCCGAACTCGACGAGCTCACGGAGGACGGATCTGTCGTGGACTGGCTCGAGGGAATGAACGACTACTTCGTCTCCGCAGGCAAACTGCCCGAACCGGTCGACCCGTCCACCTACTACACCGGCGACCTCTTCACAGAGGCAGGCAAGTAAGTGCCCACGGCCAGCAACATCCTCTTCCTGATGACCGACCAGCACCGTGTCGACACGCTCGGCGTCTACGGAAACTCCCTCGCGGAGACTCCGGCTCTGGACGAGCTGGCACGGACCGGGACGCGCTTTGACCGGTGGTACACACCCACCGCGATCTGCACGCCCGCCCGTGCGAGTCTGCTCACCGGGCAGGCACCGTTCCGTCACAAGCTCCTCGCCAACCACGAGCGCAACGTCGGCTATCTGGAGGACCTCCCCGACGGCCAGTACACGTTTCCCGAAGCGCTGCGCGACAACGGGTACAACTGTGGCCTGATCGGCAAATGGCACGCGGGCAACGACAAGAAAGCGGCCTACTACGGGTTCGATGGGCCTGACCTGCCCGGCTGGCACAACCCGGTGGAGAACGAGGATTACCTGGCCTACCTGACCGCGAACGGCCTCCCGCCGTACGAGATCAGTGATCAGATCCGTGGAACCCTGCCGAACGGCGGGCCGGGCAACCTGCTCGCCGCTCGGCTGCACCAACCGGTCGAGGCGACGTTCGAGTACTATCTGGCCACCCGCGCCATCGAAATGCTCGAACGCTACGCCGTCGACCACGACCACGACGGCAAGCCGTTTTTCCTCGGCCTGCACTTCTTCGGCCCGCACCTTCCCTACGTCGTGCCGGACGAGTATTTCGACAAGTTCGACCCCGCCGATATCGAACTGCCCAAGTCGATCGCAGAAACCTTTGTCGGCAAACCGCCGGTGCAGAAGAACTACAGCGATCACTGGGCGTTCGACACCATGCCCATCGAGACGAGCCGCAAGCTCATCGCGATCTACTGGGGCTACGTCACCCTGATTGACGAACAGATCGGCCGGGTGATGGCGGCCATGGAACGCCTCGGCCTCACCAACGACACCGCCGTGTTCTTCAGCTGCGACCACGGCGAGTTCACCGGCTCGCACCGCCTGCACGACAAGGGCCCGGCGATGTACGAGGACATCTACCGGACCCCGGGCATCGTCCGCATTCCCGGAGCGCCGGCCGGCCAGGTGCGCGAGGAGTTCGTCAGCCTTCTTGACTGCACGGCGACGTTCCTCGAACTCGCCGGGCTGGACCCGGCCCCCGCCGTCGACTCCCGCAGCCTCGTGCCGCTGGTCTCGGGGGAGCACCCGGACTGGGCGGAGGACATCGTGTGCGAGTACCACGGGCACCACTTCCCGATCGCCCAGCGGATGCTCCGGAACGACCGGTACAAACTGGTCGTCAATCCCGAATCGGTGAACGAGCTCTACGACCTCCAGCGTGACCCGGACGAACTGAACAACGTCTTCACGCTGCCCGACATGGCGCGCATCCGGGAGTCGATGATGCAGCGTCTGTACGACCTGCTCCGCGAACGCGGCGACAAGTTCTACCACTGGATGACGACCATGTACGACGTCGGAGGGGTCGGTTACGACCCGTCTCTCAGTGGTTTCGACGACGCGTCCTATTCGAAGTAACCCGTGCCGCCAGCGGCATTCGACTCCACGAAGCGAGAACCATGAGCTCCCCAAACAAACGGCCGAACATCGTGCTGATCCTCACCGACGATCACGCATCGCACGCCATCAGCGCCTACGGCTCCGTGGTAAACAGGACGCCCCGCATCGATGAGATCGCCTACGCAGGGGTGCGCGTGGACAACTGCTTCTGCACGAACGCCCTGTGCACCCCGAGCCGGGCGGCGATCCTCACGGGTACGCACAGCCACATCAACGAGGTCACGACGCTCGACACCCCGATCGACGCGAGCCAGCCCACGTTCGTTTCGCTTCTGAAGGAGGCCGGCTATCGCACCGGGATCGTCGGGAAGTGGCACATGGGCGAAGGGGAGGGACACAACCCGCAGAGCTTCGACTACTGGGCCGTGCTCCGGGAACAGGGCGAGTACTTCGACCCGCAGATCCTCACCGAGGACGGCGTGCGGATCGAGCCCGGCTACGCCACAGACATCATCACCGATTTGTCACTCAACTGGGTCGACTCCCTCGAGGGTGACGAGCCGTGGTGCCTGCTCATCCACCACAAGGCGCCGCACCGGTCATGGGAACCTGACGATAAGCACAAGGGCATGTACGCCGACGAGAAGATTCCCGTTCCCGGTACCTTTGACGACGACTACGCCACCCGGTCGATGGCGGCGCGTCACGCCACGATGCGGGTCGCCGACTACCTCGACCTGAAAGACCTGAAGGTCGCGCCGCCCGAGGATCTCACCCCGGAGGAACTCGCGTTGTGGAAGTACCAGCGTTACATGGAGGACTACCTGGCCTGCGTGGCATCCGTCGACGACAACGTCGGACGGGTCATCGACTGGTTGCGCGATCGCGGCGACTTCGACGACACGCTGCTCATGTACACGTCCGACCAGGGCTTCTTCCTCGGCGACCATGGGTGGTTCGACAAGCGGTTCATGTATGAGGAATCGATTCGGATGCCGCTGGTCGTCAGCTATCCGAATGCGATCGCCCCTGCCGGAACGATTTCGCAACTCGTGACCAACGTGGACTTCGCGCAGACCATTCTCGATGCCACCGGAGTCGAGCCACACGAACGGATGCAGGGGGTCAGTTTCTGGCCCCAGCTCACCGGATCGGACGAACCGACGCAGGACTCGATCTACTACCGCTACTACGAGAACGACGACCAGCACCACCACGCGCTCGCGCACTACGGCATCCGTTCCGACCGGTACAAACTGATCTATTTCTACAACGACGGCATGGGTCTGCCCGGATCGTCCGACCATGTGTACCCGCCCGAGTGGGAGATGTATGACCTGCAGGAGGACCCCGAGGAGCTCAACAACGTCTACCACCTGGATCGTTATACTCAGATCCGGGACGAACTGAAGGTCCGGCTGTGGCAGCTTCAGGCGGACCTCGGTGATGCGCCGCACTCCTCGCAGCCTGTCCCTGCCGGCGCGATGGTGAACTGAGGAGGCAACGACAATGGCAGTGCTGACGGACGTCGAGATGATCCGGATCTCAGGCGGACCGTTCGTCATGGGGTCCGACTCGTTCTACCCTGAGGAGTCACCCGCGCACCGTGCTTCGGTCGCGGCCTTCGAACTGGACCGGCATCCGGTCACCAACCGCCAGTTCGCCGCATTCGTGAACGCAACCGGGTACTTGACGGTCGCAGAACGGCGACTCGACGAGGCGGAGTACCCGCACCTCAGCGACGCCGATCGTGCGCCGGGCAGCCTCGCGTTTCAGGCGACCTCGGGCCCGGTGGACCTGCGCGACTGGCGGGCGTGGTGGGCCTGGCAGCCGGGTGCGAGCTGGCGGCAGCCGTTCGGCCCGGAGTCGGACCTTGCCGAACGTGACGATCATCCGGTCGTGCAGGTGTGCTTCACGGATGCTTCCGCGTACGCCGCGTGGGCCGGCAAGCGACTCCCCACCGAGATCGAGTGGGAGCGGGCCGCGCGTGGCGGGATCGAAGGCCGGGATTATGCCTGGGGCGACGAACTGAGTCCGGCGGGGGAGCTCCAAGCCAATACCTGGCAGGGTTCATTCCCTTACCGGAATACGGGCGCAGCCGGCTGGGTCGGCACGTCGCCCGTGGGGACGTTCCCGGCCAACGAGTTCGGCCTCGTCGACATGATCGGCAACGTGTGGGAGTGGACGTCGTCGGAGTTCACGCCCGATCATCGCGCCCGGCGAGCCGCCACGGCGAATTTGCTCGGCTCGGCGGGGTCGGCGAAAACCGGGGGCGGTTGTGGCGACGGATGCATGTGTGGCCCGTCGGATTCGGGCAAGGGCAGCGCAGAGGCCGCGGCGTCCAACGCGTCGGCGCGGCGGGTGACGAAGGGTGGCTCGCACCTGTGCGCCCCGGAATACTGCCAACGATACCGGCCAGCAGCTCGGTCGCCCCAGTCGGAGGACTCAGCGACGACACACATCGGCTTCCGCTGCGCGCGCAGTGTGTAGATGCCTCCTCGTAGTCACCCTATGGTCGTACTCACCAGGTGCGCGGGGTGACTGCTTCCGGAACGGGTGAGTGGGTCGGCCGACGAACCTGTGCGGCCGGATCGATCGATTGCTGCAGTTGCAACTGGCGCGCTCCCATGCAATTGCAGCACTGCCGCTCACTGAGCAACGTCAAAGAGGCCGGATTGTCAGGCATCATAAACATGCGGTTGAGCACTGGGCCGATGACTGAGCGCGAATCCCGAGCCGCTCTGCGCGCGGGCAAGCGCGGGTTGATCCTGTCCTGCACCGGAGCCGACTGGGCGACGGATCGCGCTCTGCGGGATGTGGCCTTTGCGGACCAGATGTGCCCCGCGCGCTGGTAACGGCGGCGTGGTCAGCGTGGCGGGCCCCGGTCCGGGGTGAGCACGGTTGTCCGGCAAAGGGTCACCTGTGGACAACCTCAGGAGTGCCCTAACGGGACGGGGCAGACGCTACTCATGGAACATGACGCCGGCATCCCCTGGGACGGGCCACCGTGTCCCGGCTGCGGCACTGAGATGGACATCGATGCCATACAGACAAACCGTGGACTCACGGTGCGTCAGCGCTGCCCGACGAGCGCGCTCGTGCGGCTTGTACCCTTATGTTAGCGGCCATGCGAAACTGGGCGGTTTCTAGCCAACGTCGCATCACCTGAGGTTCAGGAGAAGCGATGCCAGTTAGTCCAAGAACGCGGCAAAAGGGCACCGGCGCAGTGCCGATGGTCGAGACACGCAACAAATATGCTCAGCTGATGAGGCAAGGAATCAGCAACGCCGAGGCGTGCCGAACACTGAACATAAACCGGCGCACGGGCATGCGATGGCGGCACGGGCGGACAGTGACGAACGCGCAAGGACGCGCGAAGACGTACGCGCCGATCTCGCTGAAAGCACCACCGACGATTTCGTCGCGATACCTATCCGAGGGTGAGCGGATTGAGATCGCTGATGCACCGCAGCACGGGAAGAGCCTGCGTCAGATCGCGGTCGGGTTGGGGAGAAGCCCGTCGACGGTCAGCCGTGAGGTAGCCCGGAATCGGTCGCCACGCCTGAAACGATATGCTCCTCGAGCGGCGCAGGTTCTGGCGGAGGCCGCGCGCAAACCGCAGCCGCAAATCTCAACGACCGGTTCGCGAAATATCCCGAGCTGCGCAACCTGCGTACGGTGAAATACCCGGAGTTGTTGGCTGACGATGAACCGCACTCTGACCCCGAAGAACCGCAACTCAGCTAGCAACAAGACACCTCTGGCCCACGGAACAGCCTGAGCTGGGGTGCTAACGCAAAACCACAAGCGCCGTCGCAGTTGCCCTCTGGGCCGCGGCCGGGCATCGGAGCTCGGCCCGACACCTTCGATCGACACACCTGCCCGGAAGGACTCCATGGCCAACTTCATCGAACCACCAGTGCCCCAGAGCGAAACACGCCCCTGCCGCGCGTGCGGAACCTGGATCTGCGCTGACTGCGGCGCCCGGCGCGGCTACGCCACCCGATTCTCGAGCGCCCCACAGCGCTGCGCGACGTGCGGGGGCACCAACGGTCACATGGCCATTGTTATCCACCGCGCGAGCCGCGCCGACGACCACGATGCTTCCTATCGTCGAAGCATGGCCGGCGACATCCCACTGCGCTACCCACTGCGCTACCCACTGCGCTCCCCGCTGCGCTAATCACTCATCGAAACATCTCGACTCGCCTGTAGCAATTTGCTACACTCACAGCATGAGCACCACAATGCCGATGCGAGTGGACGGCGACCTCTTTGAGGCCGCGAAATCAGTTGGCGCTGTTGCAAGCCGGAGTGCTGCGCAGCAGATCAGCCATTGGGCCAGGATCGGGCGCGAGCTCGAGGCGTCGCCTGGCACAAGCCCCCGCGATGTCCAGCGCGTGCTCGCGGGCGAGGCCGGCTACAAGTACGACAACCTCGGCGAACGTGACCAGGCGGTGGTGCGGGCAAGCTGGGATGAGCAGCTGGACGAGCGACGGGCCAAGCTGAATCTCGCCACCGAGTTCGCGAAATCCGGACGCTCATGGAGCGAAGCGGACGCGCAGGGCCATCTGGTCAAACGTCACCACGCTCAGCAAGACGACGCCTAACAGGTGCCGATCCTTCACCTCCTCGCCGGGCCGAACGGCTCGGGAAAGTCCACATACGTCGCCCACCTTCTGGAACCGGTGACGCACCTTCCGTTTGTGAACGCCGACGTGATTGCCGCCGAGCGCTGGCCGGATGCCCAGTCCGAGCATGCCTACGAAGCATCTCGCGCCGCGGCCGACGAGCGCGTGCAGCTGCTGGCAGCCGGAAAATCTTTCATCACTGAGACGGTGTTCAGCCATCCGAGCAAACTCGACCTCGTTGATGATGCGATTGCACGCGGTTACCTCGTGCATCTGCACGTGATCCTGCTTCCCGTCGACGTGGCCGTGAGTCGTGTTGCTGAACGCGTGCGTTACGGCGGTCATGACGTGCCCGAGCAGAAGATTCGCGAGCGGTACGCACGACTGTGGGACCTCATCGCAGCGGCCCGCACGACGGCTCATCGCACTGAGTTCTTCGACAACAGCACGGCCAGCAACCCGTTCCGCCGCGTCGCGGAGTATGAACATGACCTGCTGATCGGCGAGCCTTCCTGGCCGGCCTGGGCGCCGGCGGCACTCACCGCCTGACCTCGCTCCCACATCCTTGCCCTGGACGGTCTCGGGGCCACCTGCGGCGATCTAGGCCGTCCGCCAAGACGAACAGTGCCCACAGGTACAGCGCGCTCAGACCCCTTTTTCTGCGCAGCCTCATCTCACTTCAAGGGTCTGGGTTTTTACCCCCGATAATCGCACTTATCCCTACTATCGGCGTCTGCCCGCGGCGTTGTGGGCCGTGTGGCGCGGGTGTTAGCGTGCGACTCATGGAACTTTTCGAACGGACGCCATCGCCATCGCCATCATCAGAGGAATCACATCGAATCGAGTTGCGCGCGACAATCGAGTGGAACATATCGAACGATTCCACGATTGCGCCGGAGGAACTGCAGCCTCAACCCGCAGCAGGAAGGGCCGAGCCGACAGCAAGAGACGATAAGAAATCTGTCACTTTCGGGATCCGTACGTCTCTAAATGAACGCGCACAAATGGCAGTGCTTCGCACGGGAGGCTACGAGGGCGGCTACATCTCGATGGCGGCCCTCCTCGAAGGTGCGCTCGAACGCGAGCTCAAGCGGCTGGCCATTGAGTTCAACAACGGTGAGCCGTTCCCGCCCAATGCTGGGGGCTTCCGTCAGGGCCGGCCCCTCGGAAGCTGATTTCGGGGCGGCCCACAGCCTTTGACGCCCGAGCGAGTCTGGGGGACTGTGCGCACGAGCGGGCTCAGCGATCATGGGCCGAGCTCGTGTGGAGCCCAAAGGGAAACCTGAACGGGGCGTTCCCAGACCATTACGACCGTACGACCAAGCCCATGAGAAGTGTTGCACCCCGCGCCTTCTTGCACTGAAACTGAAGCTCCATGCGTTTCGTAGTGATTCTCGTACTGCTTTTATGATCGATTCGGGTCTAAAACTAAAGTTATGTGGTACGTTATGGACCTACCCAAACGTGGAGGCGAAATGACGCAACACCCGGCGAGACCCTGGCATAGCGAGTTCACTGACGAAAGCCTCACGACGGTTCGGCGCGCTATTCCACTTGGAATTCATCGGGGCCAAACTCGCAGCGCAGACGCCGACGCGGCATATGGCGATAAGGATGGCGACAGGTACGTATACGGAGCCGGCATGTCTCGGGCCGTTTATAAGGAGTTCGTGGGATTGCTGAGCGAAGTGCCAGGATTCCGCGAGGTCGAAGTCAAGGGGAGCCGCAGAAAGCTAATTGCCATCGAGAATGTCCATCTCTATCCGCTCCGCGTCGGCCCGAAAATGCCTCGAAACCATCAGCGGGTACGCATTTCGTACATGCCCGAACAACGTCAGGAGATGTTTCGGGAGTCGAACACCACCAAGTTCAATGAACCCGCGCTGTTCGACGCTCTCCACGTTCCTGGACCAGACGACCCTGCGAGCATCAGCGAGGCACTCGCGCACCAGGATCGGATTGATGAGCGCAAGGCTCTCATAGTCGCCTACTACAGTTGCACGCCCGCGGGAGTCGGCTCGATCTACTGGGCACCAGCCAAACTGTCCGGCACGCACTATCTCGAATTTGCGTCGCCGGAGAGCTTGACGTACGTAGTGGAATCTGAGGGCTCCACAGCACAACCAGCAGTGAAGGCGGTCAATTCAAGAACGTTTGCAGACGGCACTCGTCCGCGTACGTCAACCAAACTCCGCACCACCCCAAAGGATCCTGATACTTGATGATTGACGCTGTGAACTCCGACTTTGACCGGACATCACTGCAAGAGATCGCCAGGGTTTTCGACCCATCGCGGCTGATTCAGGCCCGCCAACTGAGTCGCCTAACGAAGACCGATCTGCACCGAGCGGTCGGAGTATCCGCGGCGGCGATCGGACAATATGAACGCGGGGAGGCGACGCCGCGCGTTGACACTTTGATATCCTTGGCCAAAGCGCTCAACGTTCCCCCGGATTTTTTTGCGCTCGGGCGGCCACGCGCGCGACTGGACGTCGCTCAAGCGTCATTCCGCAGACTGCGAGCGACGTCCGTAGCGCAGCAGCAGCAAGCCGTTTCTTACGCTGAGCAGGTGTGGGAGCTCAGCAGCCATCTGGAACAGAGCGTGGAGTTTCCCGAGCTGAATCTTCCCCAGTGGGCGATGACAGATGACCACGAAATGGCAGCGCGCCCCGATCCCATCACCGCAGCTCGGCAGGTCCGGAAGCACTGGGGGCTTGGCGTCGAACCGATCAAGTTCCTTGTTTATGAACTCGAGCAGCACGGTATTCTCACCGTGTTCTTCTCGATGAAGGAGGATGAGAACTCAGACGAAAAGAGCCACATCGACGCTTTCTCGACGAGTTCACTTCCTCGACCGGTCATCGTGCTTACGCCTGACAAAGCAGACGACGTGATGCGTCACAGGTTCTCGGCCGCGCACGAACTTGGCCACATCGTGTTGCATCGCTGGCGCCCGGGTTCGAATGCCGAGCTGGAACGGGAAGCGGATGCTTTCGCGGCAGAGTTCTTGACGCCGCGGGACGTTATCCGAGCCCAGCTGCCGACCCGATTTAGCCTTGGCAAGCTCGAAGAGCTCAGCCTTCGATGGGGAGCGTCGATAAAGTCGCTTGTCTTCCGTTCAAAGGAGCTCGAGCTCATTTCGGAGGCTACTGCGCGCCGTGCATACGTCACGCTCAACTCCCTCACAAAGGACGGAACGATTCGACCGCAGCCGGTGGAGAATTTCCCGGGCGAACAACCTGAATTACTCAAGAACGCTCTGGAGGCACTGGACAAGGCAGGCATTCCGATTGCGCAGATCGCACGCGAACTTCATGTGACGCCGCGACATGTACGCCGACTCGCTGGTATCAAGGACGCGCGGCCGAAGTTAAGCCTGGTCCGGTAGGGAAGGGCTTCCGAGGCACTCTCCAGATCATCGTAAAGGGGTCGCCGTGCGCGTCGAGCGTGATCCCAGCTCCAGAGTGCCCAACCATCCAGTCAACAGTCTTCGAGTTGGCTCCAGCCGACACCGGCGGGATCAAGGCCGGGATAATGAGCTACACACGATCAAGGAGCAAACATGGCCGGAGTTCCGGTAGCAATTGGCGGAACAACTTTCGCAACGAAGGCTGCAGCCAAGGACTTCATAAGGATGAACGTGATCGATGCGTTTGACGGCGTTCCGCGGATTCCATTCGGTCCGATCCATGACTTCGTGGAGGACCTGCTGAATCTCCACGAAGCCGCAGTGGACAAGATCGGGTGCGGGATTGACTATTTTCGAGTTGATCCAGCTTCTGTATGGAAGACGGGCGTGCCAGTAAGGGCGTCTAACCGCACGCTAGTGGTTGTGCGTAAGGATGGAACGCTAATCGATTGGAGTTGGGACGGAATCGTCACGAACCCGTCCGCAGTCACGCAAAAGCGAACAGCACTCCGCAACGCGGCCTATGGGCGAATCCAGGCGATAAAGCGAGCTGCGTTCTCAGCGGGACCCGTCATTTGCACGAGAACAGGCTTGCCCATATTGGCTCCGAATGACGCTCAGGTTCGATACCACCGGCCCACGTTTGCCGCGCTAACAGATGGATTCGCGGCAACGGTTGGCGGCTGGCCCGCCATCACGACGACGAGTAGCGGCGCGGGAGCAGAACTGACCTCGCCAAGCATCACGGCGAACTGGATCAAGTACTACGACGCGAATGCTTTTCCGTCTGTGGAACTCAAGTCATAAGGCATCGAACAAGGGGCCGGCTTCGCTGCGCCATTGAGCCGTTGCCATGGCAGCGTCAAGGCTCCAGGAGAGCGAGGTTTGGCTAGGCGTTGCAGGCACACGGTGCACAACGTTCCGTTGGCGAATTGCCTCGGGACCACGTGGCCATGCACGCCGGCCCGGATTCCGAAGTCTCCGACGTGGAGGATCGTTCTTGTGCCAATTGCATGCGGGCGATAGATGGGATGGCTTGGCAGGCCCAGTCGATATCTCCATGCCAGTCGCCTGCGACGACTGCGCCCTCCTCTTCGCGGGCTGCAATTCCTTCCACGGCCAAGTCGGGGGCGGCCATTGGATGGGCCGGGGACGTCATCCAAGCCGGAGTTCGACGGACTGGCCAGTGTGCGGTGTCGAAATTTCAATGCTTGCTCTTGCATGCTTGCGTGGCGCTTCGTAGCGGTCCAGGACAAGATGCGGCTCAAGGTACTTGGACATGAAATCATCCCTCAGGTGTTCAGCCTGTTCCCGGTTCAACTCCTCCTCAAAGTCAAGTTCGACAACCACGTCGGTCGCGCCGTGTGACCGCCATGAGCGGGCGCTCCGGGCGCCTGCTGCGCGCAGGATGCCCATGCGCCTCAGAATCACACTTTCAATATGTAACCCGGCAGCGCCGGGGTATGTCCTGACAAAGCGCGTCTCTTCATGGGTCCATGCATGCGGGCGCTCCCTTCCGGCATATCTGAAAACTCCGTGAGTATCGTGCTCGAGGTGACCTGGGTGAATTCCCGCAAGAACGATCTCTGCCGCGATGCCTGGCCGATAGAGACTCGTGCCTGCCTCGTGCGCCCTCGTTCGAAGGCCAGGGAGACCCGTTACCTCAACGTCGTGGGGCTGTTGGGCTGTCGGGTCATCGACCAACACCGGAAGTAGGCAATCTCTGAGATCATCCAGGTCAGTATCCTCGCCGAAATGGACGGTCAGACTTTCATGCAGAGGTTCGACGCCGATGATGCCGGAGGTGGACAACTTAACCGGTGAGGGCGAGTACCAGAGAAAACCCAAGCGGTTGAGAAAAGCACCTTCGAAGTCACGCTGAGCGGAGGTTGGTTCGCCATCAACTGTTTCAAGAGCTTTTTGATAATTCCGGCCGGTGGCTTTCGCGCGGATCCGGGCGGCACGGCTTCGTTCGGACTGAGACATGGCGCTCCTAATTGCACATGCTGCCGACTCAGGGTGCTTAGGGCGTTGAGATCTAGAACGAGGATGGTGACGTGCGCGTGAGCCGGAGCACTGCTCCTTCGCGGCTGAGTGACCCAGTCGGAGGTCCTCGCCACTGGGCGCTCACAAACTGTCCCAGATTTTGATTGTATAGCAGCGTGGTCCGCGCCAGCGCTCAGCAGCCAGACGACGTTAGATGGCACGATCAATCTGAAGCGGCGACGATCTCCACCACGTCTTCGAGGTTGCCGCCGCCGCGTTGGCTGTCGGGCGAGTGTCCGTTGAAGGTCCCTCTCTCCTCAGCGACGCAGCGACCCTGAGCGATCTCATCGCACTCCGCGAGGCGACATAACGGGCATGACCCACTGTGGAGTTATTTTGTACCGCCATCGAGCCATTGCCAGTTCAACGTCGACAGCTCAAGGAGAGCGAGATTCCGCCTCTGACCGTCACTGCCGAGCGAAATGACCTGCGGACCCGAAGGCAGCGCTACCTCGTCCGCTAAATGCATGTGGCCGTGGAAAAGTATCTTCGGGGCGACCCCGTCCCAGACCCTCGTGACGAGCGCGCGTGACCGGCTTGAGTAGTTCAGAGCCTCCGGGCTCCACCGCATCGGATTGGACCGGAGCATGTCTTCCGAGGCCGGGGTGCCACCGTCGATGGCCTCGTGTGTTAGTAGGACATCTGCCGGGCCGTCGCTGATGGCTCGCTCGACGTCCTGCTCCGTGGGCAGTTCGCCGGGGAACCAGTCGATACCCGCTGATCGCATCTCGTAGTCCACGGAGGCAGCGCCGCCGAACGATGCGAAGGTCCTGTTACCGATCTCGAACCGATAACCGCGGGGAAGGACTTCAACGACTGAGCTGAGCGCCACTGGGTTGCCGGGCTCAGACACAAACGCTTCTTCGAGCCAGTCCCAGTTCTCGTGGTTGCCCGGTGTGACGAGCACGCGCGAGATGCCGGCCCGGGCGCACCAGAAGTCAACGGCGTCGAGGAACTTGCGGCCGCCTGCACCGGGCCAGATCCCGAAGTCTCCCACGTGCAGGATCGTTCTGACGCCTGAGCTATTGCGGGCGATCGACGGGATGGCTTTGCCAACCCAGTTGACGTTTCCGTGCCAGTCCCCTGCGATAACGACCCGGGTTTCGGTCGGCATCAGCGGTGCCGACTGGCGCGTGTCGTGCCATGATCTGATCCTCGGGCACGCTGATGAGGTGCGGCCATTAGGTACTCACGACCAATCGGACGCTTCGACGATCTCACGCACGTCGTCGACATCGCCTCCATCACGGAGCCATTGGATCGGGGTCTTGCGCCCTCGGGCGACCAGGTCCCGCTGAGGTGTGGCCATGAATCCCGCGGCGCTTTGCCAATGCCAGCGCGGGGTGATGAGTCCGATAATCTGAGTCAGCCCTAGAAGGAGCTTCGAGGGAGACCCCACGTCGAATTGCCAAGCCGGGAAGCGGAGCCGGCCAGAAATTTCGATCGCGTAGAGCCGTCCGTCGGCAACTGCATCAGTGACGTCGCTTTCGTCCCAACCGAGAAAGCCTGTGACATCCTCCACGGACATGGTCGCGAAAAGGGCAAGCAACCAAGCTTCGGTTGTGCTGAGCTGCAAACTCCCTCGGTCTACGGCTGCCGAAGTCTCGGCCCACTCGTCAGCGCTGAATGCGCCCGACTCGATCAGGAAGCGGACTTCGTTATCTGACAGCTTGTCCAGTGAGATGGGCTTCATCGCGCGCAGCATGTCCGTGAGTGCTTCCAGGAAGTATTCCGGGTCGTTCGCCAATCGAGCCACGGCCTCTGCGAGGCGCCGGACGGCGTCCTCCGAGACATGTATCGCCCCCGGTTCCGAGCCAGTTCCGCCAGGGGAATCGGCTGGTGCGGGGGAGTGCGATTCCATCATGATTCGAATGCTCGCATCAGTCGCGCGGGAAGGCAAGACTGGGTGGCTAAGGGAAGCTACCACCTATGAGGTGCGCCTGATGAGCACTAAATAACCTGATCAAGTCGGTATTCGAGTTCGGATTCGCCGCCAGCATCCACCTTCGCCTGGTCGACGAGGGCGGGGCCAGGAGAACAGCGCAAACAGTCGTTTACGAGTGGAAATCAGGACGGGCCACGTCTTCAGCTCGTCGGCGCGCAATCGATTAAATTGCTCGGAAAAGAGTCAATAATCCTTCTTCGTGAGCGCAGCGCGGCCGCCTTCTTGCCAGTGCGTGGATGTCAACCGCCCAGAGCCGGACCCTCGTGGCTCTGCTCATCCTCGACCTCGACGAGCTCAGCACGGAGGCGCTGTAACCTCTTCCGCTCTGCAGCGGTGTGCGGGTTCAGCCTCGGGGCTGCGGGAGGGGCCTCGACGCCGGTAATGGCCGCGCCGACCGTCGTCTCGGTCTCCAGTGTGCCCTCGGAAGCCTCCTCGGGCTTGTGGGCGTTCATGGCGGCTTCTCGGGTGGCCTGGGCGCGCATCCGGAGATCGGCGAGTGACACCCCGAACAGTGGCTGGCGCTCGGGCGCTGTTTGGGGAGCTGCTTCTGCCTGCTGCGTCTGCTGCTCGCGCTCGGCAGCCTTCGCCGCCTCTTTGTTCCGGTGGTACTCCGCGATCATCTTGTCGCTCTCGGCCTTGGCCGGCGCGATGGCCTCTTCCAGCGCCGCCTCTACCTGCTCTCTCGACGCCGGCTTCACAGCAGGAGCGGGCTGCCGCGGCTCAGGGGCAATCCCGGGCTGAGCCTGCGCCGTGCCGTCGGGGGAGGAGATCGCAGTGGCCCGTGCTCGCCGGGTCCGCTGTCGAGCATCCTTCTCACGGGTCGCGTTCGCAAGGCGCGCCAGCTCGCGGAAGTCACCAAGGCGATGGGCCTCGGTCGCCGCGTCGAAGTCCTCGATAATCGCGGGGAGGAAGTCGGCTGCCGCCTGGTCCTCGGCCTGCGCTACGCGCTCCTCGCGGGCGAGTCGCTCGACGACGGCCTGAGCATCGGCCAGCTCCTGAGCTGTCGGCACAGGAAGAGGCTTTGGGGCGCCCGCACGCTGCAGCTCGGGGCGCCGCTCACGCTCCTGGCCAGAGGCATTGTCCTCGAGCTGCTGGATGGCGCTGTCGAAGGCATAGTGGTCGCCGAGAGTTGTTCCGCGGACTGGCGCCTTCATGTCGTCCAGTCGGTAGGACACTGCGTGCTTCTCGCCGGGCTTACCGGCGCGACTGACGCGGTAGTTCACGGTCACCTCGTGCTCGGACATGACCTCGACGAACCCCTCGAGGTCAACAGAGCGAGGGTCGTCCATCGAGGCTTCGAAGGCGACGCGGATGATGTCGTGGTTCGAGATCTCACCCTTGGTAGCCATGCGTCGGTCCCGAGTGCGGCGCTTCTCGGCTGTCTGTTCCGCCACCGAGGGGAGCTTCTGTTCGACGCCGTACTCGGCGCCGTGCTGAGCGATGAACTCGTCAGCGCGCTCGCGCAGCCGAGCGATGTCCGTGAGCGCGCCGGACATCTTCCTGCCGGGCTCCCACACCTGGCCGTCGACCTCCATCCGCTCGGCGACGACGGCGTTCTGCACACAGTGCACATGGAACACCGCTCTGCCAAGTGATCCGTCGAGTGTTGCCGTACCCAAACCGTCAGCCTGGCCAACGAGCTTCATTTGAACGCCCGGGTAGAGCCGGGTCATCATCACTGTGACGAACTCAAATGCCCGTCGCACCTGCTCGGGATCGTCGGGGTTCACCTCGTCGAGGCCGAAGCTGACGATCACGTGCACCGCCTGGATCTCGTCGACGTAGCCGTCGCCCTCGCGTCGGACATGCGTTGCCGCGGTGCTGCCTGCTGCGACCGCCCAGTACTTTCGCCCGTTCGGGCGCGCGCGCCGGATATGCGTCGCGACCTCGCCAGGCTCGGGCAGCTCGTACTTCGCGGGGACCTTCCGCTTCGCACTCTGCTTGCCGTGTACACGGCGCACCGCGGCGAACTCCCGCTCGGCGGTGGGAACTCGGCAGCGAATTCCTTCGGAGTACAGAACGCGTGGCTCAGTGCCCCCGGCTTTCTCTTTCTCGGTGTATCGCAGCAGGCGCGCGGCGACCGCCGTCTTACCGATCACTACGACTGGAATGGCAGCACCGCCAGTACCTTCGCGTCGCGCTCGGCATCCGCCGTCATCTGTCTCCGGATCTCTACCAAGGCCCGCTCGACGCCGAGCAGGGCGTCGGTGTCGACCTTGCCCGTCGCGTTGGCGACCTTCGCTATTTGGTTCCAGTTGTGGCCAATGAAGTGGAGCTCTCGCGTGCGCTCGTTGTAGCTCGTCGTGAGGTCTCGGACTGCGTCGCGGACCTCCGTGAGCAGCGCCTCGTCAACGACGGCCACGGGACGTTGAGCCTTTGCGGACCGATACGACTCATCGCGTAAAGTCGCCGCGATGTGCCTGATCGCTTCGCGGATTGCGTCGGGTCCCGACGCTGCGCCGAGCTCGGCTTCAACGAACGCCAGGTCATCTGCGTCGTCGGCTGTCATCCTCACGGTGATGACGACGTCCTTGACCGGGCGGGCCGAGCTGCGCTCGTCAGCCCTCTCGCTCGCGGCTGCGCCGCGGCTCACGGCAGAGGACTCGGCGACCACCTGAGGGGTGTCCGCCTCGGCCAGCGTCGGGCGCTCCCAGCTCTTCGCTACGCTCATAGCCCGCCCCCTCCGTGAGTCTTGTCAACAAGCCTGTTTCGCATCCGGTCCTTCGCTTCTTCGAAGCTTGGTCCCGTGCGAAACAGCCTAGTTGACAAGACACTGGCAAGCAATCCGACCGAAATCATTCTCGCTGCGCTCGATGATTCGGTCGGACCGGACGCCCAATCTCGCTCCGCTCGATGGTCTCGTCCTTTGCATGCGGGGGCTCTGCCCCTCGACCTCGATCAAGGCGGGCTCTGCCCCCTCGATACTCCTCCCGCTCGGGAGGGCGATGCCCTCCCGAGACTCTCTCCCTGGCACGACAAAGCCCCGCACACACCCGAACGGTGATGCGAGGCTTGGTCGTGGCGTACTCAGCCTCTACAGGCCGAGCTTGGCTCGGAGCGTCACGAGCCGCTTGCTCTCGCTCATGTCGTCCGCGACGGCCTCGACGCTGTACTTCGCGTACAGGTCATCGACCAGCTCCATGCGCTGCCGATCGCGGTTCGCGATCACCTTCGCGCGGAGTACACCCATACGCTTTTCGGCGTCGGCGAAGAGCTGTTCATCGGTCTTCGGTGCTTTGCGCCTCGGCTCGACCCGCGTTGCCCAGGGGCCTGTCTGCGCCGCGGTGGCGGTGCTATGTAAATCACTCATGAGGGTTCCGTTTCATTGTTCGTTCGTTGTCGTTTGTCAGCCCCTCCCAGAGGGGCTCGGTCTATGGTGTGCGGGGTCGAGGTGCGGAGCCGGTGGCCCTCACGCTGCGCTCCTGGTCTCGTTCTTATCGATGTGCCACGTGCAGTGTTCGTCAAGGCAGGACGGCTGCTCACGGTGGTCGCGCGCGACCTCGGGCCACGCTGCCTTCTCGCTTCGGTAGCAGTCTGCCCAGTCACGACCGCGCTCGGATTTGGCGGCGAGAACCTGGACGGCAACATCCGCATCGTGCATTGCGAAGGAGAACTGCAGAGCCTTCAGCGCCGCGGTCCCGGCCTCCTCAGGACGGTCCGTCGGGACCGACAAGACGATCTCGTCGTGCACGATTGCCCGTAAGCACGGCACGTGTGACTGTCCTTGCCGGTCCCGAAAGCCGAGACGAGCGTGGGGTCCTGACGGTGTGCGGCGATCGCCAGTGCATAGACCTGGCCGGGGTCGACCGCCACGAGCACCCGCTTCGTCCTTGGTCACGCCAGTTCTCCGTCTCGTGTTCCAGCAGTTCGGAAACTACTCACCCGTTGGCGCGCAACATGTCAGGAGCCTGCTTGCGCGCATCCGCGAGACGACGCAACACGGTCCGGTCGGTCAGGGGCTTTCCTGACTCCTCGAACTGCTGCGCCAGAGTTTCCTTTGTCACGTCGTGCCCTGTCGTGGCGCGCGACACGATCCAATTGACCTGTCCTGCCCGGTCATTCGGGATTGACTCAACTGCGTGCAAGCGCGTCACCTGATCCACAGGCGTGACAAGCTCTGGCGCACGAGTGGCCGGCGCGACAGTGACCGCGTCAGGCGTGACAGTGACCGCGTCAGGCGCGACAACCTCTGCCATGCCCGTATCGAGGACGGTGACCGCAGCGACAGTGTCCACGACCGCCGTGTCATCCACCACTGTCAAGCTGACAGGCACAGATGTCATTGGCACGACAGCGTCCCCGGTAGACACTAGCTCTGCGGCAGGCTCTTCTGCCGGTGTCAGAAGGCGCACGAGCATCTCGCTGGAGAGCAATAGCCCAACCGGCGGGATTGCACCTACGAAGATCGCGAACGCCATCGAGATGCCCTGGGCCTGGTCGTACACGGCTGCTGTGTGCACACCATTTCCAACCACCGACACGGTGGCGAATCCCGACAATGTGACCCATGGCCACGCTGTCGCACGGCGTGAACGACCGCGCCACGCGAAGATCACGAGCATCGCAGTGACGATGCTGCCATCCACGATCAACGGCCACGCCCACGCAATATCGGCTGGAACGCCTGAGCGGAACGCGAGGTCACGCAACACCTCAAACGACAGGACGAAGGCGAGCATGGAAATACCGGCCACCAAAACCGTGGCCACAGCGGTCAGCCAACGGGAGACGCGAACCGGAGCTGATGCCCCTCTCGTTGTATTCATGCTGCTCTTCCTTCCTGGCTTAGGTTGTCAGTGGTGTGCCACGTGCAGCCCACATAGGTGCACGTCATAAGTTCTCGATGGTCGCGGGCGACTTCGGGCCATCCCTTCTTCTCGCTGCGGTAGCAATCAGCCCAGTCGTGCCCTCGATCAGACCTGTCGGCCAGAACAAGAACCGAGGCCGCATCCGGCGCGATCCGATAGGCGAATTGAAGTGCGTCCAGCACAGCCGCCTCCGCCTCATCGGCACGGTGCTCAGGGACGGAGAGCACAATCTCGTCGTGGACGATGGCCCGCAAGCCTGGCAACAACCACTCAGGCAGGCGCAAAACGCCCTCCATCATCAGATCGCGTGCTGTGCCCTGCCCGATGTGCGCAGGCGCCTGGGTGTATTCCTTGCCCGGCTGAACCCGCATCCGGCGACCAAACGCATTGGCGATTACCTGACGGGAGGCATCAGCGCGTATCCACTTCTTGAACGCAGCCAAGCCTGGAAACTTCAGCTCCAGCGTCGCGAGTTGCCTCTCAGCGTCGGCAAGGCTGTATCCGGCACTGGCCGCCAGCGCCGCTGGCCCCATGCCATAGGTTGTTGCGTGCGTGATCGCCTTGGCGTCACCGCGCCGAGGGTGATGGCCGGCGCCACGGACCCAACCGTCTTCACCGAATACCGCCGCTGCCATCTCGTCGTGCATGTCCTTGCCCGGCGCGAGCGCCGCGATGTAGTTCTCGTCCTGGCAGTGCATCGCCATTGCACGAGCATCGATCTGCGACAGATCCGCACCGATGAGCACGTGCCCGACGTCGGGCAAGAGCATCGCTCGCTCGCAGATGTTGCCACGATCACGCTTGCCCATGACCGACAGTCCGGGGTCGGTAATGCTGATCCGTCCCGTGGCCTGTACCGCCGCAACACCGGGGTGCACACGCCCGTCTGAGCTTGAGTTCTCCAACAGCGTCTGTGCCATCGACCGCTCCCCGTTGAAAGTTCGCAGTGTCTGGCAGAGCTCCACCAAGCCCACGTTTTCCGGGTGCTGGGTCTCAAGCTGGGTTAGCGCCTCCTTACCCGTCGCCAGCGCACCCGTTGGTGTCCGAGGTGGCGTGACGCCGAGGTCGATGAACGCCTTCTCAAGAGCCAAGATGCCAGCCGTCGTCGTGTGCGGCTTTTTGCCCGCCAGCGGCAGACCGTGCACGGTATACAACCGCTTCTTCAGAGTCTCAACACGAGCAGCTCGCTCGGCGATCAATCGCTGCACAAGATCCAGGTCAACACGGAAACCGTGCTTCGCAATGTGACCCAGTCTCCACATCACTTGGTGTTCTCGCCGCAGATAGTCATCGACAACCAAGAGTTTGGACAGCTCGCGCACTAGCTCAACGTCCTGCACGAGGTACCGCACGTAGTCCGGATGATCCACGGGGATCTTGTCGTACCCCTCGAACTCACAGGCTAGTGTCTTGAGCGCGGAGCCGCAGTCTCCCGCGGGCTTCCCGCCAAGTTCCAAGCGCTTGGCAAGGGCATCCAAGCTGTACCGGCGCGCGTCAACCTTCCCCGAAAGCGGTGGATCGTTTTGTCGGGCAGCCAGCAGTGTGTCCATCACCCGGTCCTCGCGCACTAGACGCGCCAGGTCGAGGCCGTAGTAAAGCTCCAAAGCGGGTAGATCGAACCCGAGCACGTTGTGCCCGACGACGAGGTCGGCCTTCTCGATCATCTCGACCACCATTGTGATGTCCGTGGTCGTGACCACTGGGGAATCGCCAACGGCGAAGCCGGCGAGCCGAACGAAGCCGGGGCCGTAGTCCCACAGCCGATCTGCGTCGGCGGTTGCAAGGTCCAAGTGAAGGGTGCTCACGACGCGTCACCGCCAAGCTCTGCGATAGTCTTCCCGCTCATCGGAGGCATCGCCCGAGCGACCCGCTGCGTGAAGCCCTTGCGACCCGTGAACTCGATGAGCTCGCCGGGCGCAGCGCCGGCGGCAGGACGCGGGCCTGCCGGTGTAGGGGCCGGAGCGGGAGCCGGGGCAGGGGCCGGGGCAGGGGCCGGGGCAGGGGCCGGGGGAGAAGATGGGGTAGGTAGCGGGGTGACACCGGCGGGAAGCTGTTCGATGACGTACGCCTTACCCCCCGCATGTAGCTTCCCGTCCTCGCGGATGCGGATTCCTTCATACCAGCGAGGGTGCTGGCCGTAATACATAGAGAGCTTGCGTGCATCCAGTTCATCCCACGCCTTGCCGTACGGCGGGGATGCATCCGGGTCGGCCTTCGCCTGAGCGAGCACCTCGGAAGCGCCGAATCGTGTGCCGACGGGGAACCGGCCCGCGACCCACACCCAGTGCTCACCGTTGTCCACGGCCTCGCTGTCGGCGGTCTCTCTGACCGTGAGCACGGTCGACAGGAAGCCGTTGATCCCGGCAAGATGCAGGATGCCGCCGACGACCCGCTGCCACTCCGTGAAGGACTTGAATCCGAACGGCTTCGGCGCTTCGGGTTGGTTTCTGGCGTACCAGGCCCGCACGAGTATCAGTACGGCGCGTAGGAGCTCTGCACGGTGCTCCGGCACCCACGAGTCCAGGTCGTGCCTGAAATTATCCCGCGTCTCGAGGTCGGTGCGGTCGGAGGCCAGGCGGCAGGTGTACACGCGGCGGATCATGTCGCCGGGGATCTGAACGTTGTTGCCGAGCCCGTACCAGCTCGCCATGTTCGGCAAGCTCAGGACCTCAGACGACCCGAGCTTGCGCCCCTCATATATCTCCGAGGTGAGCACAGCGCCCAATGAGTTCGAATCGAGACGTGATGTGCCGTCCTTATCCTGGACCTCGTCCAGATTGATCGTGTCTGCGCTGACCCGCAGCTTGGCGATGATTCGCTTGTCCATTTCCTCGTCCGACTTAGGCGTTGTCTGGATGGACGCGGGCACGCCAAACGCGACGCGGTGAATGACGTCGAGGCAGCCGCCTTTGCCGACACCGCGATGAATTCCGTCGAAGACGAGCATGGGCACCTTGCCCACGTTCGCCCGGATGACGGGTGTGATCAGGCCGGCGATGGCGTGCGTTTGATCCGCCTCAGACGCAAACGCCCACCCATCGCGCCCGCCCACACCATCCATCGCGAAAAGCTCGTCGCGGATGAGCGCCACCGCGGCAGCGATGTCCGCGTTGGTTGGATGCTCGGGCACGACGATGCCCTGGACATCGGGAGTCAAGTCTAGGAAGACGCCGTTTTCCGGGTTGTAGCCCGGGGTGGTGCTGACAGCGCCGTCGGTCAGGACGAGGGGGGAGCGAGTGATCCCAGACAGCCATGGCAACCGGTCGCTGTGGTCCGCGACTAGGTCGACCAGCGCGTCAGCCAGCCCGGCGGGCAGAATCGACCCGTTCGGCGTGGTGTACGGGTACACGACGTCAAGTAGCTCGCGACGCAGCGCACTCCGAGTGAGTGCGCTGGCCTTCAGCACGCCATTCTGATTCTTTCCGTCTCGGCTACGGCGCACGCGGACTAACTCGCCGTCGCGCTGGAACACCCGCACGCCGCCGCTGCGTTGGATCAGTGTATCGAGCAGGTCCAGGGACACCTGCCGCATGTCTCGACTGACGTCAACGCCGACGCGGCCGTCGAATATGTTGCCGGTTGTTGCGAGGTCTGCGGTCTCGGTGGCTGCCTTGTCCCGGATCGCCTTGTGCATCTGGTCTCGTTGCCGCTGGGGCAGATCGGCAGGTCGCGACTTGGCGTTCGTAACCCAGGCTTGCATCAGCTCGTGACGGGCATCGTCACTGGACTGCCGGGCGAGCAGGTCGTCGAGCCCATCCTTGTTGGCTCCGGGCAGCCGAGCGAACTTGACGCTCGCAGCGCCGTACCCCTCGCATGCCTCGCCGAGCGCCGCAGCGCCGTCGTAGACGCGGATGTTCGTCTTCGCGTCCGCGTCGGGGATGATCACTACTGGGCATCCCCGGACGACGGCCAGGAACGGCGTGGGGGAGCCGGACCCGTCAACGCCATCACCAGCGACTCGCCAAGCCCAGATGCCGGCAATGCGGTAGATCGACCAGGTGTCAGGGGCCCAAGCGAGTGCAGCCAGAGCCTGCTTGACCCCCTCGACGATGAGGACGACCTCGGGGTCCTTCACGGCGCGAAGCTCCGGCAGTGTCGGAGGGTTGCTCTCCTTGCTAGGGGACACGTACTTGCGGAACAGCCCTTCGCGCGTGATCACGCTGTCTGGGGCCGGCTTTACCTGCCCGGTTTCGGATCCGTCCGGGTGCGTCATCGGGAAAACAAGCGTCGGGAACACGCCGTCGCCACGATTGGCGATCCACTGTGCATACTTGGGCAGGTCATCGCGCACGTAGGCGCTGCGGACGCCTTGCTCGGCCGCCACGGACGCTGGGATCGCGCTGTTGCGAAGCTCCTGCGCGTGCTCCCGAGTCAGATTCAGGTAGTTGTCGAGGGGCGAGTCGACATCGGTGGCAGAGTCACCAAATCCGGCGCGATTCTCGTCGTTTCCGTCTACATTGGTCATTAAGGACGTCTTTCCTTCATGGCCCCGAGCAGTTCCAGCTGCTGCGGGGCCCTACATGTGTTTAGGTAGTCGGCGCGTTACGGGACGTCAGAATGACGTCGGCGCGACGCGACATTTCAGTCGCAGCAACTCGAGCGCAGAGCCCGGGGCAAGCTCAAGCACTGATAGATGGAAGCTCGCTGAGGCCCTTTGAATGGCGCGGTGGCCGCGCGAACGCATGCGAGCGCGCGAGGTAGACGCTCCAGAGGAGAGCGGGAGAGCACGGCCGGTGACCGCTCTCCGTTTTGCTCTCCGAGTGTTGCCCCTTAGCAGCGGCCTTTTCCACGTTGTGGGAGAGCAGGAGAGCAAGAAGGCGCTCCTCAGGCCATCACGTGTGTGCGTGTGCGTAACGCACGTACGGACGCACAGAAGCATGCACACACACTTCCCCGCGTAGAGATCTCCCTTTCCTGCTCTCCCGCTCTCCCAGGTGATGCACTTCCCAGTCGTGGTGCGCATCTCGGCGGAGAGCAAGGGTGATTCTGCTACTCTCCGCTTGCTCTCCCGCTCTCCGTTTGCTCGCACAGCGGAGCCCCGTTTCGCTCGCCGGCCACGCGCGACACCCGAGTGGCTGGGCGTTGTTGCCATGGTCGAGTCGATCCTCGAAATCGGAGACTGTCCGAGACCCCATCGGACTCGCGGAAGTGCGGAGTCGTCGTTCTGGTGTGTACCGGGATACTCGAATGGGCGGCTTGGCACGGGTGTGTGGGTCGTGGGGCCTCCACCGAGGCCTTGGCCTGTGGGCCGTCCGCCGATTGCGCTCACTTGTGACTACCGCCGCCCAAGAAGAGGCCGCGCAGTCGTAGCGACTGCTGGGAAGAGAGAGCAGGGGCAGAAGCGGCCTCAGCGCGCGCCCATGCGCGAATCGCCTCAAGTTCCGTCAGCGGCGGCGGCGGCGACGTCTCGGTTCGCTCAAGGACCGTGGCGGTCATCGGGTGCCCCGCGAGGGGGCGACGAGCGCCTCCAGGTAGGCATCGAGGTCGGTAGGAAGGATCCGCCAGCGCCCGCCCACCTTGTAGGCAGGCAGCCGTCCGGTGCGGATATCGTCGCGAAGGACGAAGCTCGATCGCCCGCTTGTGTCCTCCGCCTGCGGTACGGTGAGCGCGCAACGCAGGTCGTCGTATGTGGGTGTCGATGCATCACTGGGTATCACGGAACACTCCTAAGAAGGTCGTGTCCCGAAGAGGCCGCCGCAACGAGATTGAGTTTTTCCGGCCATGGATTGTATTTGTGAAGGCTCCGCCGGATCTTGCTTTTCTGTTATGTTCGTTACATTAGTTGCGTTTCCTATAGATGTCAACACTAGGAAAGGATCCAATTCGTGCCCATTACTCCAGAGACCGAACTGCGGGAGCGCAACTGGCACGTCAGTGCGCCACACGGGCTGATCGACGTTCACCCAGGTATTGCGATACCGCGCCTCGTGCGCGCCGGGGGGCCGCTGAGCAGTGTGCCGTCAGCCGAAGCGGGTGGCGCGGCCCTCGGCGAGGGGTTCCAGCTCGAGATTGAAGCTGTGTACAGTCGGCCGCTCGGCCACTACACACTGCGCTCGTTTTCCCTCGTTGCGCCAGAGGACGAGGAAGTGACAGGAGTGCTGCTGCGCACGGTCACACCCCTCGGCGTCATGCGCTGGATACTGCCGCGTACATTTCAGCTCGACGCCTCGGCGCTCAGTGTTGCCGTCGTGGACTTCGTCGCACCCGAGCTCAAGCCATATCGGAAGGCGTCTAACGGGGGATCGGTGAGCATCGATCTGACGGATGTTGGAACTGTATATCGCCTCGCGGCGATTGTGCGGTATCCGCCAGCGAAGGCGGTGGCCGAAACGTTTTGTCTCCAGGCCCGCACCGCCACCAATTGGATCGCACGGGCCCGGGCCGCCGGCCTGACCTGATCGAGGGCGAGAGGCGTCCCCACTCCGGCGTACCCCGCCCAGGTGGGGCCGGCACCGAGGTGGAGCCGGCTCTGACGCTTCTGCTCCGAGCTAACGCCAGTCGTAGGTGACTCTGCCAGGGTTTGGGCCCTTTCGCCCCACCGCCTCCGGCGGTACGCGGTGAATCCTTGGCACGATCAGTTCCCTGATCACGTGGCGCTGCCACACGATGTCACCGGACTCTTCCCGTTCAGCCCACATCTCGCGCACCCGTCCGGACTGAGCCAGCTCTAGCACGAGGGGGTCAGCTGCTGCCAACAATTCGAGTTTCTTCCGTGCACCTTCGATCTTGGGTTCCACAAGATCGCGCTGTTCTGTGAGCATCCGCAGGTCGCGGCGACGCTCCGCCTCCATCGCAACCTGGTCGAGCCACTCCTGGTGACCTCGGATCTCCTCCAGAACCGCATTGCGCTCTGCATTGACGTCTTCGTCCTGTTCGCCCAACGTTGCCAGGAAATCAGGGCGCTCCAAGCGAGCCTGCACGAGCTCCGTGATGATCAGGTCAAGGTGCTCCTCGCGCATCGAAACGTGGAAGCCGGGGCGCCCCGGCACGCCGATGCACTGATATGCGTGGTAGCGAGGTCGGGGGAGTCGCTCGCCGTTCTCGTCATGCTTCTGAACCCCGCCGTTCTGCCGGCCGACACGCGTGCGGGCGCCGCACTCTCCACAGAGCGCGATGCCGGAGAGTAGATGCTTGGCCGGCCAGTTGTTGGACTTAAAGCCCCGTGAGCCCATAGCAAGCTGAAGTTTCTCCCAAGCCTCCGGGTTGATCAGGGGAGGCCAGATGCCTTCGTATGTCGCGGTTTCGCCTTCCGTGGGGTTGTGCACGCGCTTGCCCGTGTATACCGGCATGGTCAACATCTGCTTCACTGCTGGGGCAGTCCAACCCAAGTTTTTGCGGTGTTCCTCGCGCACCGGCCGTCGAGGCGGGACGTTTTTCTCGTTTAGCGTGGCTGCGATGTCATAGTACGAGCGGCCCGCGAGAACCATTGCTGCTGCTTCTTTGACGACCCAAGCTTGGTCAGGGTGTTCAACCACCTTCTCGAGGACCCGCAGGCCGTTGGGCTTCACCGAGTAGACGCGCTGATAGCCATACACGTTCTTCCCGTGAGGGCGGCCGCCCTTTGCAGCCGCGCGCATGTCACGTTGAAGGCGTTCGCTGGTCTTGTCGGACTCGTATTCCGCGTCTGAGGCGTCCTCGCGTAGGCTGCGACGGTCTCGGGAGTTACTCGGGTCGTACACGCGATTGTGCGTGAGAACCCAAATCTGCACTCCGTGGTCGCGGCAGAGATCAATGAGATCAATCCATTCTCCCGTCCTGCGAGAACCTCGGCTCGACTCCCAGATCGCCAGCAGATTGGCTTCGAATTTGCCCTCTTCGAGATCTGCGATTAGTTGCGCGAAGCCCTCTCGCCGCCTGGTCGCGTAGCGACTGGCACTGCGGTTGTCATCGCGGTAGTAGCTGGAGTGGACTTGCCAGCCGCGCCTATGCGCTTCTGCGGTGATTTCGTCGTGTTGTTGATCGGGGCTCTTACCTGTGCCCGAGCGGTCGAGTGAGACGCGCAGATACTCCCGCACGATTAGGTTTTGGTCATCCAGCACGTTACTGACCCTATGGGTTGACTGTGTCATGCGGTAACTGTGCCGAGGTGGGATCGGCCCGAGTTGACCTCGATACGCTTGGGGGCGTGTCCTCCTCGTATCGCACCCTCCCTCAGGTGAAGTTTGCTCGGTTTCGTGAGCTTGAAAAGCGGAGGGTTGACTCGAGTAACAGTATTTGGTCGATCATCGTCGGATCGAAGATGGCTGCTTCTACGCTGCAACTCACCAAGGGTTCGAGTCACACGCTGGCCGAGATGTTTCCATCACTTGAGCATGTCGCGCGATTTGATATGCGATCGGACAAAGCTGCGGCGCTCTTGGGCGAAGCAGAGATAGAGATGTGCACCATGGGCATGGCCCATGCAATCGCTCTCCACGAAGACTTCGTGAAGAGTTGCTTGGAAATGCTGATCCCCTCGGGGAAATTCTCGAAGACGAAGCTGGCGAACGCGAAGACCGTCAACGCGCACGAGTATTTCGCCGAGGCCAGTGGGCACACGTTTGACGTGGATGCGCTAGCGCTTTTCCATGTCACCCGCCTCACGCGGAACTGTCACATTCACGCAGGTGGGCTGGTCGACACCAGGCTAGTCAAGGCGTTCAATTGCATGACCCCGGGCCAACAATCCCTTTGGTCAAACCTGACCGGTGAGTCAATTGCGGTGCCGGCAGTCGGCTCTCGAGCCCTGGTGGGGGTTGGCGGTCTGGTGGCCACGTTGGCTATAGGCAAACGCCTTGCGTACGACGTCAACCTGGGTTTGCAAACTGCGATCTCGCGAGAGAGCTGGGCTGACATTGCTGCAGATGAGTACTTCTCCGTTGGATCCAAACGCCCGAAGGACCCATCGTCACTTCGCGCGCTTAGAGGGTACTTGAAAGGTGGATTTGCCCCACTTGCTCTCACTGATGATGAGCTGCAGTCTGCGATCGACCGACGAAAGTAAAAGTGGGATGCTCTGCCATTGAGCTACAGCGCCTCGTGTGGCGTCGCTAGGGATCGAACCTAGATCTCCCAACTCTGTGAAGCGCCCCGGATGTGAATCGGTAGACCAATTGCCCGCGCTTCTAACAAGAGATTACAACATGAAGTAGGGCTGTCACATGCTGCTTCAGCGTTCTGTCGTTCGATGCTCTTCGGCCATGCCCAATCGCGTCGCCGAGCGCGGTTGGACGAGCGATACACCCGCGCTGCCGACGAGTCGACGCAAGCCTGGGAATTGCCGGATCGTTGACGTTAGCCACTGTCTCTCCAACACGTTGGCAGTGAGCTCTGGAGATCAGTGCCTCTCGCGCCCTGGGCGAATGCCGGTGGTAGTGCCACTGGATGATAGGCACTCAGGAATGACCTGTGCCGGAGGACGTGGCCATTGAATGTAGGTCTCGCATGGAATCGCTCATATGTATGTCATCAGCGTCTGAGATGCTTGGGGGCATGACCTTACTTGACGACGTGATCAGCCAAGCATCAGATGGTGAGGCCACAGCGATGTTGCGCAAGCTCATGATCGTGGCCCACCGTCTCAAGGCAGCTCCGTTGCTCACGTGGGTGAAGAACGAACTGAATGGTTACGAGTCAAAGGACGACCTTCCGTCATACCGCGGACCGATGCACGTCAATGTCCAAGCCCTTATCACCGGGCCCATGGGCTCCAAAGGCACGAACACACTTAGCTCACACGGCGTGCCTGATGGATTCGAAGGCCTGTTTAAGATCTCCTTCTTCGACCCGCTGGCCGGCATTCAGTCATTGGCCGAGGCATCGGACAATGTTGGCGTGCCTTGGGATCCAGCAGTGGTTGGGATGTACAACGGATGGATCGACGCGGGGAAGGTGCCTTTCTTGGAGTACTGGGGCGTCTACAGCGCGACCAAGACCGTACCGCCATCCACGCTCAAGGGCATCGTCGATATCGTGCGCACCAAAGCACTTGAGATGGCGCTGGATCTCCAATCCGAGTTTCCCAATGCCGGTGAGGTCGGCGGCCCCACCGTCGAAGAGCCCGCGGTCGAGGCGGCGGTTACGCATATCACGAACAACATCTACGGCTCTGTGACTGGCCTAGCTCAAGGAAACGAAGTTCGGCAGAAGGTGACAGTAAAGGTCGGTGATCTGGCCGGCGCACTGACTGCGGCGAAGTCGTTCTTGGCCGACGAAGCGGTCACCGCGCTGTCGAAAATCCTGACGGAATCGGGCGACGATGACGAGAAGCGAGGCCGACTCGCTAGCTTTGCACAGAGCGTCAAGGCAGGAGCGGTGGCGCTTGCCGGCGGCGTCGCCGGCAATATCGCGGCTGATGGCGTCGTGGAGTTGGCGAACCAGTTCTTCGGCTGGGCATCCGGCGCAGTTAGCTAAGCAGGCGTGGTCTTCGTGGGAGGCAAGATGTTTCACCTCACGTGACATCGAGTTGCTCGAAATCGGCCCCGACTCGAGGATCTCCTTTGCATTGTCGATGCCGCCCACAACGAGCGTTCCAGTGGCGGTCTCGTAGAACCTGCACCCGGCGACGAGCACATGCCAAAGACCCCAGCGACGGCGACCGTTGACCGGCCCTGCACCACGCCAACGTCCGCCAATTCTTGGGCGACTCGATCCGCCTCACAACTAGTCACCCACCTCTCTTATCATCTATGTCTGGGGCCAACTGCGCTGTCGTGATCGCGTCGATCATGCTGCTCGGCGGCGCGCTTCGCCTGCGCCGGGGCCTCCGGATCGGCCTGTCCCTGGCCGTGCTCGCCGGCTTCGTGACTCTCGTGACCCCGGAGCCGAGCGTGCTCCGGGCCGGGGTGATGGCGTCCGTCGTGCTGCTCTCGATCGGCATCGGGCGGCCCGGCGGCGGCGTGCCGGCCCTCGCCCTGGTCGTGATCGTGCTTCTGGCCGCCGACCCCTGGCTGTCCCGGAATTACGGCTTCGCGCTGTCGGTGCTGGCGACGGCAGGCCTCCTGCTGCTCGCCGGCCCGCTGACCCGCGCGCTGTCGCGCTGGATGCCTTCCGGCCTGGCCGCCCTCGTCTCTATCCCGCTCGCCGCGCAGCTCGCCTGCCAGCCCGTGCTCGTGCTCCTCAGCCCCAGCCTGCCGCTCTACGGCGTGCCGGCCAACCTGCTGGCCGCCCCCGCCGCGCCGCTGGCGACGGTCGTGGGGCTCCTCGGCTGCCTGCTCCTGCCCGGGGTTCCCTGGCTCGCCGGGGCATTCCTGGGCGCGGCCTGGCTGCCGGCCGCGTGGATCGCGGCGGTCGCACGAACGACGGCCGCCCTGCCGGGGAGCCGGCTGCCGTGGCTGGGCGGGGCCGTGGGCCTGGCCGGCGTCGTGCTGCTCACCCTGCTCTTCCTGTTCCTCATCCTGCCGCGAGCCGCGGCTCCGGGCGGGTGGCGGCGAACCGCGGCGCTGGCCGTGCTGCTGGGCTCCCTCGGCGCGTATTCCGGGTCGCTCGTCGGCACGGGGGTCGGACGGGCCGCGGCCTTCCCCGACGACTGGCAGATCGCCGCCTGCGACATCGGCCAGGGCGATGCCGTGGTCGTGCGCGACCGGGACCGGTATGCGCTCGTCGACGTCGGGCCCGATCCGAAACCTATGGCCGAGTGCCTCCGGACCCTCGGCATCGACCGGATCGACCTGCTCGTGCTGACCCACTACGACCTGGACCACATCGGCGGGATCGACGCCGTCCTCGGCCGGGTCGACACCGCCCTGGTCGGGATCCCCGAGAACGACCAGGACCGGCGCCTGCACGAGCGGCTCGCCGAGGGCGGCGCGCTGGTGCGGCAATCCGCCCGGGGCGACACCGGCGTCCTCGGCGGGCTCCGCTGGGAGATCCTCTGGCCGGTCAGGGGCTCGCCGGTGATGCAGGTCGGCAACCCGGGAAGCGTGACGATCGGCTTCGACGGCCGCGGCATCCGGTCGCTGTTCCTCGGCGATCTCGGCGAGGAAGCCCAGGATGCCATGTGGCGCGCCTCGAAGCCGGCGCCGCTGGACGTGGTGAAGGTCGCCCACCACGGCTCGGCAGACCAGAGTGCCCGGCTGTACGCCCGGCTCCGCGCCACGGTCGGCCTGATCGGGGTGGGAGCGGACAACGGCTACGGGCACCCGACGGATGCGCTGCTGGACATCCTGGCCGGAGTCGGCACGACCGCCTTCAGAACCGATCTGCGCGGGATGGTGGTGGTCGCACCCGCGGCCGAGCGCGGCGGCGCGCTCACCGTGTGGACCGAGAAGATGCCGCCCTAGAAAGCCGCCCGCCTGGCTGCCGCCCTGGGACGAGGCGGGTCGGTCGCACGACTTGTCACCGGCCCCGGCTAGGTTGGAATGAGCAATCGAAGGGAACCGCGTGGCCGTTCGAACCACCGCAGCAGGAGCACAGAGGCCGGCCTCGAAGTCCGCCTCGAAGTCCGCGGCGATCCCGCAGCTGGCCTGGCACCAGGTCCGTCCGGCCCCGATCCTGCTCGTGTCGGGCACGGAAACCTTCCTGGCCGAACGCGCGATCCGGCAGCTTCGCGACTTCCTCAAGCTCGAGGACCCGCAACTCGAGGTCAGCGACGTGCAGGCCGATAGCTACGCGCCCGGCGAGATCCTCACCCTCGCCAGCCCGTCGCTGTTCGGCGAGCCACGGCTGATCCGGGTGAGCAACGTCGAGAAGTGCAGCGATACGTTCCTCACCGAGGCCCTGGACTACCTCGAGAACCCCGCCGAAGACACCTACCTGGTCCTCCGGCACGGCGGGGGAGTGCGCGGCAAGAAGCTCCTCGACACCATCCGCAGCGGCGTCGGCGGCGGCATCGAGATCGTCTGCGCCGAACTCAAGAAGGACACCGACAAGTACGACTTCGCCTCGGCCGAATTCAAGACCGCGGGAAAACGCGTCACCGCCAGCGCCCTGCGCGCCCTCGTCTCGGCGTTCTCCGACGACCTGGCTGAACTGTCGGCCGCCTGCCAGCAACTCATCTCCGACTCGAGCGCCGAGGTCACCGAGGTGACCGTCGACCGGTACTACGGCGGCCGGGTCGAGGCCAACGCGTTCAAGGTGGCCGATTCCGCCATCGCCGGGCGCCACGGCGAGGCGCTGGTCACGCTCCGGCACGCGCTGTCCTCCGGCGCCGATCCCGTGCCCATCGTGGCCGCCTTCGCCATGAAGATCCGCACCATGGCCAGGCTCTTCGGCGTCCGGGGCGGTTCCGGCCAGCTCGCCTCGCAGTTCGGGCTCGCGCCCTGGCAGGTCGAGCGCGCCCAGCGGGACCTCCGCGGCTGGAGCGACGAGGGCCTCGCCCGCTGCATCAGCATGCTCGCCGAGACGGATGCCAACGTGAAGGGCGGCGGGCGCGACCCCGTGTTCGCGCTCGAGCGCCTGATCGGCGTGATCGCCCGGCGCGGCGAAGGCTGACCGGCGCTACTCGACCGCGATGGTCGCCTACTCGACCGCGATGGTCACCGAGGAACGCTTCAGGTGGAGCCAGACCCCGTCCGTGAAGTCGGTGTTCCCGCAGACGTCCCCGGACACCAGCACCGGCACGACGGCCGAGGTCCCGCGAACGTCCGCCGCCGTCGCCTTCGCCTCGAACGAACCGGGCAGCGATGGGCAGTACTCGAGCTGAACCCGCCCGGCCAGGTCGGAGAACTGCACGAAGACCGCCTCCACGGGGGTGGGGACGAAGAGCTTGATCCCCAGCGCGACCGCGATCGCGGCGAGGGCGACGAGGGCCAGCAGGGATCCGCGGGACGCGAGGGAGCGAGCGCGGTCCGCGGCGGTGCCGGCCAGCAGCGCCCCGCCGTAGAGGCCAACGCTCGCGAGGAGGAGGACAACCGCGACGAACGCCACGATCGCCCAGATCGGCGGGCGCGAGTCCGCGGGGAGCGTCGTCACCAGGCCGACGGTGAGCGCGAGGGCGCCCACGGAGGCGAGGACGGCCATCAACCGGGCATGACCCCGCGCCGCGCCGACGGGACCGATCCCGTCCGGCTCACTAGCCATACCGCCCGCAGCTTCGCTCTTCACGCGGTCAGCGTAGCGTGAATTGCCCGTCGCGCCGGGAAAGCCGGGAAAAGGCCGAAAAAGACGGGGGCAAGGAGGGCGAACGCAAAAAAGTCCCCGCCGGTCAGGGCGGGGACTCTGTGAACCGAGGGCAGGAAGCCCCGGTCCGGGACTACTTGAGGGCGGAAACCGACTTCGCCAGCGCGGACTTCTTGTTCGCGGCCTGGTTGCGGTGGATGACGCCCTTGCTGACAGCCTTGTCGAGCTTCTTCGAAGCAACGGCGAGGGTGGCGGTGGCCTTGTCCTTGTCACCGGAGGTGATCGCGGCGCGCGCGATGCGGATGGCGGTCTTGAACTCGCTCTTGACCGCCTTGTTGCGCTCCTGGGACTTCTTGTTGGTGAGGATGCGCTTGATCTGCGACTTGATGTTTGCCACGTTTGCACGCTTTCGTTTAGATTCTTGTACGGACATGCCACTCAGCGGGTAGAGGGCGCTTCGCGGCGAAAATCGTGTGGGGTGGGACCCAACACGCAAGCCAACAGGAAACGATACCAGCTATTCGCCCGGCCCGACAATCGGCCCCGGTTCCCCGGCCGGTTCCCCGGCCGGTTCCCCGGCCTGTTCCCCGCCGTGGTCCCCGGCCGGGAAGTCCGCCGACAGCTCGGCGGCGACCCGGCGGAGCACCGTGGCGAAGCGCTGCGGTTGCGCCAGGCTCACCAGGTGGGTCGCGCCGGGCACGATCACGAGGTGTCCGCGGCGGCAGGCCGCGAGGAAGCGCCGTTCGTTCAGCCGGAACTGGTCCAGTGCCCCGTTCACCAGCCACACCGGCCCCGGGTACGCGGCCAGGCTCGCCAGCGGCCTGAGCGTCCCGGTTGCCCGCAGCCCGGCATCCATGACGTCCAGGGCCACCCCGCCGGCCAGCACGTCGAGCGCGCCCTGGCGGGGAACGAGGGCGCGCACCATCGCGGTGTGCAGCCAGAGCCCGCGGTCGGGCAGCCGATGGATGCCCCGGGCGAGGCCGCGGTACGCGGCCAGCCCCGGCCCTCCCGGCACGGTGGAGCAACCGGCCGCTACCAGCCCGACCACCCGCTCGGGGTGCTCGCCGGCGTAGGCGATCGCGTAGTAGCCGCCGAGCGAGAGGCCAACGAGCATCACCCGGCCGCCCAGCGCGGTCACGCCGGCATCGATCTCGCGGAGGGCACCCTCCACCGTGAACTCCTCGCCGATCAGCGCGCCATGGCCGGGCAGATCGATCGCCAGCACGGGGTGCCCGTCGGCGCGGAGCAGTTCCGCCTGCCGGCGCCACATCGTCGCCGAGGTGCGGATGCCGTGGACGAGCAGGATCGGGACCGGGGCCATCAGCTGCTCCGAATGGTTCCGGCGGCCCGAGCCGCGGCGACGGCCGAGGTGCGCGACCCCACCCCGAGCTTGGCGAAGATGTGTGCGAGGTGTGACTTGACCGTGGCCTCGCTGAGGAACAGGTCCTGCCCGATCTGGCGGTTGGATCGCCCGGCCGCGACGAGGGTGAGCACCTCCGCCTCACGCAGCGACAGCCGGGTCTCCGGCACCTGGGTGCAGGTGTCCAGCCGAGAGGCGACGGCCGGCGCCAGGGCGCTCTCCCCGGCCGCCGCGGCGCGCACGGCCGCGACGAGCTCGACCGGCGGGGCATCCTTGAGCAGGTAGCCGCTCGCCCCGGCCTCGATTGCGCCGAGGATGTCGGCATCGGTGTCGTAGTTGGTCAGGACGAGCACGCGCGGCGCGCCGGGACGCGAGCGGACGGCCCGGGTCGCCTCCGCGCCCTGCAGCTCGCCGGTGAACTGCAGGTCCATGAGCACCAGGTCGACCTCGCCCGCCGCGGCGAGCGCGACCGCCTCCTCCGCGGTGCCGGCCTCCGCGGTGACCTCCATGTCGGCCTCCGCCGAGAACAGGGCACGCAGGCCCGCGCGCACCACCGGGTGGTCGTCGGCCAGCAGGAGGCGGATCACGCCGCCCCCTCGGCCAGGGGGAATGTCACCGCGATGGCCGTTCCGCGGCCGGGCCGCGACTCGACCACGAAGGTTCCGCCGAGCTGTTCCACCCGCTGGCGGATGGCCACGAGCCCGAACGACTCCGTCCGCAGCCCCGGTGTCGGCGCCGCCCGGGTGAAGCCCCGCCCGTTGTCGACGACGTCGAGCCTGACCTCGTCGCTCATGTAGCTGAGGGTGATCTCGGCGCGGGTCGCCGCAGCGTGCTGCGCCACATTGGCCAGCGAGCCCTGGGCGATCCGCAGCAGGGTGGCTTCGAGCCGCATGGGCAGTTCGACCGGCTCCCCGGTGACGTGCAGGCTCACCGCCGTGGACTCCGCGCTCCCGGCCGCCTCCCGGGTGGCGGTATCGGCCAGCCGGGCGAGCGCGCCCGGAAGGGTCTGGGTGTCCAGGGCCGGGGGAGTGAGCTCGCGGATGAACCGCCGCGTCTCCTGCAGGTTGGCGGCCGCCGTGTCCCGGGCCAGGCGCAGGTGCTCAAGCGCCGCGGCATCCGTCACCGTGCGTTCGGCGGCATGGATCAGCAACTGGATGCTGGAGAGGCCCTGGGCGAGGGTGTCGTGGATCTCCCGGGCGAGCCGTCCGCGCTCGGCGAGGATGCCGGCCTGGCGTTCGGTCGCGGCGAGGTCGGCCTGGGCGCCGCGAAGCTCACCGATCAGGGCCTGGCGCTCCGCGGCCTCGCGCAGCAGGGCCCGGTACCCCAGGCCGATCGCGACGGCCACGCCGGCGCCGACGAGGGGGCCGAGCGCGGCTCCCACGGTGAAGCCGAGGTTGCGGCTCAGCGCCCAGACGGCCAGCAGCACGCTGACCAGGACGAGCGGCACGCCCCAGCGCAGTGGGAGCACGTGCAGTTGCAGGAAGAACAGCGGGAAGACGATGTAGGCCGCGTCCTGCGCCAGGAGGGTGAGCACCAGCCACTCGACGAGCAGCAGGCCCAGCCAGAGGGGGATGATCCACCGTTCCCGGCGCGTGCGGGCGAGGTAGCTGCCCGCGACGTAGGTGCCGAGGAACACGGCGGACAGGCCGACGACGAGTTCCGGGTTCGGCCAGGCGCCGAACAGGGCGCGCACGACGACGAGGGCGGTCAGCGCCGCGATCAACAGGTGCAGGCCCATCCTCAGGCCGGTGAAGACGGGGGTGAGCGCCGACGGGGGCAGACCGCCGCCGATGACGGCGGCAGCGTCCCCGGCGGCAGGGCCGCGGGCGGCAGGGCTGGCGGCAGCACTGCCGATGGCGGCAGGTCTGACGGCGGGACGGCTGGACATTGCGCCCAGCCTAACCAGAGCGCCGGCGTCCCGGCATCCGTCGAAGGGATGAACCTCGCCGCTCGACGCGCTGGACCCCGGCACACCCCGCTGGGCCCGGGACTACCCGGCCCGACTCGACTCACTAGTCTCGACAGATGACTTCACCGACGAATTCTCCCCAGCCGATCGCCATCGTCAACGCCCGCGTGCTCCCGATCGCGGGCGACCCGCTCGAGCGGGGCACCGTGTTGATCCGCGACGGCCGAATCGAGGCCGTCGGCACCGACCTGGCCGTCCCCGCCGACGCCGTGGTCATCGACGCGACCGGCAAGTGGGTGCTGCCGGGCTTCATCGAGGCGCACGGCCATGTCGGCATCGACGAGGAGGCCAACGGCTGGGCGGGCAACGACACCAACGAGATGACCGACCCGAACATGGCCGGAGTCCGGGCGATCGACGCGATCAACATCGACGATGAGGGATTCCGTGACGCGCTGGCCGGGGGGATCACCACGATCGTCGTCAAGCCGGGTTCCGGCAACCCGATCGGAGGACAGACGGTCGCGATCAAGAGCTGGGGCGGCCGCACCGTCGACGAGCAGGTCGTCAGCGAGTCGGTCAGCGTCAAGTCGGCCCTCGGCGAGAACCCGAAACGGGTGTACGGCGACCGGACGCAGACCCCCAGCACACGGCTGGGCGTGAGCCTGGTCATCCGCCGGGCTTTCGTGGAGGCCCGCAACTACGCCGAGGCCCGCGACGCCGCCGAACTGAAGAACGAACCCTTCACCCGCGACCTCGGCAAGGAGACCCTGGCCAGGGTGCTGTCCGGCGAGCTCGCCTGGGACCAGCATGTGCACCGCCACGACGACATCGCGACCGCGCTCCGCCTGGCCGACGAATTCGGCTACCGCCTGGTGATCAACCACGGAACCGAGGGACACAAGCTCGCCGACGTGCTCGCCGAGCGCGACATCCCGGTGATCTTCGGGCCGCTGTTCACCTCCCGCACCAAGGTCGAGCTCCGCGACCGCGCCATCGGCAACCTCGTCGCGCTCGCCGCGGCCGGCGTGCGGGTGGCCATCACCACCGACCACCCCGTCGTCCCGATCAACTTCCTCGTGCACCAGGCGTCGTTCGCCGTCAAGGAGGGCCTGCCGGCCCGGGTCGCCCTCGAGGCCCTCACGGTGAACCCCGCCGTGATGATGCGCCTCCAGGACCGGGTCGGTTCGCTCACGCCGGGCCTCGACGCGGATGTCGTGGTCTGGTCCGGGGACCCCCTCGAAATCACCTCCCGCGCCGAACTCGTGCTCATCTCCGGGACCCCGGTCTACCGCTGGGCGGACGGCGCGGGACACGTCATCGAGCGCAGCGAGCGGCTCTCAGCACGCGGGTAGACCGGCAGAGCCGCTGAGCATGAAAGAATTGGGCCACCATGTCACCCAGAGCTCTCAAGGCGCTTGAACCGTCCGCCACCCCGCCGGCGTTCATCCGTAACTTCTGCATCATTGCCCACATCGACCACGGCAAGTCCACGCTGGCCGACCGGATGCTGCAGATCACCGGCGTCGTCGACGAACGGTCGATGCGCGCCCAGTACCTCGACCGGATGGACATCGAGCGCGAGCGCGGCATCACGATCAAGAGCCAGGCCGTGCGGATGCCCTGGGAGCTTGACGGCCAGACCTACGCGTTGAACATGATCGACACGCCCGGCCACGTCGACTTCACCTACGAGGTCTCCCGCAGCCTCGCCGCGTGCGAGGGCGCGATCCTGCTCGTCGACGCGGCCCAGGGCATCGAGGCGCAGACGCTGGCGAACCTCTACCTCGCCCTCGAGAACGACCTCACCATCATCCCGGTGCTGAACAAGATCGACCTGCCGGCGGCCGACCCCGACAAGTACGCGAAGGAACTGGCCAGCCTCATCGGCGGCAGCCCCGACGACGTGCTGCGGGTCTCCGGCAAGACCGGCGTCGGGGTCAGCGAACTGCTCGACCGCGCCACCCGGCTCATCCCGGCCCCGGTCGGCGACCCGGATGCCCCGACCCGCGCGATGATCTTCGACTCGGTCTACGACAGCTACCGCGGCGTGGTCACCTACGTGCGCATGATCGACGGCAAGCTGGGCCCGCGCGAGAAGATCCAGATGATGTCCACCCGCGCCACCCACGAGATCCTCGAGATCGGCGTCAGCTCCCCGGAGCCGACCCAGAGCCAGGGCCTCGGCGTCGGCGAGGTCGGTTACCTGATCACGGGCGTGAAGGACGTGCGCCAGTCGAAGGTCGGCGACACGGTCACCACCGCGCTGAAGCCGGCCACGGTCGCCCTCCCCGGCTACACCGAGCCCAAGCCGATGGTCTTCTCCGGGCTCTACCCGATCGACGGCAGCGACTACCCGGCCCTCCGCGAGGCCCTCGACAAGCTCAAGCTCTCCGACGCCTCGCTCGTCTACGAGCCGGAAACCTCCGTCGCCCTCGGCTTCGGCTTCCGCTGCGGATTCCTCGGCCTGCTGCACCTCGAGATCATCACCGAACGCCTCGACCGCGAATTCGGCCTCGACCTGATCACCACCGCGCCCAGCGTGATCTACGAGGTCACCACCGACGACAAGAAGACCGTCACGGTCACGAACCCGAGCGAGTTCCCGAACGGGAAGATCGCGAAGGTCGAGGAGCCGATCGTCAAGGCGGCCATCCTCGCTCCCAAGGACTACGTCGGCGTGATCATGGAACTCTGCCAGGGCCGCCGCGGCACCCTCCTCGGCATGGACTACCTCGGCGAGGACCGGGTTGAGATCCGCTACACCATGCCGCTCGGCGAGATCGTGTTCGACTTCTTCGACAACCTCAAGAGCCGCACGGCCGGCTACGGCTCGCTCGACTACGAGCCGATCGGCTCGCAGGAGGCGGACCTGGTCAAGGTGGACATCCTGCTCCAGGGCGAACAGGTCGACGCGTTCAGCGCGATCGTGCACCGGGACAAGGCCTACGAGTACGGCGTGCTGATGACCGGGCGGCTGCGGAAACTGATCCCGCGCCAGCAGTTCGACGTGCCGATCCAGGCCGCCATCGGCGCCCGGATCATCGCCCGCGAGTCGATCAGCGCCATCCGCAAGGACGTGCTGGCCAAGTGCTACGGCGGCGACATCTCCCGCAAGCGCAAGCTCCTGGAGAAGCAGAAAGAGGGCAAGAAGCGCATGAAGATGGTCGGCCGGGTCGAGGTGCCGCAGGAGGCGTTCATCGCCGCGCTCTCCGGCGACGAACCGCCCAAGAAAGAGAAGAAGTAACCGGATGCGCCGGGCAACCTTCACCGACGCGGCCGTGACCTACGGGGCCATCGGCGGCACCCTCGCGCCCGACCTGCTCCGCTACCCGCCGACCGGCCACCGCCCGCTCGAACGCAGCGTCAGGCTCGGCAGCGGAGACGAACGCTTCCGCCTGGCCTCCAAATCCCTGATGACCTGGGGTGTGCAGCGCGGCAGCGGCATGACCGTCACCGACCTGGAAAGCGGAACCGGCGTGCAATACACCGGCCTCCTCTTCAACAACGACGGCACGGCGGCGGCCGACCAGAAGCGTGCGGACACCGAGGCGACCTTCGCGGACGACGGAACGCCGTACATCGAAAACGGCATGACCGCCCGGCTGAAAATTCCGTTCGGGCCATTCACCGTCACCACCCCGGTGCGCGTCGTCTACGTGATCGACGAACCCGGCCAGGTCGGCTTCGCCTACGGCACGATGAAGGGCCACCCGGAGAGCGGCGAGGAGTCCTTCGTCGTCGACAAGCGTGACGATGATTCCGTCTGGCTGACCATCCGGGCGTTCTCCCGCCCGAGCACCTGGTACTTCCGCCTGGCCTGGCCGATCCTGCGGCTCCAGCAGGCGAAGTTCACGAAACGATACCTGCTGGCGTTGCACCCGGTCGGGGGAATGTAGGCGGCAATGGCCGGTCCCCAGCCCCTCGGAGATCCAGCCCCGCCCGACGGCATCCTGCCCGTCTCGGCCGCCCTCGGCGCGTCGGATCGCGACTTCGGCGTTTACCTGCACGTGCCGTTCTGCCGTGTGCGCTGCGGATACTGCGACTTCAACACCTATACCGCCACCGAGCTGCGCGGCGTCAAGCAGAGCGACTATGCCGGCCAGGCCGTCCTCGAGGTCGAGGCGGCGGGCCGCATCCTCGAAGACTCCGGGCTGCCGGCCCGCGAGGCCTCGACGGTCTTCTTCGGCGGCGGCACCCCGACGCTCCTGCCGGCCGAGCACCTGGCCCGGATGCTGCAGTCCGTGAGGAGCGTCTGGGGCATCGCCCCCGGCGCCGAGGTCACCACCGAGGCCAACCCCGACTCCGTCGACGCGGCCTACCTCGGCCGCCTCGCCGAGGCCGGCTTCACCCGGGTGTCCTTCGGCATGCAGTCGGCCGTCCCGAGCGTGCTGGCCACCCTCGAACGCACCCACGACCCCGAGCGGGTGCCGCTCGTCGTGCGCTGGGCCAGGGACGCGGGGCTCGACGTCAGCCTCGACCTCATTTACGGCACGCCGGGGGAGACCCTCGCCGACTGGCGAGCCAGCCTGGAGCACGCCATCGCCCAGGCCCCCGACCACCTCAGCGCCTACTCGCTGATCGTCGAGGAGGGCACCAAGCTCGCCCGCCAGATCCGCCGCGGCGAACTGGTCCAGCCCGACGAAGACCTCCAGGCGGACTTCTACGAGCTCGCCGACGACCTGCTCGCGGCCGCCGGCTACTCCTGGTACGAGGTGAGCAACTGGGCGACGGATGACGCCCACCGCTCCCGCCACAACCTCGCCTACTGGCGCAGCCAGGACTGGTGGGGCGTCGGGCCCGGCGCGCACAGCCACATCGGCGGAGTGCGCTGGTGGAACGTCAAACACCCGGCCGCCTACGCGGACCGGGTGCTCTCCGGGCAGTCGCCGGCCGCCGGCCGGGAGACGCTCGACGCCGCGACGCGGGAGGTCGAGCGGGTCCTGCTGCTCAGCCGGATCCGGGAGGGCATCCCGGTCGCGTCGCTGTCGGCAGAGGGACGCCGTGAGGTTGCCGGGCTGATCGCTGACGAGCTCGTCGACGGCGCGGCGGCCATCGGCGGCTCGATCGAGCTCACCCTTCGGGGCCGGCTGCTGGCGGACGCGGTCGTCCGCCGCCTGACCGACTGACCGCGCCGCCGCCCGGCCCTAGCTGACGAACTTGATCGTGAGCGGGTAGGTGTAGTACTGGCCGTTGTTGGCTGCCATCGCGGCCATGATTCCGAAGACGATGGCGAGGATCCACGCGGCGGCGAGGATGAGGAAGCCGATCAGGATGAACACCGTGATGCCGCCGACGACGTAGGCGATCAGCAGGGTGATCTGGAAGTTCAGGGCCGTCGCCGTGTGCGCGCGGATGAACGGGCCACGGTCCTTGAGGACCAGGTAGCCGATCAGCGCCGGCAGCGGGCCGAAGAGGATTCCGCCGATGTGGATGAGCGTCGCCCAGAGCTTCTCGTCCGCCGGGTTCATCGGGGTCGGGGCCTGGTACTGGTTCGAGGGGGGCGGGGGAGGTGCTGCGGACATCTTCGGACTCCTTCTGGGCTGTGACGGCCTTGCTGTGTCGGCCTGGGCCGGCGCCGGTGCGACCACGCCGACACCAGAGTAGCGGCCGGCCTACTTGATCAGGCGCACCGCGAACGGGTAACGGTAGTGGTGTCCGTCCTTGGCCTGCATGAAGCCGAGGATGGAGAAGATCAGGCTGACGAGCCACAGGGCGCCGGACAGCATGCCGAAGACCCCGCCGATCCCGAACGTGATCGCCGCGAGGAAGCTGGCGACGATGTTGATCGCGACGTAGCCGAACAGCACGGTGATCTGGAAGTTGAGGGCTTCCTTGGCTTCCACGGCCGTGAAGCGGCCGCGATCCTTGAAGATCAGCCAGATCAGCAGGGCGGGGAGAAAGCTCAGGATGCCGCCCAGGTGGGCGAACGAGGCCCACTGCCGGTCGTCGGTCTCGCTGAGCGGGGCGGCCGGGGCCGCGCCCTGGTACGGGGCCTGGTACGGGTCCGTGGGCGGGCGCTGTCCGCGGTACGGGTCGTCGGGGATCTGCGCATTCGGATCGCTCATCATGGTGCCTTCCAGCGAATCGTGCATGTCGGCGGACAGGGATTCCCGCGCCGATATGCATAAGCTACTGCCCCCGATCGGCTTGTAGCAATGGGTGATCCCCAGCGGGTCGCGGTATGATTGGCACTCAGGAAGGGCGAGTGCCAGCACCGCCCATGAATCAGGCCGAGAACACGGCAACAAGAGCGGAGAGGAGGCGACCCGGCATGGTGTCTGATCGCAGCCTCGAGGTCCTGCGGGTGATCGTGCAGGACTATGTCGCTTCACGGGAACCGGTCGGTTCCAAGACCATCGTCGACCGGCACTCATTCGGTGTCTCCGCCGCGACGATCCGCAACGACATGGCCCTCCTCGAAGAGGAGGAGCTCATCGTCGCTCCGCACACCTCATCCGGACGCATCCCCACCGACAAGGGGTACCGGGTCTTCGTCGACCACCTCGCCGACCTGCGACCGCTGTCCGCCGCGCAGCGACAGGCCATCGAGACCTTCCTCGGCGAGTCCGCCGACCTCGACGAGGTCCTGGCCCGGAGCGTCAGGCTGCTGTCCCAGCTCACCCACCAGGTCGCGCTCGTGCAGTACCCCTCGCTGTCCCGCGCCACGGTGCGTCACATCGAGCTTGTGCCCCTCGGCGGCACCCGCATCCTCTCCGTGCTCATCACCGACTCCGGCCGGGTCGAGCAGCGGGTGATCGAGCTGCCGCGGGCCCTCGACGAACAGCTGCTCGGCGACGTGCGCGCGCGGCTCAACTCGGCGGTGGCCGGCCTCACCATGAGCGAGGCGGCCAGCGCCCTCTCCGGCCCGGCGGGGCTGGTGCCCAGCGAGCTTGAGGATGTCGTCGGCCCGATTACCGCCACCCTCGGCGACCAGATCGGCGCGAACCGTCACGACAAGCTTGTGATGGCCGGCGCGGCGAACCTGGTGCGCACCGAACACGACTTCAGCGGCAGCATCTACCCGGTGCTCGAGGCCATCGAAGAGCAGGTCGTCCTGCTGCGCCTGTTCGGCGAGATGGCCACCGACCAGCACGGCGTCTCGGTGAGCATCGGACGGGAGAACGCGCCGTTCGGGCTCGGCGAGACATCCGTGCTGACCAGCGGTTACACCTCCCCGGGCGGTGACCTCGCCCGGCTGGGCGTGCTCGGCCCGACCCGCATGGACTACTCCAACAACATGGCGGCCGTGCGTGCCGTCGCCCGGTACCTGTCCCGCCTCCTCGGCGAGAACTGACCGTCCGGCACCCCCGAACCTCCCTGCCCCAGAACCTCCCTGCCCCAGATCCTCACTCAAGAAATTCAAGGAGAGCCAGCTTTGGCTGACCATTACGAAGTACTCGGCGTCGCCCGCGATGCCACCACCGACGAGATCAAGAAGGCCTACCGGCGCCTGGCCCGCCAGCTGCACCCCGACGTGAACCCCGGGGCCGACGCCTCCGAACGGTTCAAGTCGGTCACGCACGCCTACGACGTGCTGAGCGACGCGAAACAGCGCCAGCAGTACGACCGCGGCGGCCAGGGCGGCGGCGGATTCGACAACGGCCAGTTCGGCAATTTCGGCGACATCTTCGAAACGTTCTTCGGCGGAGGCGGCGGCGGGAGCCGCGGCCCCCGATCGCGTCGCGAACGCGGCCAGGACGCGCTGCTCCGGGTGGAGCTCGACCTCGACGAGGTCATCTTCGGCACGCACCGCGACATCGAGGTCGATACGGCCGTCGTCTGCGCCACCTGCAGCGGAACCTGCTGCCAGCCGGGCACCGCGCCGGTCACCTGCGACATCTGCCACGGCACCGGCAACATCCAGCGGGCCGTCCGTTCGCTCCTCGGCAACGTCATGACGTCGAGCCCGTGCGGCTCCTGCCGCGGCTACGGCACCATCATCGCCACCCCGTGCGTCACCTGCCAGGGCCAGGGGCGCGTGCGGGCCCGCCGCACGGTCCCGGTCGACATCCCGGCCGGCGTCGACACCGGCCTCCGTCTGCAGATGCCCGGCAGCGGCGAGGCCGGACCGGCCGGCGGCCCCAACGGCGACCTGTACCTTGAGATGAAGGTGCGCCACCACGACGTCTTCAGCCGCGACGGGGACGACCTGCTCTGCACCCTCGAAATCCCGATGACCTCCGCGATCCTCGGCACGACGACCTCCGTCAGCGCGCTCGACGGCGACATCGACGTGGAACTCCGCGCCGGCGTGCAGAGCGGCGAGATCCTCACGATCAAGGACCGCGGCGTGACCAAGCTGCGCGGCACCGGCCGCGGCGACCTGCGGATCGGCGTGCAGGTGGTCACCCCGACCAAGCTGGACCACAAGGACCGCGAGCTGATCGAGGCGTTCGCGGCCCGGCACAAGGTTCCGGCACCCTCGCTCAGCCACTTCCAGCAGGGACTCTTCGCGAAACTGCGCGATCGGTTCCTCGGCTAGCGGCCGCCCGATGGCGCATTTCTTCCTCGACGAGACGCTCCGCGCCCGGGACTGCGTCCCGGGCGCGGTCGTCCGGGTGGGCGGCAGCGAAGCCAGGCACGCGGTCACGGTCAGCCGCATCCGGCCGGGGGAGCAGCTGCTCCTCGGCAACGGCGCCGGGCTCATTGTCGCCGGCACGGTCGTGACCGCGGAGCCCAGCGAGCTGTCCCTGAGCGTCGACACGAGCACGGTCACGCCGGCGGCCACGCCCCGGATCGTGCTCGTGCAGGCCCTCGCCAAGGGCGACCGGGACGAACTGGCCATCCAGGCCGCAACGGAACTGGGCATCGACGGCGTGATCCCGTGGGCCGCCGCCCGCTCGGTGTCCCGCTGGGAGGGCGCAAAGGTCGCCAAGGGCCGCGACCGCTGGACGAGCATCGTGCGCGAGGCCAGCAAACAGTCGATCAGACCCTGGCTGCCGGGCGTCGAGGGACTGGCCGGCACGAAGCAGCTGGCGGTGATGGCCGGCACGGCGCGGATGCTGCTGCTTGAGCCGACCGCGGCGGGCAAACTCACCGAGGTGGCCCCGCCGACCGATGACCGCGACATCCTGCTGGTCGTCGGGCCCGAGGGCGGCATCGCACCGTCCGAACTGGCCATCCTCGAGGCGGCCGGCGCGACGCGGGTGCGCCTCGGCGACACCATCCTGCGCACCTCCACCGCGGGTCCGGCGGCCGTGGCCATCCTGAACGCGACGCTCGGCCGCTGGTAGCGCGCCGCTTAAGATAGAGACATGTCTTCCTCCGGCGCAGAACCGTCCATCTTCAGCCGCATCGTCGCCCGCGAAATCCCGGCGACGATCGTGGCCGAGACCGACCGCATCATCGCCTTCAACGACATCCACCCGCAGGCGCCCGTGCACATCGTCATCACGACGAAAACGCAGGAGTACCGCAACGTGGTCGAACTCGCGGCGGCCGATCCCGCCCTGCTGGCCGAACTCGTCGCCGTGGCCCGGCAGGTCGCCGACGAGCGCACGGGCGGGGAGTTCCGCCTCGTCTTCAACACCGGCCCGTCGGCGGGCCAGACCGTGTTCCACGTGCACGCCCACCTCATGGGCGGACAGCTGAAGGAGGGGTCGCTTGGCTCCCACTGACGCGACATCGGCCGGCGCCGAACGCGCGGAGCTCCGGATGCAGGTCGACGGGATCGCCATGGTGCGTCTCCTCGGGCCGCAGGACCGCTTCCTCGACACGATCGAACACGAGTATCCCGAAGTCAGCGTGCACGTGCGCGGCAACGACATCACCCTGACCGGGGAGCCCGCACAGGTCGAGGCGGTGCGGCGCCTGATCGAGGAACTTCAGCTGATGCTCCGCGGCGGTCGCGACCTGGGCGAGACGGAGATCTCCACCTCGGCGCGGATGCTCGGCGCCGACAGCACCCAGAGCCCGTCCGAGCTGCTCGGGCAGGCCATCCTCACGTCCAGGGGCAAGAGCATCCGCCCGAAGACCCTCGGCCAGAAGCACTACGTCGACGCGATCGACGAGAACACGATCACCTTCGGAATCGGCCCGGCCGGAACCGGCAAGACCTACCTGGCGATGGCCAAGGCCGTGCAGGCCCTGCAGCGCAAGGAGGTCGACCGGATCATCCTGACCCGCCCGGCCGTCGAGGCCGGTGAACGCCTCGGCTTCCTGCCCGGTACCCTCACCGAGAAGATCGACCCGTACCTCCGGCCGCTCTACGACGCCCTCTTCGAGATGATGGACCCCGAGCTCGTCCCCAAGCTGCTCGCGGCCGGCACGATCGAGGTCGCCCCGCTCGCGTATATGCGCGGGCGCACGCTCAATTCCTCCTTCGTCGTGCTCGACGAGGCCCAGAACACCACGCCGGAACAGATGAAGATGTTCCTCACCCGGCTCGGCTTCGGCTCCCGGATGGTCATCACCGGTGACGTGACCCAGGTTGACCTGCCCGCCGGCGCGAGCGGGCTCAAGCTCGTCACCCGGGTGCTCGACAACCTGGACGACATCCACTTCGTGCAGCTGACCAGCGCGGATGTCGTGCGCCATTCCCTCGTGGGACGAATCGTCGACGCGTACACCGAATATGACGCGCAGAAGCAGGCCCAGCGCTACGAAAGCGAGCAGGCCCGCGAATTCGCCGCCCGCGCCACCCCGCGCTCCGCCGGCCCGCGTGACCGCCTTCCGAAACGGAGACCCAGTTGAGCATCGAAATCAATAACGAGTCGAACATCCCGGTCGACGAGGCCGCCATCCTGCGCCTGTCCGCGTACGCGCTCGACGCGATGCACGTGCACGCGGATGCCGAACTCGCGATCGTGCTCGTGGACGAGGGCGCCATGGAGCAGCTGCACGTGCAGTGGATGGACGAGCCGGGGCCGACCGACGTGCTCAGCTTCCCGATGGACGAGCTGCGCCCCGGCACGGAGGAGAACGAGACCCCGCCCGGGCTACTCGGCGACATTGTGCTCTGCCCGCAGGTGGCCCAGGCCCAGGCCGAGACCGCCGGGCACTCCACCCTCGAGGAACTGCTCCTGCTCACCACGCACGGCATCCTGCACCTGCTCGGCTTCGACCACGCCGAGCCGGCCGAGGAAAAGGAGATGTTCGGCATCCAGCGGGACATCCTGATCGGCTTCGCCCTGCAGGAACGCACGCGCGGTTGATGATGATCGGATGGTTTGTCACGGCGGCGATCCTGCTGGTGGCGTTCGGCGGGCTGATGGCCGCCGTCGACGCCGCCATCACGGCGCAATCGCGGGCCGACATCCTCGAACTGGCGGAAACCTCACGGGCGAAGCGCTCCCTCCTGGCGATCGCCCGGGACACCGGCGCCCACCTCAACGCCCTGAATTTCGTGCGGATCATCGCCGAGACGACCGCGGCGGTGCTGGTGACCCTCGTCTTCGCCACCTCGATCGAGGAGTTGTGGCTGGCCCTGCTCCTCTCCGCGCTGATCATGACCGCCGTGTCCTTCGTGCTCGTCGGGGCCAGCCCGCGCAGCGTCGGCCGCGCACACCCGACCAGCCTCCTGGCCGGCACGGCGCCGCTCGTGCACTTCGTCCGGGTGCTGCTCGGTCCGGTCGCCAACGCCCTGGTCGCGCTGGGCAACCGGGTGACGCCCGGCCGCATCCGCCTCGCCACCTTCACCTCGGAGAACCAGCTGCTCAGCATGGTCGACGAGGCCACCGAACTCGACGTGCTCGAGGAGGAGGACCGGGAGCTCATCCACTCGATCTTCGAGTTCAACGACACCGTCGTCCGGGAGGTCATGATCCCGCGCACCGACATGGTCACCATCGACGCGGGCGCGTCGATCGGCGCAGCCATGGGCGTCTTCCTGAGCAAGGGCTACTCGCGCGTCCCCGTCGTCGATGGCGAGGTCGACGACGTCACCGGCATCCTGTACCTGCGCGATGTGGCCAGGCTCGTCTATGAGCGGCCGTTGAACGTCGAGCAGCTCAGCGTGGGCGAACTGGCCCGCCCCGCCGTGTTCGTGCCCGAGTCGAAGAAGGCCGACGACCTGCTCCGCCAGATGCAGCTGGAGTCCAACCACCTCGCGATGGTGGTCGACGAGTACGGCGGCATCGCCGGCCTGGTCACCCTGGAGGACCTGATCGAGGAACTCGTCGGCGACATCTCCGACGAATACGACCGGGATGTCGTGGAGGTCGAGGATCTCGGCGGCGGACGCTTCCGGGTGGCCGCCCGGCTGCCCGTCGACGAGCTCGGCGAGCTGTTCGACCTCGACCTGGACGACGACGACGTCGACTCGGTGGGGGGTCTGCTGGCCAAGACGCTCGGACGCCTGCCGGTCGCCGGATCCGTCGCCACGGTGAGCGGCCTGGTCCTCACCGCGGAGCGCACAGAGGGCCGACGCAAGAGAATTAGCACCGTGCTGGTGGAACGAGACGAAGCGCTGATTGATGCGCAGACCGCATTCCTTGGGATGTCGGACGACGAAGGAGCAAATGGCCATGGCTAAAGAAGACGCGTACCGGGCGGGATTCGTGTCCTTCGTGGGCAGGCCGAACGTCGGCAAGTCCACGCTGACGAACGCGCTGGTGGGGGAGAAGGTCGCGATCACCTCCTCGAAGCCGCAGACCACGCGCCGCGCCATCCGCGGCATCGTGCACCAGAAGAACGGCCAGCTGATCCTGGTCGACACCCCCGGCATCCACCGGCCGCGCACGCTGCTCGGTGAACGCCTGAACAGCCTCGTGCAGACCACGCTGGCCGGGGTCGACGTCGTGGGCCTGTGCATCCCGGCCAACGAGCCGATCGGCCCGGGCGACCGATTCATCAACGAACAGCTGGATTCCTTCCCGCGCGCCAAGAAGGTGGCCATCGTCACCAAGATCGACGCCTCGTCGAAGACCAGCGTTGCCGCGCAGCTCCTCGCCGTCTCCGAGTTGCGGGACTGGGAGGCGATCGTGCCGATCTCCTCGACCAGTCGCATCCAGCTCGACGTGCTCGCCGCCGAGCTCCTGCGGCTGCTGCCGACCGCAGACGCTCCGCTCTACCCGGCGGACACGGTGACCGACGAGACCCTCGAGTCGCGCATCTCGGAGTACATCCGCGAGGCCGCGCTGGAGGGCGTCACCGACGAGCTGCCGCACTCCATCGCCGTGACCATCGACGACATGATCGAGCGCGACGACCAGGAGCTGGTCGAGATCTACGCGAACCTGTTCGTCGAGCGGGACAGCCAGAAGGGCATCATCATCGGCAAGTCGGGCAGCCGGCTGAAGGATGTCGGCATGCGCGCCCGCAAGCAGATCGAGCCCTTGGTGGGAAAGCGGGTCTTCCTCTCACTGCGGGTCAAGGTCGCCAAGGAGTGGCAGCGCGACGCGAAGCAGCTCGGCCGCCTCGGCTTCTAGCCGTCCCGGCCGCTCGCCCAGAGTCGCCGTTTCCGCCGAGAATCGCCGGTCCGACGGCGACTCTCGGCGGAAACGGCGATTCTCGCTGCGGGCATCCGTTGCGGCATCGTGAGCAAAAGCCCAGCATCACGGCCGGCGAACGGTGCTAGCCTGAAATGGTGCTGTTCGGTGTGCTCCTCCTTAGCTGCCGCGACGAGACCTAATCTGAGGCCTCCCTCGTCGCGGAGTCTGTCGTGGCTGACCACCATTCGCGAGGAGATCAGGGATCATGAAGAACAATCAGACCGCATCGGCCATGCCGATCCACAAGTACCGTCCGTACCACGAGCAGTTCCGGGTGGAACTGCCCGACCGCACCTGGCCGGACAAGCACATCGTTCAGGCCCCGCGCTGGTGCGCGGTCGACCTGCGCGACGGCAACCAGGCGCTCATCGACCCGATGAGCCCAGAGCGCAAGCGCATCATGTTCGACCTGCTGGTCCGGATGGGCTACAAGGAGATCGAGGTCGGCTTCCCGTCGGCAAGCCAGACCGACTTCGACTTCGTGCGCAGCCTCGTCGACGACAACGCGATCCCGGATGACGTCACCATCCAGGTGCTGACCCAGGCGCGCGAGCACCTAATCCACCGCACCTACGAGTCCATCGCCGGGGCGAAGCAGGCGATCGTGCACTTCTACAACTCCACGAGCGTGCTGCAGCGCGAGGTCGTCTTCCGCCAGGACAAGCAGGGCATCACCGACATCGCCCTGGCCGGTGCGCGCCTCTGCCGCGCCGCCGAGGCCACGATCCCCGGCACCACCGTGTACTACGAGTACTCGCCGGAAAGCTACACGGGCACCGAGCTCGAGTTCGCCGTGGACGTCTGCAACCAGGTGATCGAGATCCTGGAGCCGACGCCGGAGCGCAAGGTCATCATCAACCTGCCGGCCACGGTCGAGATGGCCACCCCGAACATCTACGCGGACTCGATCGAGTGGATGTCCCGTCACCTCGCCCACCGCGAGAACGTCATCCTCTCCCTGCACCCGCACAACGACCGCGGCACCGCGATCGCCGCCGCCGAGCTGGGCTACCTGGCCGGGGCCGACCGGATTGAGGGCTGCCTGTTCGGCAACGGCGAGCGCACCGGCAACGTCGACCTCGTCGCCCTGGGCATCAACATGTTCACCCAGGGCATCGACCCGCAGATCGACTTCGGCAACATCGACGAGATCAAGCGCACGGCCGAGTACTGCAACCAGCTGCCGGTCCCCGAGCGCAGCCCCTGGGCCGGCGACCTCGTCTTCACCGCCTTCAGCGGCTCGCACCAGGACGCCATCAAGAAGGGCTTCGAGGCCATGGCCGCGGATGCCGCGGCCCAGGGCCGCTCCGTCGACGAGCTGGCGTGGGCCGTTCCCTACCTGCCGATCGACCCGAAGGACCTCGGCCGCAGCTACGAGGCCGTGATCCGCGTCAACTCGCAGTCCGGCAAGGGCGGCGTGGCCTACCTGCTGAAGACCGACCATGCCCTCGACCTGCCGCGCAAGCTGCAGATCGAGTTCTCCGGCGTCGTCCAGGCCAAGACCGACGCCGAGGGCGGCGAGGTGACGAGCGAGCAGATCTGGGAGATCTTCAACGACGAGTACCTGCCGGCGAAGCGGTCCAACCCGGATGCCAAGTGGGGGCGTTTCGAGCTCTACTCGACCCGCACCGCCAGCGACCTGTCCGGCACGGTCGAACTGACCGTCGACCTCCGCGACGACGACACCGTGGCCAATGCGACCGGTTCGGGCAACGGCCCGATCGCCGCGTTCCTCGGCATCATGGCCGAGCGGGGCATCGAGATCACGCTCTACGACTACGTCGAGCACGCCATGTCCGCCGGCGGGGACGCCCTCGCCGCCGCCTACGTCGAGCTCGACGTCAACGGCAAGCGCTACTGGGGAGTCGGAATCGACGCCGACATCTCCACCGCGTCGCTGAAGTCGGTGGTCTCGGCGGTCAACCGCGGCGTCCGCGCCGAGGTCGGCAACCGCGAGCTCGCCACGGCCTAGCTCGCCACGGCCTGGAGAAGCCCCGGACCCGGGTCCTGCCTGCCGTCAGCGCAGGACCGGGACCGGCGCGGAGCGGGCAGCCTCCGGCGCGGCGAGAATGCGGGTGCAATCCTCGATCGCCTGGGCGAGCAGGTCGTACAGCCGCGCGTCCGCGTCGGGCACGCAGGCCTCGGCGATACCCGGCACGGAAATGCGCAGGATCGACTCCGCCGTCTGGGCGGTGAACTTGGAACGGGGCCGAGAGCCGACGAACCCGATGAAGTCCCGCGCCCACCGTTCGGTGTCCGGCGCCTGCTCGAACGCCCGCCGTACCAGGGACGTGACGCCGGCCGACGAAGAGTCGTCCAGCCCGGCGAGGTTGCGTTCGCAGGTCAGGATGCCCACCGCCAGCGCGCGCTGGCGTTCCATGCTGGCGACGGGCAACGCCTCGGTCGCGGCGCGGAGGGCCACCAGCAGGCCGACCCGCGGGTCGTCGCCGCGGAGGCCGATGACGGACGGGATCAGGCTCGTCAGCCGGGACCTGGCCGCATCCGAGGTGCAATCGTTGACCATCCTGGCGAGCGACGCGAGCGCCGGGTGGGTGCAGGCCGGATGGTCGCTCCAGGACTCGCCGGCGAGATACGACGCGAATTCCATGAAGCATCCGCCGTTCCGGGGAGTGCGGTGCTTCCCTCGGGAAAGCACCGGCATCAACTCCGGCGCGCCGGCCGAGTGGTGTGTCATGAGGACCTCCATGAGACGTGAACTGTTGCCTTCTAGTCTCACCCCGCAGGGTCGGAAATACCAGTGGCCTCCCCGCGGGCGCCCGCACGGGGTAGAACGGTGCCATGGCTGACCTGGCGGCGCTTGCCTCGTGGATTGACGGCTATCGTCGCGCCTGGGAATCCAACCTGCCGGGGGACATCCAGGCGCTGTTCACCGAGCGGGCAGTCTACCGAACAGAGCCCTACGCCGATCCGTGGGTCGGGCAGGATGCCATCGTCGCCGAGTGGCTGCTCGCAGCCGACGAACCGGGGGAGACCTCGTTCCGCTGGGCGCCCCTGGCGATCACCGACGAGGTCCAGATCGTCGTGGCGACGACGGTCTACCGCGACGGGCCGAGCTACCGGAACCTCTGGGTGATCCGGCTGGCTCCCGATGGTCGGGCGAACGAGTTCACCGAGTGGTGGATGGAAGAGCCCGACTCGGCTGCCTGAGGCGACCGGTGCCCGGCGGACCGGTTCACGGCGCGGACTCCGCAGCCTTCGCCGCGGTCAGCGCGGGGTTGCGAATGCCCGCCAGCGAGACGAGGCCGCCCACCACCAGGAGTCCCGCCGTGACCATCGCGGCCCGAAGGTAGCCGTCCAGGTCCAGGGCGGAGCCGACGATGATGCCGGTGCAGGCGACGGCGACGAGGCCGGCGACCCGGGCGACGGCATTGTTGATGGCGGAGCCGATGCCGGCCCTGGCCGGGTCGACGGCGCCCAGGATGGCCGTGGTCAGCGGCGCGACAGTGATGGCCATGCCGAGGCCGAACACCGAGACTCCCGGCAGGACCTGGGTCCAGTACTCCGCCGCCTCGGTCATGGTCAGGGTGAGGAGGAAGCCGACCGCGCAGACCATCGGGCCAAGCGTCATGAACAGGCGCGGCCCGATCCGATCGGCCCAGGCGCCGAACCAGGAGGCCAGCACGATGAGCAGGACGACGGCGGGCAGCGTCGCCACCCCCGCCGCCAGCGCGGTGTACCCGCCGATTTCCTGCAGGAAGACGGTCAGGGCGAACGGTCCGAAGGTGAAGGCGGCGTAGATGAAGAGGGTCGCGATATTGCCCATGCCGAAGTTGCGCACGGCGAACATCTCGAGCGGCATCATCGGATCCGTCGTGCGGTGTTCCCACCAGAGGAAGGCGACGAAGCAGGCGATCCCGAGCACGAGCGGCAGGTAGATGGCCGGGCTCGACCAGCCCAGCCGTCCCTGTTCGATCAGGGCGAAGACCGGTCCGCCGAGGCCGAGGACGCCGAGGGTCGCGCCCACGACGTCGACGCGCGGCCGGGCCGGATTGGGTTCGTCCGTGCCCAGACCCGCGAGCAACCACAGGGCGACCGCGATCGGCAGCACATTGATCGCGAAGATCAGCCGCCAGGACGCCGCGTCGACCAGCACGCCGCCGATGAGCGGCCCGACCACGAAGGCGGCCGTCGTCCACGCCGTCCACCTGCCGATGGCCTTCCCCTGCTCGGTGGGCGCGAACGTGGAGATGATCAGGGCGAGGGAACTGGGCACGAGCAGGGCCCCGGTCGCCCCCTGCAGGATCCGGGCGATGACGAGCACCAGAGCGCTCGGGGCCAGGGCGCAGAGCAGGGAGGTGGCGCCGAAGCCGTACAGGCCGATGCGCATGATCCGCAGCCGGCCGAAGGAGTCCGACAGGGATCCGGCGATCAGGATGAACGCGCCCAGGGTGATCAGGTAGCCGTCGACGACCCACTGCTGCAGGGCGAGCCCGCCGCCCAGATCCTCGCGCATGGCCGGCAACGCGACGTTGATGACCGCACCGTCGAGGAACGCCACAAAGGTGACGAGGATGGCGACGAGGAGTACCCGCTGGGCTCTGGTCACAGGCACAGCGTATTACCCCGCGCCCCTGCGCGACAACGGCCGGGCCGCGACCGGCCGGCCTCAGCTGCCCCAGCGCCAGCGACGGGCCGTTGTGCCCGGCTCGGGCCGGCGCCAGCGCGGCCAGCTGCCGATCGCGCGCTGCTGCGGCAGGCTCCAGCCGTAGCGGGCGGAGAGCACCCGGATGACGGTGGTCGCGACCACGCAGACGATCCCGGCGATCGTGATCGGCACGTTGAGCAGGAAGAGCATGACGAGCAGCCCGCTGCCGACCCCTGCCGCCACGGCATAGTGCGAGCCGACGTGCATGACCGCGATCGGCACGTTGAGCATCATGTCCCGCACGGCCGAACCGCCGACGGCCGAGACGACCCCGACGAAGAGGGAGGGAATCTCGGGCAGCCCGGCGGCGAGCGCCTTCGAGGTGCCGATGGCGCCGAACAGGCCGATCGTGACGGCGTCGAGCCCGATGATCAGCGGGCCGAGCCGGTTGAAGAGGCTCTGCAGCAGCATCCCGAGGAGCGCGGCGCCGGTCGCCACCGGGAGATACCAGTTGCTCTGCAGTGCCGCCGGGACGCCGCCGAGGAAGATGTCGCGCAGGAGTCCGCCGCCGAGGCCGACCACGACGCCGATCAGGGCCACTCCGAGCAGGTCGAAGCGGGCATCCTTGAACCGGCCGGCGAACATGGCGCCCTGGATCGCGCCGATCCCGACAGCCGCGAGGTCGAGCCAGAGAGGAATGGTGAAGAGGGTGGAGGGCACCATCAACTAGTACCACGCCCGGCGACCGGCCCGCCGCGCCCTTCACTCCCGACCCAGCCGATAGTGGGAGAATTGCGCCGTGCCTGTCTACCGTGATGAAGCCGTCGTGCTGCGCACCCACAAACTGGGTGAAGCCGACCGTATCGTCACCCTGCTCACCCGGCAGCACGGCAAGGTCCGCGCGGTCGCCAAGGGCGTCCGGCGCACGGCGTCGAAATTCGGCGCCCGGCTCGAACCGTTCATGGTCGCCGACGTGCAGCTCTACGAGGGCCGGAGCCTGGACATCATCACCCAGGCGGAGTCCCTCGGCTCCTACGGCGCCCTGATCACGGCGGACTACCCCAGCTACACCGCGGCCAGCGTGATGGTCGAAACGGCCGACAAACTCACCGAGTCCGAGGGCTCGCTGCAGCAGTACCTGCTGCTCGTCGGGGCGCTCAGGTCGCTGTCCCGGCGGGAGCACGGTGCCGGGCTGACCCTCGACTCGTACCTGCTTCGTGCCCTCTCGATGGCCGGCTGGGCGCCGAGCTTCCAGGACTGCGCGCGCTGCGGCACGGTCGGCGACCATTCCGCCATGGTCGTGCAACTGGGCGGCATCGTCTGTGACAACTGCGCCCCGCCGGGTTCGCCGAGGCTCGACGGTGCCACGATCGCCCTGCTCAGCGCCCTGCTCACCGGCGACTGGGACCACGCGGCATCCACCGCGGAACGCACCCAGGCCCAGGCCACCGGCGTCGTCGCCGCCTACACGCAGTTCCACCTGGAACGCGGCCTTCGATCACTGGAGCATGTCAGCAAATGAGCCTGAACCCCTTCAGCCCCAAGCCGATCACCCACAAAAACGCCGTCCCATTCAAACCGCTGGACTGGACGGGCCTGTACCCTCCTTCGATGCCGGCGAGGGCGGTTCCCGAGCACGTGGCCGTCGTCATGGACGGCAACGGCCGGTGGGCCAATGCGCGCGGCCTGCCCCGGGTCGAGGGGCACAAGGCGGGCGAGGCGTCACTGCTCGACGTCGTCGCTGGGGCCATCCAGATCGGCGTGAAACACCTCAGCGTGTACGCATTCTCGACCGAGAACTGGAAGCGCTCGCCCGACGAGGTGCGTTTCCTGATGGGCTTCAACCGGGACGTGCTGCACCGCCGCCGGGACCAGCTGAACGAGTGGGGGGTCCGGGTGCGCTGGGCCGGCCGGAAGCCCCGGCTGTGGGCATCCGTCATCAACGAACTCCAGTTCGCCGAGGAACTCACCGTCGGCAACGACGTGCTCACCCTGACGATGTGCGTGAACTACGGCGGCCGCACCGAGATCACGGATGCCGTGCGCGCCCTCGCCGAGGACGTTGCCGCGGGCAGGCTGAAGCCGTCCGGCATCACCGAGAAGGCCATCCAGCGGCACCTGTACACCGCGGAGCTGCCCGACGTGGACCTGTTCGTGCGGAGCTCGGGGGAGCAGCGCACCAGCAACTTCCTGCTCTGGCAGAGCGCCTACGCCGAAATGGTGTTCCTCGACACGCTCTGGCCGGACTTCACCCGGGTGGACCTCTGGCGGGCCATCGAGCTCTACGCCTCCCGCAACCGCCGCTACGGCGGCGCCGTCGACACGCCGACCGCCTGACGGGAATACTCCGGCTGCCCCTCGCGGTTGCGCCAGAGTGAGTGAAACCATCAAAGTAGACATCTGGTCCGACGTGCAGTGCCCCTGGTGCTACATCGGGAAGCGCAAGTTCGAGGCCGGGGCCGCCCTGTTCGGCGGGGAGATCGAGGTCGAATACCACAGCTTCGAGCTCGCGCCGGATACCCCCGTCGACTTCGACGGCAGCCCGGTCGACTACCTCAGCCAGCGCAAGGGCCTGCCGCTCGCCCAGGTCGAGGAGATGCTCGAGCGTGTCACCGGCATCGCCGAAAGCGTCGGCCTGCACTACGACTACGACTCCGTGCACCAGACCAACACGGTCATCTCCCACGAGCTGCTGCACTACGCCAAGTCCCGCGGGCGACAGCTCGACATGAAAGAGGCCCTGCTCAAGTCGTACTTCGTCGACGGTGGGCATGTCGGCCGGATCGAGGATCTCGCCGACCTGGCCGAGAGCATCGGTCTGGACCGGGCCGACGTCGTGCGGTCGCTCACCGACCACGAGTTCCTGGCCGACGTCAAGGCGGACGTCGCCCAGGCCACCGCCTACGGCATCCAGGGTGTCCCGTTCTTCGTGATCGACGGACGATACGGCATCTCGGGGGCGCAGGATCCTGATACCTTTGCCCAAGCCCTCCGCCAGGTGCGGACCGACAAATCCGAGGAGCACAGCGCATGACTGACGCAACCACCACCCAGGAAGTCCCCACCGACGTCACCGTCCCCCAGATCGAGCTGCTCGGCCAGTCCGGCGGCGGCTGCTGCGGCGGTTCCGCCTGCGGTTCATAGCCTCACCCCCCGCGAAACCGCAGTTGTGCGCGCTAAAACGCGCTCATATCAAGCACAACTGCGGTTTCGCGGTGGTATTTAAAGTCTGGGAGAATTGATCACGATGACTCCCTCAGCCCTGACCACGCCGACGGCCCCGGCGGCCGCCCCGGCGCTCTCCATCGGCCCGCTCACTCTCGACGTGCCCGTCGTCCTGGCGCCCATGGCCGGCATCACCAACACCGCGTTCCGCCGGCTCTGCCGCGAATTCGGCGCAGGCCTCTACGTGAGCGAGATGATCACCTCCCGCGCCCTGGTCGAACGCACTCCCGGCTCGATACGCCTGATCAACCACCACGAGAGCGAGTCGACGCGCTCCATCCAGCTCTACGGCGTCGACCCGAAGACGGTCGCCGAGGCGGTCACCATGCTCGTCGCCGAAGACCGGGCGGACCACATCGACCTGAATTTCGGATGCCCGGTGCCCAAGGTCACCCGCAAGGGCGGGGGAGCGGCGCTGCCGTGGAAGCTCGGCCTGTTCCGGCAGATCGTCGAGGCGGCGGTGAAGGCCGCGGGACCGATTCCGCTGACCATCAAGATGCGCAAGGGCATCGACTCCGACCACCTCACCTACCTCGAGGCCGGCAAGGCCGCCGAGGGCGCAGGCGTCGCGGCGATCGCGCTGCACGCGCGCACGGCCGCCGAGTTCTACTCCGGCCAGGCCGACTGGCCGGCCATCGAAAAGCTCAAGAACGCGATCACCGGCCCGCCCGTGCTCGGCAACGGTGACATCTGGTCGGCGGAGGATGCCCTGCGCATGGTCGCCGAGACCGGCTGCGACGGCGTCGTGGTCGGCCGCGGATGCCTCGGTCGCCCGTGGCTGTTCGGCGACCTCGCCGCGGCGTTCCGGGGCGACCTGTCGACCGCGAATATCCAGCCCGACCTCGGCCGGGTCGCGGCCACCTTCTACCGCCACGCCGAACTCCTCACCGAGTTCTTCGACAGCGAAGAGCGCGCCTGCCGCGATGTGCGCAAGCACGTGGCCTGGTACTTCAAGGGCTACCCGGTCGGCGGGGACCTCCGCGCCAGCCTGGCCACGGTCGGCTCGCTGGCCCAGCTCGAGGAGCTCCTGGGCACCCTCGACGGCACCCAGCCCTACCCGGGCGAAGGAGCCGAGGGGCCTCGCGGCCGGGCCGGGACGCCCAAGCGAACGGCGCTGCCGGAGCACTGGCTGGACTCCCAGGAACTGGCCGGCGCCGAACGCGCCAATCTGACCGAAGGTGAAGGGGACACAAGCGGTGGCTAACGCTACGGGGTACGGCACGCAGGCCGAGGAACGCTGGCTACCGGAGGAGCACAGTTCGCGCCGCAGCGACTTCGCGCGCGACCGGGCACGACTGCTGCACTCCAGCGCCCTTCGGCGCCTGGCAGCGAAGACGCAGGTGCTCAGCCCGACGGCGGGCCTCGACTTCGCCCGCAACCGGCTCACCCACTCGCTCGAGGTCGCGCAGATCGGACGCGAGCTCGCCCTGCGCCTCGGCCTGGACCCCGACATCGTCGACACGGCCTGCCTCGCGCACGACATCGGTCATCCGCCCTTCGGCCACAACGGCGAGAAGGCGCTCAACACCTGGTCGCTGGATGTCGGCGGGTTCGAGGGCAACGCCCAGACCCTGCGCCTGCTCACCCGCCTCGAACCGAAGGTCTTCGGTGACGACGGCCGCAGTTACGGTCTCAACCTCACCAGGGCGAGCCTCGACGCGAGCTGCAAGTATCCGTGGCCCGAGGACTCCTCGGTGGCCGACCCGAGCGGCCGCGCCAAGTTCGGCTTCTACGACGACGACGTCGCCGCCTTCGAGTGGCTGCGCCAGGGAGCGCCGGACCGGCAGCTCTGCATCGAGGCCCAGGTGATGGACCTCTCCGACGACATCGCCTATTCCGTGCACGATTTCGAAGACGCCGTCGTCAACGGCTACGTGGATGTCGCCGCGCTCGGCAGCAGGGTCGACCACGACGAACTCGTGTCGTCGATGTACGAGTGGATCGGCGGTGAGCTCACCTACGACCAGCTGATCCGGGCGTTCGACCGCCTGGACTCGCTCGACGTGTGGCTCGACGGCTGGACCGCCGGCCGGCGAGACCAGGGGCGCCTGAAGAACCTCACCAGCCAGCTGATCGGGCGATTCTCCGGGGCGGCCGTGCGGGCAACGCGCGAGGCCTACCCGGCGGAAAGCCTCATCCGGTTCGGGGCGCACGTCGTCGTGCCGATCGAGATCCAGGCCGAGATCGCCGTGCTGAAGGGAATCGTGGCCGCCTTCGTGATGACCCGGAACACTCGCAAGCCGATCTACGTGCAGCAGAGGCAGGTGCTCACGCTCCTCGCCGACGCCCTCCTCGCCACCGGCGACGCCCAGCTCGACCCCGGTTTCCGGGAAGACTGGCACGCCGCGCCGGACGACGCCGCCCGCAAGCGGGTCGTCGTCGACCAGGTCGCCAGCCTCACCGACCAGTCCGCGCTGGCCTGGTACGAGCATCTCGTGCAGGACTGACCCATGGGCGGGACTAGCATTCAGCTATGGCAGGCCTGATCCGACAAAGCGACATCGAAGAGGTCAAGGCCCGAACCAACATCGCCGACATCATCGGCGACTACGTCAGCCTCAAGTCCGCCGGCGTCGGCTCGATGAAGGGCCTGTGCCCGTTCCACGACGAACGCAGCCCCAGCTTCCACGTGCGCCCGCAGGTCGGTTTCTACCACTGCTTCGGCTGCGGCGAGAGCGGCGACGTCTACTCGTTCCTGCAGAAGATGGACCACGTCAGCTTCTCCGAGGCGGTCGAACGCCTGGCCGGCCGGGTCGGCCTCCAGCTGCACTACGAGGACGGCGGGGGAGCCCCCGACCACAGCAACCGCGCGCGCCTCCTCGCCGCCAACCAGGCCGCCGCCGACTTCTTCGTCGCGCAACTCGGCAGCCCCGGCGCGCAGGTCGGCCGCACCTTCCTCGGCGAGCGGGGCTTCGACGCCACGGCCGCCGAACGATTCGGGGTCGGCTTCGCCCCCAAGAGTTGGGATGAGCTCACCAACCACCTGCGCGGCAAGGGATTCTCCACCGAGGAGCTCACCCTCGCCGGCCTGGTCTCCAGCCGCGAGGGCTCCAGCGGCGTCTATGACCGGTTCCGCGGCCGGCTGGTCTGGCCCATCCGGGACATCACCGGGCAGACCATCGGCTTCGGCGCGCGCAAGCTGCTCGAGGACGACAAGGGCCCGAAGTACCTCAACACGCCGGAGACGCCGGTGTACCACAAGGCCCAAGTGCTCTACGGCCTCGACCTGGCCAAGCGAGACATCTCCCGCAGCCACCAGGTCGTCGTGGTCGAGGGGTACACCGACGTCATGGCCTGCCACATGGCCGGGGTGACCACGGCCGTCGCCACCTGCGGCACCTCGTTTGGCGTCGACCACATCAAGGTGCTGCGCCGCGTCCTCGGCGACGACAGCCGCCTCGGCGAGGTGGTCTTCACCTTCGACCCGGATGCCGCCGGCCAGAAGGCCGCCGTCCGCGCGTTCAGCGAGGAGCAACGCTTCGCCGCGCAGACCTTCGTCGCCGTCGGGCCGGACGGCCTCGACCCGTGCGACCTGCGCCTGCACCGCGGCGACGACGCGGTTCGCCGCCTCGTCGACTCGAAGAAGCCCATGTTCGAGTTCATGATCCGCCAGCTGCTCACCCAGTACAACCTCGACACGGTCGAGGGACGCGTCGCCGCCCTCCGCTCGGCCGCGCCGATCGTCGGCGACATCCGCGACCCCGCGCTCCGACCGGGCTACACCCATGAGCTCGCCAGGATGCTCGGCATGGACCTGACCGAGGTGAAGAAGGCCGTCTCGGCCGCCCAGGCCCGCGGCCGCGCCCCGGAGCCCGCCGCGGCGAACAGACAGCTGGGCGACGGGGATAGCGCCCCCGTCGAGAAGCCCTTCTCGCTCCTCGAACTGCCGACCGACCCGGTCACCCGCCTGGAGCGGGACGGCCTGATGGCGATCCTGCAGCATCCGGGCGTCGTCACCCCTGAGCTGCTCGCCCGCGCGGTGCACACCACATTCGCCAACCCGTCCCTGGCCGTCGTGCGGGACGGGATCCTTGCCAGCCTGCCGCACACCGCGTCCCCGGACTGGCTGGACCTCGTCGTCGCCGAGGTGCCGGATCAACTCGCGAACCTGGTCAGGCAGCTCGCCATGGCCCCGCTGCCCGAACGCACCCAGCGCGACATCGACCGCTACGTCCGTGACATCGTGATCGCCCTCGTCGACCGCGACCTGCTGCGCCAGAAGGCGGAGCTGCTGGGCAGGCTCCAGCGCACGGATGCCGCCAACCGCGAGGTTTACTCCACCCTGCAGCGTGAACTCGTGCGCGTCGAAGCCGAACGGCGCAACCTCCGCGAGGAATGAGGTGCCGCGCTTTCCGGCCGGGTTAGGTTGCAGCTCTGTAAAGATGCCTTGTGTATCCCCGAAGAACCGCTCATTCTGTGCTAGTTCTATCCATACAGCTATGCACGGCTGCCGTTACCGCGCGCCGCCGTGCACAAGTCACACCTATGGAATCACCTACAGGAAGAGGTTTCGGATATGACATCCGCATCCACAAACCGCAAGCGCGTTCTCGCTGCTTCGGCTGCCTTCGCAGCCGCAGCACTCGTGCTCGCAGGCTGCTCCGCTGGCGGCTCAACCGGCGGCGACACCAAGACCGGCGGGCCCATCACCATTGGGACCACGGACAAGGTCACCACGCTTGACCCGGCCGGTTCGTACGACAACGGTTCGTTCGCCGTGCAGAACCAGGTCTTTCCCTTCCTGATGAACACCCCGTACGGCAGCCCCGACGTCGAACCCGACATCGCGACCAAGGCCGAGTTCACGGCTCCGACCGAATACACGGTCACGCTGAAGCCGGGCCTCAAGTGGGCCAACGGCAACGACCTCACGTCCTCCGACGTGAAGTTCAGCTTCGACCGCCAGCTGAAGATCGCCGCCGACAACGGGCCTTCCTCGCTGCTCTACAACCTCGCGAGCACCGCGGCACCGGACGACACCACCGTCGTCTTCACGCTCAAGGCCGCGAACGACCAGATCTTCCCGCAGATCCTGTCCAGCCCGGCCGGACCGATCGTCGACGAGGAATCCTTCTCCGCCGATGCCCTGACGCCCGACGACGACATCGTGGAGGCCAACGCCTTCGCCGGACAGTACGTCATCACGAGCTACGACTTCAACAACCTCATCGGCTACAAGGCGAACAAGGACTACGAGGGCCTCCTGGGAGCCGCGAAGACCGACGTCGTCCGGGTCAAGTACTACACCGAGGCCTCGAACCTGAAGCTCGACGTGCAGGAAGGCAACATCGACGTTGCATTCCGCAGCCTGTCGGCCACCGACATCGAGGACCTGCGCGGAAACGACAAGGTCAAGGTCGTCGACGGACCGGGTGGCGAACTCCGCTACATCGTCTTCAACTTCGACACGCAGCCGTTCGGTGCGAAGACCGCCGATGCCGACCCGGCCAAGGCACTCGCCGTCCGCCAGGCCGTCGCCGACCTCGTCGACCGTGCGGAAATCGCCGACCAGGTCTACAAGGGCACCTACACGCCGCTGTTCTCCTACGTGCCCGACGGCCTGACCGGCGCCACCGAGTCCCTCAAGGGCCTCTACGGCGACGGCGACGGCGGACCGGATGCCGACAAGGCGAAGGCCACCCTCGAAGACGCCGGCGTGACCACCCCGGTCGAGCTGAACCTGCAGTACAACCCGGACCACTACGGCCCCGGCTCCGCCGACGAGTACGCACTCGTCAAGGACCAGCTGGAGTCATCCGGACTGTTCTCGGTCAAGCTGCAGTCGACCGAGTGGGTTCAGTACGCCAAGGACCGCACCACGGACGCCTACCCGGCGTACCAGCTCGGCTGGTTCCCGGACTACTCGGACGCTGACAACTACCTGACGCCGTTCTTCCTCAACGAGAACTTCCTGAAGAACCACTACAAGGACCAGGAAGTCAACGACCTGATCCTGAAGCAGGCCGTCACCTCCGACCCGGCGGAGCGCACCAAGATCATCGAGGACATCCAGGACAAGGTCGCGGCCCAGCTGTCGACCGTGCCCCTCCTCCAGGGCGCGCAGGTTGCTGTCACCGGAACCGACGTGACGGGCGTCAAGGACACGCTCGACGCGTCCTTCAAGTTCCGTTACGCCGCGTTGGCCAAGGGCTAGGCGGTTCAGAGACTAGAGTCTTCTCTAGTTCGGTAAGCGGGGGTGCCCGGCGTTTCTTCGCTGGGCGCCCCCGAATCTTTGTAATCGTGAGGTAGGAATGACCACTGTGGCAACGTCGCCGGCAGCAAAGGACAGTCGGCCGGCTGGGCGCAAAAGCAAACCATCCGGAGGCGGGATCGGGCGCTATCTGCTGATCAGGTTCCTGCTCATCTTCCCCACCATCTTCATCCTGGTTTCCATGGTGTTCTGGCTGATGCGGACGACCGGTGACCCGATCACCGCGGCCCTCGGTGGACGCCTCGGGCCGGAACAGCTGGCCGAACGGATCCACGCGGCCGGCTATGACCGCCCGATCCTGGTGCAGTACTTCGAGTACCTCGGGCAGATCTTCACCGGCAACTTCGGCACAACGATCAGCACGAACCGCCCGGTCTCCGAAGTCCTCATGACCTACGGTGTGGCCACCGCGGAACTCGCCTTCTACGGGCTCCTCGTCGCCTTCATCGTCGGCATCCCGCTCGGCATGGTCGCCGCCTATTGGCGCGACAAGGGACAGGATGCCCTCCTGCGGGTCTTCGCGATCCTCTGCTACGCCACCCCGGTGTTCTTCTCCGGCCTGCTCTTCAAGCTCGTCTTCGCGGTCTGGCTCGACGTTCTCCCCGTCGCGGGCCGCGCCACGACCGGTTCGGAACTCGAAATGCAGCTCCTGCCGAACCCGACAGGCCTGTACACGATCGATGCCATCCAGGTCGCCGCGCAGACCGGCAACACCGAAGTGCTCGCCGACGTGCTCCAGCACGCCGTGCTGCCGTCGCTCGCCCTCGGTCTCCTCACCGCCGGAGTCTTCCTCCGGCTCGTCCGCACGAACGTCATCGGCACGCTCGGCACCGACTATGTCGACGCCGCCCGCTCACGAGGAGTGAGCGAGTTCCGGCTGGTGAGCAAGCACGCCTACCGTCCGGCGCTCATCCCGATCATCACGGTCATCGGCCTGCAGATCGCCCTGCTGCTCGGCGGCGCAGTGCTGACCGAGACCACCTTCGAATGGAAGGGCCTGGGCTTCGTGCTCATTGAGTTCATCAAGGCTCGGGACTACGTCGCCGTGCAGGGCATTGTCGCCCTGCTCGCCGTCATCGTCGCGCTGTCCAACTTCATCGTCGACATCATCGCGGCGATCATCGACCCGAGAGTGAGGTACTAGTCATGACCTCGAACTCCGACCTGGCAGCCCCGCACAAGCCCAGCCTGTTCTCCCGCCTTCCGGTCGTGCACCAGCTGCGCCAGAGCGTCGGCCTGCAGCGCGGGATGCTCATCGCCGGCCTCATCATCGCCGGCCTCTTCATCCTGACCGCGATCTTCGCGCCCGTGATCGCTCCCTTCGGCTTCAGCCAGTTGCGTGACGAGAACGGTCGTTTCGGCTCGCAGCAGCCTCCGAGCGGCGCACATCTCTTCGGCACCACGGTGGGCGGCTACGACGTGTTCTCCCGGGTGCTCTGGGGTGCGCAGACCGCGATCTTCGTGATCGTCGTCGCGGTCGTCCTGTCGATCTTCGCCGGGGTCGTCCTCGGCTTGGTCTCGGGCTACTTCGGCGGCTGGCTCGACCGTGTGCTCGTCGTCGTCTCCGACGCCGTCTACGCCTTCCCGTCGCTGCTGCTGGCCATCGTGATGTCGATCGTCATCTCCGGCGGGCGGTCAGACCTGATCGGCGGTGTGCTGGCCGCGGCGATCTCGATCACCGTGGTCTTCATCCCGCAGTATTTCCGGGTGATTCGCGCCGAAACCGTGCGAATCAAGGCGGAGGCCTATGTCGAGTCCGCCCGCGTCCTGGGCGCCAGCAACGGCCGGATCATGTTCCGGCACGTGCTGCGCAACGCCACCCGCACGCTGCCGCTCATCTTCACGCTCAACGCCTCCGAGGCGATCCTCACCCTCGCCGGCCTCGGCTTCGTCGGCTTCGGCATCGAGCCGACCGCCGCGGCCGAGTGGGGCTACGACCTCAACAAGGCCCTGTCGGATGTCACGAGCGGGATCTGGTGGACGTCGCTGTTCCCCGGCCTCGCGATCGTGCTCGTCGTCCTCGGCATCACCCTCGTCGGCGAGAGCCTCAACGACCTGGCCGACCCGCGCCTGCGCGGCCGACGCCGCGTAGCCCAGGCGTCGGGCCTGGTCGCGGAGACTTCCGTCGTTCCCGGCGGCACCCTCATCGCCGGCCCCGGCGGCCTCGACGGCCTGGAGAGCAACGCCACGCACCCCGACAATGGATTGGAAACCAGGCCATGAGCAATGTCCTCACGATCACGAACCTGGGCATCTCCTTCGCCACGGACGCCGGCGCGGTCAAGGCCGTCGACGACGTCAGCCTGACCGTCGCCCCCGGCGAGGTCCTGGCCATCGTCGGCGAGAGCGGCAGCGGCAAGACCGTCACCGCCAAGACGATCCTCGGCCTGCTGCCGGAGACGGCGACCATGAACGGCGCCGTCCTCCTCAGCAGCAAGGACGGCTCCAGCCAGAGCAACATCGTCTCGCTCAGCAAGCAGCAGCTGCGCCAGGTGCGCGGCAAAGACGTCTCGATGGTCTTCCAGGAGCCGTCGACCGCGCTGAACCCGGTGTACACCGTCGGCTGGCAGATCGCCGAGGGCATCCGCGCCCACGGGGAGTTCAGCAAGAAGGAGGCCAGGGCCAAGGCGATCGAGATCCTCGGACGCGTCGGCATCCCCGACCCCGAAACCCGCGTCAACTACTACCCGCACCAGTTCTCGGGCGGTCAGAAGCAGCGTGTGATCATCGCCATGGCGCTGGTGCTCGATCCGGGACTCATCGTGGCGGACGAGCCGACGACGGCGCTCGACGTGACGGTCCAGGCGGAAATCCTCGACCTTCTCCGTCGCGTCCGCGATGAATTCGGCACGGCGATCGTGTTGATCACCCACAACATGGGTGTCGTCGCCGACCTGGCCGACCGCGTCGCTGTGATGTACGAGGGCAAGGTCGTCGAAGAGGCCCCCGCGCAACAGCTGTTCAGCTCGCCGCAGCACGAATACACGAAAAAGTTGCTCGCCGCCGTGCCGCACGTCGGCCAGGGCATCGTCCGGGCCGCGGCCAGGGCCGAGGCTCGCGCGCCCGGCTGGACCGACCAGGCGCCCGTCGTCGTCGCCCAGGACCTGCGGATCGAGTACCCCGGACGGCTCGGCCGTCCGGGCTTCGTCGCCGTCGACGGGATCAGCTTCTCGATCCGTCCCGGTGAAGTCCTCGGCCTCGTGGGTGAGAGCGGGTCGGGCAAGACCACGACCGGACGGGCCATTGCCGGCCTGACCCGCGTCACCGGGGGCTCGCTCAAGGTGCTCGGACACGAGATGCACGGGTTCAAGGAGCGCGAGTTCAAGAAGTTCCGCAGCGACATCGGCTTCGTCTTCCAGGACCCGGCGTCCAGCTTCAACCCGCTCCTGACGATCGCCGAATGCGTGGCCGAGCCGCTCGTCGTGCATGGGAGGGCGTCCAACCCCGGCGCCGCCCGGGCGCGGGTGAACGAACTCCTCGAGGCCGTTCAGCTCCCGCGCGCCTATGGCGACCGCTACCCGCACGAGCTCAGCGGCGGCCAGCGCCAGCGCGCCAGCCTGGCCCGTTCCCTGGCCCTCGAGCCGTCGTTGCTCATCGCCGACGAGCCCACGTCGGCCCTGGACGTCTCGGTGCAGGCACGCGTGCTCGAACTCTTCGCCGAACTCCAGCGGGAGTTCGGCTTCGCTGCCCTGTTCATCAGCCACGACCTCGCGGTCGTCGACATCCTGGCCGACCGGATTGCCGTGCTGTACAAGGGCAAGCTGGTGGAGGAGGGCACCGGCGCCGAAGTCCTCGGCGCACCGAAGGACCCCTACACCCAGCGGCTGCTCGCCTCGCTGCCCGTTCCGGACCCGGCCGAACAGGCCCTGCGTCGGGAGGGGCTCCGCAAGCTGCGTGCGGCAGGATAGAGCCATGACACGCGGCGCCGCACCGGACTACCCGATCACCACCAGTGACCTGACGATCGAGTATCCGGCGCACGGCGCCAGCCCGGCCTTCGTGGCCGTGCACGGGCTCACCCTGCGCATCGCGCCCGGCGAGGTACTCGGCCTGCTCGGCGAGAGCGGCTCGGGCAAGAGCACGATCGCCCGCGTCCTCTCCGGCGCCGCCTATTCGGGCGGCTTCGGCGGGGTGCGCGCGCAGATCACCGGGGGAGAGGCCTCCGTCCTCGGGATCCCGCTGCGGCGGATCAGCCGGCGGGCGCTCGCCCGGCTGACCTTCGGGGTGGGGCTCGTGGCTCAGGACGCCGCCGACACACTCCCGCCAACGATGACCGTGGCCGAGATCGTCGCCGAACCCGTGCTCGAACGCGACCATCACTTCGACCGCAAGGACCTGGACACCCGGGTGGCCACGATGGTCGACGCGGTGCGGCTGCCGTTGTCCCTGCTGGGCAAGTTCCCCTACGAACTCAGCGGCGGTCAGCGCCAGCGAGTCGCGCTGGCCAGGGCCCTCGTGTTCGGTCCGTCACTGCTCATCGCCGATGAGCCCACCGCCGGCGTGGACGTCACCGTGCGCAACGCGGTGATCGACCTGATCGGCGAGCTGCAGCGGGAACGCGCCTTCTCGGCGCTGGTGATCAGCAGCGACCTGGCCGTCCTGCGCCGCGTGGCGAACCGCATCGGCGTGATGTACCAGGGCGTCCTGGTCGGCCTCGGCACGATCGACGAGGTCTTCGACAACCCGTGGCACCCCTATGTGGCCGGCCTCGGGGCGGCGCTGTCCGGAGACGGCCCGGCCGCCCGGGTCCACCTGGCCGTGGACGAGGACGCACCGGCCACCGAAACCGGGATGGCAGAGCATGTCAACGGATCCTGAGACCGTCACGTTCATCGAGGACCAGCTCGCCGGACTTCGCGTGCGGACCCTGCGGATGTTCGGCGAATTCGGGATCTACTGTGACGAGAAGATCGTCGGCCTGATCTGCGACGACGCCCTGTTCCTGAAGCCCTCGTCGGCCGATCCGGAGCTGTTCGCCCGCACCGAACTCGCGCCGCCGTATCCGGGCGCCAAGGACTACCACCGTGTGCCCGGGGACGCCCTTGAGGACCGTGACTGGCTCGGCGCGGCCGTGCAGGCGACCGCGGACGCGCTGCCGGCTCCGCGCGCGAAGAAGGCGAAGCCGCACTCATGACCGGACGGCACGCATGACCGGACAGCACCGCGCCGTGCTTTCCGGCGAAGTCACCGCGCTTCCGCCGGGCGAACGCCCGACGCCCGGCCCGATTGCGGTCCTGCCGAAGGCCTCGGAGGTCTTTGTCAACGCCGTTCGGGATGCCGGGGGCCTGGTCTCCGAGCTCTCGGCCGGTACCCGGGGGTTGATCTGGCTGTCCAACAGCCGTGTCGACGAGCTGGGGGCCACCCTCGCAGCGAACCCGCAGATCGAATGGGTGCAGCTGCCCTGGGCCGGGGTCGACGCGTTCGGACCGATGCTGGCCGCGCAGGCACGCCCTCGCCTGCTGTGGACGAGCGGCAAGGGGGCGTACGCCCAGCCGGTCGCCGAGCACGCGCTGGCGCTCACGCTGGCGCTGCTGCGCGCGCTGCCGAAGCGGGCGCGGGCCACGAGCTGGGACCCGGTGCCACTGGGCACCTCGCTCTACGGCCGGAAGATCGTGATCATCGGCGCCGGCGGAATCGCGCTCGAACTGATCCGGCTGCTCGCGCCCTTCGACACGCAGGTCACGGTCGTTCGCCGGAGCCCGCTGCCGGTACCCGGCGCGACGCGCACGGTGCAGACGGATGCCCTGCACGACGTGCTGCCCGGCGCCGACGTGGTCGTCGTGGCCGCGGCCCTCACCGACGGCACCCGTCACCTGCTCGGCGCCGCGGAGTTCGCCCTCATGGGCCCGCACGCGAACCTGGTCAACATCGCCCGTGGGGCACTTGTCGACACCGACGCCCTCGTGGCGGCTCTCGGCGCGGGAGTCATTGCCGGTGCGGCGCTGGACGTGACCGATCCGGAGCCGCTGCCGGAGGGGCATCCTCTGTGGCGCGAACCTCGCTGCCTGGTCACGCCGCACATGGCCGACACGCCCGAGATGACGGCGCCCCTGCTCGCCGAGAGAATTCGCCTGAATGTGCGGGCTTTCCTCGACAACGGGCGGTTTGTCGGGGTTGTCGACCCTCAGGCCGGCTACTGAGCGGCCGAGTGGATTTGGCACACGGTGAACCTTTGCTAAAGTAGCAACGCTGTGTTCAGCGTTATCTGATCAAAGCATTCCTCGATAGCTCAATTGGCAGAGCAGCCGGCTGTTAACCGGCAGGTTGTTGGTTCGAGTCCAACTCGGGGAGCGAAAAGGCCGTTCCGGGCTCCACCCTGGACGGCCTTTTTTCTTCCCTCGCCCCCCCCCGAAGGGCGTGCACGACGAAAGGCGGCTCGGGTGGACCCCTGGCTCATCCTCAGCGCTGTCCTCGCGCTGTCCGTTGCCGCGCTGCTCGTGCTGTGGCGCCAGGCGGACGCGAAGTCCCGCCGCACGGTCTTCGACCGCACCACTGCCGAACGCCTGCGCATCGAGCTTGAGCTCTCGCTCGCAGAGCAGCAGGGCCGCCTCGGCATCATCGGCGAGCTCCAGGATGGCGCCATCCTCTCGGTCTCACAACTGATCACGCGAGCAGAGGGGGCCAGGTACGCGGCAAAAAGCGACCCGTCCACGGTCGTGCGTGCCGCCACGGCACTCGTCGATGACGGGCGGATCGCCCTGGCCGACATGCGTCGCGTGCTGACGCTCGTGCGCGACGCCGACACCACGAACCGTCCCGCGCCCGGGCTGCAGTCGACGGATGACCTGGTCCGCGTCATGCGGGACGCGGGGCTCGAGGTGAGCCTCACCGAGTCGGGGGAGAAGTTCCCGCTCAAGCCGGGGGCCGAGCTCGCGATCTATCGGATTCTGCAGAGCGCGCTGGCCAACTCCCTCACCCACGGGGGCGTCGGCACCGAGGCGCGGGTTTCGTTCACCTGGACCCAGGATGGCCTGCAGTTGCTCGTCGACGACGACGGCATCCGGGCTGCGGCCCGGCGTGAGGGGGCCGACGAGGGTGATATCGCGGCACGCACCGCGTACACGATCGACGACGACCTGAAGTCGCTGAGCGACAGCCTGACCGGCGCGGGCCTCACCCAGATGCGCGAACGCGCCCAGGCCTTCGGCGGCGTCCTCAGCGCGCGCACCGTGCCGGGCGTCGGGTTCTCGGTGTCGGCGATGTTCCCTGCACTGCGCTTCCACAACGGCGTCCACGGCGTCGACCTCGGTCGCTGAAGCAGCAGCACGAATGGCTGAGTCCGGCGGCCTCGATCGCCACCAACGTTCCGCGCTGCGAGCCGGCCTCGCGGTCGGCCTCGCCACGGCGGCCTACGGGATTTCGTTCGGCGCACTGTCCGTGGCATCCGGCCTCGATGTCTGGCAAACCTGCTTCATCAGCCTCGTCATGTTCTCCGGCGGATCCCAGTTCGCTCTCGTCGGAGTCCTGGCCGCAGGCGGCGCGGCCGCCGGTCCTGCCGCCATCGCCGGTGCGGCCCTCCTGGGCACGCGGAACGGGATCTACGGGATCCGCACCGCGCCGATCGTCGGTCCCGGCCGCTGGAAGCGGCTCGCCGCCGCCTGGATCACCATCGATGAATCCACGGCCGTCGCTCTCGCCCAGCCGACCCCGCGCAGTCGGCGGACCGGCTTCTGGGTGACCGGCCTGGCCGTCTTCGTCGGCTGGAACCTGACCACGCTGGCCGGCGCCCTGATCGGCGAGGCTCTCGGCGACACGCGTGCCTTCGGTCTGGATGCCGCGGCCGCCGCCGCCTTCGTCGGCCTGCTCTGGCCGCGCCTGAAGCGCATGCAGGCCGCAGCCGTCGCCGTAGCCGCCGCTGTCGTCGCGGTGTTCCTGACGCCCCTCATCATGCCCGGCCTGCCCGTTCTGGTTGCCGCCCTCGTGGCCGTCGCCGTCGGCCTGTTCAACTGGTTGGGGATGCCGGACCGTCCGTCGCCCGAGGGCACCCTGCCGGTGCCCGAGGAAACCCTGCCGGTGCCCGACGAGACACCGTCCGTGCCCGGCACGAGGGAGACGGCCTCATGACCTTCTGGCAGATCATCATCCTCGCCTCGATCGCGGTGCTGGCCCTCAAGATCGCCGGATACCTCGTGCCGCCAAGCCTTCTCGAGAAGCCCGCCGCGGCACGGGTCGCCGACCTCCTGACGATTGCCCTCCTGGCCGCCCTCGCAGCCGTGCAGACCTTCGCCGCCGGCGCGGAGATCGTCGTCGACGCGCGGGTGCCCGCGGTGATTGTGGCGATCGCCCTGTTCGCGCTCCGCGTGCCGTTCATCGTGGTCGTTCTGGCGGCGGCCGGCGTCGCGGCAGGGATCCGGGCGCTCTTCTGAGCCGGCAGCCTTTGAATTCTCGGCTTACGGCGCCTGAGGCGTTGGCTGCGCAGGCGGGAGGGTGACGGGTGAGCCGAGGTGGAGGGCGCTTTTGCTGGAGAGGCGGATCGGGGTTTGGTCGGGGTCGATTCCGGGTGGGGGGATGAG
>NZ_SOEZ01000013.1 GCF_004402215.1 Cryobacterium tagatosivorans
ATCTCCAAGTGGCCCGCCAAACGTCTCCACCACGCCCAATGGCCACAACCCCTGAACACCTCAGAAATCACCATTCAAACGCTTAACTGAACGGTATTGTGGCTAGCCGTGGTCGTCGGGGTCCTTGCCCGTGCGCTCGCCGGAGTCCAGGGCGGCGATGGCAGCCAGGTCCCCGGCATCCAGCGCGAAGTCGAACACGTCGAGGTTCTCGCGGATGCGCGCCGGCGAGACGGACTTCGGAATCACCACGTTGCCCAGCTCCAGGTGCCAGCGGATCACGACCTGCGCCGCCGATTTGCCATGCCTGGCCCCGATCGCGTCCAGCACGGGGTTGCCGATCGCGCGGCCGCGGGCCAGCGGAGACCAGGCCTCGGTCAGGATGCCGTGGGCCGCGTCGTACCGGCGGAGCTCGGCCTGCTGCAGCCAGGGGTGCAGTTCTACCTGGTTGACCGCGGGGACGACATCCGTCTCACGGAGCAGGCGGTCGATGTGGTGCGTGTGGAAATTGGACACCCCGATCGAGCGGGCGCGCCCGTCGGCGCGGAGGGTTTCGAGTGCGCGGTAGGTGTCGACGTAGCGGTCCTGCCGCGGTGCGGGCCAGTGGATGAGGTACAGGTCGACGTAGTCGAGCCCGAGCCTGGCGAGGCTCTCGTCGAAGGCGCGCAGGGTCTTGTCGTAGCCGTGGGAGTCGTCCCAGACCTTCGTCGTGACGAAGACGTCGCCGCGGGGCAGCCCCGACCGGGCGATGCCCCGGCCGACGCCGCGCTCGTTCTCGTACATCGCCGCCGTGTCGATGTGGCGGTACCCGGCTTCGAGCGCGACCTGCACGGTGTCCGCGGCGAGGTCATCCGCCACCTTGTAGACGCCCAGCCCCAGCCGCGGAATGCTCCGCCCGTCATTAAGTCTCAGCCACCCATCCATGCCCCCATTAAAGCAACCTTCCTTCCGCCGAACTGTGAGTTTGGCACCTTCGCGGGCTTCGGGAAGGTGCCAAACTCACAGTTCGGCGAGGGGGACGTGGGTCGGGAGGGTCGGGTGGGTCAGGTGGGGTCAGGCGCGGTAGCCTCGGGCGGCGAGGGCGGACCGCACCCGGCGGAGCAGCTCTCGGCCGCCGTCCCGCAGATCGTCGTCGGTGATTCGGATGACCCGCCAGCCCGCGTCCTCAAGCCGCTCCCTGCGCGTGATGTCGCTGCGGAACCGCTCGCGGTCCGTGCGGTGAGTATCGCCCTCATACTCGATGCACAGCCGGAACTGCGGCCAGGCGAGGTCGACCCGCGCGATGACGCGACCTGAGGCATCCGTCACCGGGAAGTTGGCGACCGGCTCCGGCAGGCCGGTGTCGACCAGAAGGAGCCGGACCTCGGTCTCCTTGGGGGAGTCGACCCGGGCGCGCGCGAGCGCGGCGGCCTCCCGCAGGGCGCGGCAGCCGCGGCGCCCCTTCAGCTGGGCGGCGGCCGCGCGGAGGTCCTGCGGCTCGTAGCGCGGGGCGGAGCCGCCGCAGAGGAAATCGGCGACCGCGATCAGTTCGCCCCGGGTCAGCATGGTGCCGAGGTCGATCCAGGTCTGCAGGGGCGAGGTCACCGGCAGCAGGTCGAGAAGCTCGACATCCATCAGGCCGGCCTGTAGTTCGTGCCCGACGATCCCGGCAATCTGCGGAGGCCGGTTCTTCGCCGGCACCGTCACGTGGAGCGCGCGGTCGTGCTGCAGCCGGCCGGGCAGCGGCATGCCGTGGAGCACGGCGGCCGTTCCGTGGCTGAAGACGTGGGTGGGCGGCATCCGTGCCGCGTACGCGCGGCTGAGCTCCCGCACCGAGGCCGGCGCGGGAGCGGCTGTGCGCAACCCCCGGTAGGGCTTCTCGAGGTCCGGCCCGCCCAGGCGGCTCCTGCCGAGACCCAGTTCCCGGGCCCGGCGCACCGAGAATGGTTCGTCTGCGAGTTCCGGCGGGAGCACGATTCGGGCGGCCATGCCCACGATGATGACGGATGCGCGCGCCCACGTCCGAAGTTCTCCACACCCCCCTCGCCGAACTGTGAGTTCGGCACCTTCCCGGCGCCCGCGAAGGTGCCGAACTCACAGTTCGGCGAAGGGGGCGAGGGCGAAAGGGGAGGGAGCGCGAGTCAGGAGACCTGGATGGTGCGGATGGGCTCGGTGTCGGGGATGGGCCCGATGTCACGTCCGCGCAGGTCGGGATGCCAGCGCCGGCCGAGGGCCGGGATGAGGGTGCCCAGCGCGGCGAATCCGGCGGCGACGATGATCGCGGCCGTGGGTCCGGAGTGGTCGATCAGGAACCCGGCGACGGCGGAGCCGAGGGCGGCCCCGATCAGCTGGCCGGTGCCGACCCAGCCGTAGGCCTCGGCGGTGTCGCTGAACTTGACGCTGGCCGAGACGATGCCGAACAGCACAGCGAACGCGGGCGCGATGCCGACGCCGGCAAGCAGGAGGGTCACCGCGAGCCACCAGAAGCCCAGGTCGAAGGCGGCCAGCGCCAGGCCGACCGTCACGATGAGCATCCGCCCGGCCAGCGCCCACGGCCCGATCGGGGCGTGCCCGAGGGCGAGCCCGCCGATGAGGGAACCGACCGCGAAGATGGCCAGCACCCAGCCGGACTCGGCGCTGCCGTGGCCGAAGGCGGCCACGACACCGGCCTCGACTGCGGCGCAGGCTGCGACGAGCATGAAGCCGACGATCGTGCTGAGCAGCACCTCCGGCTTCTTCAGCACGGCGCCGATCGCGCGCTTGCTGCGCGGGATGCGCACCCGGCCGACCTCCGGCAGGGAAACGAACCACAGGCCGCCGCCGACGAGGAAGACCGCGGCGAGCAGGATGCCGGCCACCGTGCTGACCTGGATCGCCACGAAGGTGGCGATCACCGGGCCGAGCACCCAGATGATCTCCTGCGCCGAGGCATCGAGCGAGAACAGAGGGGTGAGCTGGCGCGAGTTGACGATCTTGGGGTAGATCGTGCGCACGGCCGGCTGGATCGGCGGCATCGACAGCCCGGCGAGGAACCCGATCAGCATGACCCCGTAGACCGCGAGCGGCAGGAGGGCCATCAGCACGATCGAGATCGTGCACACCGTCATCGTCACCAGGACGACCGGGCGGATGCCCCAGCGACCCATCAGCCGACTGGTCAGCGGGCCGGCGATCGCCTGGCCGATGCTCATCGCGCCGAGCACCAGGCCCGCGGCGCCGTAGGAGTCGTAGACCCGCTCGAGGTGGATGAGGAAGGCGAGCGAGAGCATCCCGAAGGGGAATCGAGCCGTCAACTGGGCGCCGATGACGCGGGCAACGCCCGGCGTCTTCAGAAGGCTCAGGTAGCTGCTCACAATGGTCAAGTCTATTGGCGGGGCTCCGCACGAAACCGCCGTCCGGGAGCGGGGGAGAGGCGCAGAATCGCCGCCGCGTGCAGTTTCCCTGTGCCGTTCCCTGTGCCGGCCGCAGGGAAACGCCGAACGGGTAGCGTTGGGTCGTGCGAACACTGATTACGGCCGAGGATCTCGCCGCCGCGCTGGCCGCAGACGGCAACACCGACGGCCGCACGGACGGCAACACCGACGGCCGCACCGGCGCTGCCCGACGGGGACATCTCCGACTGCTGGATGTGCGCTGGAAGCTCGGCGGTCCGCCCGGGCGGACCGAGTACCTGGCCGGCCACCTCCCCGGCGCCGCGTACGTCGACCTCGACGAGGAGCTCGCCGGCCACGGTGCGCCGACCGACGGGCGGCATCCGCTGCCGTCCATCGACGTGCTGCAGGAGGCCGCTCGCCGGTGGGGGCTGAACGACGGCGACACGGTCGTCGTCTATGACGACCTGGGCAACCTCTCGGCCGCGCGCGCCTGGTGGCTGCTGCGCCACGCCGGCGTGCGCGACGTGCTGCTGCTCGACGGGTCGCTCGCCGCCTGGCGCGACGCAGGCCTGCCGCTCGTCGCCGGCGAGGAGCCCATCGCGCCCGGCGCCGTGACCCTCGCGTACGGCCGTCTGGCCACCCTCGACGTGGATGCCGCCGCCGCGCTCCCGGGAACCGGCGTGCTCCTCGACGCCCGGGCCGCCGAGCGCTACCGCGGCGACACGGAGCCGATCGACCCTCGCGCCGGCCACATCCCGGGCGCGATCAGCGCTCCGACAACCCTGAACCTGGGCCCCGACGGGGGCTTCCTGCCGGCCGGCGAACTCCGCGCCCGGTTCGAGCGGCTCGGCGTGACGGATGCCGTGGACGTCGGCGTGTACTGCGGCTCCGGGGTCACGGCCGCCCACCAGGCCGCGGCGCTGGCCGTCGCGGGCTTCCGGGCGGCGCTGTACCCGGGGTCCTGGTCGCAGTGGTCCAACCTGCCCGGCCGGCCGGTCGAGACGGGCGATCTGCCCGGCCGCCCCGCGGAGTCGGGCGACACCCGGTCTCGCGCCGACGATCATAGTCGACCGCACGTCGGCCTCTGACGGCCGGTATTGCTACTCCAAAACGTTATCTGCGCACGGAATCCGCGCTTGGCGGGTTGTATTAGGCTCATCCCTGTCGCAAACCCCAACGCGGATCAATGATGACCCCGCAGCACCGACAACTACGAAGAAGGTCTTGCCATGCGCGCTAGATATGCATTCCCGGCCATTGCGGCCGTGGCCGTCCTCCTGCTGAGCGGCTGCGTCGACAACTCGACGCCCAGCCCCGGCGGATCCACGGGCGACTCGACGAGCAGCGTGAAGAAGGACGCCGCCGCCTCCGCGCTGCTCCCGGCGAAGATCGCCGATTCCGGCAAGCTCATCATCGGCACCGACCCGACCTACGCCCCGAACGAGTTCAAGGACGAGGCCGGCAAGCCGATCGGCTGGGGCGTCGAGATCGCCGCCGCCGTCGCCGCCAAGCTCGGCCTCGAGCCCGAGTACCAGGTGTCGAAGTTCGACAACATCATCCCGAGCGTCACCGGCGGGAAGGTGAACATCGGAGTCTCCTCGTTCACCGACAACGTCGAGCGCGAGAAGATCGTCGACTTCGTGAACTACTACACGGCGGGCATCCAGTGGGCGTCTCCCAAGGGTAAGGATGTCGACCCCGACGACGCCTGTGGGCTCAAGGTGGCCGTGCAGGCCACCACCTACGAGGACACCAACGAGGTTCCGGCCAAGAGCGAGGCCTGCGTCGCCGCCGGCAAGGCCCCGATCCAGAAGGTCCCGTTCGACACCCAGGATGCTGCGACCAACGCGGTTGTGCTCGGCCAGGCCGACGCCATGAGTGCTGACTCACCGGTCACCTTGTACGCGATCTCGAAGACCGAGGGCAAGCTCCAGCTCGCCGGCGAAACCTTCGACGTCGCGCCGTACGGCATCGCGGTCGGCAAGGACTCCGGACTGGCCGAGGCGATCCAGGCCGCGCTGCAGTCGATGGTCGACGACGGCTCCTACGCCGACATCCTCGACAAGTGGGGTGTCTCCGACGGAGGCATCGACGAGATCACGATCAACGCAGCCGCGAACGGTTAACGGGTGAGCACCACGAACAACAGCCGTCCGCCGGCGGGGGCAACCCCGCCGGCCGGCGGCGCGAGGGAGTCGGAGCCGATCAAGGCGATCCGGCTCAGGCATCCGTGGCGCATCGTCTTCGCCGTCGTGCTGGTCGTCGGCTTCGTGCTGTTCATCGTCGACGCGGCCGGGCGGGAAGCGTACAAGTGGGACTTCGTCGCGAAGTACGTCTTCGACCGCCGGATCACCGAGGCGGCGCTCAACACGCTCCAGCTGACCGTCTACTCGATGGTCATCGCCATCATTCTCGGCGTCATCCTGGCCGTCATGCGCCTGACCCCGAACCCCGTGGTCAACAGCCTCGCCTGGTTCTACCTCTGGGTGTTCCGCGGAACCCCGGTCTACGTGCAGCTGGTGTTCTGGGGTCTGCTGTCGATCATCTACTCGACGATCGACATCGGCATCCCGTTCATGGAGCCGTGGTTCTCCTTCGAGACCAATGCCGCGCTGAGTACGTTCACCCTGGCGATCATCGGGCTCGCCCTCAACGAGGCGGCCTACATGGCCGAAATCGTGCGGGCCGGCCTGCTCTCGGTGGACAAGGGCCAGGACGAGGCCGCGACCGCGCTCGGCATGACCTGGTTCCAGACGATGTGGCGGGTCATCCTGCCGCAGTCGATGCGGGTGATCATCCCGCCGACCGGCAACGAGGTCATCTCGATGCTGAAGACGACCTCGCTCGTGACGGCCGTGCCCTACAGCTTCGACCTCTACACCCGCTCCCGGGACATCTCGGCGGAGACGTTCACCCCGATTCCGCTGCTGATCGTCGCCTCGATCTGGTATCTGTTCTTCACCTCGATCCTGATGGTGGGCCAGCACTTCCTGGAGAAGCGCTTCGCGCGCGGCGTCGGCGCACGTGAGGACCGCAAGATCGACACGATGTCGGGCACCCTCACCGGTGCTGTTCCGCTCGGCTCCGGCCAGCCCACCGTCGTGCGGCCGCCCGGCGACGGGCCACCACCGACCAAGCCGGGAGAACCGCGATGAGTGACGCAACCACGCCGAGCGCGGCAGCCCGGGCGCCCATGGTGCTCGCCGACCGCGTGTCGAAGAGTTTCGGGTCGAACGAGGTGCTCAAGAGCATTTCGCTCGAGGTGAAGCACGGCGAGGTCATGTGCCTCGTCGGTCCCAGCGGATCGGGCAAGTCCACCTTCCTGCGCTGCATCAACCACCTCGAGGTGGTCAACGCGGGCCGGCTGATGGTCGACGGCGACCTCATCGGTTACCGCGAGGCAGGCGGCAAGCTCTACGAGCTGGCGCCCAAGGATGCGGCCAGGCAGCGCCGCGACATCGGCATGGTGTTCCAGCGGTTCAACCTGTTCCCGCACATGACGGCGCTGGAGAACGTGATGGAGGCGCCGCTGCGGGTCAAGAAGGTGCCCAGGGCCAAGGTCGAGCAGGATGCCCGCGCCCTCCTGGCCCGGGTCGGCCTGGCCGACCGCGCGGACTACTACCCCGCGCACCTGTCCGGCGGCCAGCAACAGCGGGTTGCGATCGCCCGGGCGCTCGCGATGGAGCCCAAGCTGATGCTCTTCGACGAGCCGACCAGCGCGCTCGACCCCGAGCTCGTCGGTGAGGTGCTCGACGTCATGAAGGGGCTCGCCAAGGAGGGCATGACGATGATCGTCGTCACGCACGAGATGGGCTTCGCCCGCGAGGTCGCAGATTCGCTCGTGTTCATGGACGGCGGCGTGGTCGTGGAGTCCGGCGACCCCGACGAGGTGCTCTCCAACCCGCAGCACCGGCGCACCCAGGCCTTCCTCTCCAAGGTCCTCTAGCCCCCCACACCCGCGAAACCGCAGTTGTGCGCGATATCCGCGTGTTTTAGCGCGCACAACTGCGGTTTCGCGGGGATGCGGGTGGGGAATAGGGGCTAGAGGATGGGGCGCATGCCGGTCCAGCTGGTGCCGATGCGCAGGGCCGTCCCGAGCGACGTTCCCCGGCCGGGGTAGCGGAACAGCTCGCCGGTCGCGGACTTGATCGCGACCAGGTCGGTGAAGCCGTCCCGGTCGAAGTCGCCGACGCCGACCAGGTCGCGCATGGTGTTCCAGCTCGTCCCGATGCGGCTGCGCGGGCCGAAGCTGACCGCCGCGTTTCCCGGATAGAGCCACAGCTCGCCGGTCGCGGTCGTCCGCGCCGCCAGGTCGACCCGGCCGTCGCGGGTGAAGTCGCCGAGGCCGACGAGCTCGCTCATCGCGTTCCAGCCGCAGCCGAGCCGCACGCCGGCCAGGAGCGAGGTCCCGCGTCCTCGGTAGTAGTACAGGCATCCGGTCGACGTCTGCACGGCGACCAGGTCGGAGTAGCCGTCGCGGTTGAGGTCGCCGACGGGCGTGATCTCGCGCATCCCGGTCCAGCCGGACCCGATCTTCAGCCGGGAGCTCAGACCCGAGCCGGTGCCGCGGTAGAGCAGCAGCGCGCCGCTGGCGGGCTCGCGGGCGAGGACATCCTCCTTGCCGTCCCGGTTGAAGTCACCGAGCCGGCTGATCGAGTCCAGGCCGTTCCAGCCCGACCCGATCCGCGTCGGGCTGCCGAGCCCGGTGCCGTTGCCCGGGTAGAGGAACAGGTAGCCGGTCGCGGTCTGGCGGGAGAGCAGATCCGACCAGCCGTTGCCGGTGAAGTCGCCGAACGGGGTCGCGGGCACCGGGGTGACGTCGAGCTGGTCGCGGTCGACCTCGAGGGACTTGCCGCCCCAGGTCTCCGGCCCGCCGGTGAGCGCCGGGTTCTGGTACTGCTTGATCCTGCGGTGCGGCCAATAGCCGCTCGGGATGGCCGGGTTCAGGGTCGTGGCGACACCGTCGTAGCGGGCGAACCACAGGTAGTCGGGGCGCACGTACGCGGTCGATCCGTAGACGGCGACCTGGTCGGCGACCCCGGAGGAGAGGCTGCTGTAGAAACCGGAGAGGAAGCCCCGGTCGTGCAGCCGCGCGGTCCAGGCGCTCTGGAAGGTGAGCACCGCCGTGCGGCAGACCGGATCGGTCGTGCTGTAGGCCTCGATGTCGTTGAAGATCGCACTGCCGCGCGCGAGCCCGAGGGCGGTGGCCTGGGCGACCGCGTCGTCGGCGGCGGCCCGGCCGGATGCCGCGGCGTTCGCCGACGTGAACCGGAACTCCTTGTTCGACGTGGTGCAGTACGGCTGCAGGCCCAGGTAGATCGGCACCAGGTGCCAGCCGGCGGCCTGCTGCGCGGTCACCCAGGCGGCGGTCAGCTGCGGCTGGGTGCAGAACCGGTTCACCCCGCCGATGTAGATGCCGACGGCCCGGTACGGCGACGCGGTCAGCCAGGTGGCCATGAGATCCGGAGCAGGCGCGGAGCACGCGTCGAAGCCGGGCCCGGCGTAGGTGCCGGGGGCAGGGACGTTGGCCGCGGCCGGGAGCGCGGCCGGGAGCTGGGCCGGGAGCGCGGCGACGGATGCCGCGGGTGCGGTGCCCTGGACTGCCTGGATTGCCTGCGTGGCCTGCGTGGCCTGCGTGGCCTGCGTGGCCTGCGCGGCCTGCGTGGCCTGCGCGGCCGGCGCGATGAGCGTCACCGCCGCGAGCGCCGCAGCGACGACAGCCGCCAGCACCCGACATGACCTGTCCATGGCCATCCCCGATCCAGCGTCCCACTCCCGTGTGGGGCGATGAGGACATTGCAGCACCACGCCACGCGGGAGGCAAGGGTCGGCCCGCCCGCGCTGACATGCGGAGAGGCAACTGAGTTGCGGAGAAACACCCTTTGATTTCGAAATGAAGGTACTTTGTCCGCAGCTCAGCGCGGGGGGGGGGGGGGGGGGGGGGGGGGGGGGGGGGGGGGGGGGGGGGGGGGGGGGGGGGGGGGGGGGGGGGGGGGGGGGGGGGGGGGGGGGGGGGGGGGGGGGGGGGGGGNGCTCCTGGGCGAAGAGGCTGATCCGCAGCTCCTCGATCATCCAGCGCACCCGAACCAGGTGGGTCGGCGCGCCGGGCGGCAGGGGGATCGTGCCGCCGGCATCCGTGAACCTGGCGGTCGCGGCCTGCACCTCGTTCATCCAGACTCGGTCGCGGCTGGGGTTGTCGATCAGCTTGGTGATCCGGGCGGTGATCCCGCCCAGGTAACGCGGCAGGTGCCGGAGCTGCGCGAGGCCGGTCGCGCTGACGAAGCCCGGGTAGACGAGACCCTCGAGCTGCTGGCGGGCGTCGCTGAGGGCGGGGAGGAGCGCCATGCTGGTGGAGGCCTTGAGCAGCTTGTCGGCGGCCCGGCTCGCCGCGAGGATGCGGGCCACGAGTCCGACGGTCTCGAACATCGAGTCCATCACGACCCCGGAGACGCGGTCGCGGATGCTGTCGAACTCGGCGCGCATGAAGACCTGGCCGCCTGGCCGCACCCGGAACAGCACGTCGTCGACGGATGCCGCGAGGCAGTCCTCGAACAGCGCCGCGGTGCTGCGGTACGGGCTGGTGGCGAGGCTGAGCTTCTCGGCGCCGGTGAGGTGCTGCTGCACGTACGCGGCCGGCGACGGGGTGGCGAGCAGGAGCAGGCGGCGCACGCCGGTCGGCAGGTGCCGGGCCTGCTCGGCCTCGGTGCTCATCATCCGGATCGCCACCGACGTGCCCTCATCGACCAGGGTCGGATAGCCGCGGATCGTGTTGTCGCCCTGTTTCGTGTCGAGGAAGCGGGGGAGTTCGACGAAGTCCCAGGTGGTCAGGCCGCCGCGTTCGATGGCGTTCGGGGTGGCCGCGGATGCCGCGGCGACGCTCTCGCGGACGCGGCTGCCGAGGCGGAGCTGGAGTTCGCCGAGGTCCTTGCCGCCGGCGACCGTGCGGCCGCGCTCGTCGACGACGAAGAACGTCATCCTCAGGTGCGCGGGCACGCGACCCAGGTCGAAGTCCGCCGGGGCGACCGGCACGTAGGTGAGCTTCTGGATGAGCGAGGCGAGCGTCTCGGTGAACGCGGTCTCACTGACGGCGGAGCCGGTCGAGACCGTCGACACCACTCCGGGCGCAGGCGGCAGCTCGGTGAGCAGTCGGGCCGCCCAGTCGGCCGCCGGCACGACGTTGCGCCGGATCGCCTTCGGCAGCGACTTGATCAGTGCCGTGACCAGCTCTGCCCGGAGCCCGGGCACCTGCCAGTCGAAGCCGGCGGGAGACATCCGTGCCAGCAAGGCGAGCGGCACTCGCACGGTCACTCCGTCGTCCTCCGCGCCTGGTTCGAAGCGGTAGCTGAGCGCGTAGCGCTGGTCGCCCTGCTGCCAGGTGGGTGGGAAGAGCGACTCGTCGACCTCGGGGGTGTCCTCGGCGACCAGCGCGTCGGCGGTCATGGTGAGCAGGTCGGGCGTCTCGAGCCGGGCCGTGCGCCACCAGCTCTCGAACGACCGCGTCGACCATACGTCGGCGGGAATACGTCGCTGGTAGAACTCGAAAATGGCCTCGTCGTCGAAGAGGATGTCGCGGCGCCGCGTGCGCTCCTCGAGCTCGGCGAGTTCGGCGCGCAGCTTCTTGTTCGCCAGGTCGAACGCCCACATGCCGGGGCCGGCGCCCGGACGGGTCGCGGCCGGCCGGCCGGACCGGTCGTCGCCCCGGTTCCCGCTCCGGTTCGTGCCGTTGTCGCCGCGCCCGCCGCGGGCCGGGGGCTGGTTGTCGGCCCGGTCGAGGTCCCACTCGCCCTGGACCAGTGCGTGCCGGATGAACAGCTCGCGGGCGTAGGCGGGGTCGACGCGGGCGAACTGCACGCGGCGCCGGGGCACGATCGGGACGCCGTAGAGGGTGACCCGCTCGTAGACGACGGCCGCTCCCTGCTTCTTCTCCCAGTGCGGTTCGGAGTAGCTGCGTTTGCAGAGCGCCCCGGCCAGCGGCTCGGCCCACGCCGGATCGATGGCGGCGTTCATCCGGGCGAACAGGCGGCTCGTCTCGACGAGTTCCGCGCTCATCACCGCGGCCGGCTGCTTCTTCGCGAGGGTCGAGCCGGGGAAGAGCACGAAGCGCTGCTGCCGGGCGCCGACGTAGTCCTTCTTCGCGGTGTCCTTCAGGCCGATGTGCGAGAGCAGCCCGGCCAGCAGCGACCGGTGGATGCCGTCCGGGTTCGCGCTCGGCTCGCCGATCTGCAGGCCGAGCGGTTTGGCCAGCTGGCGGAGCTGCTTGTAGACGTCCTGCCACTCGCGCACCCGGAGGTAGTTGAGGAACTCGGTCTTGCACAGGCGCCGGAACGCGCTCGAGCCGAGCTCCTTCTGCTTTGTCTCAAGGTAGTTCCAGAGGTTGAGCAGGCTGAGGAAGTCGCTCGTCGGGTCGGCGAACCGGGCGTGCTGCTGGTCGGCTTGCGCTCGGCGCTCCAACGGTCGCTCGCGCGGGTCCTGGATGGTGAGCCCGGAGACGATCGCCATCACCTCGCGGCTGGTGCCCTGGCTCTTCGACTCGATCACCATCCGCCCGAAGCGCGGGTCGATCGGCAACTGCGCGAGCTGCTGCCCGATCCTGGTGAGCTTCGAGACCCCGCCGACGGTGCCCGGCGCGACCGCGCCGAGCTCGGCGAGCAGGTCGAGGCCGTCCTTGATGCCGCGGGAGTCCGGCGGGGTGAGGAACGGGAACGCCGCGATGTCGCCGAGGCCGAGCGAGATCATCTGCAGGATGACCGCGGCGAGGTTCGTGCGCAGGATCTCCGGCTCGGTGTACTCCGGCCGCCTGGTGAAGTCCTCCTCGGAGTACAGCCGGATCGCGATCCCGTCGCTGGTGCGGCCGCTGCGGCCCGAGCGCTGGTTGGCGGATGCCTGCGAGATCGCCTCGATCGGCAACCGCTGCACCTTGGAACGCACGCTGTACCGGCTGATCCGGGCGGTGCCGGCGTCGATCACGTACTTAATGCCGGGCACGGTCAGGCTCGTCTCGGCCACATTCGTGGCGAGCACGATCCGGCGGCGCACGCCCGCGACGGTCGAGGGCTGGAACACGCGGTGCTGGTCGGCGGAAGAGAGCCGCCCGTAGAGCGGCAGGATCTCGGTCGGGCCGGCGCGGCCGCTCGAGGCGAACTTTCCCTGCAGGGCGTCGGCGGCATCCCGGATCTCGGTCTCGCCGCTGAGGAAGACGAGCACATCGCCGTCCGACTCGCGTTCGAGCTCGTCGAGCGCGGCCGAGATGCCCTCGATGTAGTCGCGGTCGACGGCCGGCGCGGCATCCGCCGTCTCGTCCTCGGCCATGGCCTCGGCGACGAGCGCGCGGTAGCGGATCTCGACCGGGTAGGTGCGGCCGGAGACCTCGATCACCGGCGCCGGGGTGCCGTCGGCGGCGGCGAAATGCTTCGCGAAGCTCTGCGGGTCGATCGTCGCCGAGGTGATGATGAGCTTGAGGTCGGGGCGCCTGGGCAGCAGCTGACGGAGGTAGCCGAGCAGGAAGTCGATGTTGAGGCTGCGCTCGTGCGCCTCGTCGATGATGATCGTGTCGTACTTCCGCAGCATCCGGTCGCGGTGGATCTCGTTCAGCAGGATGCCGTCGGTCATGAGTTTGATGCGGGTGTCGACGCCGACCCGGTCGGTGAAACGCACCTGGTAGCCGACCGTCTGGCCGACCTCCTGGCCGAGTTCCTCGGCGATGCGCTCGGCGATCGTGCGAGCGGCGAGGCGGCGCGGCTGGGTGTGCCCGATGCTCTCCCGGCCGAGCTCGAGGCAGATCTTGGGCAGCTGGGTGGTCTTGCCCGAGCCCGTCGCGCCGGCGAGGATGACGACCTGGTGGTCGCGGATGGCGGCGGCGATGTCGTCCCGTCGCTGGCTGACCGGCAGTTCGGCGGGGAAGGTGATGGCAACGGGGAGCATGGCATCCCAATCGTACTTCGCGGGCGCGGTTGTTCCCGGGCGCACGCACGCTTTAACCGCATGATGTTACCCTCAAAACATGACCAGCCAGGAGCAGGCCCACGGCCGACATGCCGCCCTCGCCTCCGACCCGAGGCGGCGGGTGCTCGAGCTCCTGCGGGCAGCCGAGGCGCCCCTCGACGCGGCCGCGGTGGCCGCGGGCATCCAGCTGCACGTCACGACGGCGCGATTCCACCTCGAGCAGCTCGAGCAGGCCGGACTCGTGCGCCGGCTGACCGAGCGCGCGGGAGCGCGCGGCCGGCCGCGCATCCTCTTCGTCGCCAGCCCGGTCACCCGCGAGGTGGACGCGCAGCGGGAGCTGAACCAGAGGCTCGCGGCAGCGTTCACCGAAGACGCGGACGGGGGCCGCGGCCGAGCCGTCCGCGCGGGCGAGCGCTGGTCGGCCGACTACGCGGGAGTGCTGGATCCGGCGAGCCCCGGGGCAGTAGCTCCGGTGATGCGGATCCTCGACCGGCTCGGCTTCGACCCGGAGCAGGTCGCCGCCGGCAGCCCGGACGCGGAGGCCGGCACGCGCACGATCGAGCTCAGGGCCTGCCCGTTCCGGGAGGAGGCGCGGCAGAACCCGGATGTCGTCTGCTCGGTTCACCTCGGACTGCTCCGCGGCGCGGCCCGCGCCCTCGGGCACGACGAGAACGACGTGGAACTGCATCCGTTCGTCGAGCCCGACCTCTGCGTCGTGAAGCTGCGGGGCCACTGGGGCTAGTTGTACTGCCCAGGCAGGTTGGTTGAGTGGATGTGACGACTCGCTGTAGTCGTTGAACGTGAGCGAGGACCTCCGGTTGTGAAGTGGAGCTGTCAAAGGCTGTTCACTTCAGAAACCAGGAGGTCCTCGTGTCCCACGCTAATGCTGCTTTGACTCCGCGTCACCGTCTGCGACTCGCGCGCCTGATCGTCGAGGACCACAAGTCGATCGTCTTCGCCGCCCGGATCTATAACGTGTCCTGGCCGACCGCGAAACGGTGGGCCGACCGGTATGCCGCGATGGGCGAAGAAGGAATGAGCGACCGCTCCTCTCGTCCGCACCACATGCCGACGAAAACCCCGCAGCTGCTCGTGCGCAAGGTCGTGCATTTGCGGTGGAAGAAGCGCCTCGGCCCGGTCGCGATCGGGGCCAAACTCGGCATGCCGGCCTCAACCGTGCACGCGGTCCTGGCGCGCTGCCGACTGAACAAACTGCACCATGTCGACGTCAGGACGGGTGAAGTGGTGCGCCGCTACGAGCACGACAAACCCGGCGCCATGATCCACGTGGACGTGAAGAAACTCGGCAATATCCCTGATGGTGGCGGCCATCGATTTGTGGGGCGACAGCAAGGCGGGAAGAACCGGGCCGCGACACCGGGCGCTCCCCGCAGCAAGTGGCACGACCCTCAACTCGGGACCGCGTTCGTGCACACGGTCATCGATGACAACTCCCGCGTCGCCTACGCCGAGATCCACAACGACGAAACCGCGATCACCGCGGTGGGCGTCCTGCAGCGGGCCGTGTCCTGGTTCGCCGCTCGCGGCATCACCGTTGAACGGGTTCTCTCCGACAACGGCTCCGCCTACAAATCCCACCTCTGGCGAGACACCTGCCGCGACCTCGGCATCAAGGTCAAGAAGACCCGGCCCTACCGCCCGCAAACCAACGGGAAGATCGAACGCTTCCACCGCACAATGGCCGACGGCTGGGCCTTCAGCCGGTTCTACGCCACCGAATCAGCCCGTCGAAACGCACTACCGGCCTGGCTCCATGAATACAATCACCACAGGCCCCACACCGCGATCGGCAAGGTCCCGCCCATCACCCGGTTAACTAACCTGCCTGGGCAGTACAGCTAGTTCGAGCTTCGCGGGCCGTGCGCCGTTGCGCGGGTGGCGCAGCACGCGCGCTGCGGCGGGCTACAAGCGCGTCGCTTCGCCGCCCGGGGCAGCTCCGGATCCCGGAGCCGGATGGGTGCGGAGGCTCTCGAAATCGCTGCCGGACCCACCCTGCAGGCGCCGCTGGATCGATCCAGCGATCCGGCCGCCCTGGGTCTTGGCCAGCTCGGCCTTCTCGCCGGCGAAGTTGGAGTCGACCGTGGCCGACCAGAGCGCGAGCCATCGCTCGAAGTGCGGGGCGCCGAGCGGGGCGCGGGCGTTCAGGCTCAGGTGGACCTGCAGGGCGTTGCGCCGGTACAGCCCGGCCTGGAACAGCACCGTCTCCCAGAAGTCGCAGATGATCGGCAGGTGGTGGGCCAGGTCCATCCGGGCGACGTCGATGAAGATCGGGCCGAGCAGCTCGTCGTCGAAGGCCCGGTGGTAGAAATCGTTCACCAGGGTGAGGACATCGTCCCGGTTCTGCAGGTCTGCCAGCTCACGTTCCATGACTTCACCCTACAGACTAGAACGGATGATGTTACGTTCTATTCATGGAAACCAACGCATTTCTCCCGATCACTTTGGTCTCGAAGGCGGCGGAAGCCGCTGCCGCCCCTGTCCCGGCCGGCCCTGATGCCGCCCACGCCTGCGAGTGCGGCGTAGTGGCCGACCAGGCCCACCCCGAACTCGACGTGCGTGTTGTGCCGCACGCGATTCGCCACGCCACGGTCTTCGGGGCCCTGGACTCGATCGATCCGGGTGCCGGCCTGGTCCTGATCGCACCACACGACCCGCTGCCGCTGCTCGCCCAGATCGAGGAACGCGCGCCAGGCCGGTTCGCCGTGTCCTACCTCGACCGGGGTCCGGAGAGCTGGCGGCTCCGGTTCCTCCGCGCCGCCGCCGAGTGAGCGCCCACGACACGCGGGTCCTCCCCGGCGGCCCGTTCCTGATCGTCGGCGGAGCGGGCATCGTGGCCGGGGGACTGGTGGCGGCGGTCACCGGCCCCCTGCAGCTCGAGCACGGATCCTGGGCCGCCGCGTACCTGGTGCTGGTCGGCGGGGTGGCGCAGATCGCGCTCGGCGCATCCCAGGGCGCTCTCGCCGCGCGGTCGCCGTCAACGGCCGTCCTGGCCACCGAACTGGCCGCCTGGAACCTCGGCAGCGCCCTCGTCATCGGCGGCACCCTCGTCCGGAACCCGGTGATCGTCGACATCGGCGGCGCCGCGCTGGTGCTCGCCCTCGGCGTGATGGCGCACACGGTTCGAGGCGGCACCGGCCCGCGCTTGTCCCGATGGACCTACCGGGGCGCGCTCGCCGTGTTGCTCGCCGGCATCCCGATCGGACTCGTCCTGGCGCACCTCCGCGCGCCCTGAGCCGAACAGGGCGGACGCCCCGGTGCATGGCTGTTCCGCCGCGACGAGGGCCGCCGATTCCGCTGATCCCGTCGGATTCCCTAGGCTGGGCCCATGACGAATCCGGTACCCACCCTGACCCTCAACGACGGCCACACCATCCCGCAGCTCGGGTTCGGCGTGTTCAAGGTCGATCCGAACGAGACGCTCCGCATCGTCTCCGACGCCCTCGAGGTGGGCTACCGCCACATCGACACCGCGGCGATCTACGGCAACGAGGCCGGCGTCGGCGACGCCCTCGCGAACTCCGGAATCGCCCGCTCGGAGCTGTTCGTGACCACGAAGCTGTGGAACGACCGCCAGGGCACCCAGTCGGCGTTCGACGCCTTCGACGAAAGCCTCGAGAAGCTCGGCCTCGAATACGTCGACCTGTACCTGATCCACTGGCCGGCTCCCGCCAACGACAAGTACGTCGAGGCCTGGAAGGCGCTCGAGAAGATCCGCGAGTCGGGCCGCGCCCGTTCGATCGGCGTCTCGAACTTCCTCGTGCCGCACCTCGAGCGGCTGCTGGCCGAGACGGATGTCGTGCCCGCGGTCAACCAGATCGAACTGCACCCCGCGCACCAGCAGCCGGAGGTCACCGCGTTCGCCCGCGCGAACGGGATCCAGATCGAGGCCTGGGGCCCGCTCGGCCAGGGCAAGTACCCGCTCTTCGATGAGCCCGCCGTGGCCGGCGCCGCGGCAGCGCACGGCAAGTCCCCGGCCCAGGTCGTCATCCGCTGGCACCTGCAGCTGGGCAACATCGTCTTCCCGAAGTCTGACAAGCGCTCGCGCATGGCCGAGAACTTCGACGTGTTCGACTTCGAACTGAGCGCCCCGGAGCTCGCGGCGATCACCGCGCTGGAGAGCGCCGGCCGGGTCAGCGCACACCCGGACGAGGTCAACTAACCGGACGGCCCCGGGTTCGTTCGCGCCTCGCCGCGGACGTGCCCCGGGCGGTCCCGGCGACTCCTGAGCCGGGTGTGGGCGAACGTCGCGCCGGGTGTCGGCGACTGTTTCGCCGTGTGTCGGGGACTCTTACGCCGTGTGTCGGCGGAGGCTGGCGGCATCCGGCGGGCGCGTTTAGCGTCAGAACATGAGCCGCATCTGTCCCGCCCAGCCGACCCCGACCATCCGCTAGTCCGCCATGCCACCCGCGGACGCTCCACTGCTCCCGGTCGTCGGGGGAGACCTCAGCGTCCCCCTCGTCGACGGACGCACCGCCCGGTATGTGAACCTGGACTACGCGGCCTCCTCGCCGGCGCTCGCCGTGGTGGCCAGCCACGTCAACACGGTGCTGCCGCTGTACGCCAGCGTGCACCGCGGCGCCGGCTACGCCTCGCAGGTGTCCACCTCCGCGTACGAGCACGCCCGGGATGTCATCGCCGAGTTCGTCGGCGCCCGCCCGGACGACCAGGTGATCTTCACCCGCAACACCACCGACGCGCTCAACCTCCTCGCCGGCGTCGTGCCGGGCGACACCGTGGTGCTCGACATCGAACACCACGCCAACCTTCTGCCGTGGACCCGGACGGCCGGCCGCGTCATCGTGGCCGGGGCCACCGTCGCCGAAACGCTCGGCCGGATCGAAACGGAACTGGCCGCGCGCCCCGCCGCGCTGCTGACCGTCACCGGCGCGAGCAACGTGACCGGGGAGACCCTGCCGCTGCGCCGCCTGGCCACGATCGCCCACCGCTACGGCACCCGCCTCGCCGTCGACGGCGCCCAGCTCGTGCCGCACCGGCGGATCGACCTCGCCTTCGACGGCGTCGACTACCTCGCCTTCTCCGGACACAAGACCTACGCGCCGTTCGGCGCCGGGGTGCTCGTCGGCCGCGGCGACTGGCTGGATGCCGCGGAACCGTACCTGTTCGGCGGCGGTGCCGTGGGCCGGGTCTCGCTCACCGAGGCCGTCTGGCGTACCGGGGCCGCCCGGCACGAGGCCGGCTCGCCGAACGTGCTCGGCGTGACCGCCCTGGCCCGGTCGGTGCAGGAACTCGCCCTGCTCGACGAGAAAGCGTGGGGCGCGCACGAATCGGCGCTGCGCCACCAGCTCGTGGACGGGCTCACCGCGCTGCCCGGCGTGCGCGTGCTGCAGATCTTCCCGGACTCGGTCGAGCCGGTCGGCGTCGTCAGCTTCGCCGTCGACGGCGTGGATTCGCGCTTGCTGGCGAGCTATCTCTCCGCCGAGTGGGGCATCGGCGTGCGCGACGGCTGGTTCTGCGCGCATCCGCTGCTCGAGCGCCTGGGGGTGTCGGAGCCGGCGCTGCGGGCCAGCGTCGGGGTCGGGTCGTCGGCCGCGGATGTCTCGGCCCTTCTGGTCGCGCTTGCCCGGTTCCTGCACGAGGGAGCCTCCTGGGAGTACGAACTCGTCGACGGCCAGTGGACCGTCGCCAACGATTCCCGCCCTCGCCCCGACTGGGCGCCGGCGCTCTCCGGGGCGGGTCCGCGCAGCTGCGGCGGGTAGCTCCCAGGCCGGCTGGCGGAGGCCGTCAGGGCGCGGGCCGTCAGCAGCGCGGGCCGGCCGGGCGGAGGCCGTCGGCAGCGCGGGCCGCCCGGTCAGCAGTCGGCAGGGGCGGCCACGCACGCGTCGACTCGGGGGTGCGACGTCGTCGTGATCGATCCGTCCGGCGCCCAGACCACATACAATTCGAGCAGCACAGGCATCCGCGGATTGCCGCTCACCGTGACCGTGCCGAGGACGGTGGCGGTGACCCGCAGCCCGTTCCTGGCGAGGGCGCCCGGGCCGGCGCAGGCGCTCGTGCCGGTGTGGTCGGGGTTCTGCACGACGATGCAATATTGCGCCGTGCCGCGCTGGGCCACGTAGACGCCGTAGCCGGCCTCGGCCGGCACGGCGCCGACGCTCCGAATCGACGTCGGAACGAACCGGTCGCCGAGGTCGGGGACCTTCCCGTTGGGGAAGTTCGCCGGCTCGTCGAAGATCTGCAGGATGTTCGGCTCGGGTGCCCGGGGCGCAGCCGGGCGGGGCGCCGAGTAGTCGACGCTGACCTTGGCCGCCGGGCCGGCATCCGTGGGAAGTTCTGCCGGACCGGCCAGGGTCGCGCCCGCGAACGTCGCCAATGCGCCCGCGAGCGCGCCGGCGGCGACCAGCAGCGCGGCGAAGCGGCGCCGTCGCCAGGGGCCGCCGGCGACCAGCCCGAACTCGGCCCGGACGCCGGGCCCGTCGGTCCG
>NZ_SOEZ01000030.1 GCF_004402215.1 Cryobacterium tagatosivorans
GGACCACGGAACGCCCACGCCGCCGCCACCGGCGTATGGCGCGCCCACGCCGCCGCCACCGGCGTACGGCGCGCCGGCCGCCGGCCCGTACGCCGGCGCCCCGGCGGTGAAGCAGCCGATCCTGAGCATCCTGTCCCTCGTCGCGGGCATCATCGGAATCGTCGGTGCGCCGATCGCGTTCATTCCCTTCGTGGGCGGAGTCCTGGGCCTGTTCTTCCCCGCGGGCGCCGTGGTGCTGGGATTCCTCGGCAAGTCGAAGGAACCGCGGGCGCGGGGACTGTGGCTGACCGGCATCATCACCGGCTTCGTCGGGATCGCTATCGCCCTGCTCAGCCTGGTGCTCTGGTCGGTCTTCTTCGCGAACTACCCGACCGGCACCCTGCCCAACCCGCAGTACTGATCACAATCGCACGGGGCGCCGCCGCCCGTGCGGTGGCGCCCGTCTAGAGGGCAGGCGCCTGAATTTCAGGCGCCTGCACTCCAGGCGCCGGTCTAGAACAAAGGAACCGACATGACCGGGCAGAACCACGACCCGAGGTCGCCGGAGGACTTCCGGCTCGACCTGACGCGCCCGCCGGTGCGGGTCGAGGGCGAGCTCGCCTGGGAGTCCACCATGACGGCGCCCACCGAGTGGGTGCCCCGCGTGCACACGGACGCCGAGATCAGCACGGTGGCCAACCGGCGCGGATTCTCGATCGCGGCGTTCGCCTGCGGGCTCCTGGGCCTCCTGCTCGGCATCTTCGGGATCTGGGGTGCCACGTTCGCCCTCGCCGCCGTCATCCTGGCCTCTGTCGGCCGGAGCGTCGAGCCCGGGGCGAAGACCTGGTGGGGTTACGGGCTCGTGACCGGCCTGGCCGGCCTGGCCATCGCGGTCGGCTGGATCGTGTACATCACCCAGGTGCTGCTGCCCTCGTTCGGCTGAGCGGGCCGGAGCTAGCGAACGCGTTCCACCAGCAGGGCGACCCGGTGCCCGCCGGCGCGGGTCATCACGAGGGTTCCCGACTCGGGGCCCTTCAGGCGCAGGCGCGTGCGCAGGGTCGCGGGGTCGACATCCACGCCGCGCTTCTTGATCTCGAGAGTCCCGATGCGACGCTCCTGCAACGCCAGGCGCAGCTTCTTTTCGTCGACCGGCAACGATTCCAGCACCCGGAAGGCTGCGGCGAAGGGCGTCGGCACCAGGACGGCCGAGGTGAGGTAGGCGATGCCCTCGCTCAGCATCTGCGCGTCGAGCGAGCGGGCGAGGTCACCGATCAGGCGAGCCCGGATGACTGCGCCGTCGGGCTCGTAGAGGTAGTTGCCGAGCGGCCCGACCTCGACGTCGTCGCTGTCGGCGGGCGCGGTCAGTTCCGCGACACCGTCGTGGCTGAGGAGCAGGGCCGAGCGGCGGATCCCCTCGCGGGCGAGGACCCCGAACCACAGGCCCATCTCGACCAGCTTGCCGTCGACGGAGACCCATTGCGCCTCCGCGTCGGCCGGGATGAGGTCGCGGTCATGGCCAGGCCCCAGCTTGACGCCGATCGGCAGGCGCGCCGCCAGGCCGAAGACCCAGTCGAGCGAGGGGGAGTAGTCCTCCGGCCGGGTCAGCCGTGAGGTGTTGGTGTGGCCGGCGGTGCGCCTGGCCGGGTCCAGCCAGGCCGCGTCGAAGGCGTCCAGGTCGATGCTCTCCGCCTCGGCGTTGACGACGGTCGCCGTCGGGAACGGAGCCAGGTTGTAGCTGGCGACCGCGGCGGTGACCTCGTCGGCGTCGACGGCCGTCACCGCGAGTTCCATCGCCGCCATCGCCATCGCATCCCCGCCGATCCCGCAGCCGAGGTCGACCACCCGGCGCGTGCCGGCCGCGACGAACCGTCCGGCGTGCAGCGCGGCGACCCGGAACCGGGTGGCCTGTTCCAGGCCGGCCTCGGTGAAGAGCATCCGCCCGGCGAATTCGCCGAACTTGGCTTCGGCTTTCGCGCGCAGCTTCGACTGGCTGAGCACCGCGGCGACCAGGCCCGGCGCATGGCCGGCCTTGCGCAGTTCACTCACCATCCGCACCACATCGGCCGTCGATTCGTACGGCGGCAGCGAGTCCAGCAGGCGCAAACCCTCGGGCGACAGTAGCTCGACGAGCTCAGAGCGATCCATCCCGCAAACCTACCAAGCCCGGCTGTGTCTGGCACTCACGTTGCGTGAGTGCCAGATGCGCCCTAAACTCGTTTTAGCACTCTCGCTGTGAGTCTGCTAACCCAAATCTTCTTCAAGAAAGAGGTCAACCGTGTCGGTCTCCATCAAGCCGCTCGAAGATCGCATCGTCATCAAGCAGGTCGACGCCGAGCAGACCACCGCTTCCGGGCTGGTCATTCCTGACACCGCCAAGGAGAAGCCCCAGGAGGGTGAAGTTGTCGCGGTCGGCCCCGGCCGCATTGACGACAACGGCAACCGCATCCCGCTCGACGTCGCCGTCGGCGACAAGGTGATCTACTCCAAGTACGGCGGAACCGAGGTCAAGTTCGGTGGCGAGGACCTCCTCGTCCTGTCGGCTCGCGACGTGCTCGCGGTCGTCGTTCGCTAGTCACTCCCCGCGTTATCGTTGAATCCCGGATGGCCTCGCCATCCGGGATTCTTCACGTTCGGAGGGACGGCAGATGGCTGACGAGCCGACACGGACCACGGCGCCCGGGCGCGGCGCGCGCGCGCCGCGCAGCGAACACAGCACCGGCCTGATCTACGCGGTCCTCGCCTACGCCCTCTGGGGGCTCCTTCCCCTCTACTTCATCCTGCTCGTGCCGACGTCGGCGCTCGAGGTCGTCGCCTGGCGGGTGCTGTTCTCCCTCGTCTTCTGCGCGCTGATCATCACCGTCACCCGGCAGTGGCGGTCGCTGCTCGGCCTGCTGCGGAGGCCCCGCGTCGTCTGGACGATGGGACTGGCCGGGCTGCTCATCTTCATCAACTGGCAGACGTATGTCTTCGCGGCGCTCAGCGGCCACGTGGTCGAGGCGGCGCTGGGCTACTTCATCAACCCGATCGTGACCGTCTTCCTCGGCGTGCTCGTGCTGCACGAGCGGCTCCGGAGGATCCAGTGGGTGGCCGTCGGCATCAGCCTGCTCGCCGTGGTCGTGCTCACCATCGGCTACGGCCGGCTCCCCTGGATCTCGCTCGTGCTGGCCTTCTCCTTCGGCTTCTACGGCCTGATCAAGAAGCGCGTCGGCGGCGACGTCGATGCCGTCGCCGGGCTCACGCTGGAGACGGCCTGGCTCGCCCCGATCGCGGTCATCCAGCTCGTGGTGGTCGGAGCGATGTCCGGACTCACCTTCGGCACGGTCTCGCCGTGGCACTCGTTCGGGCTCGTGGCATCCGGGGTCGTCACCGCCGTGCCCCTGCTCTTCTTCGCCGCGGCCGCCCGCAGACTGCCGCTGAGCTACCTGGGGCTGATCCAGTACTTCGCGCCGCTGCTGCAGTTCCTCGTCGGCGTGTTCATCCTGCACGAGCCGATGCCCCCGGAGCGCTGGGCCGGCTTCGGCCTCGTCTGGCTCGCCCTGCTCATCCTGACCGTCGACATGATCGCCACGGGCCGCGCACCGCGCCGGGCATCCCTCGAGCCCGCCTGAGCGGACGGTACGCTCGAAGGCGCACCCCGCACTGGAAAGGACACACCGGATGACGTTTCAAGCCCTCCCCGTCGTCATCGCCGGGGCCGTCGCCCTGGTTGTCGGCCTGACCGGGTGCACGGCCCCCGAGACGCCGAAGACTCCGACTCCGAAGGCCTCCGCGACGGCCCTGCCGACCCTCGCGCCGTCCGGTGACGGCATCCTCCGCATCGGAACCATGTTCCCGATGACCGGCGACGCCGCGGCGGAGGGCAAGGCCCAGGTCGCCGGCACGGAGGTCGCCGCGCGTGAAATCACCGGGCAGGGCGGCGTTCTGGGCAAGCCGCTCGAGCTGATCCACCGCAACTCGGCGGGCGACCTCGATGTCGCGCTCACCAACCTCGTCGCCCGCGGCGTCGACGTGGTGCTCTGGGATCCCTCCGCGAAGGTGCCCAAGGCGGCCGCGGCGACGCTCAAGGCGGCGGACATCGCTGTGCTGCCGCTCGGCGACTTCGTGCGGGGCGGAACGCCCATCGCCCCCGGCAACCCGTTCGCGCGGCTCCTCCGCTCGGCCGACCCCGGCCTGACCGGCTTCGTCGGCGGGGCCGAGGCCTACGACGGCGTCGTCACGGCCGCGCTCGCCGCGACCGTGGCCGGCGACGACGGGGGCCTGTCCGTGGCCTCGAGGATCGATGTCGTCGCATCCGGACCGACGGCCTGCACGTCCTGGGGCGAATGCCTCGCAGCCCTTTCGGACAAGCAGAAGATTCGCTTTGTCGGCGCGACGGGCGAGCGTTCCTAACGATTTGGTGCGTTTTGAGCGCTCTTCGTAACGATTTGGGACGGTTTGCCCAAGTTTGAGCCGAATTCCTTGTTTCACTGCAGTAGCTATGCCTACTGTGACTCAACGGCAGTCACTCGGCTGCCGTGATGTATGACTATTCCTACTACCAAGGAGCAAAATTGAGCGTACTCGCGAAGGCCTCGGCCTCCCGCTCAGTCCGGGCCGTCGTCACTGGTATCGCCATGGTCGGCGTCAGCGCACTTCTGCTCACCGGCTGCAGCGGCACCGCAGAACCCTCCGGTGACAAGGCCCCCGCTGCGAGCGGTGACGCCAAGACGGTCAAGGCCGGCGACCGCGACCTCACCCTGAAGATCGGCACGATTCTTCCGCAGAGTGGCGCCCTGGCCTTCCTCGGCCCGCCCGAAGAAGCCGGCGTCCAGCTGGCCGTGAACGACATCAACGCCGCCAACCTCGGCATGAAGGTCGAAGCCGTCTTCCGTGACTCGGGCGACACCACGACCGACACCGCGACCGTCTCCGTGACCGACCTCCTCTCGCAGGATGTCTCGGCTATTGTCGGTGCGGCATCCTCTGGCGTGTCCAAGACCGTGATCGACCAGATCGTCGCCGCCGGCGTCGTTCAGTTCTCCCCGGCCAACACCTCGCCGGACTTCACCGAGTACGCCGACAAGGGCCTCTACTGGCGCACGGCTCCCTCCGACCTGCTGCAGGGCGAGGTCCTGGGCAACCAGATCGCCGAAGACGGCAACAGCACCCTCGGCATGATCGTGCTGAACGACGCCTACGGGACCGGCCTGGCCAAGTCCCTCAAGGACACGTTCGAAAGCGCCGGCGGTGAGGTCGTCGCGGAGGAACTCTTCAACGAGGGTGACTCCAACTTCGCAGCCCAGATCTCCGCAGTGACCGCGGCCAACCCGGATGCGATCGCCCTGATCACCTTCGACCAGGCCAAGATCATCATCCCGGCGCTCGTCGGAACCGGCTACCCGGGCGACAAGCTCTACCTGGTTGACGGAAACCTCGCCGACTACAGCAAGGACTTCCCCGCAGGCCTCATCGCAGGCTCGAAGGGCACCCTGCCGGGCCTCGACGTCGGAACCCTCGGCGACTTCACCGACCGCCTGCTCGAGGTCGACCCGACCCTGAAGGACTTCAGCTACGCGGCTGAGTCCTACGACTCCGTCATGCTCATCGCCCTGGCCGCTTACGCGGGCAACGATGTCTCCGGCGCGTCGATCGCTGACTACCTCCGCCAGGTTTCCGGTGGCGAGGGTGACGGCGAGAAGGTCAGCGACTTCAAGGCCGCTGCCAAGGCTCTCGCTGACGGCAAGCAGGTCAACTACGACGGCTTCTCCGGCCCGGTCACGTTCGACAAGAACGGCGACCCGACCGAGGCGACCATCGGTGTCTACGAGTACAAGGCCGACAACACGTACAAGCGCATCAACTAGTCACTGACGCACTAGTCACTGACGCACTAGTGATTGACGCACTAGTCATTCGCACTAGTAGCTGACGCAGGAAGGGCCCCGACTTCGGTCGGGGCCCTTTTGCGTTGCTGGCGCGCCTCCCGCGCCGAGAGTCGCCGAATATGCCGAGGTGCCCCGTTGCAACGGCGTCGGTCGGCACAAACGGCGACAGTCGGCGGGTACTGCCGGTGCGCAGCCGCGGCTCCGCACGGCCGCTGGGGCGGGCGCGGGGGCGACACGCAGAAAGCGGCGCCCGGGGGATCCCGGACGCCGCTCTGGCGGCCGTGTGAGGCCGCGGGTGGGGCTACTCGTCCTGGCCGAGGGTCCCCAGGTAGAGGCCGATCACCTTGGGGTCGTTCAGCAGTTCGCGCCCGGTGCCGGTGTAGGCATCCCGGCCCTGGTCCAGCACGTACCCGCGGTCGCAGATCTGCAGGCAGCGACGCGCGTTCTGCTCGACCATGATCGTGGTCACGCCGGCCTTGTTGATCTCCTTCACGCGCAGGAACGCCTCGTCCTGGCGCACCGGGGACAGCCCCGCTGAGGGCTCGTCCAGGAGCATGACGTGCGGGCCCATCATCAGCGCGCGCGACATCGCGACCATCTGGCGCTCACCGCCGGACAGCGAGCCGGCGCGCTGCGACAGGCGCTTCTTGAGCTCCGGGAAGATCTCGGTGACGAATTCGAGCCGCTCAGCGAGCCCCTTGGGCTTCTGGAACATGCCCATCTCGAGGTTCTCCAGGATGGTCAGCGTCGGGAAGACGTTGTTCGTCTGCGGGACGAAGCCGACGCCCTTGGAGACGAGCTTGTTCGCCTTGAGGTTGGTGATGTTCTCCCCGCGGAGCAGCACCTCGCCCTCGCGCACCTTGACCTGGCCGAAGATCGACTTGAGCAGCGTCGACTTGCCGGCGCCGTTCGGGCCGATGATGCCGATCAGCTCGCCCTCGTAGGCGGTCAGCGAGCACGAGTTCAGGATGTTCACACCGGGCACGTAGCCCGCCGTCACGTTCCTGACCTCGACGACGGCTGCCCGGGTCTCGGTGGGCACCGGTGCTGCCAGCGGGCTAGAGGTTGTCATCGAGCAGCTCCTTAATGGCTTCCACGTGCTCCGTGTCAGCGCCGAGGTCTTCGTCGTGATGCTGGCCGAGATACGCGTCGATCACGGCCTGGTTCTTCATCACCTCGTGCGGGTCGCCCTCAGCGACGACGCGTCCTTCGGCCATGACCACGACCCAGTCGGCGATGTGGCGCACCATCTGCATGTCGTGCTCGACGAAGAGCACGGTCATGCCCTCGGCCTTGAGGTTGAGGATGTGGTCGAGCAGCGACTGGGTCAGCGCCGGGTTGACGCCGGCCATCGGCTCGTCGAGCATGACCAGGGTCGGGTCGCTCATCAGCGCCCGCGCCATCTCGAGCAGCTTGCGCTGCCCGCCGGAGAGGCTGGCCGCGTAGTCATCCTTCTTCTCGTCCAGCTTGAACCGGGTGAGCAGGTCGAGGGCCTTGGCCTCGTTCTCCTCCTCCTGCTTGCGCCAGAGGAACGGCAGCAGCGCCCGGAACAGGTTCTCCCCGATCTGACCCTTGGCACCGAGCTTCATGTTGTCCATGACGGTGAGCAGGCTGAGCGCCTTCGTCAGCTGGAAGGTGCGGATCTGGCCCATCCGGGCGACCCGGTACGCCGGCATGCCGGAGAGCGACTTTCCCTCGAAGGTCCAGGATCCGGTGTCCGGCTTGTCGAAGCCGGTGAGCAGGTTGAACAGGGTGGTCTTGCCGGCCCCGTTCGGCCCGATCAGGGCGGTGATGGCGCCGCGGGGGATCTCGAGGTGGTCGACATCCACCGCCTTGAGGCCGCCGAAGGTGCGGCTGACGCCCTCGGCGACGAGGATCGGGTCGCGCTTCTTGCAGCCGGGTTCGGCGGCTCCGATGTGGAGGTCGACCGACTTGACCGGCTTTCCGGTGGGAACAGTGTTAGTGGACAAAGGCCAACTCCTTCTTGTTTCCGAAGATGCCCTGGGGCCTGAAGATGACGATCAGCATGATCGCCACGCCGACGAGGATGAAGCGCAGCTGGCCGGCCTGGATGTTCGTCATGAACGGCAGCCACCCCGCCTCGACCGCGCGGGCGATGAACCCGGAGAAGAAGGACAGCAGCACCCAGAAGATCATCGAGCCGATGATCGGGCCCAGGATCGTCGCCGCCCCGCCGAGGAGCAGGATCGCGTAGATGAAGAAGGTCAGCGAAGTCTGGTAGTTCGACGGCACGACCGCGCGGGGCAGCGCGAAGATCATTCCGGCGAGGGTTCCGTAGACACCACCGAGGATGAGCGACTGCATCTTGTAGGCATAGACGTTCTTGCCCAGTGCGCGCACGGCATCCTCGTCTTCACGGATGCCCTTGATCACGCGGCCCCAGGGGCTCCGCATGACCTGCCAGGTGAACAGCGCGATGAGAACCACCGCTGTCCAGGCGACGATGCGCAGCCACCAGTCGTACGCGTTGTTCTCGAACGGCCCGAAGCCGTAGGTGCCCTCGGGGATCGGGTTCAGGGCCGCAAAGCCGAGCTTGTAGCCGCTCAGCCCGTTGGCCGAGCCGGTGACCGAGGCGAAGCTGTTCGTCGTGAACAGCAGTCGCACGATCTCGGCCGCCGCGATCGTCACGATGGCCAGGTAGTCCGCCCGCAGCCGCAGCGTCGGGATACCGAGGATCAACGCGAAGACGACGGATGCGCCGATCCCGACCAGCACGGCGCCCCAGACGGGGAAGCCGAAGGTCAGGATGGAGATGGCGTACCCGTAGGCGCCGAGGGCCATGAAGCCGGCCTGGCCGAAGTTCAGGAGGCCGGTGTAGCCGAAGTGGACCGCAAGGCCCAGCGCGGCGAGGGCGTATGCAGCGGTAGTCGGGCTGATCAGCTCGACGGCTGCGTTGCTAAAGATTGCTCCCCAGTCGATCATCGGATGCCCTTCTAGCCAATTCTCTCTTTGCGACCCAGGATGCCTTGCGGCCGAAGCAGCAGCACCAGGATCAACACGACAAGTGCGCCGACGTACTTCATGTCGGACGGGATCCACAGGGTGGAGAGCTCAACGAACAAGCCGACGATGATCGAACCGATCAACGCTCCAAACGCGGTGCCGAGGCCACCGAGGGTGACTGCGGCGAAGACGAGCAGCAGAATCTGGAAGCCCATGTCCCAACTCACGCCGGGGCGGAAGTAGGCCCACAGCACGCCGCTGAGGCCGGCCAGCGCACCGCCGACGATCCAGACGATCCGGATCACGCCGTCGACGTCGATACCGCTAGCCGAGGCGAGGCTGGGGTTGTCTGAGACGGCGCGGGTGGCCTTGCCGATGCGGGTGCGGAGCAGGAAGTACGACACTGCCAGGAGCACGACGATGCTGATGCCCATGCTGACGAGGTCGATTGGCGAGAGGCGCACGGCACCGAACTTGAGGTCCGCCTGGCCCGCGCCGGGCAGCTGGCTGGTCGAACCCCCGATGAAGTACTGGTACGTGTAGCGCATCGCCAGGGACAGGCCGATGCTTACGATCATCAGCTGGACGAGCCCGACCCCCTTCCGGCGGAGGGGTTTCCAGATCGCGGCGTCGAGGCCCCAGCCGAGCGCGCCGCTGAGCACGATGGCGAGGACGATGGCGAGCCAGATCGGCAGGCCGAGCCCCGAAAACGCGAGGGTCATCAGCGCGCCGAAGGTGATCATCTCCGAGTGGGCGAAGTTGCTCAGCCCGGTCGTACCGAAGATGAGCGACAGGCCGATGGCGGCGAGCGCGAGCAGCAGGCCGAAGTTCAGGCCGTTGACGAACCGGTTGAGGAACTGGTCGAAGAACGGGACCGTGGTCCTGGTGCCCTCGCCGAGGAAGAAGTTCACCGATTTGACCTTGGTCAGGCCGAATTCGGCCTTGAGCTTCGACCCGCCCTTGGCGACGACGACGCCCTTGGGCAGCGTGTCCTCGTCGAGGGTGACCGTGTAGGTCTCCTTCTCCGGGACGCCGACCTTCCATTTGCCGTCGACGCCGGTCTTGACTTCGGCTTCGTAACCGGCGCCCTTGACGGTGATCAGCACGCCGTCGAGGGGTTCCCCGTCGAACTGCACGTTACCGGCGAGCACGTAATCGTACTTGTCGGTGTTGATCTCGTCCGCATGGGCGGGGCTGATGGCGAGGGTGGACAGCGTCAGGGCCGCGAGCAGCACACCGAAGAAGATCACCAACATCCGGGGTGAGAATCTGCGACCTATACCAGTGGAATACACTGCACCTCCATGTGGCGCCGGCCGGGCTTGTGGCCGGGCGGACCTCGGGTTTCTCCTGTCAACAACGTTGTTGACAGTACCTAGAGTTTATGTCGTATTTGTTTCGCGACTCGCGCCGACTCCGATGGGGGGGGGGGGGTACCCAAAGCCGGGCGGGGCAGGGGAATTCCGGGGCCGCATTCTCGCTTANAGGGGAATTCCGGGGCCGCATTCTCGCTTAACATTGAAGAACCGGCCCAGTCCCGCTGATCCCCGGACATTCTTTCCGCACGCTTTCCCGCAACAAGCAAAGGGGTTTCATGGATCAGCCAGATCCGTTCGGTTTCACCGGACTCACGTACGACGACGTGCTGCTCCTCCCGGGGCACACCGACGTCATTCCCAGTGAGGCCGACACCACATCCCGGCTGACGCGCCGGATCAGCGTGGCCACCCCGCTGCTCTCCAGCGCGATGGACACCGTCACCGAGACCCGGATGGCCGTCGCGATGGCCCGCCAGGGAGGGCTCGGCGTGCTGCACCGCAACCTTTCCATCGGCGACCAGGCCGAGCAGGTCGACCTGGTCAAGCGAAGCGAATCCGGCATGATTACCAATCCGGTAACGACTTCGCCGGACACCACCGTCGCGGAGGTTGACGCGCTCTGCGGCCAGTTCCGGATCAGCGGCCTGCCGGTCGTCGACTCCGACGGAGTGCTGGTGGGTATCATCACCAACCGCGACATGCGTTTCATCTCCGAGACCCAGAAGCACACCACCCTTGTCCGTGAGGTGATGACGAGGTCCCCGCTGATCACCGGCAAGGTCGGTATGCGCCCCGAGGATGCCGTGGCCATCTTCGCCAGGCACAAGATCGAGAAGCTGCCGCTCGTCGACGGCGGTGGCAAGCTCACCGGCCTGATCACGGTCAAGGACTTCGAGAAGTCGGAGGAGTACCCGAACGCCACCAAGGATGACGCCGGACGCCTGCGCGTGGGCGCCGCCATCGGCTTCTTCGGTGATGCCTGGCGACGGGCGACCGCGCTGCTCGAGGTGGGCGTGGACGTGCTCGTCGTGGACACCGCCAACGGCGACAGTGCCGGCGTGCTGGAGATCATCCGCAAGCTGAAGTCCGACCCGGCATTCGCCGCGGTCGACGTGATCGGCGGCAACGTGGCGACCCGCTCGGGCGCCCAGGCGCTCATCGACGCCGGGGCCGACGCCATCAAGGTCGGCGTCGGGCCGGGCTCCATCTGCACCACCCGCATCGTCGCGGGCGTGGGCGTGCCCCAGATCACCGCGGTCTACCAGGCGTCCCTGGCCGCCCGGGAGGCCGGCATCCCGGTCATCGCCGACGGCGGGCTGCAGTACTCCGGCGACATCGCCAAGGCCCTCGTGGCCGGGGCGGACACCGTGATGCTCGGTTCGCTGCTCGCCGGCTGCGACGAAAGCCCGGGGGAACTCGTCTTCGTCAACGGCAAGCAGTTCAAGACCTACCGGGGGATGGGCTCGCTCGGAGCCCTGCAGACCCGGGGCACGAAGACGTCCTACTCCAAGGACCGCTACTTCCAGTCGGATGTCCCCTCCGACGACAAGCTCATCCCCGAAGGCATCGAGGGCCAGGTGCCGTACCGCGGGCCGGTGTCCGCGGTGGCCTACCAGCTCATCGGCGGGCTGCGCCAGTCCATGTTCTACGTGGGCGCGCGCACCATCGACGAGCTCAAGCACAAGGGCAAGTTCGTGCGCATCACGGCCGCGGGGCTCAAGGAGTCGCACCCGCACGACGTGCAGATCGTCGTCGAGGCGCCCAACTACCGCCGCTAATCCGCCCCACCCCCACCGCGAAACCGCAGTTGTGCGCGCTATGAGGCAGTTTTAGCGCGCACAACTGCGGTTTCGCGGGGTTGGGGGAGGGCATGCGCGAGGCGGGAGATGGCCTCGGCGAGCACCTCGGGGGAGCAACCGAAGTTGAGCCGGGCGAAACCGCGGCCGGGCGAGCCGAACATCGGGCCAGGATGGAGCGCCACCTTCGCCCGTTCGAGCGCGACCACCGACGGGTCATCTCCCCAGCCGAGGGCGCGCAGGTCGAGCCAGGCGAGGTAGCTGGCTCGCGGCGGCAGGTAGGCGGCGCCGGGCAGCTGGGCGTCCAGCAGCTCGGCGAGCAGGGCGCGGTTGGCCTCGAGGGCGGCGACGACCCCGTCCAGCCAGGGCTCCGCGTCCCGGTACGCCGCGATGCTGGCGATCAGGCCGAACTGGCCCGTCCGCCAGTTGACCTCCTGGGGCATGCCGGAGACGAGCCGTCGCATCCGTTCGGAGCCGGTGACCATGAGCGCGCACTTGAGGCCGGCGATGTTCCAGGCCTTGCTGGCGGCCGTGACGCAGATGCCGTGCTCGGCCGCGGCCGGGGACACGGAGAGGAACGGGACGAACGTGCCGTCCGAGTGCGTCAGCGGCGCGTGCACCTCGTCGCTGATGACGGTCACGTCGTAGCGTGCGGTCAGTTCCGCGACCGCGGTGAGGTCTTCGACGCTGTGCGGATGCCCGATCGGGTTGTGCGGATTGCAGAGCAGGAACGCGCGGGCCCCGGCCCGGAAGGCGGCCTCGAGCCCGTCCAGGTCGATCGCCCAGCCGGTCTGGCCCTGCAGCAGCGGAACCTCCAGCACCCGGCCGCCGGCCTCCGGAACGAGGTCGAAGAACGGCGGATAGACGGGCGTGTTGATCACGACCTGGTCGCCGGGCGTGATGGCCCGGCGGATGCTTTCCACGATCGCCACGCTGACATCGGTGGTGCTCGCCACCTGGCCGGGGTCGACCCGCCAGCCCCAGCGCCGGCGGGCGAAGTCGGCAAACACCTCGCCGAGCTCGTTCACCGGGGCCACGTAGCCGGTGTCGCTGCGCCGCACCGCCGCGACCAGCGCCTCGCTGATCGGTTCCGCGAGCGGGTAGTCCATTTCGGCGACGAAGAGCGGCAGGACGTCCTCCGGGTAGCTGCGCCATTTCATGCTCGTGCGGGTGCGGAGCAGGGACAGGGGATCTGCGGCGACATCCATGTGATCAGGATGCACCATCCGTCGCCCGCGGTCGAGGGTGACGCCCGCCCGCGCCTGTGAGCTGGACGGCTCGCCGCTCGGCGGGCGCGCCTGGAGGGGCCCAGCGAGCGAGGATGCCACAGTGGGCCACATCGACGTCAGCGACGTTACCTTCACCCTGAACTTCGACCGCTTCCTCGTCTTCGGCGGCGACGGAGCCGTCTACGAGGCGGATGCGCCGGTGGGGGACGAGGGCCGGGTCGTGCGCCCGCACGGACGCGACCGCTGAAGTGCGGCCACAGCCACGAACCCGGCGCTCGGCCCCGGCTGCACCTAAACTGGGCTGGTGAGTATGGAAATTGAAATCGGCCGGTCCAAGCGCGCTCGCCGCGTGTACGCCTTCGACGACATCGCGATCGTGCCCAGCCGGCGCACGCGGGACCCGGAGGACGTGTCCGTCACCTGGTCGATCGACGCCTACAAGTTCGACACGCCGTTCCTCGCTGCCCCGATGGACTCCGTCGTCTCGCCGACCACGGCGATCATGATGGGCCAGCTCGGCGGCGTCGGCGTGCTCGACCTCGAGGGGTTGTGGACCCGGTACGAGAACCCCGAGCCGCTGCTCGCCGAGATCCGCAGCCTGCCGGAGGACAAGGCCACCGCGCGGATGCAGGAGATCTACTCCCAGCCGATCAAGCCGGAGCTGGTCACCGAACGCCTCGCCGAAATCCGCGCCGCCGGGGTCACCGTCGCCGGCGCGCTCTCCCCGCAGCGCACCCAGGAGCTCTACGAAACCGTCGTCGCCGCCGGGGTCGACCTGTTCGTCATCCGCGGCACCACCGTGTCGGCGGAGCACGTGTCGCAGAACCAGGAACCGCTCAACCTGAAGAAGTTCATCTACGAACTCGACGTGCCCGTGATCGTGGGCGGCGCCGCCACCTACACCGCGGCCCTGCACCTCATGCGCACCGGCGCGGCCGGCGTGCTCGTCGGCTTCGGCGGCGGCGCGGCGTCGACCACGCGGGCCTCGCTCGGCATCCACGCGCCCATGGCCACGGCCGTGGCGGATGTCGCCGGCGCACGCCGGGACTACATGGACGAGTCCGGCGGCCGGTACGTGCACGTGATCGCCGACGGCGGCCTGAGCACCTCCGGCGACATCGTCAAGGCGATCGCCTGCGGAGCCGACGCCGTCATGCTCGGCACCGCCCTGGCCCGGGCGTCCGACGCCCCCGGCGGCGGATTCCACTGGGGCGCCGAGTCCCACCACGCCCAGCTGCCGCGCGGCAAGCGGGTCGAGGTCGGTACCGTCGCCCCGCTCGAGGAAATCCTCTACGGCCCGGCCCCGGTAGCGGACGGCACGGCCAACCTCGTCGGCGCCCTGCGCCGCTCGATGGCGACCACCGGCTACTCCGACCTCAAGGAATTCCAGCGGGTCGAGGTGGTTGTCGCACCGTACCGGGTGAAGTAGCTTCGAGGCACAAGGGCATTTCGTCAGGAGGGGACGCAGCAGATGAACCAGCGCAGTTCGGTGACACGGTCCACCAAGCTCGGGCCTGAGGAACGCGAGGCGGCACTGGCCCGCCTCAGGACGAAGGAACTCGACATCCTCGTCGTCGGCGGCGGCATCGTCGGGGCCGGCTGCGCGATGGATGCCGTCACCCGCGGTCTCAGCGTCGGCATCCTCGAGGCGCGCGATTGGGCCTCCGGCACGTCGAGCCGGTCCTCGAAGCTCGTGCACGGCGGCATCCGCTACCTCGAACAGCTGGACTTCCCGCTGGTGCGCGAGGCGCTCACCGAGCGCGGCCTGCTGCTCAAGCGCCTCGCGCCGCACCTCGTGAAGCCGGTCAGGTTCCTCTATCCGCTGAAGAAACGGGTCTTCGAACGCGCCTACGTCGGCGCCGGCATGCTGCTCTACGACGTCCTCTCCTACCTGGGCGGGCGCCCCGGCGTGCCCCACCACCGCCACCTCAGCCGGCGCCAGGTGCAGAAGCTCGTGCCGAGCCTGGCCCACGACGCCCTCGTCGGCGGCATCACCTACTACGACGCCCAGGTCGATGACGCGCTGTACACGGCCTCGCTCGTGCGCACGGCCTCGTTCTACGGCGCCCACGCCCTCAGCCGGGTCCGGGTCGAGGGCTTCATCAAGGTCGGCGAGCGGGTCGTCGGCGTGCACGCCCACGACCTGGAGACCGGCGAACGGTTCGACGTGCGCGCCAAGCAGGTCGTCAACGCCACCGGCGTGTGGACGGACGACACCCAGCGGATGGTCGGCGAACGCGGCACCTTCAAGGTGCGCGCGTCGAAGGGCGTGCACCTCGTGGTGCCGCGCGACCGCTTCCAGTCGGCGATGGGCCTGCTGCTGCGCACCGAGAAGAGCGTGCTGTTCGTGATCCCGTGGGGTCGGCACTGGCTGATCGGCACCACCGACACCGACTGGCACCTGGACAAGGCGCACCCGGCGGCGACGGCGGCCGACATCGACTACCTGCTCGAACACGTCAACGCGGTGCTCACCGTGCCGCTGACCCGAGAGGACGTCGAGGGCGTCTACGCCGGCCTCCGCCCGCTGCTCGCCGGCGAATCCGAGCAGACCTCCAAGCTCTCCCGCACGCACCTCGTCGGCCACTCGGTGCCCGGCCTCGTCGTGATCGCGGGCGGCAAGTGGACCACCTACCGGGTGATGGCCAAGGACGCCATCGACGCCGCCGTCGACGCGCTCGACGGCAAGATCCCCGAGTCGACGACCAAGAACATCCCGCTGCTCGGCGCCGAGGGCTACCAGGCCGCGTGGAACAAGCGAGGCAAGATCGCCCGCGCCTTCGGCCTGCACACCGTTCGGGTGGAACACCTGCTCAACCGCTACGGCACGCTGACCGACGAGCTGCTCGACCTGATCCGGGAGACGCCGTCGCTGGCCAACGCACTGCCGGGCGCCGATGATTACATCGAGGCCGAGGTCGTCTACGCCGCGACCCACGAGGGCGCGCTGCACCTCGAGGATGTGCTCGCCCGACGCACCCGGGTGTCGATCGAGTCCTGGGACCGCGGCGTGTCCGCGGCGCCGGTCGCCGCGCGGCTGATGGCCGGCGCGCTGGGCTGGGACAGCGAACGCGAGCAGCGCGAGGTGGCCTTCTACCTCAAGCGGGTCGCCGCCGAGCGGTCGTCCCAGCTGCAGCCCGACGACGAATCCGCCGACCGGGTGCGGCTTGAGGCGCCCGACATCGTCGCGTCCAGGTAGCTGCCGCGCTCGCCGCGAAGGCCGGCCGGGCACGCCGTCGGGGTCAGCCGGGTGCCCGGTAGACTGGACGGACAGCCCCCAAACCAAGGAGTCTCATGGTTGACGTTCGGCGTGTCAAGCTCCCCGGTGTGGGTGTCCTGCACACCTTCATCACGGATGACGGCGGCAAAGTCGGCGTCATCGCCCACCGCTCCGGGCACAGCGACCTGATCACCTTCGCGGACGACGAGGGCGGCCCGGACGCCAGCAAGGTGTCGCTCCGCCTCAGCGAGGACGAGGCGCACACCCTGGCCGAGCTGCTCGGCGGAACCCAGATCACCGAGTCGCTCACCGCGCTCGACCAGATCCCGGGGCTCAGCATCGACTGGTTCACCGTCGACTACGAAGACCACATCGCGGGGCAGGCCCTCGGCAACCCGGCCGAGCGGGGAATCGCCGGCCTCACCGTCGTCGCCGTCGTGCGCGGCGAGTCGGCCAATCCCGCGCCGGCCCCCGACTTCAAGGTCTTCCCCGGCGACACGCTCGTCGTGGCCGGCTCGCCCGAGAAGGTCGTCAAGGCCTTCACCTTCTTCCGCACAGGTGAGGTCAAGGCCAAGTCCGTTGATTCGCCGCCCGGAGGCTAGTCGATGCACATCGGCGAAGACCTTCTCATCCTCGGCGTCCTGCTCGTCATCTCCTACATCCTGGGCCGCCTCGGGAAACTGATCGGGCTTCCGACCATCCCGATCTACATGATCGTCGGCCTGCTGGCGAGCACGCACACCGGCTGGTTCCCGCTCAACTTCGCAGCCGCGGACATCGAACTGATCGCCGTCTTCGGGCTGATCCTGCTGCTCTTCAGCCTCGGCCTCGAATTCGACCAGGAGGAGTTCTTCGACAACGCCGGAAAGCTCCTGATCTCCGGCGGCTCGTATGTCCTGATCAACATGGGCCTCGGCTTCGCCTTCGGCATGATGGTCGGCTGGGGAACCCGGGAAGCCCTCGTGATCGCCGGGATGACCGGAACCTCCTCGAGCGCGATCATCACCAAGCTGCTGATCGAGCTCCGGCGCCTGGCCAACAAGGAAACGCCGATGATCCTCGGCGTCACCGTCGTCGGTGACATCTTCATCGCGATCTACCTGGCCATCGTGTCCGTCGTGCTCAGCGGCAAGACCGAGGTCTGGCCGATCGTGCTGCAGTTGAGCATCGCCTTCCTGTTCCTGGTCGTCATGTTCTCGCTCGCTCGCTGGGGCGGCCGGGTCGTTTCCCGGCTCGTCCGCACGAAGGACGACGAACTGTTCACCATCCTCTTCTTCGGCCTCGTCGTGCTCTTCGCCGGCATCGGCGAGATCATCGGGGTGACGGATGCGATCGGCGCCTTCCTGATCGGCGTCGTCCTCGGCGCCAGCACCTACCGCGGCAAGATCGAGCGGGTGGCCGTGCCGCTCCGCGACGTGTTCGGCGCGTTCTTCTTCCTCAACTTCGGCCTCGCCCTGAACATGGCCGAGTTCGGCTCGGTCATCGGCATCGTGCTGATCGCCGTGGTGATGACCTTCGCGCTCAACGTCATCTCCGGGCTGCTGCTGGCCAGGCTGCATCGGATGGGACTGGTCGAGGGCCTGAACTCCGCGGCGATCCTGGTGAACCGCGGTGAGTTCACGCTGATCCTGGCGACGCTGTCCGTCGGCGCCGGGCTGGACGAGCGCCTGCAGCCGTTCGCCGGCCTGTACGTGCTGCTGATGGCCATCCTCGGGCCGCTCTTCGCCGCGCGGTCGGAGCGGATCGGGATCGCCCTGCGCCGCGCCACACCGACGGCGCATGCGCGAAAGGTCCCGCGGGACCCGCTGCTGGCCGAGGAGATCGCCCTCGTCGAGGCGGCCACCGCCGAGATCGGCTCCGGAGCCGACCACGGCACGCAGCGCGCCGTCAAAAGGGTCGTCGAACACGTCACCGGCCCGGATGACGCTGCGGACAGGCCCTCCGAGCGGGCCGCCGACTCGATGGCCGACTTCGTCGCCGACCGCTTCCCGCCGGAGGACACCGACGACAACGAGGACAAGACCGACAAGCGAGAACGGCCGGGCGACTACACGTGATCAGGATGATGCTGCGCCCCCGGTGGGTGCTGGCGCTGCTGCTCGCCCTCGGCGTCGCGGCGGCCTTCGCGCTGCTCGGCCAGTGGCAGCTGGAACGGGCGATCGTCTCCGGCGAAGTCGTGCAGCGCGCCACGGAGACGGTGCTCCCGCTCGCGGACGTGGTCCAGCCCGGCGGCGCCGCACCGACGAAGGCGACCGGCCAGATGGTGCGCACCAGCGGGGCCTTCGTGCCCGGCGACGACCAGCTGGTCAGTGACCGGTTCAACGGCGGGACCACCGGGTTCTGGGTCGTGGGCCATTTCCTGACCGACGGCGAGGCGGGCTCCGAGGCCGCGAGCATCGCCGTCGCCCGCGGCTGGGCAGCCGACGAGGACGACGCCCGCGCGGTGATGCGGGCGCTGGCGACGGATGCCCCCGGCCAGCCGACCACGATCACCGGCCGGTTCGTGCCGGCCGAAGCCCCCGAGGTGCCGGACGAGGGCCGCGACCCGCACACCATGACCACCGTCTCGCCGGCCGCCCTGCTCAACCTCTGGGCGGACTCCACCGATGCGCCCGTCTACTCCGGCTACATCGTCGACACCGTCGCCGCCGACGGCCTCACCGTCATCGACTCCCCGGTGCCCACCGACGAGGTGGAGCTCAACTGGCTCAACATCTTCTACGCGCTCGAGTGGGTCGTCTTCGCCGGCTTCGCGGTCTTCCTCTGGTACCGGCTGGTCCGGGACGCCTGGGAGCGGGAGCAGAACGAGGCCGAGGCCGCCGCGGCGGGCACGTAGAATTAGCCCATGCCACTTGAACCGAAGCCCACCGACATTCCCAGGATCCCCGGTGCTCTCCGGCTCTACAAGATTTCCTCGGTCATCACCGGTGTCTTCCTGCTGCTGCTCTGCGTCGAAGTCATCCTGAAGTTCGTCTTCCAGTACGAACTCGAACTCGGCGGGGACAACGGCTTCCTCGCCCTCGTGCCCCGGGGAACCGTCGCCGCGTTCAACCTGAGCACCGGCATCCTGATCGTGCACGGCTGGTTCTACGTGCTCTACCTGTTCGCCGACTTCCAGCTCTGGAGCATCATGCGCTGGCCGTTCACGCGCTTCCTGCTGATCGCCCTCGGCGGCATCATCCCCACCCTGTCCTTCTTCCTGGAGGTGAGGGTCGCCAGGGAAGTCGAGGCCTTCCTCGCAGCCAGGGAAGCATCCGCTGCCACCCTGGAGGCACGCCCGTGAGCGCACAGCCCGCCGCCCACCGTCCCGTTCTCGTCGTCGACTTCGGCGCGCAGTACGCGCAGCTGATCGCCCGGCGCGTGCGCGAGGCATCCGTTTACTCCGAGATCGTGCCGCACACCATCACCGCGGCCGAGGTCCAGGCGAAGAACCCGCTCGGCATCGTGCTCAGCGGCGGGCCGTCCAGCGTGTACGCCGAGGGCGCGCCCGCGTTCGACGCCGAGATCTTCGACCTGGGCGTGCCGATGCTCGGCATTTGCTACGGCTTCCAGGTGATGGCCACCGCCCTCGGCGGGGAAGTCGCCCACACCGGGGCCCGCGAATACGGCTCGACGCCGGTCACCGTGGCGCCGGAGAGCAACGCCCTGCTCGCCGGCCAGCCCGCCGAGCAGACCGTCTGGATGAGCCACGGCGACTCCGTCTCCAAGGCCCCGGAGGGCTTCACCGTGCTCGCCTCGACCGGTTCCACGCCGGTCGCCGCGTTCGCCAACGATGAGCGCCGGCTGTACGGCGTGCAGTGGCACCCCGAGGTCAAGCACTCCGAACACGGCCAGCACGTGCTGGAGAACTTCCTGCACCGCGCCGCCGGCATCCCGGCGGACTGGAACAGCGGCAACGTCATCGCCGAGCAGGTCGCGCTGATCCAGGCCCAGGTCGGCACCGGCAAGGTCATCTGCGGGCTCTCCGGCGGAGTCGACTCCGCCGTGGCCGCCGCGCTCGTGCACAAGGCCATCGGCGACCAGCTCGTCTGCGTCTTCGTCGACCACGGCCTGCTCCGCGAGGACGAGCGCCGCCAGGTCGAGGAAGACTACGTCAAGGCCACCGGCGTTCGCCTGGTCACCGTCGACGTGCGCGAGCAGTTCCTGACCGCGCTCGAGGGGGTCAGCGACCCGGAGACCAAACGCAAGATCATCGGCCGCGAGTTCATCCGCACCTTCGAGCAGGCCCAGGCCGAGCTGATCAAGGAGGCCGCCGCCGAAGACGGCGACCCGATCCGTTTCCTCGTCCAGGGCACCCTGTACCCGGACGTCGTCGAGTCCGGCGGGGGGAGCGGCACCGCGAGCATCAAGAGCCATCACAACGTCGGCGGCCTGCCGGAGGACCTCCAGTTCGAACTCATCGAGCCGCTGCGCACCCTGTTCAAGGACGAGGTCCGCGCCATCGGCGCCGAGCTCGGGCTGCCGGCCGAGATCGTGCAGCGCCAGCCGTTCCCGGGACCCGGCCTCGGCATCCGGATCGTCGGTTCGATCACCCAGGACCGCCTCGACCTGCTGCGCAAGGCGGATGCCATCGTGCGCGCCGAGCTCACCGCCGCCGGCCTCGATCGCGAGATCTGGCAGTGCCCGGTCGTGCTGCTGGCCGACGTGCGCTCGGTGGGCGTGCAGGGCGACGGCCGCACCTACGGGCACCCGATCGTGCTGCGCCCGGTGTCGTCAGAGGACGCGATGACCGCCGACTGGACCCGACTGCCGTACGACCTGCTGGCGCGGATCTCCAACCGGATCACGAACGAGGTCGAAGGGGTCAACCGGGTCGTGCTCGACGTCACGTCGAAGCCGCCGGGCACCATCGAGTGGGAGTAACCCCCTCCGCCCCTAACCCCTAACTCCTTCCGCCGAACTGTGAGTTCGGCACCTTCCCGGGCCCCGGGAAGGTGCCAAACTCACGGTTCGGCGGACGTCGTGGGTTGGCTAGCGGGGCATGGTGGGCGGTGCGCGGTGCGGGTATCTTTCGGAGGAGACGACACATGTCGTGTCTCTTGCTGGAGGTGGCGTCATGTCGATGAATCCCGAACCTGGCCGGCCCTATTCGCCCGACAACTTCGGCGCCCCGCCGACCGAACGCGCGGATGCCCGGCGGCGGCTGGAGAGAAAACGCAAGCTCGTCGGCGACATCGTCGCCTACGTGGTGGTGAACGCGTTCCTGGTCGGGGTCTGGGCGGTCACCGGGATGGGCTACTTCTGGCCCGGCTGGGTGCTGGCCGGCTGGGGCGTTGCGCTGCTGCTGGACGCCTGGAACGCCCTCTACCGCCGGCCGATAACCGAAGCCGACATCGACCGGGAACTGCGCAGCGGGCCCTGAGTTCCGCGCGGCCGCAGCGATGTGTCGCACCGAAGGCAAGGCACGCGAACGCGATGCACCCGAACTGAATGCACCGAAAGGAGGCTGAGATGGGCAACAAGGGCCTTCCCCCCATCGAACGATGGTGGCCCCGCTGGATGTCACCTTCAAGCACGAGATCCTGGCCGACCTGGATGCGCCGCTCAGCCCGGCCGCGCTCGAGGAGGTCTTCCGCCTCAGCGGCAAGGCTTCTCCGGACCTGGCCGGATCCGTTCGCCTGACTGCGGCGGAGCAGAGCTACATCCGCACGCAGGTCGAAGCTGTCGACTGAGCGACCGGCTCCCTGGCGGACAGCGAGCGGGGACGCAGAACGGGCCACCCCGAGGGGCGGCCCGTGCTGTGGCGCGTGGTGCGCGTGGGGTGTCAGTCGCGGACGATCGCGAAGATGCGCAGCAGCTCCACGTACAGCCAGACGACGGTGACCATGATGCCGAACGCGCCGGACCAGCCGAACTTGCGGGGGGCGCGGTTGTTCACGCCGCGCTGGATGAAGTCGAAGTCGAGCACCAGCGAGTACGCGGCCATGATCACGGCGAGGACCCCGATGATCAGGCCGAGCGGGATGCCCATGAACTCGGCGCTGCGGAGGCCGAACGGGCTGTCCAGGGCGCCGAAGGCGACCAGGCCGAAGTTGACCAGCGAGAACACCAGGTAGCCGACCATCGCGATCATGAAGACCTTGGTGGCCTTCTTGGAGGCGCGGATCTTGCCGTTCGCGAACAGCGCGAGCGTCACGCCGACGACGACGAGGGTGGCCAGCACGGCCTGCACGACGACGCCAGGGTAGAGCTGCTCGAAGATCACCGAGATGCCGCCGACGAAGAGGCCCTCGGCGCCCGCGTAGGCGAGGATCAGGGCCGGGGACGGCTCCTTCTTGAACGTGTTGACCAGGCCGAGCACGAGGCCGACGATCGCGCCCAGGATGGGCAGGAAGATCATGCTCGGGGTGAGGAACCACGACGCGGCGGCGGCCACGAGGAGCAGCGCGAAGCTCAGCGTCGTCTTCGCGATGGTGTCTTCGTAGCTCATCCGGTCGGTGTCCTGGGCGCCCGCGGCGGGGGCGTTGTACAGGTCCTGCAGCTCGGTGGGCGAGAGTACCTTGGTCGAGGCCAGCGCACCGGGCGCGCCGAAGGCGGCGTTGCGCGAGAAGGCGGGGTTGGAGGTTGCCATGGTTTCCTGGCTCACATTCGATCGGGTGTCGGCCGGCGCCGCGTCGGCGCCGGGGGATGTTCCACGTTGATTCTATTCAGACGGGCTGGGCATCCGCTCGGAAATGCCCGGTACGGGCCGAATTGACGCCAGCCAGGCGGCCGCCCAGGCGGAGCCGACGGTCACGATCGCGCCGACCAGCAGGCCCAGCCAGTTCTGGCTGTACTCGCTGAGCGTGAACTTGAGCAGGAAGACCGCCGCCAGGACGGGCAGCAGGGTGAGGTAGCCCAGCAGCGGACGGTGCCGCACGAACAGCCAGCCGGCCAGCAGCACGACCCAGGCCCCGGCGAAGTCGGCCCCGCCGATCAGCACCAGGCCGGCCACGAGGCAGGGCACGAGAACGACGAGGCGCCGCCAGAGAGCGCCGGGCAGCACCAGCCAGCCGACCAGCTGCACCGCCGGTCCGATCAGCAGGAACCACAGGCTGTACGTGCTCGTCAGGTTGGTGGCGGCGATGCCCAGCACCACGGCCGACAGGCCGGCCAGGTAGCGCGCGCGGTAGCCGCCCCAGCGGTGCAGCCGCGGGGCGGGTTCGATCACGATGGTCACGCGTCGATTCTGGCAGTCGCGCGGCTAATCTTGGGGAATGAAACCGATCGTCATTGGCCACCGAGGGGCGAGCGGTTACCGTCCGGAACACACCCGTTCCGCCTACGAGCTGGCCTTCGCCCTCGGCGCGGACGCGGTCGAACCGGACATCGTGGCCACCCGCGACGGCGTGCTCGTCGTGCGGCACGAGAACGAGATCTCCGGCACGACGGATGTCGCCTCCCGCTCCGAGTTCGCGGACCGGCGCGCGACGAAGCTGATCGACGGCAAGGAACTCACCGGCTGGTTCACCGAGGACTTCACCTGGCCGGAACTCAGCACCCTCCGCGCCCGGGAGCGGATCCCCGAGATCCGCCGGAGCAGCGCCAGCTTCGACGGGCGGTTCCCGATCCTGCGGCTGCGCGACGTCTTCGAGATCATCGACCGGGCCTCCGACGCCGACAAGCGCGCCTTCGGGATGGTCGCCGAGATCAAGCACGCCACCTATTTCGAGTCGGTCGGCCTTCCCCTGGACGAGCTGTTCGCCGAGGAGGTGAACGCGGCCGGCTGGAACGGGGCGGACGGTCGCCTGACGATCGAGAGCTTCGAGCAGGGGGTGCTCGACGGGGTCTACGCCCGCGGGATCTACGGCAAGCGGGTGTACCTGGTCGAAGCGCGCGGCAAACCCTTCGACGAGGTGGCCCGGCTCGGAGCGAAGGCCCCGCACTACGCCGACTACCTCACCGAGGCCGGCCTCTACGCGCTCAGCGGCCGCGTCGACGGCATCAGCGTCGACAAATCGCTGATCCTCGAGACGGATGAGGCCGGCCGGGTCCTCGGCGCCTCCGATCTCGTCGACCAGGCCCACGCCGCCGGGCTGGAGATCTACTGCTGGACCCTTCGGCCCGAGAACCGGTTCCTCGCGAAGTCCTTCCGGCGGGGCCGGCTGAAGGCCGACTTCGGCGACTGGCCGGCGGAGTTCCGCACCATCATGCGCACCGGGATCGACGGTGTCTTCGTCGACCATCCCGACCTGGCCGTGCTGGCGCGGGACGAGCTCTGACGCGGCCGCGTGTCGGAGGCAGCGCCTAGAATTGATCGTGACATGACGACCCCCATAGCCCCGGACACCAGCCCAGCGGCCACGCCTGTGATCATAAACGCGCCGATCATGGACGGGCCGGGCTTTGGCCCGGGTGCCGCCGGGGGAGCGGGCTACCGCAGCCCGCTGCTCGACGGGCTCAACCCCGAGCAGCGCGAAGCGGTGGAGTACCGCGGCCCCGCGCTGCTGATCATCGCCGGCGCCGGCTCCGGCAAGACCAGCGTGCTCACCCGCCGCATCGCCAGCCTGCTCGAGACCCGGGACGCCTGGCCCAGCCAGATCCTGGCCATCACCTTCACCAACAAGGCCGCCGCCGAGATGCGGGACCGGGTCCGGGCCATCCTCGGCCAGGGCGCGGACGGCATGTGGATCTCCACCTTCCACTCCTCCTGCGTGCGCATCCTGCGCCGCGAAGCCGAGAAGGCCGGCCTGACCAGCACGTTCAGCATCTACGACTCCGCCGACACCAAGGTCACGCTCAAGCGCATCATCAAGTCCCTCGACGCCGACACGCTCGGCTTCACCCCCGGCAACGTCGCGGCGAAGATCTCCAAGCTCAAGAACGAGCTGGCGGATGTCGACTCCTACGCTCGCAACGCGAACATGAGCGACCCGCAGGAGGTCATGTTCGTCGAGATCTTCCGGCAGTACACGAGCCGGCTGCGCGCGGCCAGCGCCCTCGACTTCGACGACCTGATCGGCGAGACGGTCTACCTGTTCCGCGCCTTCCCGGCCGTCGCCGCCCTCTACCGGCGCCGGTTCCGGCACATCCTGGTCGACGAATACCAGGACACCAACCACGCCCAGTACGCGCTCGTCCGCGAACTCACCCGGCCGGTGTCCCCGGAACTGGCCGAGGAGATGGAGGCGGACGGCGTGCACGTGCGCAACCTGCGCGACGCCACGGGCGCGATCCCGGGAGCCTCGCTCACCGTCGTGGGCGACTCCGACCAGTCGATCTACGCCTTCCGCGGCGCGGACACCCGCAACATCAGCGAGTTCGAACGCGACTTCCCCGGCACCAGGGTGATCCTGCTCGAGCAGAACTACCGCTCGACCCAGAACATCCTCTCGGCCGCCAACGCCGTGATCGGCCACAACTTCGACCGCAAAGAGAAGAAGCTCTGGAGCGCCGGCGGCGACGGCGAGAAGATCGTCGGCTACACGGCGTACTCCGGGCACGACGAGGCCCAGTTCGTCGCCGACGAGATCGAGGTGCTGCACCAGGCCGGGATGGCCTACCGCGATATGGCCGTGTTCTACCGCACCAACGCCCAGACCCGGGCGCTGGAGGAGATCCTCGTGCGCGCCGCCGTGCCGTACCGGGTGGTCGGCGGAACCAAGTTCTACGAACGCGCCGAGATCAAGGATGCGCTCGCCTACCTGATCTCGGTCGCCAACCCGGTCGACGAACTGGCCCTGCGGCGCATCCTGAACACCCCCAAGCGCGGCATCGGCCCGGCCACGGAAACGCAGCTGGCCAGCTTCGCCGAGGCGAACCAGATCAGCTTCCGGCAGGCCATGCGGAACGCCGGGGCGCTCGGGCTCGGGCCCAAGGTCACCGGGGCCATCCTGGCGCTGTCCACCCTGCTCGACGAGGCCGCCCTCAAGCTCGACCCGGCCAACCCGGCCGGGCAGGCGAATGTGTCGGAACTGCTCACCTTCCTGCTCGAGGGCAGCACCCTGCTCGCGGGCCTGCGCAACAGCCGCGACCCGCAGGATGAGGCGCGGGCGGAGAACATCGAGGAACTCGTCGCCCAGACGAAGGACTTCAACCGGGAGAACCCCGACAGCGGCCTGGTCGACTTCCTCACCCAGGTCTCCCTGGTCGCCGCCGCCGACGACCTCGACGACGCATCCGGGACCGTCTCGCTGATGACCCTGCACACCGCGAAGGGCCTCGAATACGAGGCCGTGTTCCTCACCGGGGTCGAGGAGGGGCTGCTGCCGCACCAGATGTCCGCGGGCGAGCCCGGCGGCCCGGCCGAGGAACGGCGCCTGTTCTACGTGGGCATCACGAGGGCCCGCCAGCGGCTCTACCTGTCCCTGGCGATGACGAGGGCCCAGTTCGGCGACATCAATGTGGCCATGCCGAGCCGCTACCTCCAGGAGATCCCCGCCCAGCTCATCGACTGGAAACAGTCTCCGGGCATGGCGAACTCGCGCGGCGGAACCCAGCCGCGCGCGCTCAACGCCCGGCGGGACGGCTACGGCGGCGGATTCGGCAAGAGGGAGCTCGCGCCCGCCGGCCTGCCGCCCGCGCCGACGCCGAAGACCGAATGGGCCAACCGGGTCACCGGGACCGTGCGCGACAACGGCGACCTCACCCTGGCGGCCGGCGACCGGATCCGTCACGTCGACTTCGGCGACGGACGCGTCAACCAGGTCACCGGCGAGGGCGCCAAACGGATCGCGCATGTGCAGTTCGACACGGCGGGCGCAAAGAAGCTCCTGATCAAGATCGCGCCGATCGAGAAGCTCTAATCAACGGGGGAGGGGGCGAGGGCGGCGAGAGGCGCGGGAAGCCGGAAACCCTGCTCGAGCGGATCAGGTCGCTGCGGGCCCTCGATATCGAGGTCGCCTCCAGGGCGACCGTCGCCGTCGCCGTGCCGCTGATCGTGCTCGTCGCGCTCGGGCGGGTCGACCTGGCGCCCTATGCGGCCTTCGGGGCGATGACCTCGCTCTACGGCAGGAGTGAGCCATACCGGCTGCGCGCCCGCACCGTTACCACCGCCGCGGTCGTCCAGCTCGCCTGCATCGCCCTGGGTCTGCTGGTGGCCGTGACCGGTGCGCCCCTGCCGGTGATCGCGGCCGGCCTGGTGGTCGTGATCACCGCCGGCATCCTCGTCGCGTCGACGGTGGGCCTCTTCCCCCGCACCCCCGTCTTCTTCGTGTTCGCCTACCTGGTCTGCGCCGAGGTGCCGACGCCCGCCGACGAGGTGTGGCCGCGGATGCTGCTGGCCGCCGGGGCCACGGCCTTCGCCTGGCTGCTCGTCATGTCCGGCTGGGTGCTTCGGCGGCTGGCCGGCGATCGCTCGGCCGACCTGTTCAAGCGCCTCCCCCGCGAGGCCGGCCTGCACGCCGCGGCCTACCGCGACCCGCAGGTGTGGCTCACGATCGCCGAGAACGTCGTGGGCGTGCTCGCCGCCGGTGGGATCGCGCTGCTGATCGGGATCGGTCATCCGTACTGGGCCGTCGTCAGCGTCGTGGCCGTGCTCCCGCCGCCGCGCGCGCGGCATTCCACCTCGCGGGCGATCCACCGCATCCTCGGCACAGCGCTCGGTGTCGTCGTCACGGCGCTGGTCCTGCTCCCCGGGCCGCCGGTCTGGGTGCTGATCCTCGTCATCGCGATCGGCCAGTTCGGCGCGGAGATCCTGGTCGGCCGGCACTACGGAGCCGCCCTGCTGTTCATCACCCCGCTCGCTCTGACGGTCGCGCACCTGGCCAGTCCGGTCGACGTGCCGACCCTCCTCCTCGACCGGCTGGTGGAGACGGCGCTGGGTGGGGCGACCGCCATCCTGATCCTGCTGGCGGCCAGGGCGGGAGCCTCACGGAGGGGCGCAGGGCGGCCCGCGACCGCCTGACGACCGCCTGACGACCGCCTGACGACGCGTGCGGGCGCATCGGAAGCACACAGCCGGTTCTCAGCTTCTTGATAGCCCTTCGATTGCCGCGGCGGCGAAGCTGTCTCTCATGAGCCTCGACACGACCCTCGACAAGCCCCGGAGACGCCCCGGCGGCGCCCCGTCCGCGCCGGCCCCGCACCCGGCCTACCAGCGACGGATGCGCCTGGCCGACACGCTGCAGGTGCTCAGCATCGTCTCGGTCGCCCTCGTCATCGCGATCTTCCTTGCCGACGGCGGCGCGGCCCGGTTCGGCACGCCGGCCGACGCGCTCACGTCGCTGGGCATCCTGAGCGGCCTCGTCGGCAGCGACCTGCTGCTGGTCATGCTGCTGCTGGCCGCACGCCTGCCCCTGATCGACCGCGCGTTCGGTCACGACCGGGCCATGGCCGTGCACCAGTCCCTCGGCAAGCCCGCGCTCTACCTGCTCCTGGCGCACGGCGCCCTGCTGGTCGGCGGCTACGCGCTCGCCGAAAACTCCACCCTACCGGCGGAGGTGTGGACCATGCTCACCCAGCTCCCCGACATGCCGCTCGCCTTCGTCGGGCTGGGGCTCCTGATCGCCGTCGTCGTCAGCTCAATCGTCGTGGTCCGCCGCCGGTTCCGCTACGAGGCCTGGCATGCCGTGCACCTCCTCGCCTACATTGCGGTGCTCGTGTCGATCCCGCACCAGCTGAGCGTCGGCGGGCTGCTGCGTGACGGCACCTTCCAGCGCTACTACTGGCTGGCCCTGTACGCGGCGGTCGCCGGCTCGATCCTGCTGTTCCGGTTCGTCATCCCGGTGGTGCGCTCGATCCGGCACGGCCTGGTCGTCGCCGGCGTCGACCGGGTCGCCCCCGGCGTCGTGTCGATCCGCCTGAAGGGCCGCCGGCTCAACAAGCTCAATGCAAGCGCCGGCCAGTTCTTCATCTGGAGATTCTGGACCCCCGGCCTGTGGTGGCAGGCACACCCGTTCTCGCTGTCGGCCGCGCCGGGCGGCAACTCCCTCCGGATCACCGTTCGCGGGCTCGGCGACGCCACCGCCGAACTTCCCAGCCTGACCAGGGGCACCCGGGTGAGCTTCGAAGGCCCGTACGGGCTCTTTACGGAGCGGGCCAGGACCTCTCCCCGCCTCGTTCTCGTGGCCGCCGGCATCGGGGTCGCGCCGATCCGGTCGCTGCTCGAGAGTGCGTCGTTCGAGCCCGGCGGCGCGACGGTCATCCTCCGGTCGCCGACGGTCGGTGAGGGGTATCTGGCCGACGAAATGGCCGAACTCTGCGCGCGCCGCGGGGCCACCCTGCGGGTCATCGCCGGGCACCGGCCGGCCGGTGTCGACAGCTGGCTGCCCGCGGATGCCGCGGCCGCCGGCGTCACTCTGGCTACACTCGTGCCGGAGCTGCGCGAGGCCGACCTGTACGTCTGCGGCCCGCGGCGCTGGACCGACGCCGTCGTCCAGGACGCCCGGTCGGCAGGCATGCGCACCCGGCAAGTCCACTACGAAAGGTTCGACTGGTGAGAAAACGTGCAGCCGCCTTCGCCGCCCTGGCCTCCCTCTCTGTACTCGCGGCCGGCTGGGAGATGGGCGTCCAGGCCGGCGTCCTGAACCCGTCGACGGCGAGCGCTACCGCGGCCACGCCGTCGGCACCGTCCGCCGGCCCGTCCGCCGCGGCGACCCAGCCCACGGCATCCGCGGCGCCGTCCGCCGCAGCGGCGCCGGCAGCCGGCACGTTCACCGGAGCGGTCGTGCAGACCCAGTTCGGCGACGTGCAGGTGGCGGTGACCATCGCCGGCGGGAAGATCGCCGACGTCGCCCCACTGCTGCTCACCGATCGCGACGGCAAGTCCGTGAACATCAGCAACCGGGCGGCGCCCATCCTCCGCGACGAGGTGCTGTCGGCGCAGTCGGCCAACGTGCAAAACGTCGGCGGAGCGACCTACACGAGCTCCGGGTACGTCCAGTCGCTGCAGTCGGCTCTCGATGCCGCCGGGTTCTAAGCCCTTCAGCGATCCCGGGTCCGCCGGCGGGCCTGCGATCACCTTCGAGTCGATGGGCACCGTCGTCAGCCTGCGAATGGGCGACGGCGACGCCCACGACGGCACCGGCACTCGCGAGCTGCGCCGGATGGCCGGCGCGGCCGCAGAGGCGGCGTTCCGGCGCTGGGACGAGCGTTTCAGCCTGTACCGGCGCGACTCCGAACTCAGCCGCGTCGCGCGGGGCGACATCCGCCTCACCGAGGCGAGCGCGACCCTGCGGGATTGCTACATGCTTGCCCTGGGCTGGCGTGACCGCACGGACGGGGTGTTCACCCCGCATCGGGCGGATGGCGTGGTCGACCTCTCCGGCGTCGTCAAGGGCCTGGCCATCGCGGAAACCGGCGAGATCCTGGCCGGCCTCGGCCTCGCCGGGTGGAGCATCAACGCCGGCGGGGACATCCTGGTCGACGGACGCCCGGCACCCGAGGTGGACTGGGTGGTCGGGATCGTCGACCCGATGGACAGGGGCGAGGTCCTGGCCGGTGTGCCGCTCGCCGGCCCGCTGCGCGCGGTCGCGACCTCGGGCAGCGCGGAACGCGGAGAACACATCTGGACGCCCGCCCCCGGCGCAGCGTCGCCGTACCTGCAGGTGAGCGTGTTCGCCGCCGATATCGTCACGGCGGATGTCCTCGCCACGGCGATCGTCGCCGGCGGCGAGAAAACGCTCAATGACAGCACCGGCCGATGGCCGATCGAGGTGCTCGCCGTGCTCAGGGACGGCGAGCTTCTGGCGACTCCCGGCCTTCGCCGGCCGGCTTCCTGAGCGGGCCGCGGCCCGTCGGAATCGCGCCCGCGACGTGGCTGGTTGCGACGCGCGCGAGCGTCTTGCCCGGGCCCGGTGACGGGCGTACCGTGGCTCGCGCGGGGGAGACTTTCCCCCGATCGTGAGGAGTTGTGATGATGGCAAGCGACCCGGACGCGCTGTGGCCCAAGCGAACCGACCTCGGCAGCGAGGGCGTCGACGAGGACCGTGAGGTCGATGACATCAACCTGACCTTGGACGAAGACCTCCTCCCCGAAGAGGAGGAGCAAGACGAATGGGCGATTGACGCCGACGAACGTCCGGTCAACCTGGAAGACGAGGATCGCGACGAAGGCGGGGCGGAGTAAGCCTCTCGGCCCCTGCGCCTAAGCCTCTGCGCATAACTCCTCCAATTCGCGCTTGTCCAGCGGGCCGGCCCGTCAATCCGGGGGGTGGGGCGAGACCGTCCACGCGTTCTGGAGGAGTTATGAACGGGTGGGGCCCTGGTCCTGGTCGGAGTCGGAGTCGAGTTCCCGGTCGAGCGGATGCCGCAACTCGTCGCGGGGCATCCGGAAGATGACGATCGCGCTGAGCGCGAGCACCGGCGGCACGAGCCCGGCGATGAGGAAGGCCGGCGCCAGGCCGATGGCCTCGCCGACCGGCCCGGCCAGCGCCATCGAGACCGGCATGAAGGCCAGCGAGACGAAGAAGTCCAGGCTGGACACCCGCCCGAGCATCGCCGGCGGAACGCGGCGCTGCAGCAGGGTGCCCCAGATCACCGTACCGGCCTGGAAGGCGAAGCCGACGAGGAAGAGCGCGAGGATCATGACCCACAGCTGCGAGGTCAGCCCGATGACAGCCAGGGGCACGCAGCCGACGCCCCAGAGCACGTTCATCACGGTGAGGTAGCGGCGCGGCAGCCGCCGGGAGGCGACGACGAGCGAGCCGGCGGCCCCGCCGATGCCGAACGCGGCCAGGGCCAGGGCGAAGCCGGCCGGTCCGCCGCCGGCCTGGTCCTTGACCGCGAACGGCAGCAGCACCTCGATCGGCCCCATCAGCACGAGCACCAGCACGGTGAAATAGGACAGCGTTCCGAGCAGCCACGGCGTGCGGACCATGTAGGCGAAGCCCGCGCGCATGTCCGCGAGCACCGACAGGAACGGATGCCGGCGGGGCGCGTCCGGATCGGGCGGTTCGCGGCGCAGGGCCGTCGGGCGCAGGATCGCCAGGCCGAGGGCGGCCAGCAGCTGCGCGGCGGCGATCAGCGCGAAGGCGAAGCCCGGCGAGGAGGCCGCGATGGCGGCGCTGGCGGCGGCGGGGCCGGCCGCCTGCATCACCATCGGCCGGAGCATCCCCTCGACGCCGTTCGCGGCGAGCAGTTGCTCGGCCGGGAGGATCGAGGGCAGCAGCGCCGAGTAGGCCGGGTAGAAGAATCCGTCGGCCACGCCCAGGGCGAAGGAGATCGCGGCCAGGTTCCAGACATCGACGGTGCCGGTGAATGCCAGGAACGCGGCGACCCCGATCGCGACGGTCTTGGTGGCCTCGACGGTGATCATGATCCGGCGCTGGGGGATGCGGTCGGCGGCGACCCCGCCGATCAGCACGGCCGCGAGCAGGCCGGCGGCGGAGCCGGTGGCGACGATCGAGAGTTCGGCGGGCCCGCCGCCGAGTTCGATCACCTGCCAGACCACGGCGACCAGCCACATGCCGGCTCCGAAGAGCGACAGTGTCATCGCGCCGATCAGGACGCGGTACTGCCCCTCACGGAAGGGCTGGGCGGCCCGGGGGAGCCTGGGCCGGCGGCGCGGAGGTGTGCCCGTGGTGGCGTCATCCCTCATGGCGAGCGTGGTCCTTCCGGCGGCGGTGCGACCCGTCCATGATTCCGCGCCTTCCCGCCGTGCCGCAACCGGCGCGCCGGAACCGGCCGGTCGGTTAGCTGCGGGACCGGGCCCGGCGGACCAGCAACGCGATGCCCCGCCAGCCGAGCAGGAACGCGCCGAGCACCAGGGCGGTCACGATCGCGAAGCTGGGCTGCACGCCCTGCCCGGCGACCAGGCGCAGCGCCAGCCCGCCGGCGACGGCGCCCAGCCAGACGCCGATGCCCGTCCAGACGATCCGGAGCGGGCTGCGCCAGGCGCGCATGACCAGCCAGCCGATCGCGAGTCCGCCGAGGAACGGCCAGAGCGTGTTCAGGACCCCGAGGAGATCCTCGCCGTGGCTGGCCCGCCCGATCAGCACGAACACGAGCACGAGGGCGACATCGATGGCCGCGGCGAAGATCATCCCCCCATCCTCCCGCGAAACCGCAGTTGTGCGCGCTAAACGGCACGAATGACGCGCACAACTGCGGTTTCGCGGGGGTGGGAGCTAGATCGCGGTGCCGATCAGGGCGCCGATCGCGTAGGTGACGACAAGGGCGAGCAGGCCGCCGAGCACGATCCGGCCGATGGCGCGGCTCTTCGAGCTGCCGCCGAGGTAGGCGCTGAGCCAGCCGGTGACGACGAGGGCGACCACGACGGCGATGAAGGTGGCCGGCAGGCGCCACTCGGGCGGCGGGAGGAGCACCGACACGAGCGGCAGGATGGCGCCGACCGTGAAGGCGATCGCGGACGCGAACGCGGCGTGCCACGGGTTGGACAGCTCCTCGGTGCCGATGTGGAGCTCCACCTCGAGGTGCGCGCCGAGTGCGTCGTGCTCGGTCAGCTCGAGGGCGACCTGCTTCGCCGTCCCCGGGCTCAGGCCCTTGGCCTCGTACAGCCCGGCGAGTTCGGCGAGTTCCTGCTCGGGCATGTGCTCGAGTTCGTACCGTTCCTTGGCGATGAGCGCCCGCTCGGTGTCCCGCTGGCTGCTCACCGACACATACTCGCCCAGGGCCATCGAGATGGCGCCGGCGAGCAGGCTCGCCACGCCCGCGATCAGGATGGCGGCGGCATCCGGCGTCGCCGCGGCAACACCCACGACGAGCGCGGCGACGGACACGATGCCGTCGTTGGCCCCGAGGACCCCGGCGCGGAGCCAGTTGAGCCGGGACGCGTGTCCGGCGGTGTGCGGGTCGGTGCCGTGGGCCTGCTCAGTCATGTGCCCAGCCAATCACCCCCGGGCCCGCCGGTCCAGTGGCGCGCCGGGAGGCCCGCCGTTCGCGCGCGGCGGGATGAGCCCGGCCAGCTCCGCGAGGGCCGAACGATACGCTCCGGTGCGGTAGTACTCGCCGTGCCCGTCGACGGCGCCGGTGTAGCCGCTCGTGTCGATCTCGTCGGCGAACCGGTCGAGCGGATTTCCCGCCCATTGGTTCGAGAAGGCCGGGAAACCCAGCGGGTCGGTGAGCCGCCAGAGGCTGATCCAGCGCCGCACCGGGACGGGCGACCTCGCCTCGACGGCCGGCGCCGGGGCATCCGAGTCGGCCGCCCACGGGTCGGCGCCCCACAGGCGCGGGCGGAGGCAGGGCGTGGTGCCGAGCGCGGCGGGGCCGATCAGCTCGGGGAACATCCGCCCGAAGTACGGCCGCAGCTGCACGCCGAAGGTGAGCAGCGACACCCGGCCGCGGAACCGGTCCCACTCGGGATGCGAGGACAGCGCGAACAGGACGGACAGGGACACGACGGCCCCCATGCTGTGGGCGGCGAGCACCACCTCGCGCCGCCGGGCGCGCGGCGCATCCTCCTGCCGCAGCCACCACAGGATGCGCCGGGACACCTCGGGCACGGCCCGTTCGGTGTAACAGGGCGCACCGAGCGGATGCCCCGCACGCGGCAGGAAGCAGGCCAGGTCCCAGACGATGGCGAGCGGCCGGGCCAGCCCACCCGCGCCGGCCGGAACGGCCAGCCCGGCCAGCACGAGGACGGCGACGCCGGCCCACGCGCCCATCGACACGTCCAGCAGCGACCGGATGCCGCCCGCCGCCGCCCAGGACTCGAGGAAGGGCGGGGAGAAGAGCGAGAGCGCGCTCAGCACGCCGGTGGCCAGCACGGCCAGGAAGGATGCGCCGGCGAGGACCGCGATCGCGGGCTCCACCAGGTGCAGGCGGGCAGCCGTGCCGCGCTTGCGGTCGCGGACCGGCCCGAGCAGCGCCGTCAGCTCCGCCGCGGAACCGACCGGCATGTCCGTGTCGTCGGTCGGCGCCGCGAGCCCGCGGGCCGGCAGCCAGGCGTCGGCCCGCGCCGAGACATCCCGCCGCGCCAGGAGCGCGCCGCCGATGGGCAGCAGCGCCGCCAGGAACAGGGCCAGGGAGACACCGCCGAACCAGGGGAAGATCAGCGGCACGGCCAGCTCGGGACCCGGCGGCACGCACGCCTCCGGGCAGGCGGCCGCGGGCGGGGGCGGGGGCGGCGTGGCCGCGGGGCCGAGGAGGGCGCTGGCCCCGGCTCCGCCGTTCAACCAGTCGCCGACGCCCACGGTCACCAGGCTGGACCAGATCAGGCCGAGGCCGAGGGCCAGGGTGAGGAAGACGGCCGGCGCGAGGCCGTGCCAGGCCTCGAAGCGCGCTTGCCGGCCCGGGGATCCCGGGATCCGGAAGAACGCGCTCGCCGCGATGATGAGCACCATCAGGCCGATCAGGGCGAGCACCGCCAGCTCCAGGGCGGTGAAGCCGACCCTCGCCCGCACGTCGTCGACGGCACGGACGGTGACGCCTCGGACGACCAGGGTCGCCAGGGTCGCGGCGTAGACGCCCGAGCAGAGCGCGACCAGAACGCCGTGCCGGCGGCCGCCCGTCCCTGCGGCGCCCTCGGTCGGCAGGGTACTCGTGCCGAACGCCGTCGCGAGGCTCGCGGCCAGCAGCGCGGCGGAGAGCACGGCCAGGAGCGGGGCCGGGCCGCCGCCCCCGTCGAGCGTGTCCTGGGCCGTGAGGATGAGTGACACCAGGCTCAGCCCCGCCGCGAGGTGCGCGAGTGCCAGCCGATGCGTGTCCACGCGGGAACTCCAGAAACCGGGCCGGGCCAGCAGGGGCCCGCGCGGCGCGGCCGCCGGGGCCGGCCCGGATGCCGCCGCCGCG